>JBFWOF010000051.1:0-46747 GCA_050250665.1 Lysobacterales bacterium | reverse complement strand
CCGACGTCGGGATCCGACGAGGCCTGTAGGCGCCCTTGCGGCGCGACCAGCCTCGTTCACCCGTAGGAGCGCCCTTGCGGCGCGACCGGCCTCGTTCACCCGTAGGAGCGCCCTTGCGGCGCGACCAGCCTTGTTCACCCGTAGGAGCGCCCTTGCGGCGCGACCACCCTTGTTCACCCGTAGGGGCGCCCTTGCGGCGCGACCGGCCTTGTTCACCCGTAGGAGCGCCCTTGCGGCGCGACCGGCCTTGTTTACCCGCAGGAGCGCCCTTGCGGCGCGACCAACCTCGTTCACCCGTAGGAGCGCCCTTGCGGCGCGACCGGCGACGCCGGTAGACACGACCCCTGGTCGCGACGCAAGGTCGCTCCTACAGGCGAGCTTGTGATTCACGGCCCATGGGCATCGCCGATTCGACACACGTGGCTCTCAAGAAGATCGCGCAATCCCGACATCCGCCGCAAACACCATGTCGTTTTCGCCACTGGCCTGCGTACTCCCGGATAACACCCACCGAGAGAGTAGCTGCCATGAGTTCGAAACGTCTTCTCCAATCCCTGCTGCTGGCCGCCAGCTGCCTGGCAGGCACAGCCCAAGCCCAGGTCGACAGGCTTTCCCTGAACTACACCCAAGTCGAGTGGACCTACCGCGCCGCCCAGACCGGCGCCCTGCCCTTCGCGCTGGAAGTGGTCATGGGCGAAGAGGGATCGGTCGCGCTGCTGCCGATCAGCGGTCACAACGTCACCCTGAAGCGCGGACAGTTCTACCCGGCCGATCCCCTGCCGCAATCCTGGCTCAGCTTCGAGTTGGCCGGCCCTCGCGGCCAGCCGCCCGCCGGTGTACTCGACATCGTCGTCGACCAGTCGGCCGATCAGACCCCAGCCGGCCCCGGCGGCGGTCCGCACATCAAGATCTTCGATGGCAGCAACGGCAGCGCCTCGGTGCATACGGGCAGCGCCCATGTCGTGTTCGGCGACGGCAGCGTCCGCTTCTTTCGCAACTCGCCCGAGGTCCGCCTGTGGGGCTCACCCGCAGCCCTGTTCAACAATCCCGGCCCGGGACAGCCGCTGGAAGCCCACCTGCCCGCCCCGGCACCAGGTCAAACCATCGAGTTGAAACTGAAGATCATGGACGACCGCGGCGCCAGCATGATGCTGCCGGTGAAAATCAGCCGACCCCGCTGATCGCCACCGCACCACCGATAACCAGCCCCCGGAACGCTGCCTGGCCGTTCCGGGGGCAAGCGTTCCGACTGTCGCCCGTATCGCCGACCGCAGCGGTCCCACCAACGGAGCGACACCCCACCACGGAGGGCCGCGCGCCTGCGCGGCCGCTCTTGTTTCAGCCTGCAGCAAAGCCTACAAGCGTAGATACGATCCGACACCCTGGTAATTCAAAGCGACAAATCCGCCGCCGGATGAGACCTTCCGCGCGTTGGGGACACCTGTATTCATTAGCCCCCATGCGTGCAGCCCAAACGCCAGTCGCAAAGGGTCGAACCGGTTCAATCCCCGCCAACACCGGAGCCCCGCCATGAACCTGAGCATCCTCAAGGCCGCATTGCTCATCGCCACCGGTTTCGCCGCCGGCCTGCTGGCCGCCAATCTGCCCAGCGCCATCGCCAACACCAGTCCCAGCGAGCCTGATATGTCGAAGAAGGAGTTCATGGTCTCCATCAACGAGATCAAGCAGAACTTCGTTTTCGGCGAGACCTTTGTCGGCTCCTACCAGCGCGACGTGGTGCTGTCCGACGGGGAAAAGCGCAGCATCGAACTCACGCCAATGATCCACGACGGCATGCAAGTGGTCCGATTCAACGACACCGGCGGCCACACCTACATGGGCCTCAATGGCACCACCACCAATGGCACGCTGATGGTCCAGTTGCGGGATGTGGCGGAGATGAAGAGGCAGTTGGGGGAGCAGGGGTGGGAGAGGTGAGGGTTTTCGACGCCAGCATCGGTTTTTCCGGTGGCGTAGTCCGACGGACCGAGAACCGTAGGATGTCGGTGAGCGCAGCGAACCGCATCAATCGCGGCAGGGGCGTCGAATCACGACAGATGCGGTTCGTGCCTCACCGCATCCTACGCGGGCTGCGTGGGCGAGGCGGAATTTGTTTGAGAGGTTGATGGAGGCGGTGAAGTACCATTCGTTGGGGCAGATAAGTCATGCCCTGTGTGAGGTAGGGGGTATCGGAGGAATATGTGAGCCATAACTCCGTCATCGCGATGGATGGGGAGCAAACTGGAGCGGCGCACCGCGCCTCCGCGCCCGTCATCGCGAATCGCCGTATCGCGGACAGGCGATGCGCTGAAGTTGCGGACGCGCGATATGCAACCTTTTAAAACGGTGGTTGAATGATGTCAACATCTTTGCGCAGCTGGATGACCGGTTCAAGTCGACGTGGAATCCAGACTTGGCGCAACTCGTCCATTGGATACTCGGAGAATGGTGAGTTCACCGATGTCGGTTTAGGTCTGCGGTTTCGATCTCCGGTTGCCGGGCCAGAGCAGAGGATGGTCGATGATGTCCTTGAAATGCTGCGGGCCGACGTCGGGCTTGGTCGCCGGCTGACTGTTTTCTGTCAGCCATCCCTCGACACCGGCTTTCCAGACGTAGTCGGCGTAGTCTGGCGCCCCAGGATCGCGCGCTCCTGGTCAGGAGATAGGAAGCTGTTGCGGGCTGCGCACCTTCGGCTGATTCATGCGCTGGCGAACTCCGGTTGGACAGATATCGAGTTCCTCGAGAGCGTCTTCCGCTGCCGTCTCGGTCGAACCCTTGATCTACTTGACGATCTTGGCCTGGTCTTCCGAACCGCCAAACGCTGCAGAGTTCGGTCCTTGAGCAGCATCTTTGCCGTTGACCAGATCATTGCAATTGAAGCCAAAATGGCTTGGTGGCAACGTGCGGTAGAGCAGGCAGGAGCGAACGTTTGGTTTAGCTCCGAGTCACACGCGCTAGTTCCTGAGGCACCCAACTCTGAAGCGCTCGTTGATTCGGCGCGTCGATTCCAAGTAGGGGTGCTCGCCTTCGATGCTCCAAATGCGATCACCTTGTGTGATGCACCTCAACGTCCCGTGCCACTCTCGTATGGTTCATGGCTCTTCAACGAGTGGGTGTGGCGCGTTGCACGCCGTCGCGGCGAGCTCTGAAGCAAGGAACTAATCTTGGACGTCGCATGGATCGCAGCGCAGTTTCCCGATCTTTCGGGGCTCGCGCCTTTGGCTCAAGGCGGGCAGAAAGTCGTCTTCTCGGCGACGCACCCGTCCGAGGGTGACGTCGTCCTGAAGCTCCTGCTGAGGGTGTCGGGGGAGGATCGCCTCGAACGGGAGGTGTTGGCGGGAGAGCTTATTGTTTGCCCGCGCGTTCCACGGATTTTTGAGACTTCCGCGCTGCAGACCCCTCTTGGGCCCTGCGTTTGGCTTCGCGAGCGGCGAGTGGCCGGTGTGACGCTGAGGGTGATGCTTCGTGGTGGCCCGTTAGACATGACCGCGCTCCTGGCGCTGGGATCTCAGTTACTCGAAGCGCTCGAAGCCGCAGAGTCAAAGCGGATCGTTCACCGCGACATCAAACCCGAAAATGTGATGGTCGATGTGCAGGGTGATTACTGGCTCTTGGACTTCGGGCTCTCACGACACCTTGATCTTGAGTCGTTGACTGCGACGCAGCACCACTTCGGCGTGGGAACTTGGGGTTACTCAGCCCCGGAGCAGATGAAGAATCGCAAGCGCGAGATTGATTCTCGCGCCGACTTGTTCGCATTAGGCGTGCTTATTTACGAGTGCGCCACGGGGCGAAACCCATTCATCGACGGCGCCCGCGATGGACTTGAAGTACTCCGCCGAGTCGAGAGACAACCGCTTCCTCCGCTTCGGGTAGCGTATGACCGGAATGGAGAGTTACGAGACTTCGTCGCCGCGCTCACCCAGAAGTATCCGTCCCAGCGGCCAGATTCCGTGCGACAAGCGGTACAGTGGTTCAACGACGTTCGCGTTGCGCTCATCAGCCAGACATTTTGAACTCAAGGAGTAGTGGATGGAACTCGGACTTCAGTTCGGATGGGGAATGATGGAGCACTGCCGATCCTTGCTCAGGGCGTGGGGCGGGGGCTGCGTCGTGCTAAGTCCGCGAGATCTCAAGCCCGAGCAGCTTCAATCTCTCGCGACCGACATTCGTGGCATCTCCGGTGGACGTGTGCTGCTGGACCCGCAATTTTACGTGCCGCGAAGTGATCACGAGCGCCTAACGTCGCATGGCTACTGGCCCTCTGTGTACCAGACGAACAGTTTTTTCGGTGGCCCAGGCATGACCGACATGATTCGGGATGTTGTTAAGTTGACGGGTCAGCTCGGCTGCGACGCTCTCATTGTCCCTGGGCCTTTGGCCACCGATGTGGACGACACCTGGCTCGCTGTCACCCGTGAACTCGCTGCCGCCGCCGTGGCAGCGAACTCGGGCCTTCCCGTGTACCTAACTGTTGCCCTCGGATGGGAGCCCATGCGGTCGATGGACGCCGTTCAGGAGGTGCTAGAGGAGCTTCGCGGATTGGACTTGCCGGGCGTCTATCTCTTGGCCGAGCACCCGAATGGCCAATATCTAGTCGACGACCCGCTGTGGCTTTCCAATCTTACTGAGCTTGTGGCTGGCCTTCGACTCCAAGGCAAGCGAGTACTGGTCGGCTACGCGAACCATCAACTACTTTGCCTTGCCGCGGCGGGAGCCAACATGATCGCCTCAGGGACATACATGAATGTGCGGGCGTTTTCGCCCGACCGATTCGTCGCTGCGCAGGAGGACGAAATCCGCCGCAAGACGACCTGGTACTACGCGCCGGGGACGCTCTCGGAGTTCAAGATTCCATCGCTGGACATGGCCCACAGAGGCGGGCTGCTCGCGCAGATGCAGCCCCCGCCGATCTTCGGCACGGCGTATTGCGCGCCACTCTTTCAAGGACTTCAGCCCACCTCCGTTGGATTCGGCGAGCAAGATGCTTTCCGGCATTACCTGGACTGCCTACGTCAACAGTCGCTGGGTGCGCGAGCCAGTACCTTCGACGAAACGATCACGCTTCACCGGCGCATCTTGGACGACGCCGAGTTGCAACTCGACGTGCTGTCTCAGAGCGGCGTCCTGCCTGGAGCCCGCGGCTTCGGAGACGCACTCGATGCCGTTCGTGCTGCGCTAGCCTCATTGGTCGGCACGCGCGGCCCCGCGCTTCGACGTCATTGGGCAAACTTGTAGGAACGACTTCAAAAGCAAGGCAGCCTTTCCTGACTCGACTCACGATGTGGCAGGTGTGGGCCGTGGTATTGACCTTGGTGCCGGCTGATGATTTCAAGTCTGCCGGCATGAATGACGCTATGTCGTCGTAGCGCGGTCTCTCTCAACAGCGCTCTGAGTCAGACAACGATGGGCGCTGAACATCATTTGATTTGGAGCTCTTTTCCCAGTCCTCCCGCGAATCCATGTCCCTAATTATCGCAGACTGCGGGCTGCCATTTGATCTTCGTTGATTAACAGAGGAACGAGCTATGTACTTCTCGGGGATGAAGAAGCTGATCGAAAGTTTGGAGGAGAAGCGTTTTTATGACATCGCGCTCCTCTATCTGACCGCGCAAGGCTACAACGACGTTAGGATTATCGATGGGTCCGGCGATGGGGGGCGGGATGTGGCTACTTCGCGCTCTGACTTGCGCATTCAGCTGAGCGTACGTAAAGACTGGCAGACAAAGATAAATGATGAAACTGAATTAACTCTATCAAAGGGTAAACGCCACCTGCTTTACATCACAAATAGATCGATTCCCGACAGCAATTTTTCTGAATTCAGGGCCTCCGGATATAAACTTGCTGGCGAGGTTGAAATTTCTCTGATTGACTTGAAGGCTCTTTCTAGCGCGCTGGCACTACCTGGAATTTCTAAGCGCACCTATGAGGTTCTCGGAATTCAAGTTGGAGACAAAGTAATTGCTTCAGTATCTGAGATAGCAATTAGTAGTTATCTTCTTTTTTCGAGTGATGCTCGAGATTTGAGACAAGAGATTTTTGAATCAAATATCAAAGCATTTGTGTACAAAAACGCTTCAGTGTCTGAGATTGAGCTCATTGGTGCGTTGTCTAATGCGTTACCAGGGGCTAACGTCGAAAATGACCTAAGACGTTTCGCCGCGAGTCTTCGATCGCGAAAAATCCTGCATTACGATGAAAATAAAATCTACTTGACGGATGATGCATGCGCCCAGATGAAATCCGCCGAGCTCGACTATTTAACTTCAATCGCGTCGGATACTAAGGCATTATGTGAGAAGTACAAATTAGAGGATACAGAAGCGCGCGAATTGATTGAAATGTCCCTTGAGTTGATCGCTCGGGGTGAGCAGTTGGATGGAAATGATGTCTTTGCGATTAGTTTGCTTCAGTTCATTGCTGATAAAGGCTTGGGTCGGAGAAAGCAGGAGATATTCGAAGATCTTTCATCTCTCAATCAGGCCAAAATAAAAGGATACGGCGAGGCTGTCAATCACATTTTTTCAACGAATACGTTTGATATTTTTAGGGCGCTGGGGCGCCATGCTGAAGTTGTAATGGTGCTTGATTCGAGTGTTGCGATGCCGATGATGTTCGGGTTGTCGTTTGGTCCGGCGCGTTCGCGTTATGGGTTGGCTGCTTCAGCACTTCACGATGTATGTGCGGCTCATGGTATTTCTATTAAAGTACCGCGGTGCTATCTGAACGAGATGGCTAGTCATGGATGTAAGGCTCTGGAGTTCCTGACGGAGTATGATCTATTGGATTCCGACTTGAAGAGCTTTCTTAGAGAATCTGGCAACGCGTACTTGAGCCACTTTTCCCATGCATATCATCGGGGTGACGTCTCATCGGAATACACTTTGGCCAGATTTCTCGAACACTTTGGAATACGGCCAGGGGCGTCGATGTTGCGTATTGAAAATAAAATTGAATCAATTTTGAGCTCTTTTGATATTGGAATCATAGATGAGGGACGATACGCGCCGGAGATTCGGTTGGAGATAGCAAAACGAAAGCCTGAGGATTATTCGTTAATTGTCGACCATGACGCGAAGGTTGCAACCTACCTAAAAAATCGAATTGATGTTGGATTTATATTTGCAACATGGGACAAGGCGCTTATTGATGTTGTTGAAGGCCTGTCAAGAATATTTGCTGCCAACCCGGCTAGGATTATGGATTTTCTGTCGATGGCGGTGGGTTCGGATTACGAGGCAAGACAGAGCGTGTCATTGTTGACCACGCTGTTGTATATTGACGAGAAGAAAACTGCAGAGATAGCGACTAAAATCGAGAAGATACGTAGTGTTGAACGGATGCATGAGTTGAATGATTTTGTTAGTGAGTTGCGCGAGAGTAAAGGAGGGGATTTTTCGCCTGACGATGCAGTTGTTCAATTTTTCGGCCCCATTGCGGACACCGACCAATCAACAACGTAAACAACAATGGACACGTATGGAAACATCACTGGACACCCAATTTGTAGGATTTTCCCTACGAACTTTGCCGTCTTTTTCCGACTGACATGAGCTCGGGCGAGGTCAATGACGTGGCCCATGACCTACGCCCGCTCCATCCTGATTCCTCCCGGGTCGCCGGGTACTTTCCACTGCGTCTCGCGCTGCGTACGACGGGCTTTCCTTGGTGGGGAGGATCGGTTGTCTGACCGCTCCTTCGTGCACCGCCGCAGTGGGTGGAGGACCGCATTCACCAACTCGCCGCGATCTTCGGCGTGGCGGTCTGGGGCCATGCGGTAATGAGCCACCATGTACCTGTGATGGTTCAGACCCTGCCGGAGGCGGTTGCGACTTGGTCGGCTGACGAGGTCGCAACGCACGTAGGGCGGATTCTCAGCTTGGGCGGTAGCTGGAAGGCTTCGCCCTGCGGATTCCGCCGATTGCCGCGCATGGGGTGCCGAAGATTGTTGTCTGGTCGCTACTTGGGCAGCGCGATCGGCTTCGCGGGGCCTGATGGCGCGGCGCCACTTTAGGGTGGGCGGGTTCTGCCCTGCTTGAGCTGTTCTTCTTAGCTGATTTAGGTAAAGAAATAGATAACCAACAAGAGCACGAGATAGACGGGTAGTCGGCCGAGCAGCACGCGGATATTGCCGGACTCGGGCAGTCGTCGGGTGAGCCGATCAGGGTCGATCGCAGAAATGGCGAGTATCCCCAACAGCACGCTGCCGACAGCGAGAGCGCCAAAGGCCATGATCGGCTCCTTGTTGGCTCCCATCAGCACGATGAAGAACCCCATGATTGCAAGCAGCACCGCGGCCAGCAAGCCCAGCACGCGAAGGGTGAAGTCCAGCCCCTTGATGACTTTGTCGAACGGCGTCTTCTTCTTTTGCGAAACGACTTGTTCGGCGTCGGTCATGGAATGTTGGTCCCGGAATCGTGCAGGTCGAGCATAGCCAGATCCCATCGACTCAGGATGACCTGCGGGTGCCGACGACCTGGGATCGCCGACTTGTAGTCGGCGCTGTGGCTTTGCGCACTTCCCGGGCCAGAAGCGCCGAGTGCAACTCGGCGATCCCAGCGGCGGCTTAGGTGCTGGCATCGGACGACCTGGGATCGCCGACTTGTAGTCGGCGCTGTGGCTTTGCGCACTTCCCGGGCCAGAAGCGCCGAGTGCAACTCGGCGATCCCAGCAAGTAGCCCGCGTAAGCGCCAGCGCACCCGGGGGCTTTGCGGCAGGACTTCCCGGGTGCGCCTTCGGCTTACCCGGGCTACTGCTGACTGACACGGTGCGGTGGGCGGGTTCTGCCCTATTTGAGCTGAATGCCGTTGCTGTGGGCACGGCCGTGCCTCGCCCTTTGTGTGCAATTCTGCGCAGGCCTTGGACCGTTGTTCGGTCGACGAACACCCATACTGTGCCGGGAACCCACATGACTCAGCTTTTGACGGTTCGCGCCTTGTCCAGAGTGCTGATTTCGCTGTTGCTGCTCTGCACGCTGGCAGCCTGCAAGAAAGAGTCGGTGGCTCCACCCGGGGCCAGTGCGCCGGAGGGTGTGGCCGGTATTTCATCGAAGGCAGGCGGATTCCTGGCTTACACGCACACGGTCGGCTTTGAGGTTGATCCGTACAGTATTGCCGGGCGGATCGCGGCGCTTCAGAGCGCGTGCAACGAGGAGCGCTTCGGGGCTTGCAGCGTGCTTTCGATGGAATCGACGTCGGGGCGCGCTGCGAGAGGCAGCATCGCCATGCGCGTGGTGCCCGCCGCGGTCGAAGCACTGGTCAAGCTCGGCGGCGAAGGAACCCAGATCTCCACGCGGCAGACCTCGGCAGAGGATCTGGCGGACGCAGTCGCCGATGTGAGCGACAGCCGCGATCTGCTGACGCGTCAGCGCGCGAAATTGCTGGAATTCAGCGAGCGCAAGGATCTTGCGGTATCTGATCTCATCGCCCTGTCGGAAAACCTGGCCGCCATCGACTCACGCCTGCAATCGCTGGCGCAGGAGTCCGCACAACAGCGGCGGCGCATCGAGACCAATCACCTGACCCTCAATTTCACCAGCAACCTGGAATGGGAGGACGAGTCGGACTTTTCCCTTTCCGGACTCTGGGACACCTTTGCATCGAACTTCGAATACGGCATCGACGGCGCGGCCGAATATGCCGGCTTCCTGCTCCCCATCGTCGTGTTGTTCTTCCCGCTGGCCTTGCTGTGGCGCTGGGCATGGCGTTGGGCAACCCGGAGCACACGCGGGAAGGCGACGTGAGCACGTAGCCAGGGCAAGGCGGATTTTCGCGTAAGGCGACTTCTCGGGTACAGCGGAACCCGCACGGCTTCGGCGTGCGAATTCCGCCGATGGCCACTCAGGACAGCGCAGTCCGCTGTCGACTCGCCGATTCGCGGCGGAATCCGCCTTGTAGGGCGGCTCACTCGTTGCGATGGTGTCAGTGGCGAGTTCGCCCTGATTGAGAATCCGCCTTGCGCGGTTTGAGACATTCTGGAGACCACCATGCGATTCAATGCGCTACTTGCCGCTTGCCTGTTTCTCTCGGCACCTGCGCTGTGCCATGCAGCCGAGCCGCCGGCCGAGGCTGCCTTTGAGCAGCTCAAGACTCTGGTGGGCCACTGGCGCGCGACAGAATCAGGCAGAGATACCCTGGTCGAGTTCAAATTGATGGCCGGCGGCAGCGCCCTGGTTGAAACCTGGACGATGAGCCCAACCCGGCAATCAATGACGGTGTACACCATGGACGGCACTCGCCTGCTGGCGACGCACTACTGCCCGCAAGGCAATGCACCGCGACTGGCTCTTACCGGAACCGACAGCACCGGCGCGCACCATTTTCTGTTCATCGACGGCGCCAATCTGCAGAACCCTGAGGCCTCGCACGCGCATGCGTTCTGGGTACGACACGAGCCGGACGGTCGCCTCACGCGCGAAGAAACCTATGTCGCCAATGGCACCGAGTACGACCCGGAGCGAGATACGGCCAGCACCGTGGTTTTCGAGCGCCTTTCGCGATGAATCTGAGCAGCTGCTGATTGCGCTGATCGTCGCTGCAACGCCAACCCTGTTCATTTGTAGGAGCGCCCTTGCGGCGCGACCGTGACGGCGTCGGTGCGAATTGCCGGTCGCGACGCAAGGTCGCTCCTACCGGCGCCAGCACAAGATCTGGACACCCACAATCCTGCGGTCACGGGCTTCTGGGTGTCCCCGGACGACGCTTCCCCGCACGACGTGCCGCAAAGACGCGGCATTCGGCGTGGATGAGGAGGACTGGACGGCTTACGGCGTTGGACTGGAGCAAAGCTTTGTGCGGTCGCCCGAGGCGGTCCAGTCAGCACGCTTTCGGCTGCATCCGATTGCCGCGAACGGACGCGAGGATCGATTCCGCGTCGCGGGTAGGGCGGCGGAATCCGCCTGGCGGGGCTGCTCGGTTCTTGCCATGGTGCGGCGGGCGGGTTCTGCACGGCCGTATCAAGATGGGCTCACTGATTCAGGTCAAAGCCATCGTGGAACACGCCATCCACTATGGGGACCAGCCCGAGATCCACATCAAGGTGGGCTGTTCCGCCCTGAACTTCAAAATCCGCAGTATTGACAAATCCGCCTACGTCGCCGGATACGCCGTTGCTGGTGATGCGGAAATCGGTTGATACACTGGTAAGATCCCACGCGACGATATAAATGCCTGGCAGAACATTCTCGAATAAATAGTTGCCGCCGGCATCGGTCACTGTGTCCGCCACAGCAATCGGTGGTGGATTTCCTATGGGCGGATCTCCAGTTACCAATGAAATTGTCGTCGTGTCCAATGCGATGGCACCTGCAGCCGAACCCACCAACAATCGACCGTTTGTGTTTGTGCCGGCACCAAAACTGATCGCTGCGCCTCCGAGTATGGTTCCCTCCATGTGCGTATTTGCCCCCATGGAAACAGCGCCTTCGACGATCCAAAAGATATTCGCACTTTGAGCTTCATTCATCAAAATCACATTTCCTACAGATGCTGTTGCACCCAAAGCGCCTACTATTTGCAGGATAAAAACACCCTGAGGGTCCCCTTCGGCATCAAGCGTAACCGGAGAAGCCAAAGTCGCAGCCGCTCCGATTTTATAAACGCCGGGAGTTAACGTCGTTCCGCCCAACTCAAAAGCAGCCGCGGACAGCAGAACATTATAGGAACGATTTTTGCCATCAGTGTAGGCTGCGGAAGCATCTGTCAGAGAAGTGGTGGCCACTGCATTACCGGTTGGATAAATGGTTCCATCCGAGGTTATTGCCGGGGCAATGGCGCCCGCCCCCGAACCCACATCTTGTTCAACATGGCCGGTTCCGGAAATTGCCCCTACAGCCAGGGCGCCGAAGTTTGCGGCGGTTCCAAGCTCTATGGTCAGGCCGTCAGGAACAAGCTGCAACAGAGTGACCGGCACGCCAGAGAACCCGGTGCTTTCAGTCGGATCTTGAATGCCGTCGCCGTTCGAGTCGAGCCAGATCCGGCCGCCCACAAGGGAAGGTTCCACCGGGACTGAAATTGTGGTCGTGTCTATTGCGATGGTGCCGGCAGCTGAACCAGCCATCAAGCGACCGCTGATGGTTGAATTGGCACCAAATGCGATAGCTGCGGCCCCAAGGATTGTGCCCTCCGTGCGCGTACTTGCCCCCATGGCAACAGCACCTTCAACGACCCAAAATACATTCGAACTTCGAGCATCATTTATCAATACCACATTACCTACGGACGCTGCTGAACTGAATGCTCCCACAATTTGTATGATGAAAACGGCATCAGGGTCTCCATTGGCATTCAGGGTAATCGGGGTAGCCAACGTCGCAGCCCCTCCGATTCTATAAACTCCAGGCGCTAAGGATTTTCCGCCTAACTCATAGGCGCCCGCGGACAACAAAATATCATGGGGTCGATTCATCCCATCAGCGTACGCTGTCGAGAAATCATCCAAAGCGGTCATTACAACAGCATCACCGGTGGGGTAGATGGTGCCGTTGGAGGTGATCGCCGGGGCGATGGCTCCCGTACCTGACCCCACATCCCCATTAACATGGCCAGTTCCAGAAATCGCCGCACCAGCCAGGGCTCCGAAATCGGCGGGAGTTCTCAGGTCAACGGACGCCGGGCCGGCCGCCAACAATGTTCCGCCAGAGACTGCCATGGCCGTTGCCAGGGCAAGGCCACTGAGCATGCGGTGCACTCTTGCGCACACTCGCGAGCCGTACGGGTATATCAAATCGTCATGTTTGCTGTTGGGAGCTATTGTCCTCGCGAATGATTTCATGGGGTTATTCCTTTTGGTTCCTGGGTCACAGTAGCGTGAACGCACACGCTGCCGGCGCCAGAACGGCGACGGCGACCGCAAGTCGGCTCGGGATTTTCATATCAGATGGCTTATGAGAAGTATTCGACAGTTGCAGTCAAAGATCCCCCAAGGGGCGAGGAACTTGCTGTGCGCTAGCGAACACAAGGGATCTGAAACCTGGAGAAAAGACATAATGAGACATAACAATCGACATCAACACATGCATCCAGCCCGCGTAATCAGTTGGACTCAGCCCCTCGCGGAGGCGTCCAGCACTGAGGTGTGGTGAACTCTGGTTTCCACAGCAAAGCTGGAGGGCGACGCCATGAACGAGGAGACGGAGAAAGTTCGGACGTTGGCGACAACAACAACAACAGTGGACACCCAGAAGCGCCAGGACAGATCTGGCAGACATTGGAGGGGAAGTTCCTTTACTCGGTAAGGCGTAGCGTTGCGCAATCGATCGGAGTTCGGCGAGATCGGTGTCGGGGTTGTGAGCCAACGACTGGCCAATATCAACGAGATCTCCCCTGCGCCATCTGGCGATAGAGCTGCGTTGGCAACGAAGGCCACAGCGCTTGTTGGTACGAAGAATTTCCAAGTGCCCGCTCCGCTGTGCGCTTGCACCGGCATGGTTCCGGCACCGCTGGGCGTGGCTCGAATCTGTGTTGACATCAGCTACACGTCGCGCCACACTTCGTATATCGCTTGTGTATGCACGAATAGGAGAAGCCAATGCGTGACGCAGCCATCAATCTGCGCGCCCTGCCCGAACAGCGTGACCTGATCGATCACGCTGCGAGCCTGCTCGGCAAGAACCGTTCGGACTTCATGCTCGAAGCGGCCTGCGAACGCGCTCAGGCCGTGGTGCTGGATCAGGTCTTTTTCAGGCTGGACGCCAGCAAATTCAAGGCGTTCACGGCAATGCTCGACGCGCCTCCGAGTCCCAACCCCGGGCTTGAGCGCCTTATGGCCGTGAAGGCCCCTTGGAACACTGGCGCCGCATGAGCTTGAAGATCAGTGCGCCGCAGCCGCTGGCCACGACCCATCGACTGGATGACTTTGCCAGTGGCGAGGCGGTTCTGGACGAATGGCTCAAACGCCGCGCTCTGACCAACCAGTTCAGTGGAGCAAGCCGCACCTTTGTCGTGGCCGATCCGGAGCAATGTGTTTTCGGCTACTACGCGATGGCGGCGGGCGCTGTGTCGCACCAGGTCTCCACAAGCGCCGTGCGTCGCAACATGCCCGACCCGGTTCCGGTGATGGTTCTCGCCCGACTCGCCGTCGATCACCGCGCCCAGGGCCTCAAGCTCGGCGGCGCGCTGCTGCAGGACGCCGTGACTCGGGCGTTTACGGTTTCGCAGAACGCCGGTGTTCGGGCTCTGCTGGTACACGCGCTGCACGACCGCGCCAAGGCATTCTACGAGCACTACGGTTTTCAGGCATCGCCGCTCGATCCAATGACGCTGATGCTGCGCTTGAACTCTGGATGACCCTGTCGCTGCCGCGCTTTTGTATACACACGAAGCGCCGGCCAGGCCGCTACACCACAATGAACACAGTGCGGTGGGCGTAGATCGTTGTCTGCTCGCCGATTGGCGGCGGAACCCGCGTTGAGGAACTGCCCGTTTGTTGTCATGGTGCGGGTGGCGGGTACTGCCGTGATTGAGGATCCGCGTTGCGCGGGTTGAGACTTTCTGGAGACCACGATGCGATTCAATAATCTACTTGCCGCCTGCCTGCTCTTCACGGCACCTGCGCCTTGCCGTGCAGTTGAGCCGCCAGCCCATGCCGCCTTTGAGCAGCTCAAGACCCTGGTCGGCCACTGGCGCGCGACAGAATCGGGCAACGATACCCTGGTTGAGTTCAAATTGATGGCCGGCGGCAGCGCCCTGGTTGAAACCTGGACGATGAGCCCAACCCGGCAATCGATGACGGTGTACACCATGGACGGCACTCGCCTGCTGGCGACGCACTACTGCCCGCAAGGCAATACACCGCGACTGGCTTTTACCGAAACCGACAGCACCGGCGCGCACCATTTTCTGTTCATGGACGGCGCCAATCTGCAAAACCCTGAGGCATCGCACGCGCATGCGTTCTCGGTACGACACGAGCCGGACGGTCGCCTCACGCGCGAAGAAACCTATGTCGCCAATGGCACCGAGTACGACCCGGAGCGAGATACGGCCAGCACCGTGGTTTTCGAGCGCCTTTCGCGATGAATCTGAGCAGCTGCTGATTTCGCTGATCGTCGCTGCAACGCCAACCCTGTTCATTTGTAGGAGCGCCCTTGCGGCGCGACCGTGACGGCGTCGGTGCGAATTGCCGGTCGCGACGCAAGGTCGCTCCTACCGGCGCCAGCGCACCCAGGGGCTTTGCGGCAAGACTTCCCGGGTGCGCCTTCGGCTTACCCGGGCTACTGCCCTGTGGCTGTTCGCTCGCGCTAGGACAACGCCTGAGGTGCGTACTCACGCGCGCTGGAATCCGCACCGCTTGATCGTGCGGATTCCACCGTCTACCGCGAATCGGGCAAGGCCGATTCGATGGCGTCGATCTTTCTCCGGGTGTCAGTGAGCGACGAGTCCAGGGTGTAGGCCCTTCTGAAATTCTCCAGCGCCCCCAGGCTGTCCCCATGCGCCAACAGCACATCGCCATAGCTGTCGTAGACGTTCGCGGAGTTCGGGTACTGTTGCGCATTCAGCCTGTGGATCGCTACGGCGTCATCCACGCGACCGGCCCAGAGCAACTGGTAACCCAGAATGTTCAGGTCCTCTTCCGCGAAGCGGAATTCGTTGGCCCGCTGCGCTTTGAAGTGCTCGTACTGCGCAACGGCGTGCGCTGCACCGGATTCCGCCACTGCCTTTCCGATCTCGCGGCGGATGGATCGCGGCGGCAATGTCGCCGGGCGGTCGTAGAGCAAATTCGTCAGACCCTCGGCAACGACGCCGAAAGGTCCCTGGGCGTTGTTCATCAGCACCACCAGGAACTTGTCCTCTTCGATGCCCCGGAGCGTGTGCGAGCTGAAAGCAAGCCAGCCACCGGAATGCGCCAGCATTCGTTTGCCCTGCGGTGATTGCTGGATGAACCAGCCAAATCCGTAGCCGGTAGTCTTGCCATTGTTGAGCACCGCCGGCGTGAACGCCTCTTGCAACGTGGCTTTGCTGACGAGCTTCTCGGTGTAGAGGATCCGATCCCATTTCAGCATGTCGCCGACCGTGGAATAGACGCCGTCCTCTCCCTGCCCATGGTTCAAGTAGTGCGAATCAGCGGGGCTCAGAGTGGTACCGTTCCATTCGACCTGAAAGCCATAGGCGCGGTTCGGCATGTGCGGGTCGGGACCAATGACGAAGTTGTAGACCACAGTGTTCGACATGCCGGCGGGGTCGAAAACGCGCGTTTTCAAGAACTCTGCGAAGGAAACTCCCGATGCCCTGGCCACGATGCTACCGAGCAGGTTGTAGCCCGTATTGCTGTACCGCCATTTCTCGCCCGGCTTGAAGTACACCGGCATCCTGGTGGCCACGAGCATCTTGATGACGTCTGCATTGCCGTCGGTGTACCGCGCCGGGTCATCGACTTGCAGTTCTGTCTTCCAGTTCTGATCCATGAGCGGCTCATAGTCCGGCACGCCAGAGACATGGTGCAGCAGGTGCCTGATAGTGATTCCCTCAAAGCGCAGTTCGGGAATGAAGTCGCAGATGTCCTGGTCGTAGCGCAGTTTGCCCTCTTCCATCAGCTGCATGACGGCCATGGCCGTGAACTGTTTGCTCACCGATGCCAGGCGAAACTGTGAGTTCACATCGAGCGGGGCAAGAGGATCGATGCTGCGGATCCCGAACGCCCCTTGGTAGACCACCTCTCCACCATCGAAAACGAGCGCCGCGCCGTTGAACTCGCCCCTGGCGCTGGCTTCAGAAAGGTATTGCTCGTATTTGTTCGTGGGTTCCAGCCGCACTTCCCGGCACGAGCCGAGCAAGAACACCAGCAGCGCCAGCACAACGGGGCCGAGGACATGGTGGATTTCCTTCATGGTTTTGCTGCCCTGAGTGGCTGGACGGTCTAGCCCGCATTTCTCACACCTGCGCGTGCAGATGCCGCGATTGCCTTACAGCGCAAGGCGAATCGATGGGCACACCGCAATCGCAGAGTGTGCCGCGTGCATCTGCCCGCGCAGGTGTGAGAAATGCGGGCTAGCGGATCACACGGAAACGAGTGTAGGGGGAAACCGCACGGCCTGATCGTGGGGATTCCACCATTCACCGCGTGCTGGGCTCGATCCGGCTTTGCTGCCTTTGGCAAGCTGGAATCCGCCATTGCGCTTGCGCCCCGAGGGTCGGTGCTGGGTGGTGGCCGGGGCTCCAACCCTCATCTGGCGGCATGGGTTCTGTGCGGCTGCCGGATACTGCGGCCCACCTTGGACAACGCCAGCTGACTGGTCGCTGTTACATTGATTGAAGGTCTGCATGAAGGCCGGTAAGAATCTCCTCGCCGCATGTGCGGTGCCTGTGGAACGACTCCATGACGTTTGCTGCAAACGCCTTTCGTGTCCTGTTGTTGGGCTGCCTGATGCTGGGCGGCTGCGCGCATTACACCGTCGATCAACGTGCCGTGCTCAAACCCACGCCGGAGCCCGCGGACGCACCTCCGGTGGTGGAGCGACTGGCTGCGCTCGGGGTGAGTGGCGAGACGCGAAGCATCACCACTGACGACGGCGTGAGATTGCATGCGGTCTGGATTCAGCGCGATCCGAGCTGGCCGACGGTGATCTACTTTGGCGGCAACATGACCATCGCCAGCAACAATGCCCTGTACCTGGTCCGCCAGTTTGGCGAATTGCCCTTCAACCTGCTGGCGGTCGACCATCGCGGCAGCGGCTTCTCCGAGGGCAAACCCACGGTGGATCGGATCATGCAGGATGCCGTGGTGGCGTACGACTACGCCCGCCATACGCTCGGCGTCGCCCCTGAGCAGATCGTCCTCCATGGATTTTCGATGGGCAGCTTCATGGCGGGTTATGCATCTTTGCATCGACCGATCGCAGGCCTGGTGCTGGAAGGCAGCGCCACGACCACGGAAGACTGGGTCAAGACCAGCATTCCCTGGTATTTCAAGCCTTTCGTGCGGATAGACGTGGCGCAAGACATGCGCGGTCGCGGCAATATGCAGGTCGTCGAGCAACAGAAGGCACCGCTGCTGCTGATGGTGGGCAGCGAAGACCGCCAGACCCGTGCCGTGCTGACCGAACGATTGGCCAAGGCCGCCCGCAGCCACGGTCACAAGGTTGAAGTGCTGGTGGTAAAGAACGCAGGACATGGCGATGTGCTCAGCAATGCCGAAGGGCGCCGCACCTACGTCAGTTGGTTGCAGAGCCTGTCATCGCTTCAGGCTGCTGCCATGCCGGCCAGTTGAGCAACGATGGGCTCATGCGCCCCGTGCATGAGCCCATCACACACGAACTCCGTCAAGACCCGGCCGTTCGAGGTCCAGGTAACCCGCGCAGCTACTTCGTGCGGGTTCTGTCGATTGCCGCGGCTGTGGAGGGCGCCCCGCTGCGGCGCCGTTTTGCCTTGCCCGGAGGTCAAGAGCGGCCGCGCAGGCGCGCGTCCCTCCTCGAAGCCGCTCTGATCCAGCAAGGTCGTTCATGGCTCGTGGGCAGTTTCGGGCCAAAACCGGCGCCTCCCCATGAAGCCATGCCGTAAGCCTTTGAATTGCCATATTTTAGCAAGAGTCGGCTTTTCGTAGCCCGAAGTGCGCGCAGCGCTCTGCGGGCGGTGAGGCTGAAGTGCCCCGGTGAGCCGCTGCGCGGCACACCAGGCTACGCGCAGCAGGTGAGTTCATGCCTTTGCCGCATTTGGTGACAGTTGATCGAAGCTCCAACACTACTCCGAGTAGTGCCAACAGGAAGGCGACGCAGCAACCGGCCCGCAAGCTCCCTTTACGCGGCCGTTCGCTGAACACAGCGATCCACCGCCCGCCTTGAAGACACCCACGATCAGGACAAAATTGTGAAGATCAGACAGTTCAAGAGTACGAACAACATCAGGCAGTTGCTGCAATCGTGCGCAATCTTCGGGGCCGTGCTGGCCAGCACACCCGGTCTTGCACAGATGGCTGTGAACAGCGCAATCGGTACCAGCGCCACTACCACCGGTCCGATTACCAACGGCGACTTCAGCGCACTGGCACTGTCGGAGGGGGTGTCGCTGGCGGCGGATGCGCAGACCCGCGTCGATCACCACGGCTGGCGGGTGTCGGCACTGTCCGCCACGACCTCATCCGCCGCGGCCATCAAGCAGTCGCTCACGGCCACATCCGCGTCGTGGCGCGGGCTTGGGCCCTTCGGCGGCGATGTCGGGACGGTAGCCGCCTCGCCGATCGTGTCGGGGCTGGTGTTGGCGGGGATGGCACCAGCCGCTGGAACCGGCGCGCTGTATCGCTCGATCGACGGCGGCAGCAGTTGGACGCGGGTCGCAGCCCCCGTGGGTGCCGCGGTCTACGACATCGAGTACGCGCCCGACGGCGGCATTTTCCTGGGTACCGCCGGGGGCCTGCTGTACAGCAACGATCAAGGTCAGAGCTTTACACAACGCGACCTCGGCATCGGCATCAATCAGCTGGTTTTTGATGTGCATCTGGTCGGCGGCAGTGGCCAGCAGCTCTGGATAGCGCTACCCAATCCGCTCGGTGGACAGCCAATCTCGCTGATGCGCTCGGATGACGGCGGCTTTGTATGGACCAACGCTTCACCGCCGGTGGCCGCAGGACTGGGTGGCACCGCTGTCGCGGTGGATCCACTCAATTCGAACCGGATCGTGGCCACCTTCTCGGGCGATTTTGGTGGCGGCGCCGTGTGGGCCAGCAGCGACGGTGGCCAGAGCTGGGTGGACCGCAGCGCCGGCCTACCGCCCGGCAACCCGGTATTTGCAGTGGTCTATGACGGCAGTCGCTTCCTCGTCGGCGGCGGGCGCATCTTCGGCAGCCAATTCGTCGGCCTCTACGCAACCGACGACCTCGGCGCGCATTGGACACCCCTGCACAACCCCAGCTGGCCGCTCCGCGCCATCAGCGACATCGCCCTGGATCCGAACCAGCCCGGCGTGATCCTGGCGGCGAGCGCGGGCGCTGGTGTCTACCGTTCGGCAGACGGTGGCCTAACCTGGCAGTTCGGTATCGGCGGTACCGCCACGTTGACCGTCGACGCAGTGCGTTTCCTCCCCGGCAGTTCGAGTGCCATCCTGATCGGCACAGAGCTCTATGGCGTGTATCGATCGAACGATTCCGGCGGCAGCTTCGCGCGGTCCTCGCACGGCATCAACGAGCTCAATGTCACCTCGGTCAGCGCTAATCCACTCAATCCGCAGGAACTCGCGGTCGCTTTTTCCGGCGAGAACATTGGCGGCATCTTCCGCTCGCTGGATGGTGGAAGCACCTGGAGCTCCGAACCGGTGCCGCCGACGCGCTACACCGCGGTCGCCCATGGCCCAGACGGAACTCTGCACGCGATCTCGGGAGGGCCGACGACCATCGCTCCGGAAGGCCTGTATCGGCGTCAAGCCAACGGCAGCTGGATAGGCCTCGGTCCGGACCAGGGCCCACAGTTCGAATCCGACCTGCACGCGATCGCCTTTGATCCGGAACAGGCGCAGACCTTGCTGCTAGGGGGTTCCGACGTGTTGGTCGGAAATGGAGCCACCATCTGGCGTTCCACCGATGGCGGTGTCAACTGGAGCAAGCGCTTTAATGCACAGGCGTCAGACCGCATAGTCGACCTTCAATACGGGTCAGGGGGCGTGGTGCTGGCGGGCTACGACGGCTTCACGCAGGGACAGACGGGGGGAATGCTGCGCTCGACCAACGCGGGCCTGGACTGGACAACGGCCAATCTGGGACTGCTGAGCTACGCGCGCGTTCCGCGACTGTGCCGAGCCACCAACGGCGATTTCTGGCTGAAGGCGTGGAGTCAGTTCATGGTGGGCGCCGTCTACCGTAGCCAGGACCAGGGCACCACCTGGCAGCAGCGCTCGACGCCGGGAGGCGACATCGCGGACATCGCCTGCGATCCTGGCGACGCTCAGGTTGTCTATCTCGTGCGCGGCAGCGCGCCGTGGGTGCTGCAAACCCGAGACGCCGCAGCGAGTTACATCCCCTGGGACGCGGGTCTGAGCAATCTCGGCCGCAGCACTGCCCTGGTGCCTGCCCAGAATAACCTGCTGTTGGCCGGCCCCCACGGCATCTTTCGCAGTCAGCCGCTGGACCGGACGTTTGCCGATGGATTCGAGCAACCCTGAGAGCCTGATGGTCTCGGAGTCTTGAATCCGATTTCGGGCTACTGCCTGGGATCGCCGACTTGCAGTCGGCGCTCTTGCTGTTCGGACGTCCAGGACCCGAAGCAAGTAGCCCGGGTAAGCGCAGCGCACCCGGGGGCTCTGCGGCAGGACTTGCCGGGTGCGCCGTCGGCTTACCCGGGCTACTGTCCGGCCCGCACTTCCGGGGCCGGAAGCGCCGGGCACCTGCCCGTCGTGCACAATATCGGGCTCGAAATCGGCAGCCCGCGCGCAGCATGAATCTGGACGAAGAAACTGCTGTGACGACCGCCCCAAGTGCCGCATCCGCTTCGCTCGCCGCTGAAGCCGAGGAGATTCTGAGCAAGGCCCGGGAGCTCGAAGGCAGCCTGCATCGGGATGGTGTCCGTGACGACTATCGAAGCCGGATCGAACGCGGCATTGCCCTTGCCACGCTGGCGCTCGATGGCGTCAATGACGATCACACGCAGACCCAGCTTCGGAAGAGTCTGGTGCTGGCCCATGCTGCGCGGGCCGAAGATGCCCGCTACGGCGCCGGGCAACTCTCGCGTAGCGCCCAGCGCGCGCCGACCCGGGAAGATTGCGAAGACGGCTGGGCCAAGGTGCGCTGGATTGTCGGGAACGCAGCCTCCTCGGCAACAGAGGCACGACGGCACGCCGACATCCTGGGCGACTACCGATCACGGCTGCATGCGGCTCGGGCCGAGCGCGCGGCCGCAGCTGCCCAACGTACCCTGGACGGGAGAAACCAGGCCTATACCTTCTTCACCGATCCAGGATTTTCCTTTGGCGAAGGCTGGTATCTGGCAGCCGCCTCACTGCTGGCTGGCGTGTCCATCCAGATCAAGGCCGGCACCCGGCAGGAAGCCCAGGCGCGGCGTTTTCTGGATGATGCCGGCCTCGGCGGCGCACTCGTCCCCTATCGCTCGCGACCGGCTAACCCCAAGCACCTGACCGACCTCATCGCGCGCTCATTTCGAGCCGATCCGGCTGGCGCTCAGCATTCGTTGAGAGCGGCCTTTCTCGGATGCGACGCGCCATCGTCCGCGCTCGTCGAGTGGGTGGCCCGGCGACTCGGCCATGATCCGAAGCAGAAGGTGCTGCTCTGGGTGCGCATCAGTGATCACGACGCGCACCGCAACACCGACTTCGAAGAACTGCAGCAGATCTACCACCGGGTTCTCAGCGCGGGACTCACGCCCGTCTTCTTCGGCGACGCCATTGATGCCTGCATGCAGATCGATGCAGGAATCGACCTCAGCCTGTGCTGGAAAGAGCCGATCTTCCAGGGCGCCGACATGCGCCGCGCTCAACTTCAGCTGTTCGAGGAACTGCGCCAGCGCCACGGACTGATCGGCCAGATCGGCGTCACCACCGCAGGCATGGACGGACCCGCCCTGCTGGGTTTGCCCACGGCCTATCTCAGCGCAGCGCCGAATGTGCGCCTCGGCAAATGGGTGGGAGCCGTCCCCGGATACGAGGAGATCGTGCGGGAGCCGGGATACCTGGAGACGCTGGCCTCGGTTCTTGAGGAATGGTCCACTCAACCCGTGTAGGGTGAAGTCTCGCGCAGCGCGGTAACCCATTCAGCTACATCGTGCGGATTCCGCCGATGGCAGAGCACGGGGCGCAAGGCACTATTTGGCAGCGAGTTCAGCAACGAACCGGGGGCGCCGACTGCAAGCGGGCTCTCTGGAGGGCCGCGCGCTGCGCGGCCGTTGTTGCTTTTCGAAGGCCGCAAATCGGCGCTGCAGCGCGGCGCCCTCCCGGGATCGAAGGCTCAGCGTCGCGGCTGCGGTAAATACTCACTGGCGTAAGCTGCGCTGATGAATCCTGCGATGCGGCGTTTCCGATCCCGTTTGACGGCAACGCTGAGGTCGGCCGTGCTATGTGGCACGATGCTTGTGGTTGGTTTGGGCGGTGCAACCGGCGCCATATCCGAGGCCGCAGCGGCGCTTGGTCAGCCTGAAGAGGTCCAACCACCGCCGCCCGAGGTGCTGTCGAACGATCGCGACAGCGTCGGCTCGATCAACGGCGATGAGATCCGGGTGCTGGTCTGGAACGTGCAGAAGGGCAGCAGCGATCAATGGATCGATGACTTTCGTGCGATGGCCGTGGACAGCGATCTGGTGTTGTTGCAGGAGGCCCAGCTGCACCCGGGATTCGCCGCCGGACTCAGCGACATGCTGCGCTGGGACATGGTCAAGGCTTGGCAGCTGGCGGGCGTGCCTACCGGCGTGATGACGGCTTCGAATGCGACACCGCTGAGCGTGCGTGCGCTGGAGAAGCGCGAACCGCTGTTGCGCACGGACAAGAGTGCGCTGTTGACCGAATACCGGCTGGCCGGCTCCGAGCTGACCTTGCTGGTGGCCAATGTACACGCGATCAACTTCACCGCCGACACCGGTGCCTTCCGCCTGCAGCTGACCGCGATCGCCGAATTGGTGAACGAACACGAAGGGCCGGTGATCTTCTCGGGCGACTTCAACACCTGGCGACAGGCCAGACGTGTCATCGTCAACCAGATCACGAAGTCGTTGGGCTTGCGCGAGGTCCGTTTCCGCGGCCCGCGCAAACAGTTCGGCAGCTACGTGCTGGACCGCATGTATTACCGCGGGCTGGACCTGTTGACCTCGAGGGTGCCGTCGCTGGACTCGTCGGACCACAATCCGCTGCGAGTCGTCTTCCGCAATCCGAGGCGTGCAGATCGCCGCGATTGGCGCAATCCTTGCTCGATCAACCCGGATCAAAGCCATGCGAATTCGATACTCGGGAAGGGCGATGATCCTGCCGCGCTCCTGTCCAGCCCTGCTCGCGCTCTGCGCTCTACTGTGCTGCGCCTGCACGCAGGAGGCCGCTCCACCCCCTGCGTCAGCGCCGCCATCGGCCGTGATCGCCGCACCGGCGGTGCCGAGCCCGGCGGTTACGCCGCCAGTGCCGGTCAGGCCTGCACCTATCGCTGCCCACCTGCTCGGCTGGTGGCATCGGCCTGAGGCACTGGCCAGCCTGGGCTTGACCGCAGCCGAGGGCGCCGCCATGGCGGCGGAACTGGACCAGCGCGAGCAGGCCTACCAAACCGCACAGCGGCAGCTGCCCACAGTCAGACAAACGCAGATGCAGGTGCTGCAGGACCCCAAGGTGCCGAGCGCCGACATTCGCCGTTTCAATCAACGCAATCTGCAGTGGTTGCTGACCTCCATGGCCGATCAGAACCTCGCCGCCCGCCTCTGGGTGCGCGAACACCTCAGTGCCGAACAACTCGAACGCGTACTCGAGCATTCGCCCCGGTTTTTCGGCAGACCGTGGTTTCGCGCGGCCGAGGATTCCTTGCCTGCCGCTGACGATTGAGCGGATGAACGGGCCTTGTGCTGCATGCAGTCTCGGTCGCGTCTGTCAGTGCTCCTTTCGCACACAGGACAAAATGGAAGTAGGTCACGTTGACCCGAAGGGTCTACGTGACATCTGTGGTTTTGGGGCGAAAAGCGTCGAGTACAACACGGCCTTTCGGAGGGACGCGCGCCTGCGCGGCCGCTCTTGATCTTCGTACACGACAAAGCGGCGCCGCAGCGCGGCGCCCTCCGACAATTCCGGCGCCGGTCTGGACGACCCGGACGCGGGGCTGACACAATGTCAGCGAATGAGCGCTGACATCACAGACTGCGGCGTCTGCTTCTGGCAATGTCGGCCTCGTCGCGACGGCCAGGAAACAGTTGGAGGTTCAGGATGCGCGCGCTGATGGTGACACTCATGCTGGCGGCTCTGGCGCTGCCGCTGCTCGCTTCGGCCGAAGCCGAGCTGAGTTCCGATGAGCTGGTTCGGGCCCGCGAAACCGCGGTGGGTGCTTCGGTGACTTTCGACCGTCTGCCGCTGGGTGGCGACCGTGATGGTTCGGTGCGCATGAAGCGCATCGATGTCTACGCACCTGGCGCACGCATCCTGATGCCGGAGGGTGAGGGCTACAAGGAACTGCCGCGCAGCGACTGGCTGCACTTTGTGGCCGACAAGCGAGTCGACGGCGCGCCCCGACTGGGATTGTCCATCTCCGCAGACGGCCGCAGCGCCCGGGGCATCCTTTTCGACGCCAATGGCCGCACCCAGACGGTCAAGAGCAGCCGTTTCGGCAACGGCCTGCGCTTTGAACTGCGCGATGCCAAGGAAGACGAAAACGGCGCCCCGACCGAATTCACCTGCGGCAACTCCGACGCCAACTGGAAGTCACTGCTTGCCCCGGCCGAGAAACTCGCCGCGCCAGGCGCGAAAACCGGCGAGGTGCTCACGGTGGCCTCGCGCTCGGCGGTGGTCGCCGTCGACACCGACAATGAACTGCTGCTGCAGAAATTCAGCAACAACACCACCAGCGCCACCAATTACCTGGCCCAGCTGTTTGCCGGTCTGAACGTGATCTACGAGCGCGATCTGGACCTCACCCTGACCCAGGGCACGACGATCCTGCGGGTATCGACCACGCCGGACCCCTACTCGGCCTCCGCCACCAGCGCGCAGCTCACCGAATTCGGCAACTTCTGGCAGAACAATCAGAGCGGCGTCAACCGCGCCTTCGCCATGTTGATTTCGGGCAAATCCGACAACAACTTCAGCTCGGCCGGCATTGCCTGGGTACTCGGTAACACCAATTACTGCCAGAGCACCAACGGCAGTCTTGGTGGCCACTACAGCGTCTCCCAGGTGTTCAAGTTCAACGGCGCCACCGCCGCCGACGATCTGCTGGTCGTCGCCCACGAGCTCGGTCACAACTTCGGCGCCCAGCACGCCCATTGTTCGAACATCACCACGGGTGCCGGTCCGACCGCCACCAACACCATCGACCAGTGCTTTGTCGAAGGCGGCGGTTGCTACAACGGCCCGACTTCCTGTCCGGCGCCGAGTACGGTCAACGGTGTCACCGGCGTGCGTGGCACGCTGATGAGCTATTGCCACCTGAGCGGTATCAGTGGCTGCGATTCCAGCGAAGTCTTCGCCAATGGCCACCGCACGCTGCTCAATCCGCGGGTGGCCGCCAATGTCACCGCGGGCTGTTTCACGGCGGTGGGTGGCAACAACATCTTTGCCAACGGCTTCGAATAGGTCATTCAGAGCCCCCGCACCCCGATCAACGTAAGATGATTCGGGAACGCGCCAATCCGGCGCCCTGGCGGGATCATGAAAACCAGGAAAACGGGCAGGAAATCCGGCCCGTCATCGATCGTGACGAAGTCCGATCGAGTCGTACCCGAGGTTTCGCCACCGACCACTGCCTCCGAGAACTTCCCCATTGTCGGCATCGGTGCCTCGGCAGGCGGCCTGGCGGCCTTCGAGGCTTTTTTCTCAGGGATGCCGGTGGATGCCGATCCGGGCATGGCCTTTGTGCTGGTGCAGCATCTGGCCCCGGACCACAAGAGCCTGCTCAGCGAGCTGATCCGGCGCTGTACCCGCATGCAAGTGTTCGAGGTCCTGGACGGCATGGTGGTGCAGAACAACTGCATCTACATCATTCCGCCCAATCGCGACATGGCCTTTCTGAACGGGGCGCTGCAATTGCTGGAACCCTCGGCGCCGCGCGGCCAGCGTCTGCCGATCGACTTCTTCTTCCGCTCGCTGGCCCAGGACCGGGGCCGCCAGGCGATCGGCATCGTGCTGTCGGGCACTGGCAGCGATGGCACCCAGGGCATCCGCGCCATCAAGGGCGAAAGCGGCATGGTCATGGCCCAGGATCCCGAATCAACCGAATTCGATGGCATGCCGCGCAGCGCCATCGCCACCGGGATGGTGGATTTCGAACTGCCACCGGCGGAAATGCCGGCCCGGCTGATGACCTATGCCCAGCATGCCTTTGGCCAGGGCCGGTTGCCGCCGACTGTCGATGCGCCCCAATCCGAGATTGCGCTGAAGAAGATCTTCGTCCTGCTGCGGGCGCAGACTGGTCATGACTTCTCCAAGTACAAGCCAAGCACCATCAACCGCCGCGTCGAACGGCGCATGGCCGTACACCAGATCGATTCGCTGGACAGTTACATCCGCTTTCTGCAGCAGACGCCAACCGAGGTAGTGGCGCTGTTCCATGATCTGCTGATCGGCGTGACCAACTTTTTCCGGGATCCGGAAGCCTTCAAGGTGCTGGAGGAAACCATCATCCCGACCCTCTTTGCCGACAAGACGGCGGGCTCGACCGTTCGTGTCTGGTGCGCTGGCTGTTCCACCGGCGAGGAGGCTTATTCCATCGCCATCCTGTTGCAGGAGCGGATGGAGTCACTCAAGCAGAATTTCACGGTTCAACTGTTCGCCACCGACATCGACAGTCGTGCGATCGCTACCGCCCGCAGCGGCCTGTATCCGGCCAACATTGCTGCCGACATTACCCCAGATCGACTGGCACGCTTCTTCAGCGCCGAAGCGAACGGCAGCAGCTACCGCGTCCACAAGAGTCTGCGCGACATGCTGGTGTTTTCCGAACAGAACGTCATCAAGGACCCGCCATTTTCCAGACTCGATCTGATCAGCTGCCGCAACCTGCTGATCTATCTGAACCTGGAACTGCAGAAGAAGCTCATTCCCCTGTTCCACTATGCCATCAGACCGGGCGGACTGCTGTTCCTGGGCACCTCCGAAGGCGTGGGCGAGTTCGGCCAGGCATTTGCGGTTCTCGACCGCAAGGCAAAGTTGTATCAGCGCAAGTCCAGTCTCACCGGCGATGAGCGCGGACCATCGCCCAATACCTGTCGCCGTTGACGGCACCTGACACGGGGCAGGCCTCAACCAGGGTGATGCCGGCGGCAGCCTACCCGGCCAAACTGTCCATGCGTGGACTGATCGAGCAGGCGTTGTTGCGGCAGCTTGCACCCATCAGCGCGCTGGTCAACGATCAGGGCAACATCCTCTACCTGCACGGCCGTACCGGCCTGTATCTGGAGCCGGCCCCGGCGAACCCGGGATCAGCAACATCCTCAAGATGGCGCGTGAAGGTCTGCACCGCCATCTGGCGAGGTCTTTGCGCCAGTCTGCCAAACAGCGGCAGATCGTGCGTTGTACTGGCGTGCGCGTCAAAACCAATGGCCACTTCAGCCATGTCAACCTGACGGTCTGCCCGGTACCCTTGGGCGCCGACGCCACTGTTGAGTCGTCGGTGCCGCGCCGAAAGGCTACCGCCGTGGCCGCGCCAGCGGCCGCAGACGCCTGTCTGTATCTGGTCATTCTTGAGGACGCAGCCGCTCCCGAGCCCCAGGCCGCGGCCAGCAACCATGGCGGGGGCGCGGTCGCAGCAACGAATGCGGAAGTCGACGCCGAGCAGCGCATCGCCGAACTGCTGAACGAGTTGCGGGCCAAGGATGAATATCTGCAGAGCACGCACGAGGAACTGGAGAGCTCCAACGAAGAGCTCAAGTCCTCGAACGAGGAAATGCAGTCGGTCAACGAGGAACTGCAATCCACCAACGAGGAAATGGAAACCTCAAAGGAAGAGCTGCAGTCGGTCAACGAGGAACTGAACACCGTCAACAACGAGTTGCAGACCAAGGTCGCCGATCTGTCCAGGGTCAACAACGACATGAACAACTTGCTGGCCGGCACCGGCATCGGCACCGTGTTCGTCGACCATCAGTTGCGGATCATGCGCTTCACGCCGGCGGCCAGCGCCATCATCAACCTGATCCAGAGCGACGTTGGCAGACCCATCAGCCATATCGTTTCCAACATGGTCGGCTACGACACGCTGGTGGCCGACGTGCAAGCGGTGCTGAATACGCTGGTGCCGAAATGCCTGGACGTGCGAACCAGGAACGGGAGCTGGCACACGATGCGCATCCTGCCCTATCGAACGCTCGACAACGTGATCGAAGGTGCAGTGATCTCCTTCATGGACATCACCGAAACCGTGCGCACGCGCGAGGCCCTGCACAAGGCCAATGAACTGCTGCGACTGGCTGTGGTAGTGCGCGACGCCCACGATGCGATCACCGTGCAGGACCTCGACGGCCGCATTCTGGCCTGGAACCCGGGTGCGGTGAGGATGTACGGCTGGAGCGAGGCCGAGGCCCTGGGCATGAACGTGCGCGAGCGCATCCCCGAAGCACTGCGCGAGAAAGCTCTGGCCACCCTGCGACAGCTGAGTCAGGCCGAGGTGCTGGAGCCGTACCGTACTGAACGCATCAGCAAGCAGGGTACGGTCGTGGCGGTCTCCATCATTTCGACCGCGCTGGTGAATGAGTTCGATCAGATCTATGCGATTGCAACCACCGAGCGCTCGATCGCCGAGGCAGCGCCGTGAGCAACAGCAAACACCGCATGCCTGCGCTCCCGGCTTCGCCTGTGGCCGACGACGGCGCCGAAACCGGCTCACCGCAGGAACTGCGGCGGCTGGCGGAGGCACGCTGGCTGCGGCGGGCAGCGTCGACACCGGAAGAAATCGAATCGCTGTCGACCGAAGAAGCACGGCAGATGCTGCATGAACTGCAGGTGCACCAGATCGAACTGGAACTGCAGAACGAGGAGCTGCGCAATGCACAGGTGGCGCTGGACTTCGAGCGGGAGCGCTATTTCGACCTTTACGATCTGGCCCCCATTGGTTACTGCACCATCAGCGAGCAAGGACTGATCAAGCAGGCCAATCTAGCCGCCGCCAGCCTGCTCGGAACCACGCGCAGCGAATTGCTGAAACAGCGCTGGTCCCGATTCATCCACAGGGACGACGCCGACGCCTACTATCTGCGCAGAAAGAAGCTGGTGGAAAGCGGCGAACCGCAGTCCTGCGATCTGCGCATGGTGAAAAAGGACGGCAGCGAATTCTGGGGACACTGGGCGGCCGCGGTTTCCCATGACAGCAACGGGCATCCCGAACTGCGGGCCATGTTGAGTGACATCAGCGAACGCAAGCGGCTGGATCAGGTGCTGCAGGAAAACAACGTGGCACTGGAGCGCGCCCGAACGGCGGCCGACGCCGCCAACCGCGCCAAGTCGGAATTCCTGTCGAGCATGAGTCACGAGTTGCGTACGCCGCTCAATGCCATCCTCGGCTTCGGCCAACTCATCGAATCCGGCTCGCCGCCACCGACACCGGCGCAGAAGCGCAACGTCGATCACATACTCAAGGCTGGCTGGTTCCTGTTGGCACTGGTTGACGAGATCCTCGATCTCGCGGCAATCGAATCGGGCAGGCTGTCGCTGGCGATGGACACGGTTTCGCTGGAGGAAGTGCTGCGAGAGTGCCTGGCCATGGTTGAAGCCCAGGCGCAGGCCCAGGCGATCCGCATACTGCTTCCGGAATTCGATGCGCCCTGCTACATCCATGCCGATCGCAACCGGGTGAAGCAGGTGCTGAGCAATCTGCTGTCCAATGCCATCATGTACAACCGGCCGGAGGGGTCGGTGGTCGTCGACTGGTCCCGTCACGGGGCCGGGCGCATGCGCATCAATGTGCGGGACACCGGCATGGGTTTGCCGCCGGAGAGACTGGCGCAGCTGTTTCAGCGCTTCAATCGTCTGGGCCAGGAGGCCGGCAAGGTTCAGGGCACGGGTATCGGTCTGGTGGTGTCCAAACGCCTGATCGAAATGATGCACGGCGCCATCGGCGTCGAAAGCACGGTTGGGGTGGGCAGCGTGTTCTGGGTGGAACTGAATCTCGCGAGCGACCAGGCGTCGGTGCGGGCTGCGACCCAGGACGCGGCAGCCTCGCGATTGCCAGCGCAGTCCGGCACGCCCATACGCACCGTGCTCTACATCGAGGACAATCCGGCGAACCTGTCGCTGATGGAGGAGATCATCTCGCGCCGGCCAGACTTGCGCCTGCTGACTGCGGTGGACGGCGACAGCGGCATCGAAATCGCCCGAACGGTGCTCCCCGACGTCATTCTGATGGACATCAATCTGCCGGGCATCAGCGGCATCGAAGCGCTGAGAATCCTCGCGCAAGCGCCAGCGACCGCGGGCATCCCGGTGATAGCGCTCAGCGCCGATGCCCTGGTCCGCGACATCGAGTTCGGCCTGGGAGCCGGGTTCTTCCGCTACATCACCAAGCCGATCAAGCTCAACGAACTCATGGAGACGCTGGACCTGGCACTGGAATCTTCGCGCTCCCGTGCAGGCGGGAGTGGTGTCACGTCAGTACCTTGAATCATTTCCGCGTCTTTGGACCCGATTGCCGCCTTGCTCGTCGGCGCCATAGCGGGCTACCTGTTTCGGCCCGACACTGCTGACGGCCGTGAACCACAAGCTCGCCTGTAGGAGCGACCTCGCGTCGCGACCGGCAAGTCGCACGTCCCCGGCAGTGGTCGCGCCGCAAGGGCGCTCCTACGGGTGAACGAAGCCGGCGCTGCGCTCGCGCGGACGCCAGATCAACAACTTACGATACGGATTTGTGGAGAGCTACCTGCATCGTCCCGATGCTGCCCACGGGCCATGAATCGCGTCGCGCTGGCGTAGGCCGGGTCCTTCGCGTCGATCGGCTTTGATCAAGCCCCAATCGGCACAGACGAGGCGCCCGGCGCCTTCCGGTCCTCAGAGCCGCGGCCGCCGGCGCGAAGACCCCCAAGGCACGTTAGCCAAGCCCACGCGCGCCGGAGCCGCGCTACGGCCGCGGCACCGGCGCAGCCTTCCTCACGAACAAGAACCTACCCATGAATCATCGGAACTGGCGTAGGCCGTGGGTACCGCGCAGCGGCTCCCCGGCGCTTGTCGCATCACCGCCCGGAGAGCGCTGCGCGCACTCCAGGCTACGACTGGCTACCACCAGTCCTTCAGCCGGTACCACATCATCGCCAGCACCAGCGCCGGGGTCCGGAACAGATGGCCACCAGGGAAGGCGTGATGCCTGATGCGCTGATAGATGTCGAGTCGGGCGGCCTGGCCATCGATGGCTTCGGCAATGACGCGGCCGGCGAGGCCCGTGGCGGCGATGCCGTGGCCGGAGAAGCCCTGGGCGAAATACAGACTGTTGCCGATCCGACCCCAGTGCGGGGCGCGGCTCATGGTGATGTCGAGGTAGCCACCCCAGACATAGTCGATGGCCACATCGGCCAATTGCGGGAACACCCCGACCATGCGCTGACGCATGCGTGAGCGCAGCCCCGGCGGATCGAGCGAGGAGTAGCTGCAGCGCCCGCCAAAGAGCATGCGTTGATCAGAGCTCAGCCGGAAGTAATCGAGCACGAAATTGATGTCGGCCACGGCCATGTGGTTGCGGATCAGCGCCTGCGCGCGTTCGGCACCCAATGGCGCGCTGGCGCAGATGTAGGTGCCGACCGGCATGTAGCGGGTCTCCAGCTGCGGCAGCAGATGCCTGAGCCAGGCATTGCCCATGACCACGCCAAACTTGCCGCGGGCCTGTCCCTGAGCGGTGCGGAACACGATCTGCTCGCCCTGATCGATGCCGATCACGCGGCTGCCTTCAAAGATCCGCACCCTACCCTTCGGGATCGTCGAGTTGCCCTCACCGATCGCCGCCTGCGCCAGGCCCAGCGTGTAGTTGAGCGGATGCAGATGACCACTGCGCGGATCGTACAGCAGCGCGCGATAGCGCTCGGTTGCCAGTTCCTGCTGCAGGCGGGCCTTCTCCCAGAGTTCGGTGCCCGTATAACCCCAGCGCTGCTGCAGATCGTCCTGCCATTGCTTCAGTTCGTCGACATGACTCGGCTTGATGGCGGCATGGGCATGGCCGGGTGTCCAGTCGCATTCGATACCGTAGCGACCGATGCGCTCGGCAATCATGTCGACGCCTTCAACGGACCAGTCGAAGAGCTTGCGGGCATCGGCATAGCCCAGTTGTGCTTCGATCTTCGAGATGTCGCAGCCGTAGCCAAAGATGGCCTGCCCACCACTGCGCCCGGATGCCCCCCACCCCACCCGCTCTGCCTCGAGCACTATCACCGAATAGCCGCGCTCAGCCAGCTCCAGCGCGGTCGACAACCCGGCAATACCCGCGCCCAGCACCACCACGTCGGCACTGTGCTCGCCCTGCAACAGCGGATGATCCGGCGCGGCGTTGGCGGTGGCGGCGTACCAGGAGGGGATGTGGGTGGGGACGGCCATGACTGGTCAGACCCGAGCCGGGACCGGGGACCCGGGACCCGGGACCCGAAGAAGCGCGGCGCGCCTGACTACCCGCATTTGCACGCACGACGCGAACTCGATCTGTACCACCAGCGACTCCTCAATCACAAGCAAACATGCCGCGCTCACCAGGGTCTGCGCCCCGGGTCCCGCGGTCCCGGGTCCCCGGTCCCGGCTCCACTAGACCTGCCGCAAATACCAGCTGTACTCCAGCGTGGTCACCTCGGTGTAGAAGCTGCGTAGTTCCTTCAGTTTCTGCTGGCCGTAGATGAAGCGGAAATCGTTGCCGAAGTTGCGGGCGATGAATTCGCTCTGCTGGAAATCGCGGATGGTCTCGCGCCAGTACAGGGTGCGGGCTTCGGTTTGTTCGTAGGCGTTGCCGACGATGGGCGGACCGGGGTCGGCCTTCTGTTCGATGCCGTGGAGCATGCCGGCAAGCACCGCGGCAGTGACCAGATAAGGATTGGCGTCGGCACCGGCGATGCGGTGTTCGATGCGGGCATTGGCGGCGTCGCTGTGCGGGATGCGCATGGCCACGGTGCGGTTGTTGAAACCCCAGCAGTCGTTGAGTGGCACGAAGGCGTTGAGCACGAAGCGGCGATAGCTGTTGGCGTGCGGAGCAAAGATCAGCATGCAGTCGCCGGAGCTCTGCTGCAGACCGCCGATGGCATTCAGCATCACTGGTGATGGCGCTTGCGGTGTGCCGGCAAAGACATTGCGGCCCTCGCGATCGAGCAGGCTCACATGGATATGCATGCCGCTGCCAGCCTGATCGACAAAAGGCTTGGCCATGAAGCTGGCCAGCATCTGCTGCTGGCCGGCGACTGCCTTGATGGCGCGCTTGAGGTAAATGGCGTCGTCGCAGGCCTGCAGCGCATCGGCGCGGTGCTTGAGGTTGATCTCAAACTGACCCGGCGCGTATTCGGCCACCGCGGTATCGGCCGGGATCAGCTGGGCACGGCAGATGTCGGCGAGGCGGTCGGTGAAGGACTGATAGTCGTTCAGGTCCTCCATGTAGTAGACCTGCGTGGTGTGGTTGCGCGCGCCGGTGGCCGGATTGATCGAGGTCTGCGGACGGCCGTCGACCGTGAGCTGGGCATCGAGCAGGTAGAACTCCAGTTCCACCGCCACCACCGGCGTCAGACCCAGGGCCGTGTAGCGATCGAGCACCCGCTTCAGCACTTCGCGCGGGTTGGCACTGAACACGCCGCCAGCGGCGTCTTCCATGCTCAGCAGCAGCTGCGCCATCGGCTTCTGCTGCCAGGGCACGGGCCGCAGACTGCCGGGTACCGGTCGGCAGATGCGGTCTTCATCGCCAATGGCATAACCCAGATTGGTCTCTTCGACCGTGTTGCCGGTGATGTCGGTGGCGATCAACGACATCGGCAAACACACACCGCTTTCGTAAATTTTTGCCAGCGCATCCCGGGTGATCCGCTTGCCACGCAGCAGACCGTTCAGATCCGGCAGGATCAGATCGATCATCTCGCAGCCACCAATCTGCTGCAGCACGGCGGCATCAGACGCCGGCAGAGAGCTTTCGCGCATGATCGACTCGGGTCGGGAACTGGATCGGATAGTAGCAAAGGGCCGGCGGCGGGAAGAACATGGCGCGGGGCACGGGCAAAGACTCGCACGCTCACCTTATTGCGAGCCGCGTGTATCGGCCCGACACTGCTCACCGGCCATGGACAGGCATGCGCTGGCGTAGGCCGGGTCCTTCGCGTCGACAGACGTCAACAGAGCCACAAGCCACACACGCGAGGCGCCCGGCGCCTTGCGGTTTACAGGGCCGCGGCCGCCGGCGCGAATACCCGCCGGCGCTCACCCAAGCCCACGCGCGCCGGAGCCGCGCTACGGCCTGGCGCTGGAGAAGCGTCCAGACAAGTCTGGACCTACAGGAGCTTTCAACTGGCGTCATTGCGACCCCGGACTTGATCCGGGGGAAGCAATCCAGAAGCACAGTCTCAGATGCACTGGATTGCTTCGTCCCGCCACGCTGCGCTCGCGGCTAAAGGCGCGCTCCTCGCAATGACGCCAGCGGGCGAGGCTCCCCCGCGCCCCGCGCCCGCCCGTTGAAAAAATGTAGCCGCGCGGGTACCGTTGCCTACTCCCATCCGCGGGTGTCTATGCGTCCAGTACCGCTCATTGGCGTACCTTCCGATCGCAAGCAGCTCGGGCCGCATCCGTTCCAGGCGGTCGGTGAAAAATACCTGCGGGCCATCATCGACAGTGGCGTCGGGCTGCCGCTGATGATTCCCTCGATGGACCCGGCGCTGGACATCGATTCGGTGCTCGCCGCCTTCGACGGCATTCTGCTGACGGGCTCGCCCAGCAATATCGAGCCCCACCACTACAGCGACGAAGCCAGCTACGAAGGCAATCTGCATGATCCCGCACGTGACCTGATCACCCTGCCGCTGGTGCGCGCTGCGGTGGCCCGCAAGATCCCGGTGCTGGCGGTTTGCCGCGGCTTTCAGGAGGTCAATGTGGCCTTCGGCGGCAGTCTCTGGCAGAAGGTGCACGAAGCCAGCGGCTTCAATGATCACCGCGAAGACAAGGACCAGTCACTGGAGGTCCAGTACGGTTTGGCCCACGATCTGGCCTTGACGCCCGGCGGCCTGCTGGCAGGCATCGCCGGCTCCGACACCGTGCGCGTGAATTCGCTCCACGGTCAGGGCATACGCCAACTGGGCGAGGGGCTGCTGGTGGAGGCCACGGCGCCTGATGGACTGATCGAAGCAGTACGGCTCGACTCGGAAGAGTCATTCCTGCTGGCCGTGCAATGGCATCCCGAATGGCGGGTGCTGGAAAATCCCTTCTACCTCGGAATCTTCCGGGCATTCGCTGGCGCCGTGCATGCGCGGGCGCAATCGAGAATCTGACCATGTCGCGCAAGTCCAGCAACAAACGCCAGACCATTGCCGCCGAGCAGGAAAGCACGCTCAAGCAGTGGCTGAAACAGCGCCGTATCACCGAGGTGGAGTGCCTGGTGCCGGACCTCACCGGCAATGCCCGGGGCAAGATCATCCCGGCGGCCAAGTTTTCGCATGACTACGGCACCCGACTGCCCGAGGGCATCTTCGCCACCACGGTCACCGGTGACTATCCCGACGAATACGATCAGCTGATCAGCCCGTCCGATTCGGACATGTACCTGCGTCCCGATCCGGAAACCGTGCGCATGGTGCCCTGGGCCAGCGACCCCACGGCACAGGTGATCCATGACTGCTACACCCGCGAGGGGCGCCCGCATGATCTGGCGCCACGCAACGTGCTGCGCCGGGTGCTGGCGCTGTACGAGGGCCTGGGTCTGCGCCCGGTGGTCGCGCCCGAAGTCGAGTTCTTCCTGGTGCAGAAGAACACCGACCCCGATTTTCCGCTGCAGCCGCCGGCAGGACGCTCGGGACGACCCGAGACCGCGCGGCAGTCCTACTCCATCGATGCGGTCAATGAATTCGACCCGATCCTGGATCTGATGTACGACTACGCCGAAACCATGGAGCTGGACGTCGACACGCTGATCCACGAATCCGGCGCGGGTCAGCTGGAAGTCAATTTCCAGCACGCCGATGCGCTGACGCGGGCCGATCAGGTGTTCCTGTTCAAGCGCAGCATGCGCGAAGCCGCGATGCGCCATGGGATCTATGCGACCTTCCTGGCCAAACCGATGGAGAATGAGCCCGGCAGCGCCATGCACATCCATCAGAGTCTTCTTGACATCAAGACCGGCGAGAACCTGTTCGCGGGCGAGGAGGCCGGACAGCACAGCGAGATGTTCCTCAATTATCTGGGGGGACTGCAGAAGTACGTGCCCACGGCGATGGCCTTCTTTGCGCCCAACGTCAATTCCTACCGGCGGCTGGTCCTCGGCGGCGTGGCGCCCATCAATGTGCAATGGGGCTACGACAACCGCACCTGTGGTCTGCGCGTGCCGATGGACACGCTGGAAAACACCCGCGTCGAAAGCCGCTTTGCCGGCTCCGATGCCAATCCCTATCTGGCCATGGCGGCCACGCTGTCCTGCGGCTACCTCGGCATTGTCGAGAAGCTGCAACCCACCGAGCCGCTGACCGGCAGCGCCCAGGACAAGGGCTTCGGACTGCCGCGCTCGCTGGAAGAAGCGCTCGGATTGCTGCGCGGCTGCAAGACCCTGCGCGGACTGCTCGGCGACCGCTTCGTGGCCTGCTACACCGCGGTCAAGAGCAAGGAGTACGAAACCTACCTGCGGGTGATCAGCTCGTGGGAGCGGGAGTTTCTGTTGTTGACGGTGTAAAGCGACTCGGGACTCGGGACTCGGGACTCGGGACTCGGGACTCGGGACTCGGGACTCGGGACTCGGGACTCGGGACTCGGGACTCGGGACTCGGGAAATAGTAGGTCACGTTGGCCGCGAAGCGGGTTACGTGACATGGCGTCTTCGAAAACCGCGCTGGACGAAGGCCTGGCTGCTTGGAATGGACATCGTCACGCAGGCTGCGTTGCAGCCAACGTGACTTACGAAATGCTGGAGGACCCATGACACACCCCGACACCCGCACCCTGCAGCAACTGGACGCTGCCTACCACCTGCATCCCTTCAACGACAACGCTGCGCTGGCGCAGAAGGGCACGCGCATCCTCACCCGCGGCGAGGGTGCTTATGTCTGGGATGCCGAGGGCAACAAGCTGCTCGACGGCTTTGCCGGTCTCTGGTGCGTCAACATCGGCTATGGACGCGCCGAGATGGGGGCCGCCGCCGCCCGTCAGATGACCGAGCTGGCCTACTACAACAGCTTCTTCCAGTGCACAACCGAGCCCACCGTGCGGCTCTCGGCCAAGCTCGCGGAACTGTCACCCTACGATCTGAATCATGCCTTCTTCGCCAATTCGGGCTCGGAGGCCAACGACACCATCCTGCGCATGGTGCGACATTTCTGGGCGGTGCAGGATCAGCCGCAGAAGAACATCTTCATCGGCCGCTACAACGGCTATCACGGTTCGACCGTGGGCGGCGCCAGCCTGGGTGGCTTCAAGGGCATGCACGATCAGGGCGGCCTGCCGATCCCGAACATCCACCACATCGACCCACCCTTCTGGTTCATCGACGGCGGTGATCTGTCGCCTGAGGAATACGGCCTGGTGGCGGCACGCCGCCTGGAAGCCAAGATTCTCGAACTCGGCCCGGAACGCGTGGCGGCATTCATCGGCGAACCGATCATGGGCGCCATCGGCGTCTACATTCCGCCGATGAGTTACTGGCCGGAGATCGAGCGCATCTGCCGCAAGTACGATGTGCTGCTGGTGGCCGACGAGGTGATCTGCGGTTTCGGCCGCACCGGCGAATGGTTCGGCTCGCAGTATTTCAACTTCCGCCCGGACATCATGACCATCGCCAAGGGCCTGACCAGCGGCTACATCCCGCTGGGCGCCTCGATGTTCAACGACCGCATCGCCAAGGTGCTCGCCGAAAAAGGCGGGGAACTGAATCATGGCTACACCTATTCCGGGCATCCGGTCTGCTGCGCCGTGGCCCTGGAGAACATCCGCATCCTGCAGGAAGAGCGCATCGTCGATACCTGCAAGGCCGACACCGGCCCCTACCTGCAGCAGCGCTGGATGGAACTGGGCGCGCATCCGCTGGTGGGCGAAGCGCGCATCGCCGGCATGGTCGGCGCCCTCGAACTGGTACCGAACAAACCGGAGCGCAAGAATTTTTCCGAGCGCGGCAAGGTCGGCAGCCGCTGCCGCGACATCGCCCTCAAGAACGGTTTGATCCTGCGCGCCACCAACGACACCATGCTGCTGTCGCCGCCGCTGATCATCTCCCGCGCGCAGGTCGACGAACTGGTCGAGAAGGCCTGGAAGTCGCTGGACATGACCGCGAAGGAACTGGGGATAGCCTGCTGATGCAATCTCCGCCCGCTGCCGGACGCAGGCCGAGGGTGATGCCTGGCGGCTCCCAGGCGTGTCACAGTGATGCCCTGCGTTGGAGGGCGCCGCGCTGCGGCGCCGCTCTGACCTGCCGGGAGATCAACAGCGGCCGCGCAGGCGCGCGGCCCTCCGCCAAGCCGCTCGGCGCTGGTCAGGGTTCATGGCCCGTGGGCAATGTCGGGTCGATACAGATGGCTTTCCATGAACCACTTCGTAAGTTGTTGATGCGTCATTGCGAGGAGCGCAGCGACGAAGCAATCCAGTGCTTCTGCGGCTGCGGGTCTGGATTGCTTCCCCCGGATCAAGTCCGGGGTCGCAATGACGCCGGGGGGTCATGGCCCGTGGGCAGTTTCGGGACGAAACAGACGGCTCGCAATGACGCCGGGGGTTCAGGGGCCAATTGACAAGCCGCGGCTTCAGTGGGAAAAACGACCAGTCACGATGCACTTGCACCACAAGCACAAGCTCACCCTCAAGGAGAACACCCTGATGAAACTCCGTATTGCTTTGTTGGCGCTGGCAATTGCCAGCCTTGTTGCCTGCGGCAAGGATGAGGCACCCAAGGACACCACCGCCGCCGCTCCTGCGGCACCGGCGGCACCGAAGGCCGAGGACAAGGTGCTGAACGTGCTGAACTGGTCTGACTACATCGCCGAGGACACCATCGACAATTTCCAGAAGGAGACCGGGATCAAGGTCACCTACGATGTGTTCGACAGCAACGAGGTACTCGAAGCCAAGCTGATGACCGGCAACTCCGGCTACGACGTGGTGGTGCCCTCGCTGACCTTCCTGGCCCGCCAGATCCAGGCCGGCGTGTTCATGAATCTGGACAAGAGCAAGCTGCCCAATCTGGACAACATGGATCCGAAGATCCAGAAGATGATTGCCCAGAATGACCCGGACAATGCCCATGCGGTCAACTATCTGTGGGGCACCACCGGCATCGCCTACAACGAGGACAAGGTCAAGGAGCGCCTCGGTGACAATGCGCCGGTCGATGACTGGAAGATGATCTTCGATCCCGAATACATTTCGAAGATGACCGATTGCGGCGTCTATATCCTGGACACGCCGTCGGAGATCCTGCCGATCGCGCTGCTCTATCTGGGTGAAGAGCCGAACAGCTTCGACCCGGCCGTGATCCAGAAAGGTGTGGATCTGATGCTGAAGATTCGCCCCTACATCACCCAGTTCCATTCCTCGCAGGTGATTGATGCGATGGCCAACGGCGATGCCTGCCTCGCCATCGCCTGGTCGGGCGACATCATCCAGGCCGCCGATCGCGCCGAGGAAGCCGGCAAGGGCGTGAAAGTGGGTTACAGCATTCCCAAACAGGGCGCACCGGTGTGGTTCGACATGATGGCCATTCCCAAGGATGCCCCGCACCCCAACAACGCCCACATCTTCATCAATTACATGATGAAGCCCGAAGTCATGGCCGGCATCCAGAACTATGTCAGCTATGCCAGCGGCAACGCCAAGGCCAAGGAACTGGTGGATCCGGAAATCCTGGCCGATGGCCGCGTGTTCCCGACGGCGGAAGTCGAAGCCACGCTGTTCAACCTCGCCGTGATCCCGCCCGAGGTCGACCGCATCTTCAACCGCGCGTGGACCCAGGTCAAGACTGGGCAGTAGGGCCCGGTTGTCGGTTGCTGGTTGTCGGTTGTCAGTCGCTGCCTGGCGGTCGGAGGAAACGATGGGTGTAAAGCAGAGCTATCGTGACTTGGTCGTTTGGCAGCGCGCAATCGATCTCACACCGGCGGTGTACGTGGCTATCAGAACCTTCCCCAATTACGAAACCTACGCCCTGACGGATCAAATCCGCAGGGCGGTCGTTTCGATTCCAGCCAATATTGCCGAGGGTCAGGGTAGACAGCATCGGAAAGAGTTCCTGCAGCACCTGAATATCGCAAAGGGGAGCTTGGCCGAGTTGCACACTCTGTTGATCGTGGCACAGAAACTTGAGTACCTCTCGCCGAACCAACTTCTGCTTCTGGAAGAGCAACTGAGTGAAGTTGCACGCCCTCTAAACGGATTGATCGGGCATCTGGGTCGCGGAACACGGCCTTCACCGACAACTGACAACCGACAACCAACAACCGCCGAGGCAGACTCATGACAGCAACCGGCGATACCGCTTCCGCCACCTCGAACTCAACCCCCGGCGGACGCCCCGACAAGCGCGGCGATGACTATCTGGTCATCGACACCGTACGCAAGGAATTCGATGGCTTTGTCGCCGTCGACGATGTCAGCATCACCATTCGTCAGGGCGAGATCTTCGCTCTGCTCGGCGCCTCTGGCTGCGGCAAGTCCACCCTGTTGCGGGTGCTGGCCGGCTTCGAGAAACCCACCGCCGGACGGGTCATTCTGGCCGGCGACGATCTGACCGGACTGCCGCCGTTCCAGCGGCCGGTGAACATGATGTTCCAGTCCTATGCACTGTTTCCGCACATGACGGTGGAACAGAACATTGCCTTCGGATTGAAGCAGGACGGACTGGAAAAGAGCGCCATCCAGCGGCGCGTCGACGAGATGCTGGCCACCGTGCAGATGACCCAGTTTGCCAAGCGCAAGCCGCATCAGTTGTCGGGCGGCCAGCAGCAACGCGTCGCACTGGCCCGTTCGCTGGCCAAAGGCCCCAAGCTGCTGCTGCTGGATGAACCCATGGGCGCGCTGGACAAGAAATTGCGCTCGCAGATGCAGCTGGAACTGGTCGATATCATCGAAAAGCTCGGTGTGACCTGCGTGATGGTCACGCACGATCAGGAAGAGGCCATGACCATGGCCCACCGGATCGCGATCATGGAAGCTGGATCGCTACGCCAGGTCGGCCCTCCGGACGAAATCTACGAACAGCCCAACAGCCGCTACACCGCCGAGTTCATCGGCTCGGTGAATCTGTTCGAGGGCAAGATCGACAAGGACGAGAAGGACTTCATCACCATCGATTGTCCGAAGCTGCCCGATCCGATCTATGTGGCCCATGGTGTAACCGGCTTCGAGGGCATGGACGTCGCGTTTGCGCTGCGGCCGGAAAAGGTCCGCATCAGCAAGCACGAGCCCACCGAACCGCACAACAAGGCACACGGCATCATCGAGGACATTGCCTATTTCGGCAGTCACTCGGTCTACCACGTGCGCCTGGACCGCGGCGACAAGGTCATGTGCAACTTCGTCAATCAGGAGCGCTGGGCCTCGGAGAACTTCACCTGGAATGACGCAGTCTGGATTTCCTGGGGAGATCTGGAAGGCGTGGTGCTGACCTCATGAGCGCCCGGGCCGGCGGTTGGAAGCGTTTCCTCCCTGGCGCACGCTGGGGTCTGATCTCGATTCCCTATTTCTGGTTGCTGCTGTTCTTTGCCATCCCCTTCCTGATCGCGCTGAAGATTTCCTTCGCCAAGGCCGCGATCGCGATGCCGCCGTACACCGACGTGCTCTATTGGGTGGACGGTTTCCCGATTCTGAAACTGCGCGGCGAGAACTATCTGTTCCTGGCCGGCGACAGCATCTACGTCAACGCCTATCTGAGTTCGCTGAAGATTGCGATCGTGTCGACGCTGCTGTGTCTGGCGATCGGCTACCCCATGGCCTACGCCATTTCACGGATGAGCCCGGCGACCCGGAACATTGCGCTGCTGCTGGTGATTCTGCCCTCGTGGACGTCCTTCCTGATCCGCATCTACGCCTGGGTGGGCATCCTCAAGCCGAACGGCCTGATCAACAACTTCCTGATCAATATCGGATTCATCAGCGAGCCCCTGAAGCTGCTGCATACGCCGATCGCCGTCTACATCGGCATCGTCTACGCCTACCTGCCCTTCATGGTCCTGCCGCTGTACACCAATCTGGTCAAGCATGACCATCGACTGCTGGAAGCGGCCTCGGATCTCGGCGCCAAACCCTGGCAGGCTTTCCTCAAGGTGACGCTGCCGCTGTCCAAGGCCGGGATCATCGCCGGCTGCATGCTGGTGGCCATTCCGGCCGTCGGCGAATTCGTGATCCCGGAAATGCTCGGCGGCCCGGAGACGCTGATGATCGGCCGCGTGCTCTGGCAGGAATTCTTCAACAACCGCGACTGGCCCGTGGCCTCGGCCGTGGCCATGGTCATGCTGGCGCTGTTGATCATCCCCATCGTCATGTTCCATCGGGCGCAGTCGAAGGAGATGGAGGGGAAGTTGGTATGAGTGACGGGGCACGGGGAACGGGGCACGGGGCACGGGGGCAGCTTGGCAAGCTGCAAATCCTTTGCAATTGGATTGTAGAGCCGTTGACCGAGAGATCGCTGGCTGACTGCCACCGGGCCGCGGACTCCGCAGCTCCTCCCGTGCCCCTTGCCCCCTGCCCCCTGCCCCTCGTCCTCTGCCCCCTGCCCCGCCTTTCCTTGCAAGGTGCCTCGCGATGAACAACTCCCGCACCTCCAAATGGGGCTGGCTGTTCCTCGGCATCGGCTTCTTCTTCCTGTACGCGCCGATGCTCAGCCTGATCATCTATTCCTTCAACGAGAACCGCCTGGTGACCGTGTGGTCGGGCTTTTCGGTGAAGTGGTACGGCGAACTGATGCAGGACGACCAGATGCTCAGCGCGGCCTGGGTGAGCCTGCGCATCGCCTTCTACACTGCCTGTGCCTCGGTGGTCCTGGGAACCATGGCCGGCATGGTCATGACCCGCATGCGCGCCTTTCGCGGCAAGACCTTGTTCGCCGCCATGATCACCGCACCGCTGGTCATGCCCGAGGTGATCACCGGTCTGTCGCTGCTGCTGCTGTTCGTGTCCCTGAGCACCTGGACCGGCATCGACATGTCCCGCGGCATGATGACCATCTGGATCGCGCACGTGACCATGTGCATGGCCTTCGTCACCGTGATCATTTCTTCGCGGCTGGCGGAGCTCGATCGCTCGCTGGAGGAGGCGGCGATGGATCTGGGCGCCAATCGCATCAAGGTCTTCTTCGTGATCACGCTGCCGATCATCTCGCCCGCGCTGATCTCGGGCTGGCTGCTGGCCTTCACGCTGTCGCTCGATGATCTGGTGCTGGCGAGCTTTGTATCCGGCCCGTCATCGACCACCTTGCCGATGCAGGTGTTCTCGTCGGCACGCATGGGCGTCAGCCCCAAGATCAACGCCCTGGCGACCATCCTGATCGTCACCGTATCTCTTGTCGGGGTCATCGGCTGGTATTTCATGGAGCGCGCCGAGCGCCGTCGCCAGATGGAAATGAAGATGGCGACCAAGCAGGAGTGAGGCTGGTTGTCGGTTGTCGGTTGTCGGTTGTTGGTTGCTGGTTGCTGGTTTGTGGCTCGAGTCGGCCGCAGGCCAGGCCCTGTGGGAGCGGACTCTGTCCGCGACAGGGAATACGGCGCAGCAGATCTGACGGTCGCGACGCAAGGTCGCTCCTACATGGACCGTCGCATTCACTGTAGGAGCGACCTTGCGTCGCGACGATCACTGTAGGAGCGACCTTGCGTCGCGATGATCACTGTAGGAGCGACCTTGCGTCGCGACCGGTGATGCGGCAAGCCCCAAGCAAGAATCGCTTCCGCAAAGTGGGGAAGCATCGCGGACAGAGTCCGCTCACACAGGACGGTCAAAGCCCAAAAACAACGCAGCCCGCATTGCGCGGGCTGCGTGATGTCACTGGAACCAGGGCTTAGCGGGTAGACGAACTGCCGCTGCGCTGACCGCCGCCGTTGCCGCGCGCCGGGATGCGCTGGCCCTGGCTGCGCAGATTGTGTCCGCGCGCGGCCGGTGCGCCGGAGCGCTGCGGCTTGCGCTGACCCTGCGGCTGGCGCGGCGGTGCCGAGGCTTCGGCGGCCACCTTGACCGGCAGGCTCAGATCGCCCAGCGGCTCACGCCTGAGCGGCTGCTTGAGCACGCGCTCGATGCCGCGCAGATAGCTCTGGTCTTCGCGACCGACCAGCGAGATCGCCAGACCGGAAGCGCCGGCGCGGCCGGTACGACCGATGCGATGCACATAGTCTTCCGGCACATTCGGCAGATCGAAGTTGATCACCGCCGGCAATTCCTTGATATCGATACCGCGCGAGGCGATATCGGTGGCGACCAGCACCAGAATCTCACCGCTCTTGAAACCGGACAGGGCACGGGTGCGGGCGTTCTGGCTCTTGTTGCCGTGCAGGGCGGCGGCGTTGAAACCGTAGCTCTCCAGGAAACGCACGATCTTGTCGGCGCCGTGCTTGGTACGACTGAACACCAGCGTCTGTCGCGGCACCGCATGCAACAGGTGCAGCAACGAATCGCGCTTGCGGGCATCTTCCACCATGTGGACGACGTGTTCGACGCTGACCGCTGTGCTGTTGCGCGGGCTGACATCAACCGACACCGGGTTGTGCAGCATGGTCTGCGCCAGTTCGCGCAGTTCCGGCGAAAAAGTGGCCGAGAACATCAGCGTCTGACGCTTTTTCGGCATCTTCTGTAGGATGCGCTTGATGGCCGGCAGGAAGCCCATGTCGAGCATGCGATCGGCTTCGTCGAGCACCAGGTGCTGCACGCCCGAGAGCGAGACCGCATTCTGGGTCATCAGATCGAGCAATCGACCCGGCGTGGCGATCAGCACATCGATACCGCGCGAGGCGGCGGCGATCTGCGGGCGCTCACTGACACCACCATAGATGGCGGCGCTCGACAGGCGCATGCCGTTGCCATAACGCTGCACACTGGCCAGCACCTGCGCCGCGAGTTCGCGGGTGGGCACCAGAATCAGCGCGCGCACGCCCTTGGGCACGGTCTTTTCGCCGCTGGCCTTGAGCATTTGCAGAATGGGGAGAGCGAAACTTGCGGTCTTGCCGGTGCCGGTCTGGGCGCTGGCCATCAGATCGTGGCCGGCGAGCACTTCGGGAATGGCCTTGGCCTGAATCGGCGTGGCGGAGTCATAACCAGCTGCCGTCAACGCGCGCAGCAACTCAGGGGCAAGCCCCAGGGAATCAAAAGACATGGAAACCTCATCGAGGAGTGCGATCTCGATGCGTTGCCAAGGCTGCGCCGATCGCGGAATAGGGATGAAACGAGAAGCGTGGACTGCAAGACGAACGAACAGAAACACACGAGCAATCCGCACCTTACAGGATAAAGTTCGAGAAAGCGATCCAGTCCCGAACAGACACGGCGGGAAGCGTTCAGCGAGACCTGAGGCGCTTGGCAGAACGCGAAAACCGGGACCTGGGGCGGGATTGCAGACAGAAGACGGACGCGAAGGACACGAAGGAAGAGCAGAAAGGGCGCTAAGGAAAGCAATGGCGATTGCGGAAATTACCCCTGGGGACCGCGATTTGTAGGTCCAGACTTGTCTGGACCCAAAAAAGCCGAAAGCCCGTAGGCCGAGGGTGCCGCGCAGCGGCTCCCCGGCGCTCTTGGGTGCGGCTGGGGCGGGATTGCAGACAGAAGACGGACGCAAAGGACGCGAAGGAAAGGGATAGCGATTATGGAAATTACCCCTGGGGACCGCGATTTGTAGGTCCAGACTTGTCTGGACGCTCTTTGCTTGATGCCGAAGAAGCGTCCAGACAAGTCTGGACCCACAAGAGCGGAAAGCCCGTAGCGCTCTGCCGGGAGCCTGTCCGAAATTTTGTGTGTAGGGCATAGCATGACCGCAAGGAGGAGCTATGCCGAGCAAGACGAAATTGAAGAATGCCGCGATCGCGGGCAAGACGGCTGCACTGCCGTCGATACCGCGG
>JBFWOF010000050.1:0-48917 GCA_050250665.1 Lysobacterales bacterium | reverse complement strand
TGGGCCGGTGCAGAAGAGCATCGCGGGCGGAGCCCGCTCCCACAGGCTGACGACGATAGCCTGCCGGCCAGAGCTTCAACACGGAGTACGCAGAGGGTCGCCAGGAACGCAGAGTCGAGCCGATCAAGGATTGCTCCTGCTCTTCTTCGCGTTCTTTCTGCTTTTCCTTGGCGTTCTTGGCGTCCTGCTTCTGGCGACAGCTCGCCGCCAGTCCCGGCTACAACGGTCGCGACGCAAGGTCGCTCCTACCCGCAGCGGGCTCTTCGTAGGAGCGCCCTTGCGGCGCGATCGCTTGTGCCACCTGTGAGAGCGGGCTATGCCCGCGATGCTTGGGCCGGTGCAGAAGAGCATCGCGGGCGGAGCCCGCTCCCACAGGCTGACGACGATAGCCTGCCGGCCAGAGCTTCAACACGGAGTACGCAGAGGGTCGCCAGGAACGCAGAGTCGAGCCGATCAAAGATTGCTCCTGCTCTTCTTCGCGTTCTTTCTGCTTTTCCTTGGCGTTCTTGGCGTCCTGCTTCTGGCAACAGTTCGCCGCCAGTCCCGGCTACAACGGTCGCGACGCAAGGTCGCTCCTACGACGGTAGGGGGCGCGATCACAGGCTGGCGAAGCGCTCGATCAGGCGTGGCGAGAAGGCTTGCGGATTGGGCTTCAGGGCCTCATCCAGGCGCCGGGCTTCGCGCAGATCGATGTCGACGGCGGCGCTGAGCTTGCCGTCGACTTCGCCGCCGCGCACGTACAGATGCCAGCGCGAGGCCGCGCGCAGCAGCAGGGCGTTGGCACGGGCACGGGCGTCGGGCAGGCGTTCCAGCTGGTCCCAGTCGGCGGCCTTGCTGTATTGCGCCGACAGATACCAGCTGACCAGCGTGCGTAGCTGCTCGGGCGCGGGTTTGGGGGCGGCGGCGATGGCCTGCTGCAGATCATTGCCAGCACGGGTCAGCGCAGTCAGGGCTGACTCGATCGCCTTGCGATCGCTGCCAGCGCTGGCTTGCTGCAATCGGTCCCGGGCTGCGCTGGCGGCCTTGGCCTGGGCAGAGTTGGTGATGCCGGCGTTGCCGGCGGCGCCCAGATCCTGATCGAGCCTGGCGATGGCGCTGCTGGCGCGCTGCCTGGCCTGTTCCAGAGCGCGTGCTTCTGCCGCCTGGGCCAATCCGCTGCGGGCCGAGCTGACCCGATCGTCGAGCATGACGAGACTGCGCTCCAGCGCTTGCGCGTCGCTGCTCAAACTACCCAGCACTTTGCTGTCACCATCGCTGCGGGCGCGCTCCAGATTGCTGCCCAACTGTTGCCGGCGTTGCTTGAGTGACTCCAGATCCCGACCCAGGGCCCGGGCATCGCCGCTGCCGGCCAGGGGTTGGCTGCGCAATTGCCCGGCGATGCCATCCACCTGTCGGTCGATCCGGGACAGCAGGGTCTGAACCGGCGCGATCTGCGCGGCGCTCAGCGCCTTGGGCCCGGTAGGTGTGGTCGGTGGTGGCTTGCTGGTGACCACTGGATCCTTGCTCGCCACCACCACCGGCGGCTTGCTCTCCACGGGCGTCACCGGCGGCGGCTCCGGCTTGTTCTGGGCCTGCGCCAGCATCTGCGTGCAGCGCGCTTCCTCGCGCGCCTGCGTGGCCGCTTCGCTCGACAGTCCGGCGACCACGCCGCGACTGGCGGCATTGCTGAAGGCATCGATGGCCGCGGCGCAATCGCCCAGGCGGGCGTTGGCCAGTCCCAGATAGTAGTGCGGCACATAGGGAATGAAATTGGTGCCGTAGGTGCGCATCCGGTTGCTGGGTTTGGCGTTCTCCGCCAGCGCTGCACGCATCCGCCGCTGCACTTCGGCCCAGTTGCCCTTCTCGGCGGCCGCGATCCCGTCCTGATACTCGCTCTTGTAATCAGCCAGCACGCGGCCGGACAGCAGCAGGAAGGCCATCGTCAGCAGGGCGATCACGCTCAGGCGGGCGCTCATTGATAGCCCGCCTGTTGCAGATAGGTGTCCGCGTCGAGCGCGGCAAAACGCAATTCAGTGACGCTCAACTGGCCACGGGTCACGGTCGCTTCGGCCTGCTGGCGGGTGCGCCCGTCAGGTCCCTGCACGGTGAGTCGGTAGCGTCCCTCGGGCAGCGTGAGCACCAGCGGCGTGGCACGCTCGCCGTCGATGGCTTGCTCCTTGCCGTCGGCCGCGGTGACCGAGATCAAGCGCCCCCACGGCGCCACGTCCAGCGCCAGACGCCCGGCACGCTGGGCTTCCTCGCTGGCCCGTCGCCTGGCCACCAGTGCCTGTTCGGCTGTCTGAACGGCGCTCTCGAGCTCGCGCAGCGTGTTGTTGCCCTCGAAACGCAGTCGCACCGGGCCCAGCAGCGCCCGGGCCTGGGTCAGGTCGCCGGCTGCCAGTGCTCTTCGCGCCGCGCCGGCCGTGCGTTCGACCAGATCCTCGCCCAGCGCCTTGCCGGCTGCGCCGATGCCGGCAGCGTCCAGCGCGCTCAGGGTTCCCAGCACCCGATCGACGGTATCCGGCGTCATCGCCGCGCTTTGCAGGAAAGCCGTGGTTTCGGTCAGTTCCTGCTGGGCACTCAGGCGTGCCGTCAGCTGATCGACGGCGGCCATCGCCTTGCGCGCGGCGGGGCTGTCCGGCAGCAGTTCCTGCAGGCGCTCGCTCAAGCGTGCCGCGCGCGTCAGCTTGCCTTGGTCCAGCGCCTGCTGCAGATCGGCGCCGAGCACGCTGTCGATGCGTCCGGCCAGCGCCAGATAGCGGCTGTCGCCGGCGTCGGTGAGTTCGGCGAGGGCTTGCATCGCGGCAGCCAGCCGGTCGTCGTTGACGCCCGCGGTACCGTCGAGAAGGGCGTTGATCTCGGCCACGCGCTCGGCAATGTCGGCATCCAGGCGGGCCTTCTGCTGGGCCTGATCCAGACGCGCCAGCTGCGCCTGCAGTTCGTCTTCCGTGTAGACCAGCCCGGCTTCATCCAGCAGCGCGCGCGCCTCGCCGAACTGGGCGCCGCCCGCCAGCATGCCCACCTCGGCCTCGATGGCCGTGCGGAAGGCCTGCTGGCGCTGGGTCACTTCCGGATTGATGCGCGAGATCGCGTACATGCCGCGCAGCATGTTCAGGGCGCTGTCGTTGCTGGGCCGGACCAGCTGACCGGCCTGGAGCGTGCGATCGAACTGGGTGGCCAGCGTGGTCAAGGCCGCGCGCTGTTCGGGGCTGAGCTTCTCCTCGGCCAGACCCCACCACAGACTGGTCAACAGCAACACCAGCAAGGCCGCTGCCCCGATCAGCCATTCACGCTTGCCCGGCCGCCACGGCTGCGCCTCGGGCGGCAATGGCTTGCTGCTGCGCGTCGGTGTTGGCCGGCGTGGCCGCTGATCGGTGGTGCGGTCGGCCAGCTCGGCAGGCGAGCGTGGCTTCAGCGAGGCCCGCAGCTGCTCGCCGCCGGGACCGTCGAAGGAGAAACCGAGCTCGCGCAGCTGTTCCGACCACGGCAATTCGGTGTCGAAGCGCAGCGCCTGACGCAGCATGGTGCTGTCCATCAGCGCGGTGCGCAGCGCGATCACCACTGCCGGCATGTCCGCCAGACGATCGTCGGGGTTCTTGGCCATCATCGCGTCGATGACCGGCTGCAACTCGGCGAAGTCCTCGGGCAATTCCGGAATCGGTGCCTGCAGATGCTGCATGCACACGGCGATCGGCGAATCGCCCTTGTAGGGTTGGCGTCCGGTCAGCAGTTCGAACAACATACAGCCCAGCGAATAGACGTCGGAGCGGCCATCGATCGGCAGCCCGCTGATCTGCTCGGGGCTCATGTAGTTGGGCGTACCGAGGATGTTGTCGCCGGTGATCTCGGTGCGGTCCGGTGACAGGTCGCGGGCGATGCCGAAGTCGGTGAGCACCGGCATCTTGCCGCGCATCATCACATTGGCCGGCTTCAGATCGCGATGGACGATGCCGATGTCATGTGCGGCCGCCAGCGCGCTGGCCAGCTGCACGACCACGCTGATGGCGTCGGCGGCGGTCATGCCGCGACGCAACTGATCGCCGAGCGTGCCGCCGTCGATGTATTCCATCGCGATGTAGGCCTGATTGCCTACCTTGGCGATGTCGTAGATACCGCAGACATTCTTGTGCGAGAGCCGAGCCAGCATCCGGCCCTCGCGCAGAAATCGTTTCTCGTGGCGCTCGGGATCGGCCGAATCCTTCGCTGCCACCCGCAGTACCTTGATCGCCACCTTGCGATCCAGAGAGATCTGCGTGGCCAGGTACACCGTCGCCATGCCACCTACGCCAAGCTCGCGCTCGAGCTTGTAACCGGGGACTTGCGGTGGCGATTGGGCAGTCATCGACAATCCTGCTGGCAGACCATCGATGGTAGCCAAGGGCCGGGGGCATCGCTACCAGCTTTGCACGCTTGGCGCCGCCTCAAGTCCTGGCCGATCTGCCCAGCAGCCGGCGTGCCAGCCGTCGAAGGCGACCGAGCGTACCGGAGTTCAGGACCTGTGCCAGCGTCTCCCTGGCCGTGTCCAGTTCGCCAGTCAGGCGGGTGATGTCGCCGTAGAGTCGCTGGATATGCTGATCGCGGCGCCCAAGGGCGATCCGGATCTGTTCGGCTTGTTCGGCACTCAAGGTCTGCCCGGCCAACAGCGGGAAATCCAGCGGGCGGTCCACGTAGATGGTCGAGTGCGGCTGCGCCAGCTCTTCCTCGGGGCGCTCGCGGCTGTAGAAGTACAGGGCGATCGATCGCCGCGACAAGTCGCTGCGCTCGGGCGGCGGCGCGATGCGGGCGAAGCCATGCCAGCTCCACTCGGTGGTTTCGAAGATCACGGCGCGGTTCAGCAGCGGAGTCACCCGGGTGATACGGTCATCCGCCCGCCGTGGATCGCTGTGCAGCTCCAGGCTGCCACCCCAGGCATCCTCCCATTCTGGATTGAGGTAGACGATCAGGTTCAGGCGTCGGTGCCAGCCGGTGACCGGGTGGCGATTGAAGTCGACGTGGGCGTCGAGATCCTGCCCCGGGCGGTTCTCGTGCGTGCCGCCGCCGAAGTAGTGCGGATCGTAGAGCAGATCCGGTATCCCGGTGATTGCCGAGATCAGTTCCAGAAATTCGCGGCTCTGGATCTGGTCGTCGATCTCGGCATAGGCCGATCCCAGTTGGCGGATGCGCTCCACCGTGCTCTTGTGGCCAAGTTCCCCGGCTTCGTTGCGGGCATTGCCCTGGTCGAATGCCGGAAACTCGGCGAGCACCCGAGCCAGGAAATCCTCGGCGAAGAAATCATCGATGAGCACGTGGCGGAAAGGCTCACGGCGGGCAAAGGCCTGCGCCAGCTGTGGAAGGCGCGAGGGCAGACTTGGATGCAGCATCTGGCCCTCAGTTCGATCCATTGCCGAGCAGGCTGAACTCGTAGGGAAATGCACCCTCGAAGGGCGAAACCTGACGCGCGGTCACGCAATAAGTTTCGCCCGGCGACCACGCTGGCCCCGACATCTGGGTGTCAATCTGAGCGCTGTCGCCCAGCGGCGTCGGGCCGATGAAGGTGCCGGTCGAGAGCCTGGCGATGCTGATGTTCAGACCCGAATTGGCCGGGCACGGCGCCGGGAAGGGCAGCGTGCAGAAGACCGTCGGCCGACGCAGCCTGAGGGTGTTGGCAGGCTGTCCGCTGTAATTGGCGCAGAGCGTGAACTTGAGCGAGTCCTGACGGCCGGCGGTGTCCATCGAAATGCTCTCGACGATGCTGGTGCCGGCACTGACACAGCCGGGCACTTCAACCACCGGGCTCGGACAGAAACTGGTGGTGGGACCAAAGGTCTCTGAGGTGACCACGGCGGTGGAGTTGCCGCTTGCTGCGTTGCTCAGCGACTGGAAACTCTGCTCGAGAATGGTGGCAATGATGCCGGTACCGCCGTCGATCGCACGCACCCGAGCCGTTTGCTCAGGCCCGATCAGATAATAGGCACGGGGATTGCCGAGCAGCGTGTTGTTGCGCACGGTGACCAGGCCGGCCAGGCTGGGTATGGGAATCAACTCCTCCTGACCCAGCAAGCCGTCAAAGAACAAGGCTCCGATCGGACTCGGGTTGCGTTGATCGATCTGCGGCGAATACAGCGCCACCGGCTGAATCGATTTCACGGCAGCAGTCGCTGTTTCGATCGCGACATTGTTGTGGCGAACCATTGCGACCTGCACCTGACCGGACGCGGTGAAGACGATTTCATCGCTGGTCACGAGTTGCACCGCCTGGCCAAAGCGGTTGTTGGCGATGCGAAACTTCAATCGACCCCGGTTCGGTCCGGAATAGTTGAGGTCTACCGTTTGCAGCGGCAGCACATTGTTCCAACTGTTGTCGTTCAGCGCCGGCGCATACAGGTAGGTGTCGAGGCCGTTGCTGATGCGCAGCGTGCCCTGCACGTTGACCGGCAGGCCCGGGCTGGAGTCGTAGACGTCGCGGCGCAGATAGTCCTGCAGTCGCAGGCGCAGGTCGCGGGCGCCCGAGGCGCCGTAGGTGGGCGCGGCGAATACTTGTGCGGTAGCCGTATGGGCACTCCCCAGGCAGAAGGCGGCAAAGCCGGAGCTGCCGCCGAACAGGGCTGGCGCGTGATAGCCGCCGACAACAGCCCCGCCGAAGAAGCCGCCGCCGGGGCGATCCACGAACTGGCTCAGCAAGGACACATAGATCTCGCCATCGGCAGCGCCGCCGGGCACGCTGGCGGCGCCAGTGGGCGCGATCGTGACGACATGGAATCCGGGCTGGATCTCGAGCGAGTGCGTGTAGGGCTGAGCCAGACTCAGGGTTGCCGTGGTTTCGAACAGCGTCTGGAAAACGCCGACGGCCGGATTGAGCAAGACCTGGATGCGCACCGGCAGGAGACCCTCGCGATCGTTGGCCGGATTTCCGTTGAGCGTGAGCTCCAGTCGCTGCGGCTCGTTGCTGGAATTCTGGATGTTGAAGCCGGCAAAGGCCGCTTGACTACCGTCGAGCAGCCCGCCGAAGTTCAACCCGCCCTCCAGGCGCTGCGTTCCGGGCGGATCGAGCAACAGATTCAGCCCGAAGATACCCGGAGACAACCCGCTCTCCGGTCCGTCTTCGACCAGCGCGACGAAGAATCCAGCCGGGCAGTTCGGAAAGGCTGGATCAGGCGCAGGCAGGGCCAGTCCGGCGAAGCCCGGCTCATCCACTCGGGTCGCCTTGTCGGCCACGAACTCGCCGGCGGCCAAAGCCTGCGCGGCGACCAACAGGAGCGCAACAGCCGGCAGCTGGTGCCTCCGGATAACGCTGAGAATCTGGCTCATGGCGATACTCCCTGCTTGCAGGAAGTATACGCCCCGGTGTACCGGTTCTGGTTCGCTTGCCCTGATGCGGGGCTATGCTTGACCCATGCAAACACCTGCTGACGCGATGAAAGCCTATCCCCGTGACCTGATTGGCTATGGCCGCCAGCCTCCGTTTGCCGACTGGCCCGGCGGCGCGCGCATCGCCGTGCAGTTCGTCCTGAATTACGAGGAGGGCGGCGAGAACTGCGTGCTCCATGGTGATGCCGGCAGCGAGCAGTTCCTGTCGGAAATCATCGGCGCGGCCAGTTATCCGGATCGCCACCTGTCGATGGAATCGATCTACGAGTACGGCTCGCGGGTGGGCGGCTGGCGCATCCTCGACGAATTCGCCCGGCGCGGATTGCCGCTGACCGTCTTCGGTGTGGCCATGGCCATGCAGCGCAATCCCGATTTCGTCCACGCCTGCCTGCAGGCCGGACACGAAATCGCCTCTCACGGCTGGCGCTGGATTCATTACCAGAACATGGATGCAGCCGAGGAGCGCGAGCATCTGCAGCGGGCCGTCGCCATCCATCAGCAGCTGACCGGCGCTGCACCGCTGGGCTGGTACACCGGGCGCGATTCACCCAACACCCGTCGTCTGGTGGTCGAGCATGGCGGTTTCGAGTACGACAGCGATTACTACGGCGATGATCTGCCGTTCTGGACCGACGTGGAGCGCAGCGATGGCGTGCGCCAGCCGCATCTGATCGTGCCCTACACCCTCGACAGCAATGACATGCGTTTCGCCACCCCGCAGGGCTTCAACACCGCCACCCAGTTCTTTGAATACCTGCGGGACAGTTTCGATGTGCTCTATGCCGAAGGCGAGAGCCGGCCACGGATGATGTCCATCGGCATGCACTGCCGCCTGCTCGGGCGCCCCGGTCGCTTCATCGCCCTGCAGCGCTTTCTCGACCACATCGGACGACACCAACGGGTGTGGATCTGCCGGCGCATCGACATCGCCCGGCATTGGCGACAGCGTCATCCGTGGCAGGGGTGAAGCTCCGCTCTTCGAAGCAGCGCGCTCGCGGCTTTGAGGAGGGGGCGCGATCAGACCCAAGACTGCTTGTTCACGCGCAGGCGCGGAGGCCGCGGAGAAAGGCCAATGACCCTCGATGACGATTGCACATCTCCGCGTTCTCCGCGTCTCCGCGTGAGACATCCGGCCGGAACCTGTGGATCTCTGCCGTGGAGGGCGCCCCGCTGCGGCGCCGCTTTGACTTGTCGGGAGATCAACAGCGGCCGCGCAGGCGCGCGTCCCTCCTCAGAGCGGCTCGATGCCTGTCCGGGTTCATGGCCCGTGGACAGTGTTGGCAGATGCAGGCGGAGCAGAGCGGACCATGGACAGCCATTCTCTGCGTTCTCAGCGCCCCTTGGCGTGCTCTGCGTTGGGTTTGTGGCAGCGGCGCCCCCGCGGTCCCCATGTGCGGCCACCACGGCCCGACACCGCGGTCGCCAGTTTCTGGATTGCTTCGTCACTGCGTTCCTCGCAATGACGCCTTCGTGTAGCTTCTTTGCGTGCACGATGCGCAGAGCGCCGTGCCCCGTGCCCCGTGCCCCAGGAACCCGTGATGACGCCAGCTGAACTCAACGCTCTGCCCCAGGATCAGTTTACGGCCATCCTCGGCGGCATCTTCGAGCACTCGCCCTGGATCGCAGCGGCGAGCTGGCCACAGCGGCCCTTCAGCGATGTCGATGCGCTGCACGCCACCATGTGCAAGGTGCTGGCCGATGCCGACGACGACGCCAAACTGCAGCTGATCCGCGCCCACCCGGAGCTGGCCGGTCGCGCCGCCATCCGCGGCGAGCTCACCGAAGCTTCCAGTCGCGAGCAGTCCGGGGCCGGCCTCGATCAATGCTCCGCCGAGGAATTCGCCGAGCTGACCCGGCTGAACAACGCCTACAACCAGCGCTTCGGCTTTCCCTTCATTCTTGCGGTGCGTGGTCACACCCGCAGCAGCATCATCGCCAACATGGCCGAGCGCCTCGGCAACAGCCGCGAAGCCGAGATTGAAACGGCCCTGGCCCAGATCGAGCGCATCGCCCTGTTGCGGCTGCGTGATCTGCTGGGGTAGGCGGGTTGTCGGTTGCTGGTTGCTGGTTGCTGGTTGTCGGTTGTCGGTTGTCGGTTGTGGGTTGTGGGTTGTGGGACGGGCGGGCCGGCATGATGGGACCTGTGGGAGCGGATTCATCCGCGAACGCAGCGCCAAGATTCCAGAGCCGTCGCGGACAGAGTCCGCTCCCACAGGTGTGCCGCTCCGGTAACGGCCTAGACCGCTACCTCAGCGGCCGCAGCCGCATCCAGCCGGTGCCGCGCACCAGCGCCTGCCAGGCCAGCTTGATCCAGCCGATCAGGGCCGAGGCCAGCCACAGGGCGAAGGCCAGGATCAGCAGCTTGTAGCTCCACATCGGCAGGCTGATGGCGCTGGCGGTAGGCAGGACGTCGCTGCTGCGGTCGGCCAGCCAGACCAGCTGACCGTAGCTGCCGGCGCCGCCAGCGATGTGCATGTCGGGCGCACCCAGCAGTCCGGCCGGAATGGTCAGCACCAGCGCGCCGAAGGCGCCGACGCTGAGCGCTGCCAACGTCAGCTGGGCCAGATCGAAGCGCCATTTGCCGAGCTCGCCCGGCAGGTAACGCTGGCGTGCATCGAGGGCGATGAAAGTCACGGCCACCAGCAACAGAGGGCCGTAACTCAGAGTCGAGAAGCCCAAAGCCAGCAGCATCCACGAGCGCACCGGCAGCAGCGCCCGGCCGCTGCGGCCCAGCGCCCAGCCGATGGCCAGCAGCACCAGCAGGCTCGACCAGTACAGCACCGCCGGGCCCACCGGCGGCCCGGACAGACGCAGGATCCAGCGATCGCTGGGCAGTGCCAGAGCCAGGGTGATGTTGGCGGCATCCAGGCCCAGATCCAGCTCGGGTGTGGACACCACCAGGCCCACGCCCTGGTCTTCGCGCCAGCTCAGGCTCAACTGTTGCGGTCCGGGCTTGATCGGCAGGCTGAGCAAGCCGTTTTCGGGGCGCAGGTTGAGCGTGCGCCCGTCGATGCTCAGACTCAGCAGTTCGGCATCGGCCGGCAGCTTCAGCGACTGGCTGCCGCCCTGGGTGGCCCGCAGCGACACATTCAGGCTGTAACTGCGGCTGCGCGCGCCGACGCTGCTGCTCAGGTGGACCTGATCGGCCACCACGGTGGCGCCAGGTACGGCGGCAGGTCGACCGACGGTCAGCGTCAGCTGCTCGCCCGGCAGCGGGTGGAATTCATGCACCCAGACCTCGTTCTCATCGATGCCGTCCTCGGGCTCGACCACCGGCACGCCGGCCGTCTGCAAGGACAGACTGGGGCCCACCGTCACCCGCCAGACCTCGGCGCGGTCATCCAGATTCGGCGCCGTCAGGGTCAGACTGTCGGCGCGGGTCAGGCGCGATTCGATGGTGCTGATCTGACTGCCCGGCTGCAGCGTGATCTCGGCGCTGCCGCGGTCGATGCGCAGATCCGGATCGGAGGGTTGCTCGCCCTCGAGCAGTGGCACGCGCACACTGAAGCCACCGCTGGCCGGCGCAAAGCGTTCGACCTGGGTGCTGACTGTCCAGTCCAGATCCAGTCGGATTTCCCTCACCACGCGGACGAAGGGCTTCACCGGCACTCGCGCCGGTGCCGAGTCGGTACTCACTTCTGCGGGCGCTTCGCGCACCAGTTCCAGACGTTCGGCCAGCAGCCGCCCGTCGCGCAGGCCGACCATGCTCCAGCCTGGCGCCGCGGCCTCCACGCGCGCTGCCGGCATCTCGAAATCCAGTGCCACGCGATCGGCGCGCACCCGCGCCTGCAAACGTAGCCGATGTACACCGCGCGGCACCGCCAGCCAGACCGCGCTGTTGCCGCTCATGGCCACCGTCGGTGCCGGCTGGCCATCGATGCGCAACTGCACGTCGGACAGCGCATTGTCGTCCAGAGGCAGCGGCACCAGCACCTGTGCGGCCGCATGCACGTCCACCTCCAGCGTCAGCCGATCCTGCTCGATGCCGAGTTGGGCGGCTGCCAGTCGGGCGCAAGCCGGGGCGCATTCGGGCGCTTCGGTCAGGCGCTGCTTCAGGCTGGCGAGCATCTCGGTGTCGGGAATGTCGCTGGCCCCGGCGATGCCACTGGCGCCGAGCAGCAACAGGCCGGTCGTCAGCGTGCCCGGGCGCCGCAGCGCACCTTGCAAGGGCCGCAGCAACAGCCAGGCAATCAGGGCGATGGCCGCGACCAGCAACCAGCGCCACAGGGCCGTCAACCAGGGTGGCGACAGCCACAGGCGGAGCTGCTGGGCACTGTCCACGGGGCCGTCAAAGCCCAGGTCCACGCGCATCCAGCTCCAGCTGGGACGGCCAACGCCGGCCTGGACCACGGTGTCCTTGGCGTAGCGCTCCAGATTCTCGACGCGTTTGATCCGGCTGCCGGTGACCTGGACCTGCTCCAGCGACATCTTGCGTGCAGGTTCCTGATTGGCCTGGTAATAGGCGTTTGGCGCCGGCGGCGCTGGCGGCGCCGGCGGGGCCATCGGCGCGGCAGCCCCGACCACCTCAGCCACTTGCGGCGCCAGGGTCTGGTTGGAGTAGCCGGCCGAATTGTCGCTGTAGATTCCGCCGCGGCCGCCATCCGCCAGCTGCGGATGCAGCGCGTAGCGGGCCTGGCTGGTGGCGAAGGGCAGCGCAATCGAAACCAGGATCAGCGCCGCCAGCGCCGATGCCAGCACCAGTGCCTGTCGCAGCCGCCCGACCTCCAGTGACTTCGAGGCCAGCAGCAACAGCAGCAGCGCGATCAGGCTGTAGCGCGGGGCGCCGGCTTCGTGGGCGCCGAGCACCGTCAGCAGCGCCACCGCGGCGGCCAGCGGCAGCCCACCGAGGCGCCAGCCGATGACCACGGCAAAGGCGGCGATGAACACGGCGTAGATGTTCCAGCGCTCTGCCCACGCTTGCGGCGCCCGATCGACGCCACCGGCGTAGAGCAAACGATAGCCGGGCGGCAGATTCAGCGTGGTGCTGAGCGCATCCAGGCGCTCACTCCAGCCACTGGCGGGCAGCACGGCGGCATAGTCCATCCGCGCGCTGGTTTCGACATCGAGTGCGGGGTATCTCACCTCGATTCCGCGATCACCGTTGGCCGCGGTCGTTACCAACAGGCCTTCGTCGCGCTCGCTGGCCGACATCAGCGTGTACGGAGCGGCCAGATCCAGGCGGAATCCCTGGCGCATGCGCCCTGCGATCTGGTCCTGCACGGTGTAGCCGGCGCCATCGAAATCCAGCCACAGCTGGCGTCGCAGGGTCAGTCGATTGGCGTCATCGCCGAGGCCGCGACTGCGCTCGGTCAGCGTGAGCGCATCGCCACTGGCGATGGCGAAGCTGGGGTACTGACGCCAGCCCTCGGGCACCTCGGCCTGCGCCGGATCAATCGGGGCATCGCCGCTGACCTCGACCACGCGCAGCTGGTTTTCGGCGGCAAAACTCCAGATCTCCTGTTCCGGCCAGTCTGCGCCTGGAAACTCGAAACTGAGACTGTCGCCCGGCGCTGTGGCCCGTGCGCTCAGTTGCAGCGTGAAATTGCCGGCCGTGGCCTGCACCCGCAGGATGCGCCCAGACTCGACGATGACCGGCAGGTCGCCGTCCACACGCATCAACTCATAGCCCTCGGGCCAGGCCGGACCCAACCTCAGTTCCCGGGCCTTGCCGGCCACATGCAGCTCGATGCGGGTCTGCAGCTGCTGCGGAATCAGATCGCGCCAGAGCCGGTGCACGGTGAAATGGAGGGCGTCACTCTCGGTGGTGCGCTCGGCGCGCTGCAGCCACAGCACCTGACCCTCGCGATTGAGCGGAAACACCGGCTGGCCGGCCACGCTCAGCGACAGCAGCCGCTGGGTCGTCGGGACTCTCAGCGATTCCGGCTGTGCCGAGAGGTCCAGCGTGTAGGCCAGCGCATGGTTACCCGGCGTCAGCCACACCTGAGCCTCCGAGCCGCGTGCCTCGACGATCCCGGGCTTGCCGTCCACCGTCAGCGATTCCGGTGGCGCCTGGTCGGCGTTGATCAGGGCCACATAGCCCGCTGCATACACCTGCACCTCGACGCTGATCTCGGCCTGGCCCCCGGCAATGCGGATGCTGGCCGGGCCAGAGAGCACACAGGCGTGATTCGGTGCCTGGCCCGGCGTGACCTGAGCCCAGAACGGACATTGCCGGTAGTCCTCGCCGTGCAGCACCCAGGCTTCCCAGCCGCGCAGCGGCTCCGGCACGGTCGCCAAAGTCTCCGCCCATGCCGATGACCCGATCGACCCGAACACCAGCAGTAGCCAGCAAACGCGCAGGGACATGTGCAGACTCCGTGACGGACTGCGCCCACTATAAGCCCGTGGTGACCGTCGGCGCTGCCGGGAATGGCTACGGCGGGGCATGTAAAGCATCGCGGATGAATCCGCTCCCACAGACCCCGGCTTCCTGTGGGAGCGGCTTCAGCCGCGAAAGCTCTGTCGCGGGCAGCGCCCTCGCGCCGTCATCTGCCTGACCCAAAGAAAAAGGGCGCGGGTTGCCCCGCGCCCTGAAAGATCCGATCAGTACTGCCGATCGTTCTTTTTGGAGGTGTTGCTCAGCGCAGATCGAAGGTCCAGCCGGCTGCCCAGTTGTCATCCGCGCTCTGGAAGGCACCGATGAAGTCATTGGCGTCGAAGAACTCACCCGGCTTGGTCGGCGCAGCCAGACGGACGGCGGCGGCGCTGCTCGGGAACGGCGTGCTGCGGGCCAGCGGGCTGGCACCGGTCAGGTTGTTGGTACCGGCGGCATACCAGGCGCTGACCGCGTAGGGCTCGCCCGAGCCATTGTCCTCGAAGTTGGTGGTGTTGCTGAGGAACATGTCGCGCATCTGCAGCTGGGTGCCGAGAGCGGTCGGGGTGCCGGCATTGGTGAAGGTGGCGCCATCGTTGAAGTTCAGACCCTCGGCGTTGAAGCCGACCACCAGACCCTTGGCATAGTTGGCGCCCGAGCCGCGACGCAGACGAATGCCCTCGTTGCCGCCGGCGGCGCCGATCAGCGTGAAATTGGAGATGGTCGGGCGGGTGCGCGGCTGCAGGTCGAAGGAATTCGGATGGTTGTCCGATTCGATGCCGTTGGAGTCCGAACCGATCACGCCGATCTCCGGCACCTGACGCACGTAGGCGTACTGGATATTGCCCTGGTAGCCGAGGTCGAAGTCGAGCGCATCGTCTTCAGCGCCCTGGACCACGACGTTGCGCAGGTTGACGGTGCCGCCGAAGAACTCGATGCCGTCATCCTTGCCGCCGTAGACCTGGACGTGATTGACGATGGTGCCGCTGCCGACGCCAAGCATGGTGATGGCGTTCAGCTCTTCGTTCGGGCGCACTTCCTGGCCGGCGTAGCGCACCTGCACATACTCGAGCACGCCGCTGGAATCACCGTTGTTGGTTCCGCCGAACTGCTGGCTGGCGACCGCCTCGTAGGTGCAGGGCGAGCCATCCTGCGAGGAGTTGCACTGGGCATTGCCGGCGAGGACCAGACCGGCCCAGGAACCGTTGACCGGGGTCGGACCGGTGAACACGATCGGAGCGTAGGGCTTGCCGCGGGCGATGATCTGCGAACCCGGCTGCACCGCCATGTAGCTCAGGGTGGCGCCGCTGCCCGAGATCACGGTGCCCGGCTCGATGATCAGCCGGCCGGGGCCGGTGTTGCGACCGCTGCCGACCAGCGTCGGACCGTCGATCAGGTAGGTGGCGGCGTTGCTCAGACGCACATCACCGGTGACCGGCGAGGTGATCTTGCAGACGCGGTCGACGCCGGCGACGGCGGTGGTGCCGGTTGGGCAGGCGCTGAAGGGCTGGGTGTAGACGCAGGTCTTCGGAACCGTGCCCGGACGGTCAAAGGTGTAGTTCACGGCCGGCAGCGTGACACCGGCGGCAGGCGTGAAGTTGATGCGCATGTCGGAGCAGGAACCGAAGCTCACGTTGGCCTTGCCCAGCACGGTGCTGGCCGGGGTCGAAAACGGAGTGCCGAAGGTGCCGCCGGTGAAGCGCAGCACGTCCATGTTGGTCCAGGAGTATTCACCTTCGACCACCGGGGTCTGCGTGGTCAGCCACAGCGGGTTGCCCGCGGTGTCGTAGCTGAAGATGGTGATGAACAGCACGCCGTTGCCCGGCGTGGTGGGAATGAAATCGACCAGCGCACCACGACCGCCCTCGGCGGCGTTGAACCACGCGCCTTCAAAGGAATCGTTGACGGTCAGGGCAGCATGCGCCTGCGCGCCGATGGCAAGCGCAAGCGCGCCGGTGAGCAGGGAGCCTTTCAGGCGACGGATTGACAACATGATGACCTCTTCAATGCGTGACGGAATGGAAGCCAGCCGCTGTGCGACCAGGGAGCCTCATGTTGGGATGGATGTGTTACAGGTTCTTGACTGTGACAAGACCGTTCGATGTCGGGACTCGGGACTCGGGACTCGGGACTCGGGAAGAGCGGGTTGGCTCCGCGCTGTTGTAGGTCCGGACTGTGCTGGAACGCTATTACCCCTGGCGGCGTCATTGCGAGGAGCACAGCGACGAAGCAATCCAGGGGATCGCCACACGTCCCTGGATTGCTTCCCCCGGATCTAGTCCGGGGTCGCAATGACGCCATGCCCCGGAATGCCCCGAATCCTGGTTCCCCCGCTCCCACTCGCGAGCTCCGTGCCCCGTGCCCGGCCCTACACCCTGCTCACCACTTCCACTCAATCGCCAGATTGAGCTCGCGGCCCTTGCGGTATTCGCGGGTGATGCCGTCGCCCTGGGTGAATTCGACATTGGTGTCGAGCAGATTCTTGGCGCGGGCTTTCAGGGTCCAGCCGTTCCAGGGCAGGCTCTGCTTGTAGACCAGATCGAGCTGATCGAAGGACTCTTCGTAGATGTCCGGGGCGCCGAAGGTGCCGACATTGGAAATGCGCCGGCCGAAGCGGTTGAACACCAGCGAGGTCTCGCGGCCGGACTCGGGATTGATGTAGCCGAGCTGGAAGTTGGCCACATAGGGAGATTGCCCCTGCAGCGGGCGCTCCCGGGTGGTCTGGATGCTGGCGGCGGATCCGAGCTCGATGGTGGAATCGATGTAGGCGTAGTTGGCCGAGACGTACCAGTTCTCCCAGTGGAAGTCCGGCAGCCATTGCGGATTGGCCCAGGTCCGGTCGCCGAGCATGCCCAGGGTCTTGTAGACATCGAATTCGATGCCGCGCAGCGTCGCGCTCTGGACGTTGACGTAGGTCAGCAACTCGCCGGTGCCCGGCACCAGCACACGCTCGATCGGCTGATCGAACTGCTTCACGAACAGGCTGGCGGTAAAGCTTTCCGAGTCGGTGAAATAGTATTCCCAGCGCAGATCGTAGTTCTTGATGCTGGTACTCACCAGATCGGGATTGCCGATGGTTTCGGTATCCAGCAATGGGTCGGTGAAGGGCGCCGACGACAGTTCTCGGAAGTCGGGCCGCGACAGGGTTTCGCTGTAGCCCAGCCGGAACTGGTCCTTCTCGGTGCGCACCCAGGTCAGGCTGGCCGAGGGCAGCAGATCCTTCTGTTCGATACGTGCTTCGGCGATGGCGGCGCCCGGCTGATTCGGGTCACCGGTGGCCACCAGCTGGAAGTTGTCCTCCTGACGCGCGCCCAGGGTCATTCGCCAATCGCTGTGCCAGACCAGATCGACACTGGCGTAGAGTGCATCCAGCGATTGCTCGGCCACGTAGAAATCGGTGTCGCGGCCGGTCTGGTCGAACTGGAATCCGCCCGGGCCGATGTTCGCCGGGGTGAAGATCTGGTCCGGCAACAGGCGCAGGATGGCCGGGTTGCGCGCCAGCGCGCCGACCGGTCTGTAGGCGAATCGCAGAATTCCGGAATCGCGGTCGCGCCGCAGCTGCGAGGCGCCGGCGCTGAAGGTCACCGAGCTGTCGTCGGCAAACTGCCAGGGTAGTTTCAGGTTCAGCGCGTACTCCTCGGCGCTGTCGTCGAGCTCGCTGAATTCGATGCTGTTGCTGTCGGCCCGCGACGAGAAGCGGTACTCGCCGCTGTTGTTGTCCTGGTCGTAGCGATACTGGACATTGGAGGGCGCGTCGCGGCCGGCGCGGGCATTGGTCCATTGCCAGTCGACCGTGAGATTGCTCAGGGTCGGGAAGATGTGTTCACCCGAGACCTGCTCGGAGATCAGGAAGTTCTCGGCCCATTCGTTCTGGTAGAAGCGCGAGCGATCGCCAGGATCTTCGGTGTAGCCCTCGGTGAAGCGCGCTTCATCGGTGGTCTGCCGCACCAGCACGGTGGTCGACTTGAGCTTGTGGTTCTCGCCGAACTCGATGCCGGCGTTGAAGAAGGCCGACAGTTCGACGTTCTGCTCGCTGCGCAATCGATCCAGTTCGGCGCCCAGCACCAGCGTGTCCTGGCCTTCGACGCGGAAGGTGCGACGGGTCTCGGCGCTGGTGTCCCACTGATTGGTGTAGCGCAGGGAGGAGAGAAAGCCGACCTTGTTGGTGCCGAACTCCCAGACATTGCCCAGTGAAGCCGACAGACCCGAGCCTGGCGGCAGCGATTCCGGTGACTGGTTGAAACCGCGCGTGGCAAAGGCCTCGCCAAAGGCTTCATATTCGGCTGGCGTGACGCCGCCGGGATTGAAGGTGGTGCGCGGGCGCAGACGACCATCCTGGGCGATGCGATCGGCAATCAGCCCGGGCAGATCGCGCGTGCCACCCTCGAAGCCGGTCCAGTCGCTGTCATCGCCGCGATAGGTCAGGCCTTCGCTGCCGGTGGTGCCATCGAGATAGGTACCGTTGAGCTGGATCTTGGCGACGAAACCCTCGGGCACGCCGCGCGTGCGCAGCTGGATGGTGCCGCCGCCGAATTCACCCGGCATGTCCGCGGTAAAGGTCTTCTGGATGACGATGCCCTGCAGGATTTCGGTCGGAAACAGGTCCAGCGGGACCACGCGGCGCGTGGGATCGGGCGAGGGAATCTGGGCGTTGTTGAGCAGGGTCGAGGAATAGCGTTCGCCAAGGCCGCGCACGTAGACGAACTTGCCATCGACCAGCGTCAGGCCGGTCACGCGGCGCAAGGCGCCAGCGGCATCGGAATCGCCGCTGCGGGCAATCTGTTCGGCGCCGATGATGTCGGTGACGGCGCTGGAGGTGCGCTTCTCTTCCACGAATGCCGCCAGCGAGCCCTCGACATAGGGCTCGGTCACGACGAACTCCGCCAGCTCCAGCCCCGCTGGCGTCAGTTCGATGTTGCGTGTCGCCTTGCCCTTGGCCGGTATCTCGACCGCATCCAGCGTCTGCGAGGCGAAACTCGGTGCCAGGATCGATACCGAATAGCTGCCGCCCGGCAGATCGGCCTTGAAGCGACCCTCGGCGTCGGTGGTCAGATCGATCGGCGTGCCGGCGATATAGACCCGCGCGCCGGCGACCGGCTTGCCGTTTTCGGCGTTGATGATTTGCCCTTCCAGCGTGCCCGGATCAGCAATGACTTCCTGTTCGGCCAGATCCTGGCTGGACTGGGCCGAGCTTTCCAGGCTGACGCTGGCCTGGCTGTCGCGCTCGAAATTGATGATCAGTTCGGCGATCTCGCCGGCCTTGGTGGTCAGCGGCAGCGTCGTGACCACCTGACCCTGGCGCAGGATTTCCAGCTGGTGCTCGCCACTGCTCAGGTCCAGACGCAGCGCGCCGTATTCGTTCGGCTGCTGCTCGACGCCATCCACGCGCAAACGGTAGTCGGCGGTGGGTCCGGCGACTGCATCAAAACCATAGACATCGACCAGCGCGCGCTCCGGCGTCTGCGCCTGCGCCATCAAGGCGGCGGACAGCATCAGCGCCAGCAGGGTGCGGCGTGGCGTCTGGCGATTTCGGGTTGGCTTGCGCATGGGTTTCTCGTTGCCGTGGTTCTGCGCCAAACGTGGCGCCTCGTCTGTCGTAGGTCATCTGCGCTTGCGCCAGCTGACTCTGGTGTCTGGCTCCGCCCGGAAACCGGGGTTTCGCCGTGTCACGTAGCTCGCTGCGCGGCCAACGTGACCTGCGGGCCTGGGGGTTCGGTTGGGCTCGAACCGCCACCTGTGGGAGCGGGCTCTGCCCGCGATGCTCTTGCTGACCCCCAGATCGCGGGCAGAGCCCGCTCCCACAGGAGCCAGGCCTCAAACACAACGCCAGCGCTCGGCCGCGCAGTCCTGCATGGACTGCCGCAATTCGGTGGCCTTGCGGAACAGATCGGGCTTGGTCAGCTTGGCCAGGTGGGCCTCGGCGGCGGCGAAATCGCCTTCCTTGAACAGGGCATAGGCCAGCGCGTAGCGCACGTCTTCGTCTTCCAGCAGACGGGTGCGCGTCAGCGCCAGTCCCATGCCGCGGACTTCGGCAAAACGGCCCAGCTCGATCAATATTCCCAGGCGCTGCTTCAGCTTCAGCGGCTGGTCTTCGATCTGCGCATTGACCGCCAGCGCCCGTGCATAGAGCTTGGCGCGGCGGAACAGTTCGGCGGCTTCCGGCTTCAGTGTGGGATCGCTCAAGCTGGCGCGGTACATCAACTCACCCGCGGCCAGTGGCTCGCCCTTTTCCAGATAGGTGGCGGCGAGCACCTTGACCACATTCAGGCTGTCCGGAAACTTCAGTCTGGCCGATTCCAGAAACAGCAGCGCCCCCTCGAACTGCCGGGCACGCTTCAGCGCATTGCCGATGGCCACGTAGTCCTCTTCCTTGCCTTCGGCGACGGCCAGGTACTGCTGCCCGCGGGCGGCCGCTTCCTGGAACAGACCCAGTTCCATCAGGAAGAAGACCTCGCGGCGCAGAAACTGGGTGTTGGCCGGAAAGCGCCGGGCGCCATCGGCCAGCACCGCAAAAGCCCGGGTGTGATCCTTCAGCAGCCAGTGCGCCTGCGCCCGCATCAGAAACACCGGCGCCAGCGTGTCGAAAGCCGCACCGGCGCGGTCCAGCGTCTGCAGCACATCGGCGTAGCGTTCCAGCCCGAACTGCGCCTGCGCCAGATACAGGTAGATGGTCGGCTCGGATTGCCCCGCCGCGATGGCCTTGTCGAATGCACTGACCGCCGCCTTGGGCTGCTGCTGGTTCAAGGCAATCAGCCCGCCCAGCGTGTGGTACTTGATCGCATCCAGTTCAGGATCCGCCGCATCCACCTTGGCGTACTCGATCGCCGCCTTGTCGTAATTGCCGTCGGAGGTCAGCACCGCGGCAAGTTCGAGGAAGTCGGGTTGATCGGGTGCTGCCTTGGCGTAGGTCGGGAGCGATGTGGCTGTGAGCAGCACTGAGGCGAGCAGAAGTAAAACGTGAAACGTAAAACGTGAAGGGGTGCGCTGGGTGCTGGAGGCAACTCGGCTCAGGCCAAGCGCCATCGCGAGTCTCTGTAAAACGTAAAACGTAAAACGTGAAGGGGGGTGCTGGGTGCTGGAGGCAACTTGGCTCAGACCAAGCGCCATCGCGAGTCGCTGTAAAACGTAAAACGTGAAACGTGAAGGGGTGCGCTGGGTGCTGGAGGCAACTCGGCTCAGGCCAAGCGCCATCGCCAGTCGCTGTAAAACGTAAAACGTAAAACGTGAAGGGGGGTGCTGGGTGCTGGAGGCAACTTGGCTCAGACCAAGCGCCATAGCGAGTCGCTGTAAAACGTAAAACGTAAAACGTAAATAGGAGCGAGGAGTGGCGGTGTCGCCGGTGCAAAATTGACGTTTTACGTTTGACGTTTTACCCGACCTGACGAGAGCGCCAGAGCTCGGCGTCAATTCCGCAATCTCGCCGCGCACCCATTGACGTTTCACGTTTGACGTTTGACCCTGCTCGCCGCACAGCCCGATTTTCGCGACACCGTTGGCACTCATGACAAATCAAACCTCACCCGTTGCGTGGCCCAAACGCGTACGGCTTGTCCCTGGTACTGGGCGGGTTCGAATTTCCAGCTCTTGACGCCGGCTTCGGCGGCGGCCTCGAAGACGCCGGCTGGCTGGGATTCGAGCACCTTGACGCGTTCGACCTGACCGGTGGGGCTGATCAGCACGCTCAGCAGTACATAGCCTTCGACGCCCTGGGCCTTGGCGCGCAGCGGGTAGGGGATGGCGCTCTGCACCATCGGGCGCGGCGGCACATCGACCGAGGAATCGGTCATGACCACGTCCTTGCCGTCACCCAGCAGATTGCCGCCCAGTGCTGACAGATCTTCGGATTCGTATTGCGGCAGACCAAAATCGAGGCCAGCCAGCGCCGAGCCCAGATTCGCCGACGGCGGTGCCGGCGCCCGCTTGGGCTGGCGCTTGGGCGGCTCGCGCTTTTGCACCTCACGCTTGGGCTTGGGTTTTTCCTTCTTCTCGGCCACGATCTGCGAGATCGCGGTACCCGATTCGCCGCCTTTCAGATCAAGCTTGCGGTTCATCCAGATGATCGAGGTCGAGACCAGCAGCAGTCCGATGACCATGCTGAGCAGCGCGGCACTGAGGCGACGGGAGCGCGAGGCGATCATGGTCGCGCCATCCCGACAGCCTCTGTGGGAGCGGACTCCGTCCGCGATGCTCTGGCTTCTGTGGGAGCGGACTCCGTCCGCGATCGGCGGCTCAAGATCGCAGGCAGAGCCTGCTCCCACAGAAGCGGCGTCGCGGGCAGAGCCCGCTCCCACAGACGGTGCCCCATGGAATGGCGCAGCCGGTCCATCACCCTTCCCCAGCCTCAACCGACGTCGCCACGCCGATATCCTCGGCGCCGGCCAGCCGAGCCTGATCGACGACTTCGACCAAGCGGCCGGAAGGCACCAACTCGTCAGTCACCACCAGCACGCTCTTGCTGGTCATGCCCTTGATCTGATCACGGATGCGGCTCTGCAGGGTCCAGATCTGCACCGGCTCGCCGTCGATGTAGGTCTGGCCCTGTTTGTCGATGTAGACGCGCACGGCCTTGGTCGAGGCCACCTGGGTGGCCGTCGCGCCGGGGCGGTCGATATCGACCTTCATGTCCTTGACGAAGGTGGTACTGACCATGAAGAAGATCAGCAGGATGAAGGTCATGTCGATCATCGGCGTCAGATCGACACCGCCTTCGGCGGGCTTGTCCTGGTGGCGGCGAAAGCTCATTCGTGAATCTCCGGGCGCGCCGGTGAGAGCGAGCACAAGATGTCTTTGATCTGGGCAAGGTCGTGCTCGATCTGGCGCTGACGTCGATCGAGCACGCTCTTGACGATGTAACCGGGCACGGCGACGACCAGCCCCATCTGGGTGGTGAACAGCGCGGTGGCGATACCGCCGGCGATGCCGCCGGTCTGGCTGAACAGGGTCATGTCGCCGAGCGAATTGAAGGTCTCGATCATGCCGATCACGGTGCCGAGCAGCCCCAGCAGCGGAGCGATGGCGACGATGGTCGACACCACCATCGCGTAGCGCTTGATCTCGCTCTGATAACTCCCGAAGGCCTCGTCCAGACGCTCGCGCAGATAGGGCTTGTGCTCCGCCCACAGGGCCACGCCCTGATTGACCGCGGTATCGACGATGCCCTTGAGCACTCGCGGCTTGTCACGCAGGCGATTGTTGATCAGCACGCGCACACTCTTGGCGCCGCCACGATTGAGCGTGACCCAGCGCCAGCCGATGGCGAACCACAGCACCACCACACACAGCACCAGCGGCGGCATCACCAGCCCGCCGTTCTGCAGGTAGGCGCCGATGGCCTCGGCGGCGCTGCCTACGCTATGGACGCGATCGCCGATCATTGCGCTCTCAGGCCGCCTTCGCCGAGAGCGTGTTGTCGCGACGCTCCTGGTACATGTTGATGACCTTGATCGCGCCCTGTTCCATATCGTCCTTGATGCGCTCGGCCCAGCCCGACAGCAGGTTGCCGAGCAGCAGGCAGGGAATGGCCACGATCAGGCCAAGCTCGGTGGTCACCAGTGCGGTGGCGATGCCGCCGGCCAGCAGCTTGGGATCGCTGGTGCCAAATTCGGTGATCACATCGAAGGTCTGGATCATGCCGGTCACGGTGCCGAGCAGCCCCAGCAGCGGCGCCACCGCGGCGACCATCAGGATGATCGAACCGAAACGGTTGAGGCGCGTGCTCTCGTGCAGGATGGCTTCGGAAATGATGTCTTCCAGATGCTCGCGCTCACGCTCGATATTGCGCAGCGCGGCGGTGACCACACGCGCGGCCGAGCCCTTGCGTTGCTTCACCGCATCGATGGCTTCGGCGGCGCGATGCTGGCGCACCAACGGCGCTGCGGCGGCGATGGTCGGCTGTACGGCGGCGCCGGCCTGGGACAGGAAGATCGCGCGCAGCACCACCAGCACCATGGCGATGGCACCGAGCGCCAGGATCACATAGCCGATCGGGCCGCCCTTGGCGACTTCGCCACTGACGGTCTTCTTCTCCGGTTCGGCGATGGCCGAGGCCGCGCTCTCGAACACGAACACCGGCAGCACGTCCGGGCTCTGGCCGGCCGCCAGCGCCTTGGCGATCTCGGCCGAGGGCTCGCGCCAGAGCTTGAACTGGCCGCCGCCGGCCGGTACCAGGGCGCCGGCGCCCTGATCACTGATGCCGTAGACGGCGATATTGCCCAGGCGCAGCAGCGTACCTTCGACCTGGGTGCCGTCGGCCAGGAAGAAGCTGCCGGATTCCTTGCGCACGCTCGACAACTCACCCAGCTTGCGGTCGGCAGCGGCGAACATCTGCGCGGTCTTGTCGCCATCCGCCAGCGCGGCAAAGGGTTCCGACTTCATCAGCTCGATGCCATAGCCTTCCAGCGTGGCGCCGGCCTGGGCGAACGTGGCGGCCAGCAGGTTGCTGGTTTCTTCGTTGTTGATGGCGGCTTCTTCGGCCAGGTTCGATTCTTCGGCCAGTCGGCTGGTTTCGTTGTCGAGCGCCAGCACCCGCGATTCGAGCGCGGCGATGTCTGAATTCAGCGTCGCTTGCTGCTGCGCTGAGCTGCGCTGCATCTGCTGCAGTTGCGCCGCCAGCTCGCGCTTCTGCGCCGACAGGAAGGCGAATTCCTTGCGATAGGCTTCATCCACCGACACCGGCTTGGCCGTCGGCAGCGTCGGCGCCGCGGCTGGCGCCGGTGCCGGTGTGGCTGCTGTCGCGGTTGCCTCCGGCTTCTGCGCGGACACGCTGCCGGCGATCAGCAGGCACAGCGCCATCAGGCAGAACTTCGCGCGCTTCATTGCACACCTCCGGCCAGCGCATTGGGCAGTTCGAACCAGCCCTGGCGTATCTGCTTGCCGAGGGCGTCAAAATAAGCGAGCACGCGCTTCTGATCGGCGGGATCGGTCAACACTTCGAAGCGCCAGTCGCCACCGCCCGCCTTGGCCATGCCGACACGGCCGTCGCCGAGGCGGAAGAACAGCATCATCGAACCGACCTTGGCCACGTCCGCCAGCACCTCGGCGCCGTCCCATGGGATGGTCTGGCTGTAAATGCCGTTCTCGCGGGTGATCCGGAACTCGTCTTCGTAAAAGGCCCACAGGCGGTTGGCCGCGCGCGGCGTGGCCAGCGTGCCCGATTCGATCTGGCGCTTGAGTTCGTCCAGTTCCGCCAGCCTTTCGGCCTGCTTGAAGGGCAGGCCGGCGGCAATGCGCTGACGCAGTTGCTGCAGCGCGCTCATCAACACCGGCTTGAGCGCATCGCCAGCAACGCCGGCCGATACGGCTTCGGCCTGCTTCTTGGCCAGATCCTCGCGCAGCTTGCGCGCGTTCAGTTCGGCGCGATTGACGCCGGCTTGAAGTTCGGCCTTCTGAGCCGACAGCGCCGCCAGCTGGGTACGCGTTTCCAGGCGCGTCAGCTCAACGTCGTTGTTGAGCTGCTCCACCTCCGAGCGCAACTTGATCAATGACTCCGCAAGAGCACCGGGAGTAGCGGCCGGCTGCGCCGACGCCGGGGCAGTGACAAACAGCAAGGTGCACGCAGCAGCGATGCACATGCGCATGGGCATAGGGTTCATGACGCAGACCGAGAGCGCTTGGAGAAAGCGATGACGTCAGTCTAGGAAGGGTTTGTGACGGCCATGTTGCAGCGTCATCATTTATCGAATTGGGTGCCGGCGCGCCGCCACGACCGACACGGGCGCGGCCCGCAAGCGCCCGATACTGCGTGTTCATTCTTCTGGGTACATCATTTGCGCTCCCGGGCAGTGCCATGGGTGTGGCTGTGACGGCCCCATGGTTTTCCGATTCTGCCGACCGCAACCCAACACCGGATTTCCGTCCGCAACACCCCAACCCATCCAGGAATGCCAAACCCATGAAAGCAAATGCCAAGCTGTGCCTACTCGGACTCGTCGCCGCGCTGAGCTGCAACATCGCCGCAGCCAGCAACTGGGAGACCAGCGGCTACACCGGCCTGGGCTATGTTGACGAGAACGGGATCGATGACCAGTCCTTCTCCAGCAGCACGTCCCTGGTCTATCGCTTCAACGACACGCTCGGGGTGGAGGGTGGCTACACCCGATTTGGCGACTTCAAGGACAATTTTGACGTGGCCGGTGGTCGTGCCAAGGCCGAGGTCGGCATCGACGGCTTCACGCTGGGCCTGAATGCGCTGATCAACACCGGCGATTCCTGGTATCTGACCGGACGCATCGGCTTCTGGGCCTGGGATGCCGACTTCAAGCTCAGCGTTCCTGGCACTGCCACCCTCAGGGACAGCGACAGCGGCACCGACCTGTACGCCGGTGCCGGCTTCGGATACAACTTTACGGAGCGATTTGGCGCGGGCCTGGGTGTCAGCTACTACAGCGTCGATGTCGGCGGCTCGAACACCGGCGTCTACATCGTCGGATTGAACACCCACTATTCATTCAAGTAAGCCAGAAACCACTCGGGCCGGCGATTGCCGGCCCGATGGATGATGTTGTGGCGGGGCAGCCCCTTGTAGCGCTGGGCGCCCTTTCGGCTGATCAGAACTCCATACGCAAGCCGAGATTGATCTGCTCCTGGGTGTAACGGCTTTCGGCGAAATTGCGGCGATAGCTGAAGAATCCCGACCAGCCATTGGCCCACTGGGCGCTCATGCCCAGCGCGGCGCTGCCGTAGCTGTTGTCTTCGGCATCCGCCACCATCAGGAAGTCGACGGCGCTCAGATTGACGTTGGCCGACAGATCGCCGGTGTAGCGCACGCTGGCGGGATCGTTGTTGGCGCCATTCACCTGGATCAGCGACAGATCGACGAAGGGCAGGTAGACGCCATTGCTGCCGCTGAGGGCGTAGGCCGCACGCAGGCCCAGCGCCGTGCGATTGAAGGACTCGTCGATCGGTGCCACCTGCAGTGCCCAGCCGCCACCGTTGGCAGTCGGATTGCGCGAGATCTCGGTGTAGCCATCGCTGTCGGCCTTGACCAGTTCCACCCGCAGATAGGGATTGAAGCTGGCCGCGCCGCGGTTCACCTGGAATCCGGCGGTCAATGCCAGCAGGCGTTCGTCACTGTCGAAATCGGCATCGAAGCTCTGGTCCACGGCAGAGCTGCCCAGGCCATAGGCAATGCGCCGCACCTGATCCTGTTTGCGGCGATTGAAGCTGAGCAGCGAGTCCAGATAGAAGCCGCTCTCGGCCTGCCAGCCCGCGAACAGGTTGAAGCCAGTTTCGCGCGTGTCCAGCTTGCCCGAGCCGCCGGTGTAATCGAGGTTACTGCGGCCGAAGCTGATCGCAGCGCCGACATGGGAATTCGGGCTGGTGCGCAGATCGACGCCCACCGTGGCGGCATTGCCATCGCTGGTGAAACCGTCTTCGTTGGTGCTGCGGTCGCGGTCGTTCTGATCGAAACGGGCATTGACGAACAGCGACCAGTCGGCGCCTTCACCGTCGCCGGACAGGCTCATGGCCACCACCGAGGGGTCGGCAGACATCAATGCGGCCCAGCCGGGGCCACTGCCGCTCGGCGCAACGGGCACCAGACTGGCCTTGCCCAGACCGGAGCGGTCCAGCGGGATGGTGGCGTTGTCAGCGGTGATTCGCGACAGCGCATTGCGAACCGCGGTATCGATTGCAGGGTCGGCACCGAAAGCCGCGCCCACCAGCGTATTGCAGTCGCTCTGCAGTCGCGCCGACAGTCGATTGCCGGCAAAACACAGCGTGCCAATGGCCCGAGCGTTGTTGAGGGTCGTCGCCGAGTTGGCAAACTGGCTCAGCTGATCGACGGCCGGGTTCTGTGCATGGGCCATCGAGCCGAAGGCCAGCAAACCCACTGCAAGCCATGTTGTGTTCTTGTGATGCATATCGCCTCCGTCACCGGTTAACGCGAATCGTGCGCAATCAGCGCGCAGTCTAACGCCTTGTGAACAATTCGTAAGCCTTCGCTTCGCATTGCACGCACATTTCGACCCACGTCGGCGCCCCGTGCAAGCCCGCAATCCGGCGTACACCATCGCCCGGCCTTCCGGTATGCTGCGCGGCCCGCATGGCACGGCCTCGCGAGACCTGAACGCCGAGGCAAGGAGGCCGAGGCCGGCGTAGAGCACCATGGGTGAGAGCGGTCAGCCTGCGCGCCATGGCGCGCGACCGATCGAACGCCCGGCAGCTACGCTGACGGGCCGGACGGATGGTTCTCGAATGCCTTAGACTTGCCAACAACGCGCCTGTAGCTCAGCTGGGTGAAGGGCGGTCCGCGCAGCGGACGCGAGGCACTGCCTCGCGAGCCTTGAACGCTGAGGCATGGATGCCGAAGCTGGCGTAGAGCACCATGGACGGTTCTCGAATGCCTTAGACTTGCCAACAACGCGCCTGTAGCTCAGCTGGATAGAGTACTGCCCTCCGAAGGCAGGGGTCGTGGGTTCGAATCCCGCCGGGCGCGCCAACCTTAGTGTCAATCGTCAGCGCGCAGCGCCCGTCCGCATGGCCAAACTCTATTTCTACTATTCGGCGATGAATGCCGGCAAGACCACGGTCTTGCTCCAGAGCGCCCACAATTACACCGAACGCGGGATGCGTACGCGCATCTACACGCCGCGTCTGGATAACCGCTACGGCGTGGGTCAGGTGCGTTCGCGCATCGGCCTGGCGGCTGAGGGTCATGTGTTCGATGCTGAGGACGATCTGCTGAAGCGCGCGCAGGCGGATATCGCCGAACACGGCGAGCTGCACTGCGTGCTGGTCGACGAGGCCCAGTTTCTGAGCAAGGCGCAGGTCTGGCAGCTGACCGATATCGTCGACAAGCTCAATATTCCGGTGCTGGCCTACGGTTTGCGCACCGATTTTCAGGGCGAGCTGTTCGAAGGCAGCCAGTATCTGCTGGCCTGGGCCGATTCGATCAGCGAGATCAAGACTATCTGCCACACCGGGCGCAAGGCCACGATGGTGGTGCGTGTGGATGACAGCGGCCGCGCCGTGACTCAGGGCGCGCAGGTCGAGATCGGCGGCAACGAGCGCTATGTCTCGGTGTCGCGGGCCGAGTTCAAGCGCGTGTTTGATGGCGAGGGCGCGATTCCGCTGAAGCAGGGCAATCTGTTCGGGGAATCCTGACGGGCTAGGCCGGTGGGAGCGGGTAATGCCCGCGATGGTTGGGTTTTGGGGCGTTTGACTAGCGTCGCGGACAAAGTCCGCTCCCACAGGGGAAGCGGTGGTTGCGTAGGTTGGTGCGCAAGGCGTCACGTAGCCCCTGGCGGGGCAATGTGACCTACCTAAGCTACGCCAGCCAGGCTGGAATCTGCTGCCAGAAGCGTTGCTGGGCCGGTGTGGGCTCGGTCGGCGGGCGTTGTGCCAGGCGCTGCAGATCTTCGACGGTGTCCAGATCGCAATGGCTTTCGAGCTGGATCAGCGGCAGGCCCTGGCCGACCTGATCGAGAAAGCGCATGGCGGTATTCGGGGCGCCGTAGGGCACGCCGGACCAGTCGTAGTGGGACAGATCGGCATTGCTGCCGAACAGCACGAAGCCGCCGTCCTCGGCCAGCGAGATCACACGGGCCAGATCGTGTTCCAGCGCGTTGCAGGCGTCGGCAATTTGCCAGGCATTGATGGCGGGCGCATCGGCACCCAGCAGGATGGCGCCCTGGTGCCTTTGCAGCAGGGCCTCGTAGACCGCACACATGCGGGCGCCGAGATCGCCTTCGGGCTGTACCAGCACCGGCCACTCGCCCCATGCCGCCGCGCCCTCGGCCTCGGCCACTGCCCAGTAAGGTTGCAGCGAGCAACGCGTGGAAGCCTGGCTGACGCTCGCGCGCACGCAGGCGACGCTGGCGCGGTACACGGCCAATGCCGCCTCAGCGCCGATCGTGGCCGCCAGTCGGGTCTTGACCGGACTCAGGGCCGAGGTCTTCACGAACACCGCCAGGCCGATGCTCATCGCGCTCTGGACTCCTGCCAGGCTTGCACCCAGGTCAGCCGCTGGTGCCGCAAGGTGGTCAGCAACCAGCCCTGCTCGCGGTATTTGCGGGCGCTGGTGGCGAGCGGCGCCGGAATGTGTCTGATCGGAATGCCGCTACGGCGCGCCTGCCAGATCAGCGCATGATCCTCGCCATCGGACCGGAATTCATCAAAGCAGCCGAGTTCGTAGAAGCGTTCGCGCCGCAGCACCAGACCCTGATCGCCGAAGGGCAATCCGAGCTTGCGGCTGCGCCAGTTGGCCGCGGCGGCTGTCAGTCCCATCAGGGCCGGGCCGTCGTCGAGGAATTTCAGATCGAAGTAGCCGATGGCGTCCTCGTCGTGGGCGACAAACTCTGCCAGGGCCTTGAGCGTGGCAGCCTCAGGTCGGCTGTCGGCGTGCAAGAACCAGAGCCAGTCGCTGTCGATTCCGGCGGCGCCGGCATTTTGCTGGCGCGCCCGGCCGCGACTGGATTCAGTCCAGCGCTCGGTTGGCGCCCGTGGCCGCGACTGCAAATCACCGTGCGCGAAGACCAGACGTCGCTCCAGGGTCGGGGCCAGTTGATCCAGCACCTGCAGCAGTTGGCGCCAGCTGCGATCGCCGGGGCCTACCGGAATGACCACCGCCACGGACCCGAGTTCCGCTGGCGCTGTCCCTGTCGAATCGCGAGTCCCGTGGGCCGAGTCCCGCATGAGGTCTACTCCGGTCGTGCCAGTTCCTCGTCCGTGGGCAGTGGCTGACCCGTGTAGGCGTGCAGAAAGGCCTCGGTCAGCAATTCCGAGATGGTTCCATGACGCAACTTCTTGATTTGCCGACGAGTGCGCTCATCCGTGAGGATCTTGAGCACGTGCACCGGGATGGTCACGGTGATCTTCTTCGTCGCCTCGGCGCGCTTGCCGCGCTCGATGTACGGATTGACGAACTTGTTCTTGGCCATTCCACCCTCCATTCGCGCCGAAGGCTACTGGCTTGCAGGGCTGCGGTCCAGCGGCGAGGCGATCTAGGGCGTGGCGGGGGCGGGGCAGTCACAGGGCACACCCAAGCCCTTGCGTTTGCTGGCGGGGAAGAGCTTCAACGCGGAGAACGCAGAGGATCGCGGAGAACGCGGAGAGAAGCACAGCGTCATTGAAGAGGCTTTCCTCTGCGTTATCTGCGCCACTCTGCGTTCTCCGCGTTCGGCTTCTGGCCACAATGCTCGGTGGTTCCCGGTCTTCGCGGGCGCAGTGAAACAGGGCGGTCGCGACGCGAGGTCGCTCCTACAGGCGCTCCGGGCTGCTCGGCGTTGCGCCTCTGATCACCAGGTCCTGTGGTTCCCGATCTTCGCTGGTGCAGCGGAGCACGGCGGTCGCGACGCGAGGTCGCTCCTACCAAGCATTGGTCGCGACGCGAGGTCGCTGCCACTTGACGGGCTTTGCAGGCTCGCCTACGATTCCCACCAACAGACGTCTAGACGTCTATACATCTGAACTTCCAGACTGCCACGAGAGTATCGCCATGAGCCAGCAACCGGAATATCGCTTCGAGACCCTGCAACTGCATGCCGGGCAGACGCCGGCGCCGGGCACCAATGCCCGTGCGGTGCCGATCTACCAGACCACCAGCTACACCTTCGATTCGGCCGAGCACGGCGCCAAGCTGTTTGCGCTGCAGCAGTTCGGCAACATCTACACCCGGATCATGAATCCGACCACCGATGTGTTCGAACAGCGCATCGCCGCACTGGAAGGCGGAGTGGCAGCGGTGGCGACGGCCTCGGGTCAGGCCGCGCAGTTCCTGGCCATCACCACCCTGTGCCAGGCTGGCGACAACATCGTCTCCACCAGCCTGCTCTACGGCGGCACCTACAACCAGTTCAAGGTGACCCTGCCGCGGCTGGGCATCCAGGTGAAATTCGTCGATGGCGACGATCCGGAAGCTTTCCGCGCCCTGATCGATGCCAATACCAAGGCGCTGTATGTCGAGACCATCGGCAATCCCGGCTCCAATGTCCCCGATTTCGAGAAGATCGCCAGAGTCGCCCACGAGAACGGCATCCCGCTGATCGTCGACAACACCTTTGGTGCCGGTGGCTATCTGGCCCGGCCGATCGACTTCGGTGCCGACATCGTCGTGGCCTCGGCCACCAAGTGGATCGGCGGCCATGGCACCAGCATCGGCGGCGTGATCATCGATTCCGGCAAGTTCGACTTTGGCAACGGCAAGTTCCCGCTGTTCACCGAGCCGTCCCCGGCCTATCACGGCCTGAAGTTCTGGGAGGTCTTCGGCAAGGACGGCCCTTTCGGCAACATCGCCTTTGCCATCCGCGCCCGCGTCGAAGGCCTGCGCGACATCGGCCCGGCGGCTTCGCCCTTCAACAGCTTCCTGCTGCTGCAGGGCCTGGAAACCCTGTCCTTGCGGGTCGAGCGCCACAACCAGAATGCGAACGCGCTGGCGCACTGGCTGCGTTCGCATCCGCAGATCAGCAACGTCAATTACCTCGGCTTCACCGAGCACCCCAGCCATCTGCGGGCCAAGCGCTATCTGCGCCATGGCTTCGGTTCGGTCTTCACCTTCGAGGTGCTCGGTGGCAAGGACGCGGCCGAGGGTTTCATCAACAGCCTGAAGCTGGCCAGTCATCTGGCCAATGTCGGCGATGCCAAGACCCTGGTGATCCATCCGGCCTCGACCACGCACCAGCAGCTGACCGATGCCGAACAGCGCAGCGCCGGGGTCACGCCCGGTCTGGTTCGGGTCTCGGTGGGCATCGAACACATCGAAGACATCATTGCCGACTTTGCCCAGGCGCTGGAGGCGGTGGGGGTACGCAAGTCTGCGTAAGTGCGGGAAAAGGGGAAAGGGAAAATGGAAAAGGGGAAGAGCCTGTACCCGCTTCGACTGCCTGATCCCTGCCCGCGGGCCATGACCTCGCCGACGTAGGTCATGTTGTCCGCGTCAGCGGACTACGTGACATCGAGATGCGTCACGTAGCTCGCTACGCGAGCAACGTGACCTACAACGGCAAACCAATAACTGACGATAGGGGTTCATGGAGAGGAGCGAAGCGACGAAGCAATCCAACGCCTTTTGAAGCTGTACCTCTGGATTGCTTCCCCCGGATCAGATCCGGGGTCGCAATGACGCCTTCTCGGAGTACCGATGCCGGCACCGACTCAAACCTGCTCTTCCCTTTTCCTTTTTCCTATTCCCCTTTCCCATTCCCCCAAGCCGCCATGACCACGAATCTGCCGCTCCCGCCCGCCCTGCAAACCTGGACACCCGCCGCGCCGCTGCGTCTGGCCAGCGGGGCGATGCTGTCCGCGGCCACGGTCGGTTTTCAGACCTGGGGAGAACTCAACGCGGCTGGCGACAATGTGATCTGGGTTTGCCATGCGCTGACAGCATCCAGCGACGTGGCCAGCTGGTGGGCGGGCGCCTTCGGTCCGGGTCGAACGCTCGATCCTTCGCGCTATTACATTGTTTGTGCCAATGTGCTCGGCAGCTGCTATGGCAGCGCCGGCCCGAGCTCGCCCGATCCGCAGACCGGGCAGCGCTACGCGTCGGCCTTTCCGGAGCTGAGCGTGAGCGATCTGGTCGAGCACCAACGTCTGCTGGCGGATCACCTCGGAATCCGCCGCATTCAACTGGTGGTGGGCGCCTCCATGGGGGGCTTTCAGGTGCTCGAGTGGGCACGTCTGGAGCCGGTCCGGGTGCGTCGCATTGCCCTGATCGCCACGAGCTGGCGACAGCCGCCGCAGGCGCTGGCCCAGGCGCGACTGCAGTGCGAGTTCATCCGCAGGGATCCGAAATTCCGCGGCGGTGATTACGCGGCAGATGATCCGCCGGTCGAAGGACTGGCACTGGCGCGGCAGCTTGGCCATCTGACTTATCGGTCGGCGGCTGAACTGGACCAGCGCTTCGGTCGCGAGCGTCGCGCTGATGGACATTTCCAGGTGCTGTCCTATCTCGATCATCAGGGCGAGAAGCTGGTGCGGCGCTTCGATGCGCTGAGCTATCTGCGGCTGACCGAGGCCATGAACCGCTTTGATTTCGCGGCGGACACGACGCCCGAGGCGGCGCTGGCAAGCATCCAGCAACCGGCGCTGGTGGTGGCACTGGATTCCGATCAGCTCTATTACCCGGCCGAACAGGAACGCCTGGCGCGGGCGTTGCCACAAGGCCGGCTGCTGGGATTCACCACAGCCTACGGCCATGACGGCTTTCTGGTGGACGCCGAGCGCCTAAATCCGCTGCTGGCGGCTTTCCGTGATGAACCGGTGCTCGAATCGGTGGTCACCAGCTGGCCGAAGGCCGGCCGCAGCAAACGAGCGGACGATCAGGGCGAGATCGCACTGGCGGTGATCGGCGCCACTGGCAGGGTCGGGGCCGATCTGCTGCAACTGCTGGCGTCGGCTCAGCTCGACCTGCTCTTGCGCCTGGTGGCCGTGGCCAACTCGCGCGCCGCTGTCTGGCATGCGGAGGGACTGCCGCCCGGACTCGCTGGCGAGCGCCTGCGTGCACAGCACGGCGGACATGCGGACGCCATCATCGATCAGCTGCTCGACGGCCCGCGGCCGGCCTTGTTGGTGGATTGCACCGCCAGCGCACAGATCGCCGCGCGCACGGCCGAACTGCTGGACGCCGGCGTGGCCGTGGTCACCCCCAACAAGATCGCTCTTTCGGGTTCGCTGTTCGACTACACCCGCTTGCGTCAGGCCGCCAGCGCAACGCCCGCCGGCTGGTCGGCGACGGTAGGCGCCGGCCTGCCGATCCTGTCGACCATCCGAAGAATGCGCGCAGCAGGCGATCGCCTGCTGTCCATCGACGCCGGTCTCTCGGGCACGCTCGGCTATGTGCTGACCCGCACCCAGGAAGGCGCCAGCTTGCACCAGGCGCTGACCGAGGCGGTGCAGCAGGGACTGGCCGAGCCCGATCCGCGCGCCGATCTGTGCGGTGCCGATGTGCGCCGCAAACTCGCCATCATGCTGCGCGAAGCAGGCGTTGCGATCGAACCGGAGGGCATCGGCCTGACGCCCTTGCTGGCACTGAACGAGAAATTGCCCTGGCAGCAGGCGCTGGCCGAACACGAAGACAGCTGGGCGGCGCAGATGCAGGTGGCTGCGAAGGGTGCCGAGCGCTGGGTCTACCGCGCCCATTGGAGCGCGGCGGACGGTGCCTCCGTTGCGCTGGTCCGTTTGCCGCAGAGCGACCCGCTGGCCGCGGCGCGCGGCACCGAAAACCGGGTGGTGTTGCGCAGCGAATTCCAGGAACCGACGCCGATCGTGATCTCAGGTTCAGGGGCCGGCGTGCGGGTGACCGCGGCCGCCGTGCTGGCCGATCTGCAGGCGTGTTGCGAGCGGCTGATCGGCGGTCGAGCTGACCGTCAGCTGCAAGGCCTGCAGGCGCGAAACCGGCGTTTTGCCTGATCGGCAGACGGGCTGTTGCTCCGACGATACTTATGTTCGCTTGCCGCGGATGTCCCCTCGCGGACTACAATGACGTTCTATAAGAATCGCCCCCGAGTGTGATCGGCCCATGGCGGAACGCGAATTCGACACATTGACCACTCAGCGTGGCAGTCTGGCCAAGCTGGCCGAGGCGATCGCTACCAAGCAGAGTGCATTCCTGACCGTGACCCAGGGCGAGAGCCAGGGGCGCAGGCTGAAGCTCGGTGATGTGCCGGTGACCATGGGGCGCTCGGCCGATTGTGATTTCCGACTGCTCAATCGCGCCATTTCGCGTTTGCACTGCCGTGTCTGGCGCGACAATTCGGGCTTCTGGGTGCGCGATCTGAATTCCACCAACAAGACCTATCTGAACGATCGGCCCGTGGTCGAAGCCCGACTCAAGGACGGCGACTTCATCACCGTCGGCGGCACCGTGGTGCAGTTCACCCAGGAAAAGGATGTCGATCACGCTGCCCAGAGTGAATTCTTCGATCTGGTGACGCACGATCAGCTGACCGGTCTGTCACAGCGGCGCGTGTTCGAGCAGTCACTGGAACAGGAGATCGCCCGCAGCGTGCGTCGCGGCCGCGAGTTCGTGCTGGCCCTGATCGATGTCGACGAGCTGTCCAGAATCAACCGCGAATGGGGCAAGGCCGCGGGCGACGATGTGCTCAAGCAGGTCGCGCGGGCACTCAAGGCCGGATTGCGCGAAGAGGACCTGCTTTGCCGTTTCGGCGGAGAGGAGTTCGCCGCGCTGTTGCCCGAAACCGGCAAGGAAGAGGCCGAGAAGCTGCTCAATGCGGTGCGCTCGGCCATCTCCAACGTCGAGTTCTTCATCCAGGGCGAGAGCCGTAGCGCCAGTGTCAGCATTGGTGCCGTGCTCTGGAGCCCGGACTACAAGACGGCTGCGGCCACGCTCGAAGGAGCCGAGCAGAAGCTCAAGGCGGCCAAGGAAGCCGGCCGCAATCGCCTCGTCATCTAGCTGGCCCGGTGTTCCCGGCGCTGACCCGCTTTCTGGATCGCCGCCGCCTGCGTGACCCACGCTTTCTGCCGCTGTTCGAGCCCTGGTCGGGCGGCGAGCTGGTGTCGCTGGATCTGGAAACCACTTCGCTGGACCCGGCGCAGGCCGAAATTCTCAGCATCGCTGCGGTCCCGGTCGACGCCCACGGCGTGCGTCTTTCAGGGCGCTTCGTTCGCAGCGTGCGTGGTCGCGGCGATTTCGGTATCGACTCCATCCGCGTGCACCGCATCCTGCCGGGAGAATCGGCCCAGGGCGTCAGTCTGGATGCGGCGCTGGACGAGTTCCTGTTGTGGCTGGGCAATCGGCCCATTCTGGGTTACTTCATTGCCTTTGACCGCGGCCTGCTGAATCGCGAAATCCGCCGCCGCCATGGCTTTGCCTTGCCCAACCGCAGCGTTGAACTGGCCGATCGTTACCGGCGCAGCCTGCCGGTACGGGAGGGCCACGCCGACCCGGATCTGCGCCTCGAGACCATTGCCAGACACGTGGGAGTGCCGCTGATGGGCCGGCATACGGCGCTGGGAGATGCCGTCAGCGTGGGGCTGATCTACAGCGCTCTGCAGGCGCGCGCCGGGCTCAGGCGGCGTTCTCCAGGTGAATGACGGCGGCCAGCGGTGATTCGCTGGCGAGGGCGTAGCTCATCGGTCCGCGCCGTCCGTCGAGCAGATGCAGCTGGGCGCGCTTGATCGGCACCCGCGCCAGCTGCCCCTGACGCAGAAAATGGATGGCGCCCAGCGCCGGCCACAGGCGCCAGTCCAGTGCCTTGACCACGGCCTCCGTGCAACAGAAGCGGGTGCGCAGCTGCTGCAGTTGCTGTGCCGGCGCGCTGCGACTCCAACAGGCGTACTCCTGTTCGCCATAGAGCTTGCGCGCCAGACGTTGCGGATCGGCAAAAGGTCGATCGCCGATCAGGTCCACGCCCAACTGGTCCACTGCTGCCACCGCCAGCACCGCGGCATCGTCATCGTGGGACAGACTGAAAGCCTGGTTCAGCTGCGGCGCTTCCGGCTTGCCGTTGGCGCTGCGCCGGATCTGCAGCTGATCCTCGGCCAGACCGGCGTATTCCGCCAGCCGCCGGCGCACCTGGATCCAGGCCCAGCGCGAGCGCGCCGGTGCCCCCGAGTGCTTCACGGCAGCCGGTAGCCGCCACCACCAGAGCTCGGCATGGCCGGCTTCGGGCGCGGGTCGTGCCGGAATTTCGCAATTGCGCATCATCCAAGCCGTTCAAATCTGGACATTGTTGTCACCATAGCCAAAATCACGCCCGTGCCCCGTTCCCCGTGCCCCGTGCCCAACGTGACGCCCGCGGGCCATCGGCGCATGATCGCAAGCTGCTGACCAGGAAAATACCTTCAATGAAAACAGCTGTCCTGATCGTGCTCGCCCTGATTCTGATGGTGGTCGGATTGTTCGCCACCCGCAGCTATCTGTCGCGAAGTTCGCCGCCCACGCTGGATCTGGTGGCGGGCAAACTTCGACCGTGCCCGGCCAGTCCCAATTGTGTCAGCAGCGAAGGCGCCGACGCCGATCACGCAGTTGCGCCCTTGCCCTATCGCGACGATCGCGCCGCCAGCGAGGTGGCCATGGTCCAGGCCCTCGCGACCCTGCCGCGCACCGAGATCAAGCGTCGTCAGGGCGACTACTGGCATGCCATGCAGATCAGTGGTCTGTTCCGTTTCATCGACGACATCGAACTGCGCTTCGACGACGCGGCCGGCCAGATTCAGGTGCGTTCAGGCTCCCGCGTCGGTTACTCCGATCTCGGGGTCAACCGCAAGCGCGTGGAAGCGCTGCGCAAGGCCTACCTGGCGCAGCCCTGAGGCAGATTGATGGCCGGGCGGCGCTACCTCGACGCCTTGCGACTGCCGGCCACTGAAGTCTGGCTGCCGGAGTTCTGTCAGGCGCCCACCGTCTATTCGGCGATGCTGCTGGCCCAGATCGTGGTCATCATCGCGGTGCTGGCGCCGGGGACCAGCGACACGGACTGGTTCTCGGCCCTGACCACCGGCACCGTGCTGGCGCAATGGATAGCGCTCTGCAATGTGGCGCTGCTGTGCCTGCTCAGGCGCCATCTGCTGCGCCTGCCCGGCGCGCTCGCCCTGGCGCTGATGCTGGGCCTGCTGCTGGTGACGGCCTATTCCATGGCCTGGCTGGCTTTCATTGTCGATAGGGCGCTGAATTTCGGCTTCATGGCCAGCGCCCAGACGCTGGATCAGTTTGCGCCCGGCATCGCGGCGATCGCCCTGCTGATGGCGGTGCTGGGTTTGCGCTATTCCTACGTGCACCTGCAGTGGCGGCGTCAGGTCGAAACCCAGGCGCGGGTAGAGGTCGAGGCCCTGACCGCACGCATCCGGCCGCACTTCCTGTTCAACAGCATGAACACCATCGCCGGACTGGTTCGGGTGGATGCCGATCTGGCCGAGCAGATGATCGAGGATCTGTCGGAGTTGTTCCGGGCTGCCCTGAATGCCGGTGTCGCCGATCACTCGCTGCAGCGCGAGTTCGAACTCTGTCGCCACTATCTGGCCATCGAGCAATTGCGACTGGGCGAGCGTCTGCAGGTGCACTGGGATGTGGACGCAGCACCGGGCGATCTGCAGGTCCCACCACTGCTGTTGCAACCACTGGTCGAGAACGCGGTCTACCACGGGATCCAGCCGCTGCCGCAAGGTGGGCTGGTGAGCATCGTTGCTCGAGTCAATGGATCAGAGCTCGAGATCCGCATCGAGAATCCGCTGCCGGCCAACAGCGACAGCGCCACGAGCCGTGTCGCCGCTGGCCACGGCATGGCCCAGGAGAACCTGCGTCAGCGGCTGCATTACGCCTATCGAGGTGCGGCACGTCTGGCACTGGAGCAGCCGGGTGGATACTATGCAGTCACCGTGATCCTGCCCTTGACCACGTCACGCGAGAGCCGCACATGAAAGTGCTCATCGTCGACGACGAACCTCTGGCCCGCCGCCGCATGGCGAGTCTGCTGGCGGGCGTCGATGGTGTGGAACTGGTCGGTGAGGCCGCCGACGGCCAGGGTGCGCTGGTGGCAGTCGATCGTCATGATCCGGATCTTGTCCTGCTGGATATCCGCATGCCCGGCATCGATGGTCTGGAGGTGGCGCGAAGGTTGTCGCTGCGATCGTCGCCTCCGGCCATCGTCTTCTGCACGGCCTATGACGAACACGCAGTGGCGGCCTTCGATGCCGATGCCGTGGACTATCTGCTCAAGCCGGTGCGTCGCGAACGCTTGCTGGCTGCGCTGGAGCGGGTGCGGCGCTTCAACGGCGAGCTCGCGGCGAGCGCCGGGGCTGGTGAGGGTGGCGGCGGCCGCCACCGCAGTCATATCTGTGCCCGAGTGCGCGGCGAAATGAAACTGGTGCCGATCAGTGCCGTTGCCTATTTCCTCGCCGATGCCAAGTACGTCGAGGTGCATTACGACGGTGGCGAGGTGCTGATCGAGGACTCACTGGTCTCGCTCGAAGAGGAATTCGGCGAGCGCTTCGTGCGCGTGCACCGCAATTGCCTGGTGGCTCGTGAGCGTATCGAGGCGCTCGGCAAACTGCCCTCGGGCGAGACCGCCTTGCGGCTGCGGGGGCGTCCGGAAAACCTCGAAGTGAGTCGCCGTAATCTGCCCCAACTTCGGCGTTTTCTGCGCGGTCTCTGACGCCGGTCGCGGGTACCGCGGCGCAAAGCCGACCAACGGTAGGTCAGCGCAAAATTTTACGAATGCTTAACACTCTCGGGCGGGTGACGAACGCGTGAGCGAAATCGTGGGATTAGCGCGTATGGACGCCTTCGCCGAGATAATCTTGTCGCGAAATCCAGGTCTGCACTGGCTTGCGCGAATAAATGTACGTACATAGCGGACGCCTCGGCTAAGGAATATTCTGACCCTGGCTCTCGCCGAACTCACGGGCGAGCGTGTCGGCATCTGGTCGTTCCCAGAGAACTTTCTCGGGCAAGCCCGTTGCTTGCGCGCTCGTCGGCGTGCGCCCAACTACCGACGTTCGACCTTTCAATGGAGCAAGACGATGACACTGCTGCGCGGGCCCACCTGTACGCCCCCAAACCTCCCGCGGTCTGTCTTGCAGACGCCGCTGCCCATCCGTCGGTATGCCGTGGTGCTCGGCCTGATCCTCGCCAGTGTGGTCTCGGTCGCGTCGGCATGGGCGCAAGCCCAGCCGGGCATTGAAGCTGGTCTGTCGGTCGCTCAACCTGAGCAGACGCTGTCCGCGGCTGATGCCGCGCTGCTGGCCGAGTATCGCTTGCGCAGCGCGCCGCAATCGGCGCCGGTGCAACGCGCGCCAACAGCGACCTTCACCTGCAATGGCGCCGGCGGTCCGTGGAGTGCGCCGGGTACCTGGTCTCCCAGTGGTCCGCCGACTGCTGCGGACGACGTCACCATCAGCGCCGGATGCAATGTGGTGGTCGACACCGCTGCCACCGCGCTGAGCTTGAACATCGCCAGTACCGGTGCGCTGGAATTCGATTCCGCGGTGGCCAGAACGCTTACCATCGGCGGCTCGGCGACGATCGCTGCCGGTGGCAGCCTGACCACTGCGGCCACCGGCGCCATCACCGCGCACGTGCTCTCGATCGGCGCTGATCTCAGCAACAACGGCACGCTCGATCTCAGCACCAATGGCAACACTGCCGGTGCCGCACTGGTCTTCACCAACCCGGGCAGCAACAGCTTCAGCGGCACCGGCGCGACCACCAACCTGCGCACCTTGACCATCAACAAGGGCACGTCCTCCGGCAACGTGCTGGAGCTGTCCACCAGCAATTTCACGGTCCAGGGTACGAGTGTCGACGGCGCGCCGATGGCCTTCCTGACGCTGACCAACGGCACGCTCAAGGTGTCCGGCACGTTCACGCTGGCCGGTCGCGTCTTCGCTGGCGCCGCTGGCTACACGATCCCGGCGACCGCCGGCTTCTGGCTCAACAACCCGAACTTCACCGTATCCGGCCAGGCTGGATCGCCCACCAACAACGGTTTGCTGCGGGTCAGCAGCGGCACCTACAACATCGGTACCGGCAGCGGCAACAGCATGGGTGCGGGCACCGCCGCGATCTTCACGATTGATGGCGGCACCATCAACCTCGCCAGCCGAATGACCTCCGCCAGCACCTTCGTGACGTACACACAGTCGGCCGGTGTGGTCAATGTCAACACCGTCGGCAACACCTCGACCAGTCCGTCCTTCGGTTTCACCGGGACCACCGGCGTGGTCATGAACATGTCCGGCGGCGCCATCAATCTGGTCCAGGCCAGCACCGCCGCCACGCCGCTCGATTACAACCAGACCGGCACGATGAATTTCACCGGCGGCACGCTCAATGTGGGCACGGCTGCCACGGCGAGCAATTTCGTGTTCCGCGTGCAAGGCCAGATGCCCAATGTGGTCATCGACAACAGCAGCAACAACAAGACCGCCAATCTCAGCGGCCAGGGCAATGTCTGGGGCAATCTGACGATCAATACCGGGACCACGTTGAACCTCAATCCGGGTACCGCGCAGACCTTGCTGATGATCGGTCCGACAATCACCAACAACGGCGCGATCATCGTCAATACCAACAACACCTCGACCGTGAATTTTGCCGGTGGCCTGCAAACCGTGGGCGCGCCCTACGCCCAGACCTACACCGGCACCGGCACGCTCGGTGCGGCGGCTCTGCGCATCGCCAGTTTCTCGGTGCAGAGCCCCCTGGGTGTCGCGCTCACCAGCGCCAACAATCTGAACATCTACCGCATCAACGCCTTCTATGGTCCGATCACCAATGCCGACAAGCTTGCCAATGGCAACGGTGACGCCACCGCCATGGTCATCCAGCGCGGTGCCAGTGGTGCCTTCGCGGCCGGCACCCTGGACGTGGCGCCAACGGCCAACGTCGGCACGGGCGGACTGACGCTGGTCTACTCGCAATCGGCGACGAATATCGTCACCGGCCCGGAAGTCCCGGTAACGCGCAGCGCCCTCAGCATCCAGATCCTGAATGCAACCGGCGTGACCCTGGCGGGCGGTCCGCTGACCACCACCGGCACCACCACCGGCCTGGTCCTGGGTTCCGGCGTACTCACCACCAGCGCCGCCAATCTGCTGACGCTGAGCAATACGGCGACTACGGCGGTCAACGGTGGTTCCGGCACCAGCTATGTCGACGGTCCCCTGGCGCGCACGCTGCCGGCCAGTCTGGCGAGTGCTGCCACCTATACCTTCCCGCTGGGCAAGAACGCTTTCAAGATGCTGGAACTGGTCAACCCGACCACCAATGCCGGCGGCACGGTCGTGGTCCAGGCCGAGGTCTTCGATGTCGGCTCCGGCGGCAGCGCCGGCACCGGGCTGTCCGCCATCAACGGCAACCGCTACTGGTCTGCCGAGATCACTTCCGGTGCCGGCAATTTCACCAATGCGACCGTGCGCCTGACCGAAGCGGCCACGCCCACGGTCAGCGCCATCGGCCAGTCGGCCACCCTCGGCGGCGCCTACAACAGCATCGGTGGTGCCGTGGTCGCACCGGTGATCGGCCCCAGCTCTGCGGTGACCAACCTGGGCTTCTTCGTGGTCGGCACGCTGACCGGCACGACCCCGATCTGCGGCAATTTCAATGTCGGCGCTGGCGGGGATTTCACCACCCTGACCGATGCCGTTGCCGCGCTGAATTCGCGCGAGATGACCTGTGCGGTCAGCTTCACGCTGACAGACAACCTGTACGCCGGTGAAACCTACCCGATCACGATCAACGCCAATGCCGGCGCCAGCGCTGTCAACACCTTGACCATCAAGCCCGCGCCCGGCGCGACTCCGGCCTTCAGCGGTTCGGCGAGCACTGCGCTGCTGGTTCTGAACGGCGCCGACTACGTCACCATCGACGGCTCCAACGTCCCCGGTGGAAGCGGTCGCAACCTGAGTTTCACCAACACCAATGTCGGCACCTCCAGTGCGGTGATCTGGGGTCAGACCGTCGGTGCCAATGATCCAGCCAGCAACAACACGCTGCGCAACCTGGTGATCACCGGCAATGCGCCGACCACCACGCTGGTGGGCATCGGCTTTGGCAGCAGTGCCATCAGCAGCGCCAGCCTGGGCACGCGCAACAACAAGAACCGGGTGCAGAACAACCTGATCACCTCGGTGCAGTTCGGTATCGTCAACCAGGGCGCCAGCACCAACATCAAGAACACCGGCACCGTGATCACCGCGAATGAGCTGGGCGGCAGCGGCGCCGCGGCCATCGGTCGCGCCGGCATCTTCGTCGGTTTCGACGATGGCGTGCAGATCACCAACAACATGATCAATGGCATCTCCGGCGCGGTTTCAGCCCAGGATGCGATCGGTATCGCGATTGGCAGCATCGCCGTCAGCAATACCGGGTTCACCACCAACAACGATGTGGCCAACGCCACCATCACCGGCAATGTCATCGGTCCGATCACTCAGCTGACCGACTATTCGACCATCGGCATCTCGGTGGCCAACAACAACTACGGCACCACCCGCATCGCCAACAACGTCATCCACAGTGTCCGCGGCAGCGGTACCGCCGGTGATTTCTGCGCCGGCATCTATATCGGCAACAGCGGTTCGACCACGGCGCTGACCGAGGTCTGGTACAACTCGGTGTCGATCAGCGGCAACCGTGACGGCTCGGCGACCACGACGCAGCCGGCCTTCGCCCTGGCCATCCTCGGCGCCAATCCGCTGGTGGATCTGCGCAACAATTCGCTGGTCAACACCTCGACGGCACCCACCAATGGCGCCACCACGGCCGGGAGTTACGCCATCGGCCTGAGCTCGACGCTGCCGCTGAACAAGTTCACCAGCAACTACAACGACCTCTACAGCAGCGGCGCCGCTTCGCACTTCGCCATGCTCGGTTCCCTGACCAGCACGGTGGGCGACCAGCTGACGCTGGCGGCCTGGCGGACGGCCACCGGCAAGGATGCCAATTCCATCTCGGCTGACCCGCTCTACACGTCCAGCACGGTGCTGTTGCCGACGCTGGGTTCGCCGCTGTCCTATGCCGGCACGCCGGTGCCAGTGACCGTGGACATCACCGGTACGCCGCGCAGCGCCACGCTGCCGACCATCGGTGCCTACGAGTTCGGTGCCAACCTGACGATCACGCCGACTGCGGTGAACTTCGGTGACCAGGCCGTGGGCAGCAGCAGCGCCGAGCAGACGGTCACGCTGGCCAATACCGGCACCATCGGTCTGGACGTCACGGCGCTGAGCGCGGCGGCTGCACCCTTTGCGCGCACCGCCACCGGCAGCTGCTCTGCCGGACTGCCGATCGCCTTGGGCGCTGGCGCCAGCTGCACGCTGACTTACACCTACTCGCCCACGGCAGCTGGTGCGGCCAGCCAGAACCTGACGGTGACCGCAAACGCGCCCGGCAGTGGCACGATCGCCCTGTCCGGCAACGGGACCCAGGGTGTGCTGACGGTGACACCGAACTCGATCGATTTCGGCAACCAGAACGTGGGCAGCACCAGTGCCGAGAGCACGATCACACTCGGCAACACCGGCAATGCCTCGCTCACCGTCAGCACGCTGACCGCTGCAGCGGCGCCTTTTGCACGCGCCGGCGGCAGCTGCAGCGCAGTGCCGATCAGCATCGCCGCTGGCAGCAGCTGTACCGTGACCTACACCTTCACGCCGGCTGCCGCAGCTCCGTTCAACCAGGTCCTGCAGGTGGAGTCCGCAGCCCCGGGCAGCACCACCATCACCCTGCAAGGTACGGGTGTCGCTGGCGCACTTGCGGTGTCGCCCAACCCGCTGAATTTCGGCAACCAGCTCGTTGGCACGACCAGCGGCGCACTGACCGCGACCCTCAGCAATCCGGGTGCGGGCAGCGTCGATGTCACCGCCTTGCCGGCTCCGAGCGCGCCCTTTGCGCGTAGCGGTGGCAGCTGCGGTGCGACCCCGTTCACGCTGACGTCCGGCGCCAGCTGTACGGTGCTGTACACCTTCAGCCCGACGGCAGCCGGTGCGGCTTCGCTCAGCATCGTCATCACCAACAGTGTCGGTGGACCGGTGTCGCTGGTCCTGAACGGCACTGGCACCCAGGGCGCGCTGACCATCACGCCTCCGGCCGTGGCCTTCGGCAATCAGACCGTCGGCAGCACCAGTGCCGCGAGCACCGTGACCCTGGCGAACACCGGTACGGCCGCGCTCGACGTGACCGCATTGACGGCGGCCGCCGCGCCCTTCGCCCGTGCCGGCGGCAGCTGCAGCGCCGTGCCGATCACGATCGCGGCCGGCGCCAATTGCACGCTGACCTACACCTTCGCGCCGACAGCCACGGGTGCTGCCAACCAGAGCCTCACGGTGACCGCGAACGCACCGGGCAGCGGCACGATCGCGCTCAGCGGTATCGGCGTGCAGGGTAACCTGACGATCACGCCGACCTCGATCGCCTTCGGTAATCAGAACGTGGGAACGACCAGCGCGGCCAGCACCGTGACCCTGGCCAATACCGGCAACGCATCACTGGATTTGACTGCATTGACGGCTGCGGCTGCGCCTTTTGCTCGCCTCGGTGGAACGTGCAGCGCAGTGCCGATCACGATCGCAGCCGGTGCCAACTGCACACTCACCTACACCTTCGCACCAAGCGCAGCGGGCGCGGCCAATCAGACCTTGACGGTGACCGCCAATGCACCGGGCAGCGGCACCATCGCGCTCTCTGGTACGGGTACGCCGTCTGCCGATCTGTCCATCACCAAGACAGTCAATGAAGCACTGATCGGATCCGGGATGATCCAGTACACAGTGACGGCTGCGAACGCAGGCCCGAGTCCGGTCACTGGCGCCACCGTGACCGACAACTTCCCGGCCCAGCTCAGTGGGGCGACCTGGACTTGTAGTGGTCTGGTCGGCGGCAGCTGTGCTGCCAGCGGCAGCGGCAACATCAGTCAGTCGGTGAATCTGCCGGTGGGCGGCAGTGTCGTGTTCTCGGTCAGCGCCAATATCGTGCTGCCCTTGCCGACCTCGATCAGCAACACGGCAGCAGTCGCAGTGCCGGCAGGTACCACCGATCCGAACCTCGGCAACAACAGTTCCACCGTGACCACGGTCATCCTGTTGTTCGCCAACGGCTTCGAGGACGCACCGCCACCGGCACCGGAGACGGTCAAGCTGGGCGCCAATGCCAATGGCGCATGGTCCGGACTGGCGCTGCCGCTGGATGAGGTTCGCGGTCTGGCCGTGGGTGTCGAGCCGACCGAAGTCATTCGCTTCCTGGTTCAGGACAGCCTGGTCGTGGTCCAGACCCGCAGCTTCGGCGGCGTGGCCCAGGCGCGACTGCTGCAGATCAACGCTCCGGGGCTATGGAGCGTCTCCGCCTGGAGCGAACTGGATCAGGCCCGCGGCCTGAGCCTGGACTGGTCTGCCCAGGCTGCCGGTTTGCCGCAAACGCGGTTGCGACCGGTGCGTTGATCACGCCCTACCTGTAACACCAAGACCGCCCCGATTCGGGGCGGTTTTGTTTTGGCGAACTCGGATTCTCTCGAGACGGCCATGTCGTCAGCCGTTTGCGGCACTGCCACTCATGGAGGGCGCCGCGCCTGCGGCGCTGCTTTGCATCTCAGGGCGGTATGAGGCGGGCGCACAGCGCGTCGCCCGCCTCAGAGCCCGCCCAGCTTGAAGCGCTCGCTGAGGCTGTCCTTGAACTGATTGACGATGCGCAGCGCGTCGCGCAGCAATTCGCGGTCCAGCGTGCGCAGTGCGCGCACGTCGATGTGGTTGTCGATGGCCTGACCCTGGCGCAGGCGCCGCAGCTGATCGCCCAGGCGCAGGCGCATGAACACGCTCAGGGCCTGCTGCACATCGCTGGCGTCGCTGGGGTGAAGTACACCCGCGGCCACCAGCAGATCGGCGCGGCGGAAGCTGTTGGTTTCGGCGATGCCCGATTTCAGCGCCAGCGCGCGCAGACCCTGGACGATCGGGAAGATGCCGCCCTTCTTGATGTCCAGGCCCTGCTCGTCGGCCTTGACCTTGCCGAACAGGGTCAAGGGCGTATGAAAGTTCAGTGCTGGCGCGGCGAACTGGCGCATCAGCGCGTCATTGCGCCCCAGGGCGTGAATCTGCTCGGCAACCGGCTCGAACAGAGCGGCGTTACCGGCGATGGGCCTTGCATCGACGGTGATGGCCAGTTCCAGCATCGCCTGGGGATCGTAGTTGTCGGCAGCCCGGATCAGGCGTTCGCGCCATTGTGTCTGCCGCAGCCGCCACTTGGGATTGCTGACCATGACCTTGCCGGGGCAGGGCGGATAGCCGAGCTGTGCCAGGGCAACCGAGAACTGTTCGGCGAACTCATCCAGGCCCGGCCACTCCAGATCATCGGCCAGGATCAGTGCATTGTCCTGATCGGTCTTCAGCAACTGTTCGCTGCGGCCCTCACTGCCGAGCACCAGCAGACAGACCCTGGAATGCAGCTCGCCCGGCAGCAGTCGTTCGAAGACCTTGGCCATCAGCCGCGAATTGAGGGCGCTGACCAGTTCCATCAGATAGCTCATCTTGGCCCCCTGCGCATGCAGAGTCGCCACCAGTTCACTCAGGCCACGGCCGGCTTCGGCAATCTCCTCGATGCTTTCGGCCCGCTCCAGGCGCAGGCCGATCAGGTGCGAATGACTGGAGTAGTGGCTCAGTACTTCTGTCAGGCCGAGGGTGCCGAGGATATGGCCGTTCTCACGCACGACCACGCGCTCTACCCGGTGGCGGGTCATGCGCACCAGCGCCTGGAACAGCACCGCCTGGGCTTCGACGGCAATCAGTGGTTTGCGCGCCAGCGGGCCCACCGGAGAGTCCGGTCCGGCGCCGGCCAGGGCCAGCGCGTAGAGGATGTCGGTGCGCGTGGCGATGGCGGGATCGCCGCGCTCGCCAACCAGCAGGCAGCTGACATGGCGCGATCGCATCAATCGTACGCATTCGGCCAGGGAGGTGGCCGGATCGACGAACAGCGCTGGCGCCAGTTGCGCCTGCCCGGCCCGCGTCAGCATCAGTCGGCCGAGCTCTTCCGGGGCCTGCTGCTCGGCCAGCAGCTTGCGCTTGGCGCTGAGTCCGGCATGAAACCATGCGGCAAAGCGCGGATGGGCCTCGATCAGTGCCTTGAATTCGACGGCCGGGATGACATGGCACAGGGTGTCTTCCAGCGCCACATAGCGATAACGGGCGCGGCCCATGATCACCGCCAGCGCTCCCAGCACATCGCCGGGGCCAAAGTCGGCAAAGTGCTGTTCGGCATCGGTCCGCACCTGCACCGCCTGCACCCGACCCTTGAGAATCACGTAGACCTTTTCCGAGGGGCGACCGGCTTCCAGCAGGCAGTCGCCGGTGGCCAGGTAGTGCAGATCGACGGCAGCCCGCAATCGGGCGCGAGCGCCCTCAGGGAGCAGATCGAAGGGCGGCAGCGTGGTATCGAGTTCAACCTGGACGGCAGTATCGGTCATGGCTGGGCTTCAAGTCGGCACGCCTGGATGCTGGCATGAATGACGACGGGTATCAGCTGGCGGCGATGGCAGGAGCGCCTTCACGGCGCGACCGGTGACGCCGCAACACATTACGTTGGTCGCGACGCAAGGTCGCTCCTACAGCACGCCCGGCTTCTCGTAGGAGCGCCTTCACGGCGCGACCGGTGACGCCGCAACGGATCACGCTGGTCGCGACGCGAGGTCGCTCCTACAGAAGGTCCGGCTTCTCGTAGGAGCGCCTTCACGGCGCGACAGGTGACGCCGCAACACATTACGTTGGTCGCGACGCAAGGTCGCTCCTACAGCACGCCCGGCTTCTCGTAGGAGCGCCTTCACGGCGCGACCGGTGACGCCGCTACACAGTACGTTGGTCGCGACGCAAGGTCGCTCCTACAGCACGCCCGGCGTCTCGGAGGAGCGCG
>JBFWOF010000049.1:0-50895 GCA_050250665.1 Lysobacterales bacterium | reverse complement strand
GGGCCACGTCGCGGCCGCCGGCGCGAACAAGCCGGGCGCACAACCCAACCCGCCGCGCGCCGGAGCCGCGCTACCCCACTCGCAATAACGCCGGTTCAAGGTCACTGCGCGGGTAATGCCAGAGGAATCGTAGGCCGGGTCCGCGCGCCCGCTGGCCCGGGCAGGGCGCAGCGACGGCAAGCACGCGGCGCCCGGCGGGCCAGGCCGCGGCCGCCGGCGCGAACAACCCGTGCGCACGATCCGATCCGCCGCGCGCCGGAGCCGCGCTACCTCATTCGCAATGACGCCGACTAAAGACTCGTGCCTATTTCCCGACCGAAACAGGTGGCCCGCCATGATCCCAACAACAAAAAAGGCCCGCTTTCGCGGGCCTCTGATTTTCTGTCAACCAACAACCAGCAACCAGCCTTCAATCCTCGCCGCTGAAGAAGGCGAACAGGCGCATCAGGTGCATGAACAGCACCCAGATGCTGCCCAGCAGGCTGGTGGCGATGACGATGTAGTTTGCTTCCGGGTCATGGATCAGCTGGCTGGTCTCCCATAGGATCAGGCCGGAAATCAGCAGCACTGCAGCGCCGGAGATCACCAGGCTCAACATCGGCATCTGCAGGAAGATATTGGCCACGATGGCGCCCAGGATCACCAGCGAACCGACGAACAGGAAGCCGCCCATGAAGTTGAAGTTGGTGCGCGAGATCAGGGCGTAGCCTGACAGTGAGAAGAAGATCACGCTGGTGGCTGCCAGTGCATAGACCGGAATGTTCGGATCCATGCTCAGGTAGAAACCGACCACCGGTCCGAGGAAATAGCCGAGGCCCGCGGCATAGACGAAGGACAGCACCAGACCGGCCATGCTGTTGCGGGTGGCCTGAACAGCGAAGGGCATGCCGATCATGAAGGCCAGGAACAGCCAGACATTGATCGGTGTCGCGCCACTGCTGATGGCATACCAGCAGGTCACGGCCGACAGGCCGAGGATCATGGTCAGCAGCGTATAGGCGTTGCGGATGGTCTTGGTATTGGCCAGCGCAGCAGTTTCTGCGCGGGTCAAGACCGGGTTGGCTGCACTCATTTGGGCACTCCAGGAGTTTGGCTTAAGGTTTGTAGCAATATGTGTCGGACAGCAGCGTAATTCAAGCTCTCGTATACAGGATGTCAACAAGCCTCCGCATCAGCGCTTGGTGTTCAGTTGCGATCAACGAATGTGTTTGGCCGGACATTTCCTGCCTGGGGGCGGGCTGGCCTTGGTGCTGTGCTCTGCAAGCCCGGACTTGCCTGGTGGCTCTACGCCTGGATGCAGGAGAAGCGTCCAGACAAGCCTGGACCTACAACAGGATCGGTGTCGGTGCCGGCAATTGCAATTCGCCTGTGGGAGCGGACTCTGTCCGCGAAAAGGACTTCTGACAATCGACAGGGTAGTCGATGGCGGGCAGCGCCGGCGCCCGGTCAATCCATGACTGCCGCTGGCTGTGGTCCGCGCTTGTTGCTTCGTGTCCAGCTGCCGACTACGCAGTCCTCAGTTGCCCAGATTCGCCGCCACCATCTCCCCCAGCGCCAGGCTGGAAGTCAGTCCGGGCGACTCGATGCCGAACAGGTTCACCAGTCCGGCAATGCCATGCACGCTGGCGTCCTGGATCAGGAAATCGGCGCTGGGCTGCCCCGGGCCGGCCAGCTTGGGTCGCACGCCGACGAAGTCAGGCGTCAGATCCTCGTCGCGCAGTGCCGGCCACCATTGCCGGATGGACTCGGCGAAAGCGCCGCGCTGGCTGTCGTCGAACTGGTAGTCGGGCGCATCGATCCAGCGCATGTCCGGGCCGAAGCGGCAGCGGCCGCTGATGTCCATGCCCAGATGCACGCCCAGACTGGCGCTGCCCGGCAATGGATAGATCAGTCGCGAGAACGGCGAGCGCCCGCGCAGATTGTAGTAGTGGCCCTGGCCGTACCAGAGCTGCGGTACATGGCGCGCATCCAGGCCGCGCGTATGGGCCGCCAGGGCTGGCGCACCCAGTCCCGCGGCGTTGATCAGACGACGGCAGCGCAAGCTGTCGCCAGCGGCGGTCTGCAGGTCAAAGGCCTTGTCCTGGGCGTGAATGGCAGCCACCCGGGTGCGGCACAACAGGCGTCCGCCTTGTTGCTCGATATCGCCGATCAGCGCCGTGATCAACTCCGGCACATCGACAATGCCGGTGTGGGGTGAATCCAGCGCCGCGACGCAGCGCAGCGCCGGCTCCAGCGCCCTGGCCTGATCCGGCTCCAGCCAGTGCACCTCGACGCCGTTGGCCTGCGCCTGGGCCTGGATGGCCTGCAACCCGGGTCGATCCGCCTCGCGCGTGGCCACGATCAGCTTGCCCGTGCGCCGGTGGGCGACGCGCCGGTGCTGGCAATAGCCGTACATCAGCGCCAGTCCGCGCGCGCAGGCACGCGCCTTCAGCGAGCCGGTCGGGTAGTACATGCCGGCGTGGATCACCCCGGAATTGCGGCTGGAGATGCCTTCGCCAGGTCGATCTTCCGCCTCCAGCACCAGCACTTCGATGCCCGAAAGCGCCAGCGCCCGCGCCACCGCCAGACCGACCACGCCGGCGCCGACGATGACGGTATCGATGTCGAAGCTGTTGGACATGGGCGCTTGTGCCTGGGGGATTCCTGTCATTCTGCCGCGCCGGCCCTCGGGCGAACAGCACCGACGAGTGCAGGAGCGACCTCGCGTCGCGACCGCAGTCCGCGTGATTGCCCCCGGAATCGGCAACCGCGGCGGATCATTCGTAGGAGCGACCTCGCGTCGCGACCGCAGTCCGCGTGATCGCCGCAGGAATCGGCAACCGCGGCGGATCGTTTGTAGGAGCGACCTTGCGTCGCGACCGCAGTCCGTGTGATCGCCCCAGGGATCTTGAACCGCGGCGGATCATTGCCAGAAGCAGGACGCGAAGGACACGAAGGAAAAGCAGGAAGGACGCGAAGGAGGAGCAGAATCCTGAATTGGCCAGAGGGGGGCGGCGTGTTTCGATAGCGATCCTGACTACTACATCGCCCATCGCAGCTTCTTTCGCGGACAGAGTCCGCTCCCACAGGTGGGCGTTGCTTTGCCGACACCGGCACCAGGGCTGTTGCAGGTCCAGACCTGTCTGGACGCTTTTCGCGCATCCGTGCGCCGAGCCTTCCAGGCAAGTCTGCGCCGCACGTCGCACCCTTGTCGCCGCGCGCTTCGCCCGCGATGCTGTGCCCACCCGCGGCCTGCCAGGGAACGCCATGCGCCCTCTGATTCTTGCCCTCGACCAGGGCACTTCCAGCTCACGCTCGCTGCTGATCGATGATCAGGCGCAGATCATCGCCAGTCACAGCGAGTCCTTCGACTGCGATTATCCGCAGCCGGGCTGGGTCGAAGTGGACGCCGATCGGCTGTGGCAGACGCAGCTGAGCTCGATCCGCTCGGTGCTGGCACAGGCACAGTTGCGGGCCGAGGCCATCAGTGCCATTGGCCTCACCAATCAGCGCGAGACCATCGTCGCCTGGGACAAGGACAGCGGCGCGCCGCTGGGGCCGGCCATCGTCTGGCAGTGCCGGCGCACGGCGGCTGCCTGTGCGGCGCTGAAAGCTGAGGGCGTGGAGCCCGAACTGCGCGCCCGTACTGGCTTGCTGCTGGATCCGTATTTCTCGGCGACCAAGATGCGCTGGATGCTGGATCACTGGCCCCAGGCCCGGGTGCTGGCGGGGCAGGGGCGGCTGGCCTTCGGCACGGTCGACAGCTGGCTGGTCTGGCAGCTGAGTGGCGGCCGCGCCCATCTGACCGATGCCAGCAACGCCTCGCGCACGCTGCTCTACAACCTGCACCGGGGCGATTGGGATCCGTGGCTGCTGGATCTGTTCGGCATTCCTGCCGACGCGCTGCCGCGGGTGGTCGATTCCAGCGGCGTGGTGGCGCACTGCGACGCTGCCGTGATCGGCGCGGCGATTCCGATCGCCGGTATCGCCGGCGACCAGCAGGCGGCATTGTTCGGACAGGCCTGCACCCGCCCGGGCATGGCCAAGAACACCTATGGCACCGGCTGCTTCCTGCTGCTCAACAGCGGTGATCAGCCGGTGCCGTCGAAGCAGGGCCTGTTGACCACGGTGGCGTGGCAGCTCGCGGGCGCCCGCACCTATGCACTGGAGGGCTCGGTGTTCGTCGCCGGGGCGCTGATCCAGTGGTTGCGCGATGAGCTGGGTTTGATCCGCCACGCCGCCGACAGCGCCGAGCTGGCCGCCAGCGTGCCGGACAGCGCCGGCGTCAGTATCGTGCCCGCCTTCGTCGGCCTGGGTGCGCCGCACTGGGACAGCGCCGCGCGCGGCCTGATCTGCGGACTCACCCGCGGCAGCAACAAGGCCCACATCGTCCGCGCCGCGCTGGAAGCGGTGGCGCTGCAGAATGTCGAGTTGCTGCAGGCCATGCAGCGCGACACCGGCAGCGCGCTGACCGAATTGCGTATCGATGGCGGCATGAGCGCCAATGATTTTCTCTGCCAGTTCCAGGCCGATGTGCTCGGGGTGGCGGTGAGCCGTCCCCAACAACAGGAAAGCACCGGACTCGGTGCGGCACTGCTGGCCGGTCTGGGCGTGGGGATGTGGCGCAATCTGCAGCAACTGGAAGCGCTGTGGGGCGAGCAGCGACGCTTCGAACCGGCGATGGGCGAGGGCGAGCGCCAAGCCCATGTGCGGCAGTGGCACGCCGCCGTCGCCCGGGCGCGTGCTTGAGTTCGCTACTCGAAGCCATCATTCAGAATTGAATCAAACTGCAGCGTCTGATCCGCCAGCGCATTCAGATAGCACTCGAGATTGCTGTATCCCGCGATGCCGGTAAAGGTCAGCGAGAGTTGATGGCCGTTGGCGTCCGGCATGCCTGGATCCAGTCCCAGGGCCGCATGTGCCAGTTCAAAGCTGTCGGGCATGCCGTCGTGGTCACTGTCCAGCGGTGCGTTGGGCGGCGTATTGGGATCAAAATCCAGATCAAAGGTGTCGTCTGCCAGGGGTGTGCCCGGATCGACCGGCGGAAAGGTCTGGCTCTGCGTGGAATCCCGCCAGCGCCGCTCCAGGGGATCCGACGGTAGTGCGCCCACCAGACCAGGCAGCGTGTCGGCCAATGTCGAGCCCGGCTGGTAGGAGACCGGAGGAAAGGGATGCCGCTGCGGCCGGCGGACAGCAACGCCGAGGTCCAGATTGGGTAGCTGCGTCGGGAAATCATTGCAGCAATAGAACAGTTGATAGTTCGCGAGGCTTGGGTACAAAGACAACTGGTTGTCGGCGAAGTGCAGCTCGTTGCCGGCTACATCCAGCAGATCGTGCAAGAACATCCCGTATGGGTATGAGGCTCGCGCCAGGAAACGGTTTCCGATGGCATTGATGCGAACCCGATAGGGGCCGGCGGCGGAATTCTGGTCTACATCGCGGTTGTACCAGACCAGAAATCCCGGATCGGCGTACAGATTGTTGGCGACTTCCAGGTGCAAAGGCGTGTTCTGGCAGCTGCTGATCAGGCCTGGCAGGCCATCGTAATTGCTCGCTTCGCAGCTGATTTCCGGCGTGCGCCCGCCGACGCGATACCAGAGATTGCGGATCAGCGCGATCCGGTCCTGCGGATGATCGGGGTGCGAGTAGTTCAGCAGCACGCCGCCGCGGTCTGCATGATCGCCCACGGTCTCGCCGAGCATGGAGTTCTGTATCGTGACATCCGAAGCCCAGCTGATCTGCAGGGCTTCGTCGGTCGCGTGGGCCAGCGTCACATGGTCGAAGATGGCGCGTCGAATGCCATCCAGGCGCAGGGCATCGTCGAGGCGTTCGCCCCCGGGAGGCAGAGGCAGATTCCAGCCCGGTCGTGACCGCAGATGACGCACGATCAGGTTGTCGCAGCTGTTCTGCTCGTAATGGCCGTCGCAGACCAGCCCACGCACGATGATGCCGCCGGGTGAGGTCTGGCCGGCGATGGTCAGATCGCCGTGTACGACGTTGGCGATACCGTGAATGACGCCACTCACTCGAAACACCACGGTGCGCGGCCCACTCTGGCGCAAGGCCCAGTTCAGTGAGCCCGGAATCGTTCCGGAAGGATCGGGATCGAGCGTGCTGACTTCGAGTACGACTCCGCCGCGGCCGCCGGTGGCGATCGCGCCAAAACCCTCGGCGCCGGGAAAGGCCGGGATCTGTGCCAGTGCCGGGAGCGTAGTGATCAGAATGGTCAGAAAGCTCAGCGCCCGCATCATGGTGCAAGTCCCGCGGATTCAAAGCCATTGCGCAGAATCTGGTCGGGCGTGAACTCGTAGGCACCGATGTCCACAGTCAGACCCTGCACCCGATCGCTTCCGGGCAGGTCTTCCACCGCCAGACCCGATGGCACCAGCGTGGTTCCAGCGTCGATGCCGGCAGATCCCTGGGCGAGCCGGTAGTCGTTGGCGCCGCGGAAGGTCGGACTGGCGAGACCGAGGTCGGAGCCGAGATTGTGACTGGCGCTCGTGGCCGCCAGGCTGCTCGGGATACCGTTGTCTTCGAAGATCGTGTTGTGCACGGCCACGCTCGGTGAGCCGAACACGTGCAGAGCCCGAGAAGAGTGATTGACGACGGTCAGATTGCTGAGGTCCGCCAGAGCGAGGCTGGAACTGCCGGTGATGGTGATTCCGCTCTGCGGCCCGGAATGGATCAGGGAGCTGCTCACACTCACCGAGGCCTGATCGTCGACGCTGATGGCCAGCTGGCTACTGCTCATCGCCGCGGCGGGTGCCAGGTTGTCGCGCAGGTCCAGTCGAGTCAGGGAGATCAGGGAGTTCGCGCTCGCCGACGCCGCCAGGGCCGTGCCGAAGACGGCGGCTGCATCGGTACTGGTCGAGTGTATCGCGATCTGGCGACCCGAAATACGGCCTTGCCCTTGGCCGATCAGATTGACCGCGGTTCCCTCCGCCTGAGACAGGCCCTGCGCCAGCAAGGAACTCAGCGAGAGATGGTCGAGGATCACCTGTGCGCGCTGCTGGCTGAGGACTTTCAAGCCCACACCGAAGGCAACCGTACTGTGGGTGTTGGTGCAGTTCCGGATCTCGCTGTCATAGAAGGACACGAAACTGTCGTCGCCGGCGCTGATCTGCACACAGCCGCCATCGGTGGCCGAACTGGTGCTGTCGCTCAGGCTCAGTTCGCCGACGATGGCGCTGGCGGTGCCGCTGAGGCTCAGCATGAGTGTGGCCGCCTGCGCGACGGAATTGCCGCCGCGCATCTGCATTCGAGTGAGCAGCAGGTTGCCGCCCGTCAGCTGCGCACTCAGTACCCGCCCGGCAGAAAGTGCGTCAAGCACCGTCGCGGCACCCTGGCTGGCGAAGCTGGCGTCCCAGCCACCGCTGATGCTGAGATCGTTTGCGGCAAGATTCCCGATGATCAGGGTCGTGCCGTTGATCGTGCCCGACTGCACTCTCAGCTCGTCGGCACCCGGCATGCCGAGTGCGGTCGTCACCGCCGACTGCAGGTCTGCGTGGGTGCCGTCAGGCCCTACCGTGATGATTGCCGCGGGAGCCGGTGCACCGGTCAGTGCGATCGTCCAGACCAGACTGAATGCGAGACATCGCCGCCATCCCATATCGCCTCCATCATCGTTGTCGATGGGCGAGAGCTTGCGACGGCGGCTGTCGCAGCGTTAGCACACGCGCGCCAATGTCGGGGACTGCAGCGACTGTTGCGCCATCCGCGACTGGGAGGCTTCATTTCTGCCGTGATCGGGGCCCGTCAGAGCGCAATAATTGTCTTGAACGCCTGCCATCTCCGTCAAAAAGTTCGATGCCCGATCAGGGGCCCGAGTCTCCGGCATGGTCCGCGATTTCCGCTGACGGCGCATGTCCAAAGGTCAGCCGGTAGCGACGCGAGAAGTAGGAGAGGTCCTCGAAACCCACGCGGGTGGCCACCTCACCGACGCGATAGCGCCCGCTGCGCAACAAGGCCTGCGCTGCCTGCAGGCGCGCCACCAGCACGAGTTCCTGGGGGCTGGTGTTCAAGGCGACTTTCAGTCGTCGCTGCAGTGTGCGCGGGGAGACGTGAAAGTGTTCGGCCAGGGTGGCTGGCGTCAGCGCTTCCTGAAGGTGCTGGCGCACATGCGCGAGCACGGCTTCGGCGAATTCGCGCTCTCGGACCGAGCCCTTTTCGCGCTCAGGGGCCTCGTCCGACGAGTCTGCGGTCGCGTCAGTTGGCACCGGCGCCAGATCGTTGTCCGGCGACAGTCGGGCAAGCAGTTGGTGCAGCTGGCGCCGGTAGCGCGCGCGGATCCAGGCGGCCCAGACCAGGCCCACTGCAAGTCCGCCCAGGCCGAACAGCAGCAGCGCCGTCGCAGTGCCCAGAGTCTGCAGGGTCAATTCCCAGATTCCCGGATGGCCGCTCAGGCTGAGACGTCGCCAGCGATCGGGATAGCCGAAATCGGTGTCGCCGGACCAGCTTCGCGGCCATACGTCGCGGCCGACCGCCTCGTCTGTGGTGTCCGGCACGCTCGGCCGCTGCGCCAGAATGCGCACCCGTTCAGCTGTCAGCGCCTCGGCGGTGCCGGGCGGGTGCTCGACCAGCCAGTCGTTGTAGACCATGTCGATGCCCAGTTCACGGCCGGCGGCAGCATCCAGGCCCAATCCGGCAAAGGGAATCCGCAATTCGAAGGTCCATCCCCCAGCGTGGGTCCGTGCGGCGTATTCCACTGACAGCGGCGCCGCCACCCGCTGTGGTACCGTGGCGCCGGCGAGGGCCCCGATGAGTGCATCACCGCGCAGCACGCCGACGCGACCATCCGGCAACAAGAGCAGATCCACATCATCGTCGTTCATTCGAGCTCCGGCGTCGCCGAGAGCGTCGAGATAGATCTGCGCCGAGTCGTACTGATGGTAGAGATTCACGTCCAGATCTGGCGGCGCCTTGATCAACGTCGGGTCATGGATGACACCAGCGGCGATCAGACTGTCACGGTCCCAGCACAGGCGCAGTTCCGCGCGATGGACGGTTTCCTGCGCCCCGTCATCTGCGGCTATGGTTCCGGTGTACCACGGGCTTCGCCATTCGCCGACATTTCCGTCGATCACCGGTGAAAATTGACGGTAGGGAATCGACTCGTTCGCGAACGACGTCGTGCCGCCGGCGCCCGCCGCCCACATGCCCAGCACCAGACAAAGTCCACAGCGCAATCCCAAACGCACCTTGTTTCCTGGATTCCGACGAGATTTTAGACCCTCGAATGCGGGCTCACGCGCTCGCTTAAGCGGGATCTTCACTCCCGCAGTTTCGATTACCGGAACAGCGAACTCAGGCGCCGATCCGCTCCAGGATATTGAGCGTCGCCTTGGCCCGATTCAGCGTGTAAAAGTGCAGCGAGGGCGCGCCAGCGTCGATCAGGCGCAGGCACAGTGCCGACACCACATCGGCCCCCAACTCGCGGACGGATTCGACATCGTCGCCGTAGGACTGCATGCGCCGCTCGATCCAGCGCGGAATTTCGGCTCCGCATTGGTCGGAGAAGCGCTTCAGCTGACTGAAATTGCCGATGGGCATGATTCCCGGCACGATCGGTACGGTGACGCCCAGTGCCCGAACATCGCGCACGAAGCGTTCGTAGGCCTCGGCGTTGAAGAAATACTGGGTGATGACCCCGTTGGCGCCGGCGGCCACCTTCTGCACCAGATGGCGCAGATCTTCATCAGCACTGCGCGCCTGGGGGTGGAATTCCGGATAACCCGCCACCTCGATGTGGAAATAGCCGTCGAACTCGGCGCGGATGAAGCGCACCAGATCGATTGCATGGCGGAATTCGCCGGCCGTGGCCATGCCCGAGGGCATGTCACCGCGCAGCGCCACAATGCGGCGGCAGCCCAGATCCACGTAGCGCTGCAGCAATTCGCGGATTTCTTCGCGCGTTCCGCCGAGGCAGGACAGATGCGGCGCCACTTCCAGTCCCTGGATCTGCCTGAGCCCGACGACGGTGTCGTAGGTGTAGCTCAGCGTGGAGCCGCCGGCGCCGAAGGTCACGCTGACATAGTCGGGCGAGTGTGACTTCAGCATCTCGGCCGTGCGCGTCAGCGCCTCGCGTTGATCAGGGGTCTTGGGCGGGAAAAACTCGAAACTCAGCGGCAACATGGGCAGTACAGACGTCCAGACATCCGCCCGATTGGCGGTCCGTGGATACTCGCCGCAGTTGGTGCATCGGGGCAAGCGAAGGCGTGGCATTCGTACAGCGGAGCTTGCTCCGCTGCTTCTGCCGGGCTTTTCCGCTCTGCACCATGCCCAGGAGCCGCACATCCTGCCGAGCAAGCTCGGCACTACCACAGCCTCGTACACCGAAGCTCTTGTAGAGCGGAGCTTGCTCCGCTGCTTCTGCTGGGCTTTTCGGCTCTGCGCCATGCCCAGGAACCGCACATCCTGCCGAGCAAGCTCGGCGCTACCACAGCCTCGCATACCGAAGCTCTCGTACAGCGGAGCTTGCTCCTCTGCTTCTGCCGGGCTTTGGCACTTGCGCACTACAACATCCCGTCACATTCCGCGATGATCGGGCGAGTCCCCGGAGATCCCACGCATGGCATCGGACCAGACCGCACACAGTACCGACGATCAGGCTCCGTCGACCGACGACCGCGTCTTCCAGTTGCCCAAGGACACCACACCCACCTGGGAAGTGGAGTTGCTGCTCTCTGGCGCGCTGGTGTTTTCGATGCTGCAGGTGCCTGGACTGCTCGACGATGTGATCTACGCCTTGCGCCCCCGTCTGAGTGGCGGGCTGAACTACGGCGTGTTCATGCTCTACTTCTATCTGAAGGTCACCAGCTACGCGCTCATCTGCACTTTCGTGTTGCATCTGGCCTCGCGCGCGGTCTGGGTGGCGGCGCTGGGGTTGCGTTCGGTCTATCCCGAGGGTGTGCTCTGGGACAAGCTGCCGCGTGGTCCGATCTACCGCGAGTACGCCAAGCGCACTACATTAACCCTTGACCAGATGATTGATCGCGCCGACAACCGGGCCAGTCTGGTGTTCGCCTTCGGCCTGCTGCTGGTGCTGATGTCGCTGGCGATCATGGTGTTCACCATGGTTCTGATCGGTGCAGGCAGCGTCGTAGGCCACTTTCTGCTCAAGGGCAGTGAGAACTCGTGGATCACCATGGGCTTGCTGCTGTTCTTTGTGGTGCCCTTGATTCTTGCCACCTGGATCGACCGCCGCTTCGGTGCGCGTATTCCACGACAACACTGGCTTGCAGGCGCGTTGCGCCGGATTTTCGCCGTGAGCAGCGTCATGGTCTGGGGGCGTCTGACCAATCCGATTCTGCTGACGGTATTCAGCCGACTCGGTCTGATGCGCGGCAATCTGCTGATGTTGGGTGCGCTCTACCTGTTGATGGGCGTGATCCTTGTGGAAATCTTGGTCAGGTCGGGTGCGATCAATCTTCCTGGTGAGCAGTACCTGCCCAAGGAAGCCGCCGGGCGCGAGCTGGACTCGGTGTATTACGCCGATGCCCGGGAACTGCGCGAGGCCCAACAGGGTCATCCCTACATCCCGAGCGAGATCATCCGCGGGCCCTATCTGCGCCTGTTCGTACCTTATGTGCCCAAGCGATTGGACGCGGCCCTGGAGCGTGATTGCCCTGAGGCCGCGCGACGCGCGCAGCATTCCACCGAAGATGAGCAGCGGGTGGCGGAGCGCACACGCATCACGGAACTGCTGCGATGTGCGGCCGACAAGCTCTATCCGCTGGAACTCGACGGTCAGCCCCTCACCGATCTCCGCTACGACATCGCCCGCGACCCGCTCACCGGCATGCGCGGCTTCGTCGCCATGATCGACGTGCGAGAGCTGCCGCCCGGCCGCCACGAGCTACTGGTGATCCGACCACAGCCCCCGGATGCGGAAGATCCGATGCAGCCGGCGTTGATACCTTTCTGGCGTTAGGGAGTCTACGATGGGTCCGGACTTGTCTGGACGCTTTGGCATCCAAGGGGTCCGCCCATCTTGACGTCCGGCGCTCGGGGTTTTGTGACGGCGTGTGACATTTTGAGATGATGGCCCGCTGTGAACTACATTTTGACGTTTGTGCACAGATGAAGGCGATCGCGGATGAATCCGCTCCCACAGTGTGCGGCGAGCCTGTGGGAGCGGATTCATCCGCGATCGCCTTCGCATGCAATGGCCGGCAAAGCCCGATCCCGCCCTGCGAACCAACAACCAACAACCAACAACCAACAACCAACAACCAACAACCAACAACCAACAACCAACAACCAACAACCAATCCACCCCCTTGCGCCTGGCGCTTTTTCAAGCCCCTTGAACTAGATCAACGCACCCGCACTCCTGTTGCATGAATGATGACCGCGTGACGGTCCACAGGAGATTCCCATGCGCATGGACAAACTGACTTCGCGCTTCCAGCAGGCACTGGCGGATGCCCAGTCGCTGGCGGTGGGGCGTGACCACAATCTGATCGAGCCGGTGCACGTGCTGGTGGCCTTGCTGGACCAGCAGGGTGGCTCGACCCGGCCGCTGCTGGCACAGGCCGGCGTCAATGTCGCCAGCCTGCGCAGCAAGCTCGGCGAAGCCCTGGAGAAGTTGCCCAAGGTCAAGGGTGACGAGGGCAATCTGTCGATAGGCAATGATCTGAATCGATTGTTGATGCTCAGCGACAAGCTGGCGCAGCAGCGCGGCGACCAGTTCATCGCCAGCGAGCTGTTCGTGCTGGCCGCGCTCGACGACAAGGGTGAGGTCGGCAAGGCGCTCAAGGCCGCCGGCGCCGACAAGGCGCGTATCGAGCAGGCCATCACCGGCCTGCGCGGTGGCGAGAAAGTGCAGGACGCCAACGCCGAGGAACAGCGTCAGGCGCTGGAGAAGTACACCATCGATCTGACCCAGCGCGCCGAAGAAGGCAAGATCGATCCGGTGATCGGTCGCGACGAGGAAATCCGCCGCACCATCCAGGTGCTGCAGCGTCGCACCAAGAACAATCCGGTGCTGATCGGCGAGCCGGGCGTGGGCAAGACCGCCATTGTTGAAGGTCTGGCCCAGCGCATCGTCGACGGCGAAGTGCCCGAAGGCATCCGCGGCAAGCGCGTGCTGTCGCTGGACATGGGTGCATTGATTGCCGGGGCCAAGTTCCGCGGCGAGTTCGAAGAGCGTCTGAAAGGCGTGCTCAGTGACCTTGCCAAGCAGGAAGGGCAGGTAATCCTGTTCATCGACGAGTTGCACACCATGGTCGGCGCCGGCAAGGCTGAGGGTTCGATGGATGCCGGCAACATGCTCAAGCCGGCGCTGGCGCGCGGCGAATTGCATTGCATCGGTGCGACCACGCTGGACGAATATCGCAAGTACGTCGAGAAGGACGCCGCGCTGGAACGGCGCTTCCAGAAGGTCTTCGTCGGCGAACCTTCGGTGGAAGACACCATCGCCATTCTGCGCGGACTGAAGGAGCGGTACGCGCTGCATCACCGTGTCGAGATCACCGATCCGGCCATCGTCGCGGCAGCGACGCTGTCGCATCGCTACATCGCCGATCGCCAGCTGCCCGACAAGGCCATCGATCTGATGGACGAAGCGGCCAGCCGCATCCGCATGGAGATGGATTCCAAGCCCGAGAACATGGATCGGCTGGAACGTCGCTTGATCCAGCTGAAGATGCAGCGCGAGGCGCTGAAGAAAGAGTCGGACGAGGCCAGCAAGCAGCGTTTGCGTGAGCTGGAGGAGCAGATCGGCAAGCTCGAGCGCGAGCTGTCGGATCTCGAAGAAATCCTCAAGGGCGAGAAAGCCGCTGTTTCCGGCGAGACCCAGATCAAGGAGCAACTGGAGAGGGCTCGCTACGAGTTCGAGACCGCCCGGCGCGCTCAAGATCTGGCGAAGATGAGCGAGCTGCAGTACGGCCGCATTCCGGAGCTGGAGAAGCAGCTGGAGCTGAGCCAGAACGCCGATCAGAAGGTATTCACGCTGCTCAAGAACAAGGTCACCGAGGACGAGATTGCCGAGGTGGTGAGCCGCTGGACCGGCATTCCCGTGTCCAAGATGCTCGAAGGTGAGCGCGAAAAGTTGTTGCGCATGGAATCTGAGCTGCACCAGCGCGTAGTCGGCCAGGAAGAAGCGGTCAATGCAGTGGCCGACGCCATCCGGCGCTCGCGCGCGGGATTGTCCGATCCCAAACGTCCGATTGGTTCCTTCCTGTTCCTGGGTCCCACCGGCGTCGGCAAGACCGAGTTATGCAAGGCGCTGGCCAACTTCATGTTCGACACCGAAGAAGCCATGGTGCGCATCGACATGAGCGAGTTCATGGAGAAGCATTCGGTGAGCCGCTTGATCGGCGCGCCTCCGGGCTATGTCGGCTATGAAGAGGGCGGTTATCTGACCGAGGCGGTGCGCCGCCGGCCGTATAGCGTGATCCTGCTCGACGAGGTCGAAAAGGCGCACAACGACGTCTTCAACGTGTTGTTGCAGGTGCTGGATGACGGCCGCTTGACCGATGGCCAGGGTCGCACCGTGGATTTCCGCAACACGGTGATCGTCATGACCAGCAATCTCGGCTCGCAGGTGATCCAGGAGATGGCCGGCGAAGACAACTACGCGCGCATGAAGAATGCGGTGATGGAGATCGTGCAGCAGCACTTCCGCCCGGAGTTCATCAACCGACTCGATGAACTGGTGGTGTTCCATCCGCTCGACCGGGACGCGATCCGTCGCATTGCCAGCATCCAGACCCAGCACTTGGCACAGCGACTGGCTGATCGCGACATCCGCTTCGAGCTGGACGCATCGGCGCTCGACCTGTTGGGCAACTTCGGCTACGACCCGGTATACGGCGCCCGCCCGCTCAAGCGCGCGATCCAGACCCTGATCGAGAACCCCTTGGCCAAGGAAGTGCTGGCCGGCCGCTACGCCCCACGCGACACCGTGCGCGCCCGGGCCGAGGGCGGTCGGATCGTGTTCGAGAAGGCGTAAGCCGTCTTGGTAGTCGTAGGTCACGTTGGCCCGCGAGGGCCTACGTGACGTCGTCGGGCTAGGGCTTGCGGCCGAATTGGGAATCGCCGGGCTCTGGTAGGTCACGTTGGCCCGTCAGGGCCTACGTGACGTCGTCGGTCGGGGTTTTCGTCGTGGCGGGGAATGGCGCGTCACCTTGTCACGTAGCGCCTTCGGCGCAACGTGACCTACGGGGCATAGCCCTGGTAGGTCACGTTCGCCCGTCAGGACCTACGTGACATCGTCGGGTTGGAGCCTGCGGTCAAATCGGGGATTGCCGCGTTATCCTGTGACGCAATGCCGTCGGCGCTGATGGCCTGCGTGCAGGGCGTCCTATGTTTCACCGTATTCGCCTTCGTCGACGGCGATAGCAACCCAATCGGGTGCGTACCAGCCTCGTCTTGCGAATTTCGCGAATGAACTCCAGGTGTAATCACCCGAGTGCCTGACGTAGCCATGCTTCACCGGATTGTGGTGGATGTAATCCAGGTGTCGGTGAAGATCATGCTCGTCGCGAACGACATGATCCCAATAGCGCTTCTGCCAGACGCGACTCGGCCGGTCGGGGTGCCGACGGACAAACAGCAACTTGAGTCGCTGCACCCAGACTGCCGTGTCGCCGATCGGATCACTGACGAGCAGGTGGACATGGTCATCCAGAATGGCCCAGGCGTAGAGCCTGAAGCCGTGCTCAGCAAGCAGGAGCTGCAACAGGCGGAGCAGCAGGTCCTTGGCCAGGGGTGAGCGCAGCCAAGCGCTGCGTCGGTGGCAGACCAGGGTCAGGAATACCAGCGTGTCTGGGTGAAAGTGGCGACGGATGTTGCCCACATGTCAGTACGCGAAGGTCGGGTGCGTGAGCATGTCGCGACTGTCCGATTGTCTGCATCGGGTGGATTCCGATTGGCATGCAGGAAATTTCCTACAGGACCGGCACCTGATGACGCGGAGTTTCGGCGCATCACCGTGTCACGTAGCGCCTTCGGCGCAACGTGACTTACGTGGATCTGGTGTGCTCTGGTAGGTCACGTTGGCCCGCGAGGGCCTACGTGACATCGTCGGGTTGGGGCTTGCGGCCGAACTGGGGATTGCCGCATCACCGTGTCACGTAGCGCCTTCGGCGCAACGTGACCTACGGGCAACATGTCAATCCATGACCTCCGGCCTATTCGACATAAAATGTCTTGACATGATATGTCCGTGAAGCTAGCGTCGATGGTAACGCTGTAGCGTCTGACCCGCCAAGGAGGCGGGTGATCGATGGCCAGGCCGCGCAAGCTGGTATCCCTGATCGAGGCGACCGTGCCGCTGCTGCAGCGGCATCTGCTGATCGATGCGATCGACGTGACTCCGATGGCGGGCGACGTGCCGGTGATCGAGGTCGGGTTTCCGGACGTGGATCGGCTGCCGATCTACATCACCGATGCCGGCAGTCAGTTGCTCTGCATCAGCTATCTGTGGCGCGATGCCGACGTCAAGGCCAAGCGCCGCGGCAAGTTGCTGGAGACTCTGCTCGATCTGAATCCGAGTGTGCCCTTGTCGTCCTTCGGTCGCATCGGCGAGCACTTCGTGCTGTTCGGGGCGCTGAGCCCGCAGGCCACGCCGGAGGATATGGCGCTGGAACTGGCAACACTCAGCGACAACGGCCGCGATGCGCTGGCCACCTTGTCCGACTTTCTGGTGTGAGAGCGACCATGGCCTGGTGGGATGAAGTGCTCGGATTGCTCAAGGACGAATGGAAGGCGCTGGCCCCGGGAGCGGATCGCCCGGCGTCGGAGCCGCCCACGGTGAAGCAGGCGCAGGCCTTGCTGCAGCGCACGGCGGCGGAGCTGGCTGACGCCAAGGCTCGCGCCGAGGCTGCACGCCGACGCATGTTGCGGGCGCAGTCGCAGCTGGAGGCGCTGACCCGCGCGCCCGAGCAGCATCCGCGCTACCGCGATCGCCTGAGCGACCTGGCCCGCGCGGTGGTCCATGAAGGCGATATGGCGGCGAGTTTCGATACCCATATCGCCACCCTGGGCGCCGTGCATGACCGGGTGGAAGCACAGCTGCGCGAGTTCAATCGCGATGTGGCGATGGCGCGGGCGGCCGTGGCTGCCAGCCAGGCCACCCAGGCAGCGGCGCCAACGGACAAGCCGAAGAAGCCGCCGTCGAAGACCGGTGGCTTCGAACATGCGCGGCCGGACAAGGTCATGGAGCAGTTGAGCAAGGGGCCGCGGAAGTCGAAGGACGTGCCATGAACAGCGTCAAGAGCGGGGCTGGGGGCTGGGGGCTGGGGCGCAGGGGCTGGTCTTTGTGCAACTTGGCCGGCAGAACTGCGCTCACCTCCGGTTGTCGCGCCCCAGCTCCCAGCCCCCAGCCCCGCCTTTCGGTTCGGCAATTCAATGTTGGGCACGCTGCGCTTGGCCCAAGCTACGGCTGCGACGCGTGAAAGGGCGCAGCCTCCCCAGCCGCTGGCAATCGGCGCAGCCGGCCTTGAAGGCGGTGCAGGTGGCTTTCGATGTGTCGGAGACGGTGCTGATGGCCGTGCGCCGGGCGGCTTTTGATGCCAATTTGTCGAACTCCGATCAGATCCGCGTGGTACTGGATCTGCCGATCACCCGCCAGGCCAAGCGGCCGCGGCTGACGGTGAGTCTGAGCCCCGAGGATTACCAGTTGCTGGGCAAACGCTACCAGCTGGATCCCGCCGATCATCTGGCGATCAAGGAAAGAGTCAACGCCGAGCTGATCGAGTTTTCCGAATCACAATCGCAGCCGAAGAAACCCGCCAGGAGAGCCAGATCGTGAACAGTTTCATGGAGCTGCTGAGTCACTTCCCGGGCTTTGTGCCCTCGGTGCTGATGGGTGCGCTGCTGGTGTTCTGGCTGCTGGCGATCATCGGCGTGCTCGATTTCGACTCTTTCGGACCGCACTTCGACGCCGACGTCCATCTGGAGACCGATGTCGATGTCCCCGAGCACGGCGGTGGTGGCAGTCATGCCGAGGCCCCGGAAACGCTGATGGCGCTGGGACTGGACAAGCTGCCCTTCTCGATCGTGGTCAGCGGTGTGGTGTTCTTCTGGTGGCTGCTGACCTTGCTGGCGGTGTCGCTGCTGTGGAAGTGGATTCCGCTGCCGACCTGGATCGCCGGCAGCCTGATCCTGATCGCGGCACTGGTCCTGGCGGTGCCGCTGGCGGCGCGCGCGCTGCGGCCCCTGAAACCGCTGTTTGTCGTGCATGTCAGTGCCAACAAGGAAGCGATCCTCGGCAAGGCCTGCAAGATCCTGACACTGACCGTGTCGGAGAAATTCGGCCAGGCCGAAGTCGCCCTCGGCAGCGGCGCGCCCCTGAACGTGCGCGTCTATGCCGACACCCCCAACACCCTGACCAAAGGTTCCAGCGCCTTGATCATCGATCTCGACCCCAGGAGTGGGCGTTATCGGGTGGAGGCTTATGAAGCCTAGGACGCCACTTTCGGGACCCGGGACCCGGGACCCGGGACCCGGGCAAGCCAGAGCTCGCGCCTGCAAGCCCGAGCGCAATGAAGGTATCGACTCCCCCCTCGACGCCGGCTCTGGGCTCTTGACCTTCCCGGGTCCCCGGTCCCGGGTCCCGCGTCCCGACCAACACCCAGTCTCAACTCAAGTCACCTATCCATTTCAACGCAGTACCCAGTCCCCAGCGGAGTAAGCCATGGACCTCGCTTTCACCACATTGATCGCAGCTGTCGTCGTTGTCGTCATCTTCCTGTTCGGCTTCCTCGCGCTGATCGCCAAGTTCTACCGCAAGGTGGAGCAGGGTCACGCCATGATCGTCAACACCATGCGGGTGGAGCCCGAGGTGACCTTTACCGGGCGGCTGGTGATTCCGGTGCTGCACAAGGTCGAAGAGATGGACATCTCGATGAAGACCATCGAGATCGAGCGCATGGGCAAGGAGGGCCTGATCTGCAGGGACAACATGCGCGCCGACATCAAGGTCAAGTTCTTCGTGCGCGTCAACAAGACCGCCGAGGACGTGCTGCGGGTGGCCCAGGCCATCGGCTGCGCCCGCGCCAGCAACCAGGACACGCTGGAGGATCTGTTCTCGGCCAAGTTCTCCGAAGCGCTGAAGACCGTCGGCAAGGCCATGGATTTTGTCGATCTGTACCAGGCCCGTGATCAGTTCCGCGACGAGATCGTGCGCCAGATCGGCGATGACCTGTCCGGCTACGTGCTGGAAGATGCGGCCATCGACTATCTGGAGCAGACCCCGCTCGAAAAGCTCGATCCGCACAACATTCTTGACGCCCAGGGCATCAAGAAGATCACTGAACTCACCGCGGAAGAAAACATCCGCACCAACGAGTTCCGTCGCAACGAAGAGATGCGGATCAAGAAGAAGGATGTCGAGACCGCCGAGGCGGTGCTCGAACTGGAGCGCCAGAAGGCCTACGCCGAAGCCCACCAGCAGCGCGAGATCACCATCACCAAGGCCCGCGAGGAGGCCGAGTCAGCCAAGGTTGCCTCGGAAGAGCGCGCCAAGTCGGAGCTGGCACGGTTGCTGGCCGATCAGCAGATCGCCGTGCAGAACGAGAACGTCAAACGCGAGACCGAAGTGGCCCAGAACAACCGTTTGCGCGCCGTGGCCATCGAGGAAGAAAAGGTCACCCGTGCCCGCGAGCTGGAGATCGTCGACCGCGAGCGCGAAGTGACGCTGCAGCAGATCGAGAAGGAAAAGGCGGTCGAGGTGCAGAAGAAGGCCATCGCCGATGTCATCCGCGAGCGCATCGTGGTCGAGCGTACGGTGGCCGAGCAGGAAGAAGAGATCAAGAACGTGCGCGTGATGTCCGAGGCCGAGCGCACCCGCAAGAGCACCATCGTCCTCGCCGAAGGTCAGGCCCAGGAGAAGTTCATCGCCGAGGTCAAGCTGGCCGAGGCCGACGAGCAGCGCGCCAAGCACAAGTCGGCCGAAGAACAGACCCTGGCCGAAGCCAGGCTGGCGGTCGCCGCGAAGATGGCCGAGGCCAAGAAGCGCGAAGCCGAGGGCATAGAGGCGCTGTCAGCGGCGTCCGGTCTGGCCGAAGCCAAGGTCGCCATCGCCAAGGCCGACGCCCGCGAAAAGGACGGCGTGGTCGCTGCCCGGGTCAAGCTCGCCGATGCCGATGCGGTGGTCAAGCTGGGCGATGCCCACGCCCATGCGCTGCAGGCCAAGATGGAGGCCGAGGCGGCCGGTCGCGAGAAGCAGGGTGTGGCTGAAGCGCAGGTCAAGCTGGTCGATGCCGATGCCATCGCCAAACAGGGCGCGGCACAGGCCGAAGCCCTGCGTCTGAAGCTGGAAGCCGAAGCCACCGGTCGACAGAAGAGCGGCGAAGCCGAGGCCGCGGCGATTGCCGCCCGCTTCGCGGCCGAGTCCGAAGGCCTGACCGCCAAGTTCGAGGCCATGACCAAGATGAGCCCGGAAACGAGGGCCCACGAAGAACAGCGCATGCAGCTCGACTACAGCCACGCCGAAACCCTGCGCGGCATCGAGGCCAACCAGGCCATCGCCAAGGATCAGGCCCAGGTGCTGTCGCGGGCGCTGCAGCAGGCCAAGATCGAGATCGTCGGCGGTGACGGCGAGTACTTCGACAGCTTCATGCGCAGCCTGTCGCTGGGCAAGGCCATCGACGGCACCGTCGGCAAGAGCCAGCTGCTGAACAAGGCCTTCGCCGAGCACAAGGCCGGCAAGCGCGATCTGCTGCAAGACGCCAAGGAACTGGTCGCCGCCGTCGGCGGCGCCGACGCGGTGCGCGATCTGAGCGTGGCCGCGCTGATGCAGAAGCTGGTCGCGAGTGGGAAGACCAAGGAGTTGGAGATGTTGAAGAAGCTGGTGGGCGAGGGCTGAGCCGATGCCAGGGCGGGGCCGGGGGCTTGGGGCTGGGGCGGCAGCTCCCGGTAGCGCGGATCCGGCGCGCGCGAGTTTCACTGGCGCCGGATCGTGGTTCGCGCCGGCGTCCGCGGCCCTCGCTGAGGCACAAAACGCCGGGCGCCTCGCGTATCGCGCATACCGCACGGTCGGCGTCGACAGACGCGAGGACCCGGCCTACCACTGCGGGCCTCGCGCCCCAGCCCCCAGTCCCCAGCCCCGCTCTTGAAGGCAAAGGCACACGCGATGACGACAAACTCCGCCACCTTCGACCTGCTCCGCAAACGCCTCTCCGCGGCTTCCGAGTCGCTGCGGGCCAAGGCCGATGCGCTGAATACCCAGCGCATCAGCACTTTTGGTCGTATCGAACCCAAGCTGCTGGCGCGGCTGAGTGCGCGGACCGAGCACAACTGTGTGGCGCGCGACATCGTCCGCGTGGGCGATCGGCTGCTGTTCGGCTACAACGTGACCATGGGTCTGAAGAAGGAGACCCGGGTCGAGGATGTGTTCTGCCTGTACCAGCTGGCCGAAGGCGCGGAGGGCGTGGGGCTGGCGACTGTGCCCATCGGCGGCAGCTTTCTGGACGATCAGCGCTTTGTCGCCGATTTCCGCGAGTTGTTCACCTACTACAAGGCGACCACGCTGGATCAGCTGCGGCTGGTCAACGAGCGTCTGCTGCTGATCTTTCGCACCGGCAGTCAGCCGGGCGACAAGCGGGTGTTCCGTTTTGCCGTCGACACCGCCGGCGCGCTCAGCTACATCGACAACCGCGGCGAGCGCGATCATGTGTTGCCGCCTTCGCACAGTTTCGAGTGGCAATCGGTGGGGCGCGAGGATCATGTGCTCGGCCGGCATGCCCATGTGAACATCCTCGACACGGTGTTTGTCGAGACCATCGGTGGCGATCTGACCATCAAGATCGAGAACAACACCGACACCGGGCTCGGCATCTATTCGGAGCCGGTCGAGGACAAGAATCAGGCACTGGCCGATGCCGAAATTGCCTACGCCGATCTGCCGACGCTGATCCTGCTCAGCATCAAGCCCTATCGCGAGAACCACACCCGCTATCTGGTCTACAACAAGCGTCTGAAGCAGGTGCTGCGCATCGACGAGATCGGTGACTCCTGTGTGGAATTGCCCGAGGACCACGGCATCGTGTTTCCCGGCGGTTACTATCTGGAGTCGGGCGATTTCAAGCATTTCAAGGATCTGGGCCACGATTTCAGTGGCTACCGGCTGAAGCGCACGGTGCGCGCGCCCAGCGGCGAGGACGTGCTCTATGTGTTTTACGACACCGCCAGGGGCGATTACGCGCTGCTGCCCTACAACCTGATCGATCGCGCCATCGGTCAGCCGCTGCTGGCCGCGGGCTACGCGCGCTTCGACGACGGCCAGATACTGCTGGTCACGCCTGAAGGCAGCGATGCCTCGCGCCTGCACACCATGCAGCTGTGGCGCACGCCCTTCGCCTCGGAGGAACATGCCAGCGCCCAGCCCAAGGTCGGTGGCCTGCTCGGTCGTTTGGGCAATGCCAATGTGGTGCGGGCACTGGCGGAACTGCGTGAACTGACCCGGCTGGCTGAGGATGCCGCCAGCGAAGGCGCTTACGAGCGTTTGCTGAAGCTGGCAGCGCGCTGCGTCGATGCCCATCCCTGGCTGGCCGAGGCCGAGGTCGGGCAGATTGCCGCCGAGGTCAGCACGCTGGCGCGCAGCGGTCGCGAAGCACTGGAAGCCTACGAGAAGCTGGAACGCGCGCGGCAGTCGGCGCGGCAGGCGGTGGACAGCGCCCGAGCCGAGGTCAGCGAGCTGCTATCCCGCGTGGTCAGCCTGCTCTGGCAGAAGCCGGAGGACTTCACCGAGGCGATCCGCGCCATCAAGCGCAAGCGTGGCGAGCTGACCGGATTGCGCGAACAGGCCCATGTGGATCTGGCCGCGATCGATGTCGAAGACACCCGTTTGCGCGAGGAGCTCGATCGCATCGGCGAGCGCGCGCTCAAGTTCTTTGCCGATCCGGCGGCCTTTGCCAGCCTGCGCAAGGGCCTCAACGAAGCCGCCACTGCGGTGGACGGCGCCAAGTCCACCAAGGCGCTGGCGCCGATCAGTGAGAAGCTGGATGCGCTGGCCGAATCGCTGGATGGATTGTCGGAGCTGATCGCCAGTTTCGAACAGACCGACGCCCAACAGCGGGCCACGCTGCTGGGTCAGACCAGCGCGCTGTATGCCGAGGTCAATCGCATCCGCGCCGGTTTGGGCTCGCGCCGCGAGGGTCTGCTGGAGCAGGAGCAGGGGCTGGAGTTCGGGGCCCAGCTGACCGTGCTGGAGCAGTCGCTGACCAATCTGCTGGCGCGCAGCGACAGCCCGGAAGCCATCGATGAGGCGCTGGCGCGCACGCTCGGCCAGATCGAGCATCTGGAAGGCCGTTTCGGATCACACCCGGGTTTTCTGGTCGAACTGACCAGTCGGCGTGAGGCCGCACTGGAAGCCTTCGCGGCCCGGCGCGAGCAGATCGCGGCGCAGCGCGACAAGCGTGCGCAGGGTCTGCGCGATGCGGTGTCGCGGGTGCTCGACGGCATTCCGCGGCGTATTGCCAAGCTCTCCGAGGCTGACGAGCTGCACGGTTTCTTTGCCGGCGATACTCTGGTCGAACGCGCCCAGGCGCAGATCGAAGAGCTGCGCCAGCTGGGCGCTGCGGTGCAGGCCGATGAACTGGCCGGGCGCCTGCGCAGTCTCAAGGAAGCCGGGTTGCGCGATCTGCGCGATCGGCTGGAACTCGGAACCTCCGGAGATTCGCTGGCGCTCGGTCGCCAGCGCTTCACCATCGAACGCCGGCCGCTGGATCTGGCGCTGCTGCACAACGAACAGGGGCTGTCGCTGCAACTGACCGGCACCGATTACCGGGTGACCCTGGATGAGCCCGAGGCCGAGCAGCATCGCGAAGTCTGGGGTCAGGTGCTGCCCAACGAGACCGAATCGGTCTATCGGGCCGAATATCTGGCCTGGCGCATCTGGCAGCGCGCCAGCGCCGGCGATGCCGCGGTCAATGCCGCCCTGCGCGCCACCGAGGGCAGTGCGCTGGCCGATCTGGTGGCCGACGAAGCGCAGCGCCATCCCACCGAGGACTATCAGCGCGGCGTGCACGATGCCGATGCCATCCGCATCGTCCAGGCGCTGGACAGCATTGCCCGGCAAGCCGGCGAGTTGCGCTGGCCGGCCTCGGCGCGGGTGCTGGCGCAGGCCTGGTTTGCCGGTCTCGACAGCCCTGAACAGGCATCGGCGCGGGGCCTGGCCGCGGGTCTGGCCTGGTTTCTGGCGCGGGGCGAGGGCATGCCCTTGCCGCCGTCGTGGCAAAGCGCGCTGGGGGCGCTGGCGACCGAACTGGGATTGCCCGATGACGCCAGCAGCATCGAATCGGCTGCCCGCCATCTGGCGGCCAGTCTGGGCGGCACGCTGCCCAGTTTCGCCGCCAGCGGCAGCGCGCTGGATCTGGCCGAACAGGTCTCCCGCGAGCTGCCGGTGTCGGCGCTGGCAGCGCTGAATGCGCCAATTGCCAGCGCCGAAAAGCTGGATCTGGCCCGAGCCTGGTGTGCGCGCACGCAGGCCGACGCCCATCCCGCCAACGTGCTCGAAGCGGCGGCAATCCTGTGCTTCCCGGGCCTGGCCCGCGAGCGTATCAATGTCGAGCTGCACACCCGCATCGAGGGGCTGCGCGGCGAGCATGGACGGGTCAGACAGGGTGTGCTGGAGCTGGATTTTCCGGAGTTCCTGATCCGCCTGGCACAACATCAGCAGACCGTCGCGCCAGCCTGGTCGGCCTTTGCGGCACTGCGCCATCGGGTCAGCGAACGCGAGCGCAAGCGTCTGGGACTGCACCGGTTCGAGGCCAAGCCGCTGGCCGGATTCGTCCGCAACCGGCTGATCGACGAGGTCTATCTGCCGCTGATCGGCAACAATCTGGCCAAGCAGATCGGCACCATCGGCGATCAGCGTTCGGACCGCTCCGGCCTGCTGCTGCTGATCTCGCCGCCGGGCTACGGCAAGACCACCTTGATGGAATACATCGCCGATCGCCTGGGCATGATCTTCGTGCGCGTCAACGGACCGACGCTGGGCCACGAAATCACCTCGCTGGATCCAGCCCAGGCCAGCACCCGCGGCGCCGCCGAGGAACTGGTCAAGCTCAATCTGGGCCTGGCCATGGGCGTCAATGTGATGCTCTACGTCGATGACATCCAGCACTGCTCGCCGGAATTCCTGCAGAAGTTCATCTCGCTGGCCGACGGCACCCGACGCATCGATGCGGTCATCGACGGCAGCGCCCGCACCATCGATCTGCGCGGCAAGCGTTTCGCGCTGGTCATGGCCGGCAATCCCTACACCGAAACCGGCGAGATGTTCCGCATACCCGACATGCTCGCCAACCGCGCCGACGTCTACAACCTCGGCGATGTGCTGAGCGGCCGCGAGGCGCTGTTTGCCGACAGCTACATCGAAAACGCCTTGACCGCCAACCCGCTGTCGGCGCCGCTGGCCGAACGCCCGCGCGCCGAAATCCAGAGCGTGCTGCGCATTGCCCGCGGCGATGACGAGCTGCTGCCCAGCGGCTTGCCCGGTGGTGTGGAGCTGGTGGAACTGGTCAAGCGCATGCTCAGCGTGCGTGACGTGCTGGGCCGGGTCAACGCCAGCTATGTCGCCAGCGCCGCCCAGGACGACAGCTATCGCACCGAGCCGCCATTCAAGCTGCAGGGCAGCTACCGCAACATGGTCAAACTGGCGGCGCAACTGAGCCCGCTGATGACGGCAGGCGAGCTCGATGCCCTGATCCGCGACCACTATCGCGGCGAGGCCCAGACCCTGGGCGCGCGCGCCGAAGAAAATCTGCTGAAGCTGGCGCAGCTGATCGGCCAGCCGAGCACCGAGGAGGCGGCGCGCTGGCAGCAGTTGGTCGACAACTTCCAGCGGCTGATGAAACAGGGCGGCAAGGAAGCCGATGGCGCCACCCGCGCCGCCCAGGTACTGGCCGATATCGCCCAGCAGCTGCAGAAGCAGAACGAACAGTCGGCCGGCACCCGCGAGGCCCTGAAGGCGCTGGAATCGCTGGGCGAGATCCGCGAGCTGCTGGCGCGGGTGCCGCGTGATCCGCAGCTGGAGATGCCGCCGGCACTCGCCGACACCCTGGCCAAGATGGCCAAGGCCTACGAGAACACCCTGGTGCCGATCGTCTCCGCCCTGCACCACAAGATGACCCTGGATCACGACATCTGGGAGCAGGTGCGCGATATGCGCAAGGAAGTCGACGCCCTGATGAAGCGCATCGGCAGCGGCAAGAAGGCGTCCTGAGCGCAGGGATGGTGGCCACCTGTGGGAGCGGCTTCAGCCGCGATCCGGGCTTGGGCCTGCGAGATCGTCGCGGACAGAGTCCGTTCCCACAGTGGAGCGAGCTCCCACGCCTGGCGTAGGCCGGGTCCTTCGCGTCGACAGACGTCAACAGAGTCACAAGCCACACACGCGAGGCGCCCGGCGCCTTGCGCTTTACAGAGCCGCGGCCGCCGGCGCGAATACCCGTTGGTGCTCACCCGAGCCCACGCGCGCCGGAGCCGCGCTACAGCCGCTTTCCATGAGCCCATCTCGCAAGTTGTTGATGCGTCATTGCGAGGAGCGCAGCGACGAAGCAATCCAGTGCTTCTGCGGCTGTGTGTCTGGATTGCTTCCCCCGGATCAAGTCCGGGGTCGCAATGACGCCCGTGGCTTCATGGCCCTTGGGCGGTTTCGGGACGGACCAGCTGGCTCGCAATGAGGCCGGCTCCGGGCGACCCTGCGTCGCGACCGCTCTGCTCGCAGCAGACTAGAATGTCGCTCCCATCTGCGTCAGGAGTTGCCGGGTGTCCGAGTTTGACGCTGTCGATCGCGTGGTCAGGCCTTATCTGGCCGAGACCTCGACGGCCACCTCGCTGCGCTTTGCCGGGCATCAGATCCAGAGTCAGATGTGGAATCACGCGCCGGATGCGCTGGCGCTGGACTACACCCGAACGATGATGGGTTTCGTGCTGTTCCAGCTGGCGCCGGCGCGGATCGGCATGATCGGTCTGGGCGGCGGGTCGCTGGTCAAGTTCTGTCACCGCAACCTGCCGAATTCGGCCATGGAAGTGGTCGAGAACAGCCCGCTGGTCATGGATTTGCGGGCCATCTTCCAGGTGCCACCCGACGACGAGCGCCTCAGCGTGCAGCTGGCCGATGGCGCCGATTTCATCGCCCGCGCCCGCAACCGCTATGACGTGCTGTTGCTGGATGCCTATGACCGGGTCGGTATTCCGCCGCCGCTGGCGACGCTGCGTTTCTATCTGCAATGCCGGCGCGCGCTGCGCAGCAATGGCGTGCTGGTGGCCAACATCGCCCGCGATCAGGTTCAGGGAGGCAATCCGATAGAGCGCATCGCCGCGGTCTTCGATGATCGGTTGCTGGTGGTGCGCGATTCCGAGCATTGCAACGACATCGTCTTTGCCTGGACCGGCGACATCGACGACGCGCATCTGTCGGACCAGGGCCGCCCGATCGACATTCGCGGGGAAGCCTGGGACCCGCTGATCCCGGCTCTGGATCGCGTGCGTTTCGCCTGGCGCGAAAGGGCGCGCAAACAAGCGCTCGCCAAAGCGCTCTTGTAGGTCACGTTGACCGCGCAGCGGGCTACGTGACGCTTCGCGCCTGATCCGGGATGGGCGGCTACACCGTGTCACGTAGGCCTTTCAGGCCAACGTGACCTACGAAGGCCGGGGCTCCGGTAGGTCACGTTGACCGCGCGGCGGTCTACGTGACGCTCCTCGTTCGGTCCGGGCTGGGCAGCTACACCGTGTCACGTAGGCCTTTCAGGCCAACGTGACCTACGAAAGCTGTAGGGCTCTGGTAGGTCACGTTGATCGCGCAGCGGTCTACGTGACGCTTCTCGTTCTACACCGTGTCACGCAGGCCTTTCAGGCCAACGTGACCTACGAAAGACGGCCGCGGGCAATCTGTCGCCATTTGACCCAGGCAAACAGCGCCGGAATCACCACCAGGGTCAGCACGGTCGACGAGACCATGCCGCCGACCATCGGCGCGGCGATGCGGCGCATCACTTCCGAGCCGGTGCCGGTGCTCCACATGATCGGCAACAGGCCGGCGATGATCGCCACCACGGTCATCAGCTTGGGCCGTACGCGCTCGACTGCGCCCTCGATGATCGCGGCGGTGAGATCGGCCCGATCCAGCGCCTTGCCCTCGGCCTGGCGCCGCGCCGCCAGCGCCATCAGGGCATGGTCCAGATAAATCAGCATGACCACGCCGGTCTGCGCGGCCACACCCGCCAGCGCAATGAAGCCCACGGCGACGGCGACGCTCAGATGGTATTCCAGCGCCCACATCAGCCAGACGCCACCGACCAGCGCGAAAGGTACCGAACACATCACGATCAGCGTTTCGGTGACCCGCCGGAAGTTCAGGTACAGCAGCAGGAAGATCAGCGCCAAGGTCATCGGCACCACCAGCTTGAGCTTGGCCACGGCGCGCTCCAGGTACTCGAACTGGCCGCTCCAGACGGCGTAGGTGCCGGGCGGGAAGCGGACCTTCTCGGCCACGGCGCGCTGGGCCTCGGCCACGTAGCTGCCGATATCGCGATCGCGGATATCGACATAGATGTAGGCGCTGAGCAGCGCATTCTCGGTGCGGATCGAGGGCGCGCCCTGGCTCAGACTGATCCGGGCCAGCTCGCCCAGCGGCAGCTGGGCGCCATCGGGGGCCATGACCAGCACCTGCTGCGCCAGCGCTTCAGGGTCGCCCCGCAGTTCGCGCGGATAGCGCACGATCACGGCAAAGCGCTCGCGGCCTTCCACGGTGGTGGTCACGGTGCTGCCACCGAGCGCCGCGGCAATCACATCCTGGACGCTGCCGACACTGATGCCATAGCGCGCCAGTTTGGCCAGATCCGGTTCGATGTTGAGGTAGTAGCCGCCGGTCAGCCGCTCGGCATAGGCGCTGGCGGTGCCCGGCACCGCGCTGACCACCGCTTCGATCTCTTCGGCCAGTTGTTCCATCGAGCCAAGCTCAGTGCCGAAGACCTTGATGCCGATGGGCGTGCGGATGCCGGTGGACAGCATGTCGATACGCGCCCGGATCGGCATGGTCCAGGAATTGGCGACGCCCGGAAAGCGCAGGGCGCTGTCCATCTCGGCGATCAGCGCCTCCTGGGTCAAACCCGGGCGCCACTGCTCCGGTGGTTTCAGGTTGATCACGGTCTCGAACATTTCCAGCGGCGCCGGATCGGTGGCAGTCATGGCGCGACCGGCCTTGCCGAACACTGATTCCACCTCGGGAAAGGACTTGATGATGCGGTCGCTGGTCTGCAGCAGCTGGCCGGCCTGGGTGACTGACATGCCGGGCAGCGAAGTCGGCATGTACATCAGGCTGCCTTCGTTCAGGCTGGGCATGAATTCACTGCCGAGGCGGCTGGCTGGCCACCAGCTCAGTCCCAGGGCGATGGCGGCGACCAGCAGCACCGCCGGCTTGAAGCGCAACACCCAGCCGATGACCGGCCGGTACAGACCGATCAGCAGCCGGTTGAGCGGATTCTCCGACTCGGCCCGAATGCGCCCACGGATGAATAGCGCCATCAGCACCGGCACCAGCGTCACCGACAGCAGCGCGGCGCCGGCCATGGCAAAGGTCTTGGTATAGGCCAGCGGCTTGAACAGCCGGCCTTCCTGCGCTTCCAGCGCGAACACCGGCAGGAAGGACACGGTGATGATCAGCAGCGCGAAGAACAGCGAAGGTCCGACTTCCACACAGGCGTTGATGATCAATGGCAGGCGTGGCGCATCCTCGGGCGCCCTTTCGATGTGCTTGTGGGCGTTCTCGATCATGACGATGGCGGCATCGACCATGGCGCCGATGGCGATGGCAATACCGCCCAGGCTCATGATGTTGGAATGGATGCCGAGCAGATGCATGGCCAGAAAGGCGATGAGCACGCCGACCGGCAGCATCAGGATTGCCACCAGCGCGCTGCGCGCGTGAAACAGGAACAGCAGGCAGACCGCCGCCACGATCAGGCTTTCCTCCACCAGCGTGCTGGTCAGCGTGGCAATGGCGCGGTGGATCAGATCGGAGCGGTCATAGACGCTGCGGATGACCACGCCTTCGGGCAGGCCGGGGCCGATGTCGGCAATCTTCTGCTTCAGATTCTCGATGATCTCCAGGGTGTTGCCGCCGGAACGGGCGACGGCAATGCCGCCAACCACTTCGCCCTCGCCGTTGAGTTCGGCGATGCCGCGGCGCTCGTCGGCCACTTCCTCCACCCGGGCGACATCGCGGATCAGCACCGGGGTGCCGTGCTCGGCGCTGAGCACCAGTTGCTCCAGATCGGCGCTGCCGCGCAGATAGCCGCGGCTGCGCACCATGTACTCGGTTTCGTTGAGTTCGATGCTGCGACCGCCGACATCGCGATTGCTGTCGGCGATCACCTGGCTGACACGGTCCAGGCCGATGCCGTACTGGCGCAGGCGTGACGGATCGACGGTGACCGAATACTGGCGCACGAAGCCGCCAATGCTGGCGATCTCGGAAATACCCGGCACCTGGGTCAGCTGGTAGCGCACATACCAGTCCTGCAGCGCACGCAGCTGGTCGAGTGAATGATTCGGGCTTTCGATGACGTACTGGTAGACCCAGCCGACGCCGGTGGCATCAGGGCCGAGCGTGGGCGTGACCCCCTCCGGCAGTCGTGCGCCGGCCGAATTCAGGTATTCGAGCACCCGCGAGCGGGCCCAGTACTGGTCGGTGCCGTCCTCGAAAATCACGTAGACGAAGGAGACGCCGAAGAAGGAGAAGCCGCGCACCACCTTGGACCGCGGAACCCCGAGCATGGCCGTGGTCAGCGGGTAGGTGATCTGGTCCTCGACCACCTGCGGCGCCTGGCCCGGATACTCGGTGTAGACGATGACCTGCACATCGGACAGATCCGGCAAGGCATCCAGCGGCGTGCGCCACAGCGCATACAGGCCGGCGCCGACGATGAAGACCGTCGCCAGCAGCACCAGCACGGTATTGCGGGCCGACCAGGCGATCAGACGCGCAAGCATGTCAGTGCTCCCCCGCGTGCGCCGGCATTGGGTCTTCGGCATCGGCCCCGGGCTCGGCTTGTAGGGTCTGCAGCGCGGCGCGCAGATTGCTCTCGGCATCGATCAGGAAATTGGCCGCCACCACCACCTGTTCGCCGGCGCGCAGGCCATCGAGCACCACCACGTCTTCGCCCGCACGGCGCCCGAGTTGCAGCGGGCGCGGCTCGAAGCGGCCCGGGCTCACTTCGACAAAGACCACCTGGCGCGTGCCGCTGTCGAGCACCGCCGATCGCGGCACCAGCAGCTGCGGCTCGTCGCTGGCCAGTTCGATCAGCACATCGCCATACAGCGCCGGGCGCAGCACGCCGTCCGGATTGTCGAGTTCCACCCGGATCTCGAGCGTGCGCATGCTGGCGTCGAGCATCGGATCGACGAAACTGATGCTGCCGGTGAACTCGCGCCCCGGCAGTGCCGCCGAGGTGAAGCGGACCGCTTGCCCGATGCGGACCTCGGCGGAGTTCAGGGTCGGCACCGCGGCGACCAGCCAGACCCTGGACAGATCGGCCAGCGTCAGCACCGTATCGCCGGCCATGAAGCGGCTGCCGGCGACCATCGGCGGTTCCAGAATCACGGCGTTGGCCGGTGCGGTCAGGGTCAGCAGGCGCTCGGCCTGGCCCTGGCGCAGTCTCTGCACCTGGGCCGGCGGGATGTCGAAGTTGCGCAATCGCAGCAGGGCGGCATCGGCCAGTCGCTGCATGGCCTCGGCGCTGTCGCCGGCAGGCAATTTCCGCGCCGCCGACTGGGCAATCAGAAACTCGTTCTGGGTCGACACCAGTTCCGGCGCGTACACCGCCATCAGCGGCTGACCGCGACGCAGCGACTGCCCGGATTGATTGGCGTAGAGACGCTCGATCCAGCCGTCGAATTTGGGTGCGATGACCATCCGCCGGGCCTGATCGACCTCGATGCGGCCACTGGCGCGAATCTGGTCGTGGGCGATCTTGCGTTCGACCGCCTGCGTGCGCACGCCCAGCGTCTGCAACCGTTGCGGCGACAGCGCCACCGTGCCCGGACTGTCTTCCACCTCGTCGGCGTAGACCGGCACGTAGTCCATGCCCATCGAGTCCTTCTTCGGCACCGGCGAGGTGTCCGGCTGACCCATGGGGTTGCGGTAGTACAGGATCTTGCGTTCCGTGGGCTCCTTGGCGGGCGTGGCCGTGCTGGCCTCGGGAACCATGGTCGGTGCTCGCAGCCACCAGCCAGCGGCGGCGCCCAGCAGCAGAGCAAGCAGCAGCATCGCCAGCGTTCTCGCGTTCATTGTGCATCTCCAGTCAGGGCGCGCACATCGGCAGCGGCCAGCAGTTCAGCTTCCAGTGCGTCCACATGATCCAGCTCGGCAGCCAGGTTCTGGCGCAGTGCCTGCAGCAAGGTGCCGAAATCGACGGCGCTGTTGCCATAGCTGGCCAGCGAGGACACGTAGGCGGTCTCGGCCTCCAGCAGCAAGGTGTCTTCGATCAGCTGGCGCTGGGCCCGGGCACCAAACCAGCGTGCATGGGCGCTGGCCAGTTCGCCGCGGATCTGGTTCAGCGCCGCCTCGCGACGGGTCAGCGCGGCCTCGCTGCGCAAGGCGGCGATACGTTCGCGCTGGTGCAGGGCGGTGCGCTGCAGCGGCAGCTCGATCTCGAACATCAGCTCGAAGGCACGCAACTGGCTGCCAGCCTGGATCAGACCGAGTCCCAGATTCAGATCCGGGTAGCGCTGGCGCCGGGTCAGCTCCTGTTCGCGCTCGGCCGCCGCTGCCAGCTCCTGTTCCATCTGGACCCGCGGGTGGGCCGCGGGCGCCTGCGCCAGCAGCGCTTCCAGGCGCTGATCCACCGGCAGCTGGGGTCGGCCTTCAGGCGGTGCCAGAGGTGCCAGCGGCGATCGGCCCAGCGCCGCGTTCAGGGCCGCCGCTGCGGCCTGCCCCTCGGCGCGCCGGCGAATCTGCTCGCCGCGCATGCGCGTGAGTTCCACCGCGGCCTGGAGTGCGTCCTGCTGCTGGGCCAGGCCGGCCGCGTAGCGGCTCTCGGCCAGCGCGCGCAGATCATCGAGGCGCCCGAGGATGTGCTCGAGCACGCGCAGTGACTGTTCGGTCTGCCAGTAGCGCACATAGGCGCGATCGGCAGACGCCAGCAGTTCCAGCTCGGTCGCGTCACGCGCCGATGCCGTCGCGTCCGCTTCGGCCCGGGCCTGCTCGCGCGCCAGCTCGCGCTTGCCCCAGAGCGGCAGACTCTGACGCAGCAGATAGCGGGTGGAGCCGGTCTGCCCCGGCAGCAGCCGTGGACGGTCGATGTCGATATCACGCAGTTCCACGGCGAAGCGTGGGTCGGGCCAGGCGGCGGCCAGATCAACGCGCTCCTCGGCGGCTTCGGTATCCAGGGCCAGCGCGCTCAGGCTGGGGTTGTGGCGGCGCAGCCATTGGTGAATGGACTCGACCGAAGCACCCGGCAGGATCTCGGTGGCGGCTTCATCGGCCGCGGCAACAGGCGCGGCGCTGATCAAGATCAGCATCAACAACAACAAGAGGAATGGCATGGGTCAATCCCGTTCGGATACGCAAGACCGACCGGCAGTCCGCAAATCTGCGGTGCCGGAGCAGAACGAACGTGGATTGCCCTAGATCAGGAGTACGCCAAACTCGTGCAGGCGTCGTCTGTAGCCTGAGGCGGTATCGATGGGTGGGACGAACTCGGCGCCAGCAGGGGCCCGCTGGCTGACATCCGGACCGACAAAGCTGGCCGCCGGCAGTGCCGGTACCTGCAGACTCACCGGATCCTTGGCCAGCTTGGGCAGATCATCGCAATGCATGCGGCAGGCGAGCTGTTCGGCCGCCGCCTCAGCAGAAGCCTGACCGGAATCGTCGCAATGACCATGCCCGGCTTTGCTGCTGATCAAGGCCGGACTGGACTCACCAACACGGCAGACGTGCTGAGCCAGCGCCAGCTGGTTGCACAGCATCAGCAAGACCAGCCAGGGCGCAAGCCAGCGCCGGCGGGGATTGCGCATGCGGGCAAGCACTCGGTTCAAGGCGGCAATCGGCTCCAGTGGCTGACGATGGTAGATCGCGGCGATGGATGCGGCATTGATGGCCCGCAAAGTGTAGACCGTTCGATCCGGAAAATGCGTGCGCGCCGCCAGTGCAACTCGTACCTGAACGACCAGCATGCGCGCTAGCGCATGACACCCACGCCCAGAATTCGGCAGACTCCACTTCGGCTGTAGCGCAGAGGGAGAGACACCATGGCGCGCTGGATTGCACTGGGCATTACTCTGTTGTTGATGGGGTCGTGCAGTTTCATCAGTACCGATGTGTTCAGAGGCGTGATCGCGCCGTTGGGCGCGGCGGTGATGTGTTTCGTGACGCTGTTCCTGTTCGTTCAGGATCGGGTCTCGAGTCGGGTGCGTCCGCCGACCGCGCTGCTTCTGGATGCCGAAACCCAGCGCCTGATGCGCCAGCGCGCCGAGCGCAACAAGGCGGCAGCGCAGGCATCAGGCGATCGGTCGCAGGCTGGCCCGGGTGCCGCATCGGGGGATCACTCTTGAGCGCCATGCGCTCGCCATCGGCGCGCGCCGGACTGGTGCTGGCGGCGGTGCTGGTCCTCGCGGTGTTGTACTTCGGATTCCGCGGTGAGCCGGTGCGGGTCGACACCGCGCAGGCGCTGCGTCACGAACTGGTCGAAAGCCTGCGTGAGGAGGGACGTACCCGGGTGGTGCATCGTTACCGTATCGCTGCTGCGGTGGCCGGCGAGGTGGAACGCATCGAATGGCGTCCGGGCGACAGTGTGAGTGCCGGTCAGGTGCTGGTGCGGATCGCACCGGCGATGGGGGCCTTGCTGGACCCAGCCACGCGTGAACGGCTGCAGTTCGAGTCACGCGCAGCGGGCTCGGCTGTCAGTCAGGCGCAGGCACGCATCAACGCGGCCAAGGCCGCCGATACCCTGGCCCAGCAGGAACTGCAGCGGGTACAGCCGATGGTGGCCTCGGGCACCCTGGCCCAGCGCGAGGGCGATCGCGCCCAGAGTCAGGCCCGGCAGGCCAGCGCAGAGCTGGCGGCGGCACGCTTCGCGCTGCAACTGACACAGGCGCAGCAGGAAGCCGCCCAGGCATTGTTGCAACAACAGGGCGCCAGTGCCGGGACTGACACGCTGGTTGAAGTGCAGGCGCCGGTCGCCGGCGTGGTGCTGGCACGACTGCGTGAAAGCGCCGGGCCGGTTGCCGTCGGCGAGCCCTTGCTGGAGATCGGAGATCCGGCCAGTCTGGAGGTGGAAGTCGATCTGCTCTCGTCCGACGCGGTCAAGGTGGCGCCCGGCATGGACGTGCGCTTGCACCGTTGGGGCGGTGAGCAGGCCCTGCAGGCGCGGGTGCGGCGGGTCGAACCGGTCGGTTTCACCAAGATCTCGGCGCTGGGCGTGGAGGAGCAGCGGGTCTATGTGCTGGCCGATCTGGTGTCACCGCCAGAACAATGGCAACGCCTGGGCGATGGCTACCGGGTGGACGCCGAGTTCATCCTGTCCAGTGGCGAAGCCCTGACCGTCCCCGGCGGCGCGCTGTTCCGCAGCGGTGAGGACTGGGCGCTGTTCCGGATCGAGGACGGCCGCGCCCGCCAGCGCACGGTGGCGCTGGGACGGCGCAGTGGCCTGGAAGCGGAGATACTCAGCGGCATCGAGGCCGGCGACCTGATCGTGGTGCACCCGGATGACCGCGTCAGCGAGGGCGCAAGGGTGGAGCCGCTCTGAGCTGAGGTCGCTTGCCAGGGTACGGGCCTTGGTGGGTCAGACTTGTCTGGACCGAAGGCAACCGGCGTCATTGCGACCCCGGACTTGATCCGGGCGAAGCAATCCAGATGCCCTGTCGCCAGTTCCTGGTTTGCTTCGTCACTTCGATCCTCCCCATAAGCCCATATCGTAAGTTGTTGATTTTCTGTTGTAGGTCACGTTGCTCGCGTAGCGAGCTACGTGACGCAACTCGATGTCACGTAGTCCGCTGACGCGGACAACATGATCTACGATGGCGAGTCCATGGCCCGTGGGTAGTGTCGGGCCGACACACGCGGCTCGCAATGACGCCGACTTTTCCCCGCACCCTGACATCCCTCACATGCCCGTCCCCGGGGCTTGCATAGAATCCGGTCAGCTGTTCATATGCTCGTTCTACCGAGGCGGGTCTGCCGTTTGGCGTCGGCAGGGTCGCAGTCGCGCAGGCCCTGCTCTGAACTTCCAGTCGCGGCCGTCGCGCATCTCCGTCATTGCTAGTCGAGGGTTTATGTCCGGCATCGTCATCGTTGAGACTTCGGCGACCTTGAGCCACCTGCTGCAGCGCACGCTGGCAGCCAGTCATCAGACTGTAGACCGGATGATCGGCAGCTTTGCCGAAGCCAGTGAGCTGCTGGCGGCTATCGATGCCGGCGCAGTCAAGTTCAAGGTCCTGGTGATCGGTGCACCGCAGCGGTCGACACCGGATTTCGAGGCGCTCATGACTCACCTGGGAGATTCCCAGGCGCCGTCTCTGGCGGTGCTGGTGCTGAGCCATGAGAAAACGCCATTCCTGGCGCAATGGCTGGCGCGCCGTCGCAACGCCTTTCTGCTGCTGTGGTCCAATTTCGGACGCATTCCCGCTGCGCTGAAGCAGTTGATGCCGCCGGAAGCTGCCGATGCTGCAGGTCCGGCGCCAGAAAGTCTGGTGCGGGCTCCGGCCAGTGCGCCGCTGCGGGTGCTGTTTGTCGACGACTCCCAGAGTGTGCGCTTTGCCTATCGGCAGGTGCTCGAGAGCAATGGCTTCATCGTCGACACCGCGGCCTCGGTGCAGGAGGGCTACGCCAAGGGTCAGAGCGGTGCCTACGATCTGGCCATCGTCGATTATTACCTGCCGGACGGCAGCGGTGATGAGCTGACCCGGCGCCTGGCCAGTTCCACGGCCACCCGCAACATGCCCATCGCCATCATCACCGGCAGCTACAAGGACGCGATCATCAAGCGCAGCCTCGAGGCTGGCGCCATGGAATGCATGTTCAAGAACGAGGTTCTGGAACTGACGCTGGCGCGGATCAAGGCACTGGCGCGTACCATCCAGTCGCAAAAATCGGTGGAGGCCGAGCGCCTGCGACTCGACGGCATCCTGCGGGCGGTGGGCGATGGTGTCTACGGTGTGGACGGGCAGGGCGTCATCACCTTCGCCAATCCGGCGGCGGTGCGCGTGCTGGATTATCTCGATGAGCAGGAACTGATCGGCAAGCAGGCCCATCAGCTGATCCATTTTGCGGCCGAGGATGGCGAGCGCATCGGCGTACAGGATTCAGCGCTGGCCCGCGCCTACAGCGAGGGTTCCGAACTCAGCTCCTACGAAACCGTGTTCTGGACCCGTGCCGGGCAGGCGCTGCCGGTGGAGTGCACGGTGTTGCCGCTGGCCATCCAGGGCCGGCGCGAGGGCACGGTGGTGGTCTTCCGCAACATCTCCGAACGCAAGAGCGCCGACCGTCTGCGCTGGGAGTTGCTGCATGACCAGCTGACCGGCCTGGCCAACCGCCGTTGTCTGACCCAGTCGCTGACGCAGGAGCTGGAAATCCGGCGCGAGCGCGGCGGCTATTCGGCGCTGCTCTACATCGATCTCGACCGCTTCAACATGATTGTCGAAAACGCCGGCCAGGCGGCGGCCGATCGGGTGCTGGTCGATGTCGGTCATCTGCTGTCCCAGCGGCTGCGCCCGGACGATGCGCTGGCGCGGCTGGAGGACGATCACTACGCGCTGCTGCTGTCCGGCGTGCAGCTGGAGAATCTGTTCACCATCGCCGACAGCTTCCGTGAGCTGGTGAAGGACGGCAATTACCAGCTCTACGGTCGCGAAGTGGCAGTCAGTGGATCGGTGGGTGTGGCCATCCTCAGTGGCGAGGCCCCCAGCGCCGAATACGTGATCGAGCACGCGCGGCTGGCTTGCCACGATGCCAAGCGCCGCGGTCGTGACCAGACTCAGATCTATGTCTCCGGCGCTGATGCCCGGATTGCCCGGGAACTGGATGCCGGCTGGATCGTGCGCCTGCGCGAAGCGCTGCACGAGGACCGTTTCCTGCTGTTGACCCAGCCAATCTTGCCCGTAGGCGGCATCCGCGATGCCGACGAGGCAGCGCTGCGTTCGCAGGGTTGGCGACTGCACCAGCACAGCAGCGGCGAAGCCCTGTTCGAACTGCTGATCCGCATGGTCAACCGCGACGGCCAGCTGGTCAGCCCCTCGGTGTTCGTGCCGCTGGCCGAACGCGTAGGCATGATGCCCAAGATCGATATGTGGGTGATTGGCCGGGCGCTGCGATTCCTGACCACGCTGCCGGCGGATTCGCGCGTCGGTTTCACCGTGAACCTGTCCAATTCGACCCTGCAGGATCCCGAGGCCCTCAAGCTCATCGAGCAGATGATCAGCGGGTCCGGCGTGCAGGCCAACCGGTTGATCTTCGAGGTCACCGAAACCAGCGAGATCGGCAGCCTGCATTCGGCGCGCAAGTTCATGCAGGCCTTGCGCAAGGTCGGCGTGCGCTTTGCGCTGGACGATTTCGGCACCGGCTTCAGCTCGATCAGCCATCTGAAACATTTGCCAGTGGATTTCGTCAAGATCGAGGGCAGTCTGATCACGGATCTGGGCGAATCCTCGCGCGATCGCACCATGGTGGCCTCGATGGTGTCGCTGGCGCATGCGCTGGAGCTGGGGGTCATCGCCGAACATGTCGACAGCCTGCATACGCTGAAGTGGCTGGCCGATTGCGGCGCCGACTACGCCCAGGGCCATTTCCTCGGCGAGCCGGTCAAACTGGAGGAGATCGACTTCAAGGCCCTGCGCACCAAGGCCGCCGTTGCCTGAGACGCAGCCGCCCAGCGCCGATCGTCATCCGCTGCTGAGTCTGCTGGGCGGCGGCGCCGTTCTTGCGCCCCTGCTGGGCCTGCTGTTGCTCGGCGTCCTGGCGCTGCTCACGCCGTGGCTGTGGCCCTATGCACCCGAGCAGCCGTTGTGGGGACAGGATCTGCTGGCACCGGGCTGGAGCCATGGGCACTGGTTCGGTACCGATGCCATCGGCCGCGACATGCTGGCGCGGACCATGGGCGGCATGGGCGTTTCCCTGGCGATCGGACTCGGTGCCGGCGTGCTGGCACTGCTCGCCGGCGCCTTGATCGGAGGGATCGCCGGCTATGCCGGCGGCTGGATCGACGAAGCACTGATGCGCAGCAATGACGTCTTGCTCAGCCTGCCGCTGATGCTGATCGCGATTCTGGTGATCGCCCTGTTCGAGCCCTCGCTGGGGGCTCTGATTCTGGTGGTGGGCGGCTTTGGCAGCCTTGATGCCGCGCGCATCCTCAGGCCGGAGGCGCGGCGCTTGCGCAGCGCCGAGTTCATGCTTGCCAGCCAGTTGCAGGGCGCCAGTCGCACTGCCCAGATCACTCGGCATCTGCTGCCCAATCTGCTGCCGGTGGCGCTGACCGCTTTTGGATCGGTGGTCACCCAGGCGATTCTGGTCGAGTCCTTTCTGGCATTTCTGGGCCTCGGACCCAGTGAGACGGTGGGCAGTCTGGGTACGCTGCTGGCCGAGGGCGTGCAGGATCTGCAATGGGCGCCGTGGACCTTGTGGATTCCGGCCCTGGCACTGGCGCTGGTGCTGCTCGGCTTTGGTCTGCTTGGAGACGCCCTGCGACAGCGCCTGCGCTGGTTGACCGGGAGCTCCGGATGAGCCCGCCGCTGCTGCAGTTGAGCGGCTTGCGGGTCGGCTTTCGCGGCGCCGGAGAGGATGTGCTCAAGCACATCGATCTGGCACTGGCCGAGGGTCAGGCCTGCGCCCTGATCGGTGCATCCGGTTCTGGCAAGAGCCTGCTGGCGCGGGCCCTGATCGGCCTGTTGCCGCAGGCTGCAGAGCTTCGCGGTGGCCTTGTGCACTGGCGCGGCCAGTCGCTGGATCCCGCTCAGATCGCGCCTCTGCGAGGTCGCGAGATTGCCTATGTGTTCCAGGATGCCGCGGCCAGTCTGCACCCGTTGCGTCGCATCCAGGACCAGCTGCGCGAGGCTCTGGCGGTGCATGCGCCCGAACTCGATCCGACCGCTGCCGACGCCAGGATCGCCGAGGCCCTGCGCGATGTCGGCATGGAGGCCGATCCGCGCTGGCTGCGGGCCTATCCGCACCAGCTCTCGGGCGGCCAGCGCCAGCGCCTGATGCTGGCATTGACCCTGCTGCCAGAGCCGGCCTTGCTGGTCGCCGACGAGCCCACCAGCGCGCTGGATCCGGTGCTGGCCAGGCGCGTCTGTGAACTGCTGGTGGCCGCCACCCGCGCACGCGGCATGGCGCTGCTGCTGATCAGCCACGATCTGCCGCGCGTCGCCGAATACTGCGAACGCATCCATCTGCTTCAGGACGGACGCCTGCAGGCGTCCGATCAAGGTTTGCTTGGCGCGCACGCCGCGGTGGGCCCGGTCAACGGCACCATACCCGGAACGGCCGATGGGAGCAGCCTCGCCGCCCACGAACTCAGTCTGAACTACGATTCCGGCCGTCGCTGGCCCTGGTCGCCAAGGGCGCCGGTGGTGGTGGATAGGCTCAGCCTGTCGCTGGCACCCGGCGAGCGTCTGGCAGTGGTCGGCAGTTCCGGTTCCGGCAAGTCGACCCTGGCGCGTGGTCTGCTGGGGCTGATGCCGGCCAACAGCGGTCGAGTCGACTGGTTCGGCCGCAGCCTGGCTGGGCTGGAGCCCGGGCAGTTGCGGCGCTGGCGCCGGCGGGTACAGATGGTCTTTCAGGATCCCTTTCGGACCTTGGATCCGCTGCAACGGGTGGACCGGCTGCTGGTCGAAGCCCTGCGCTTCGCGCCGACACCGCCGGTTGCAGACCAGCAATTGGATCGCGCTCGGGAGCTGTTGCGGGAGGTGGGCCTGGATGAGGCCGCCCTGTGGCGCTACCCCAGCCAGTTCTCCGGCGGCCAGCGCCAGCGTCTGGCCATCGCCCGGGCACTGGCCTGTGAGCCCGAGGTGCTGATCTGCGACGAAGCCACCAGTGCCCTGGACCATGCCGTGCAGGCGCAGATCCTGGATCTGCTGGATGGTCTGGCCGATCAGCGCGGACTGGCGCTGCTGTTCATTTCCCACGATCTGGCCGCCGTCGCCCGACTGTGCCAGCGCCTGCTGGTCATGGACCACGGCCGCGCCGTGGAAACCGGGCCGGTGGACGCCTTGCTGGCCAATCCACAATCGGATGCGCTTCGAGCGCTGGTGGCGGCGGTGCCGGCGGGATTGGGGACGAGGGCGTGAGCGCAGAAGCTGCGAACATCGCCAAGAGCGTCCAGACAAAGTCTGGAGCCACAACAGCCCAAAGCCCGTGACCCTGTCCCGTGCCCCGTGCCCCTAAAATCAACATGAACACTGCTTAAACATCGCCCAAACCCGCAGTCGCAGGCATAGGCTTCCTTCCACCGCCCGAACCGGCCAGACGAGGACCCCGAGATGAGAACCGGACTGCTGCTGATTTCCCTGACCACCGGCCTCATGCTGAGTGCCGCCAGCATGGCTGCCACCGAGGTGTTTCAACCGCGCAAGGTGGAATCCGATCTTTGGCAATCACCGCACTTTCGCCGCGCGCACCCGGATCTGAATCATCGTCTGCAGGGTCAGGCGCATCTGGAGGATGGTCGCACCAGGCAGGCAGTGACCGAGTTCCAGCAAGCGGCGCGCTGGGGCGACAAGCTGTCGCAGGCGATGCTGGCTGAACTCTACTGGCAGGGTGAAGGCGTGAAACAGGATCGCGCCCGGGCCTATGCCTGGATGGATCTGGCGGCAGAACGCCAGTTTGTCGCCTTCGTCGCCAAACGCGAGCGCTTCTGGTCCGAGCTTGACGCCGACGAGCGCGAGAGGGCGCTCGCGATCGGCCAGGAGCTTTACGCCAACATGGGCGATGAGCGCGCTCTGGCGAGACTCGACAAGCATCTGCGCAAGGAGCGCTCCAGCACCGGCAGCCGGTTGGGATACGGCGGCAACGGCAACGTGATCCTGCCTACCGCTGGCGGCGGTTCTGTCGATCTGTACGCGCGTTCGGCCTCGGGCATGCTGGGCATGGTCGGCGCAGCAGGTGGCCGCCAGATTCCGATGACCGCCTACTACGCCCGACAGTACTGGCAGACCGAGGCCTACCTGGACTGGCAGTCCGATCAGCTGGAACTGGCGCGTCGGGGTATCGTCCGGATCGGTGCCGTGGAGGACAGCTTGCCCGACTGAGCCGATCGCCGCTCGGCGGGCGGATCGACCTTCGCCCGCCAAAGTCGGCAAATTGGGACTATCCTCAAGGTGCTCCGCAGTGAGCGCCGATCCCGGCGCCAGCCCCTGCGGTTGGGGAGTGTGCGATGGCCGTTCGCCTGATGGCTGCGCTGTGGTGTCTGCTGCTCGCGGGGCTAGCGCCAGCCCAGTCCGTACCGGTCTACACCGACTCCCTGCAAAGCGGCTTCGCCGACTACTCCTTCGGCGCGCCGGCGCCGAATTTCGCCAACCCGGCGCCGGTGCAGGCGGGTGCGGCATCGATAGCCTTCACCGGCAACGACTTCAATGCCATCGGCATGGCCAACATCAATATCGATTATTCGACGGTCGCCTATCCGACCATCCGCCTGTTCGTGCATGGTGGCGCCAGCGGCGGACAGCAGCTGCGCATCTATCTGCAGACCACCGACGCCGGTGGCAACAGCACATCGGTGGCCAATGCCGAACTCGATAGCTACATCAGCGGTGGCGCCATTGCCGCCAATGAGTGGCGCGAGGTGCTGGTACAGATCACCCAGCCACCGCTGAGCTATAGCGGCAGCTATGACCGCATCGATCTGCAGTCGGATATCGCCGGTGCCCAGCCGGTGCTCTATGTCGACAGCATCAGCCTGGAGCCGCCCTCGGGGGGCGGCGGCAATCTGCTGTTCGCCAACGGCTTTGAAGGGGGCGGCATTCCGCCACCGCCGGCCAGTGCCCTGCAGATCGAGCGCGATCAGACCGTCGGCGGCATGCTCGGCGATCGCTACACCTGGCGCGATCACAACAATCAGCCGCGGGTGGCGCTGCTGGCGCACAACGACGGCCAGATCGGGCCACAGGGTCAGCGCGGTGGCGAGCTCTGGGAATATCGCTACCAGACGCCCGGCGGCACCCGCATCGTTCGCGCCACCAACCAGTTCGCCGGTGGCTTCGGCTACATCGTCAGTCACCGGGCCGAGGGCACCAGCGGGATCGGTGGCAATGATGATTCGCCGCTGGGGCATGGCTTCAGCGGACAGTTCGAGCGCGTCTTCGAAGGCCGGCACCACGCCATCCTGCGCTTCACCCAGCGCTATCCGCGCTATTCGCGGACCACCGCGAATCCACCCAATACCCAGTACCAGGTGCCGGTGACCATCGAGTGGGTGATCGCCAACGGCCGCGATCACCCGCTGTGGGCCATGACCTGGGATCTGACCGGCGCACTGCCCAATGCCGTGCCGGTCGATGCGCTGGAGGACGACACCCGGGCGCCCTATGGCGAGATGCTGTTCGACGGCAGTGCCAACGTGGCGGCGCACAGTGTCATTGCCGGAGTCGGCTGGGGCGATCGCTACAAGTTTGCATCCACCAGCAATCCGGTCACCTTCGACAGTCCATGGACCTGGAATCAGCCCAACACCGTGCCCTATGTGAAACTCTGGACCACGGCGGTCGATGCCACCATGGGCACCGTGCAGACCCAGACCATCACCCAGCAGGATGCTGGCGGCTATTTCGGCACCGATCGCTGGAACAGCACCAGCGCCGCCGGGCTGGCATGCACCGTGTTCGGCAACAACTACCGCATGCCCTGCGATTTCAACTGGCCCTATCAGTCGATCAACTATTCATTGTTCGGCGCCAGCAGCACCAACAACACCCGACTGGCCTGGGGCGCCAACTTTGGCTGGCTCGGTCAGCAGAGCTACTTCGTGCATGGCAGCGCCTTTTATGGTGGGCCCCTGGCCAATGCCACGGCCAGCGGCTGGCCGCGCAAGAGCTACGCCACCTGGGTGGTGCTTGATCGCCACAGCCTGGACCCGGTCGGCGCCCAGGTGGCAGAACTGGAAACGGTGCAGAACACCACGGTCAGCACCATCATCGGCAGCGTCGACACCAGCGGCCCCGCAGGAGTCGCCCGACCCGACACGGTCAACTACAGTCCTGCCGGCTGGAATCATGTCCGTGGCGCCTGGGCCTTCAGCGCCATCGGCAATCGTCTGGATGCCAACTTTGCACTGGCCGGTGGCAGTCTGGTCCAGCCGCTGATCATCGTCAGCAACTGGACCGCCGTCAGCTTCCCCAGCGTGGTACGTCTCAACGGCGTCGTGCTGGCCCTGGACGTGGACTATCTGCCCTCGCTGCGGCCCGGCTCGAACGAGCTGTGGATCACGCTGGCGCGCAGCCTGAACGGTGCCGGCAACCGTCTGGAGATCCTGCCGTGAGCACCTGTGGGAGCGGATTCATCCGCGATGCTCTTGGACGGACTGCAAGAGCCATCGCGGATGAATCCGCTCCGACAGCCTAGCTGTCACGTAGACCCTCCGGGTCAACGTGACCTACCTCCAATTGCTTGTTGCGGGAACGTGCGCTTTGCGACCAACCACAAGAGCCATCGCGGATGAATCCGCTCCCACAGCCTGGCGGTGACGTCGTCGCTCGCGGCCAACATCGGCGCATTACCAGCACCAGCAACCAACAACCAGCAACCAGCAACCAGCTTCTAACCCGGCAATACCTTGCCCGGATTGAGAATCCCGTGCGGGTCGAACTGGGCCTTGATCGCGCGCATCAGGCTCAGGGTTTCGGCCGGCATGGCCCGTGGCAGGAAGTCCCGCTTGTCGATACCGATTCCGTGTTCGCCCGAGAGCGTGCCGTCCAGTGAGATCACCAGATCGAAGACGGCGCTGAGGCAGTTGCGGGCGCGGATTTCGGCATCGCCGGCGGCGGGATCGTAGAGCAGGTTGACGTGCAGATTGCCGTTTCCGGCATGGCCGAAGCAGACGATCAGGGTCTGATGCTGCTCGCCTAGCCGCTGCAATCCGCGGGTCAGTTCCGGCAGCCGCGTGACCGGCACCACCACGTCCTCGTTGATCTTGCGCGGCGCCAGTGTGCGCAGGATGGGCGAGAGCGCCTTGCGCGCGGCCCACAGCTCCTGCTGTTCGGTCTCGTCGCTGGCTTGTCGCAGCTCCAGACAGCCGGGACCCTGAGCCGTTGCAGCAATCGCCGCCACCGTGTCTGCCAGCGCAACTCGGGAACCATCGGCTTCGATCAGCAGCAAGGCCTGTGCTGATTCGGGCAGTGCCAACCCGGCCCGGCTGCGCACCAGTTCGATCGCCTTGGCATCCATGAACTCCAGCGCCGACGGTGTGGCGGCCTGCGCCATCAGTCGCGACACCGCCGCGGCGGCGCTGTCGATGGAGTCGTAGAGGGCGCGCAGTCCGGCGCGCGCCTGCGGCAAGGGGGTCAGCTTCAGCGTGGCCTGGGTGATCAGGCCGAGCGTGCCCTCGGAGCCCACCAGCAAGCGCGTCAGGTCATAGGCCACCGCGCCCTTGCTGGTGAAACTGCCGCAGACGATCAGTTCGCCGCTGCCGGAGACAAAGCGCAGGCCGAGGATATTGTCGCGGCAGGCGCCGTACTTGACGGTGCGCGGACCACCGGCATTGCAGGCCAGATTGCCGCCGACGGTGGAGTAGGGCGCACTGGTGGGGTCCGGCGGCCAGAAGAATCCGTGTCCGGCCAGCGCCCGCTGCAGATCGCCGTTGATGACGCCGGGTTCCACCTGGGCATAGCGGTCACCCGGGGCAATATGGACGATGCGTTGCATGCGCTCGAAACAGACCACCACACTGGGCGCCAGCGGCACCGCGGCGCCGGTGGTCGCGGTACCCCGACCGCGGGCGACTATCGGCAGGCGCTCGGCGGCACAGGCGCGCACCAGCGCCTGCACCTGAGCTTCGCTGTCGGGCAGCGCGACTGCCAGCACCGGGCCGTGGCGTTTGGAATTGTCGAAGCCGTAGACCGCGCAGCTGGCGGCATCGCTGAGCAGCGCCGTCGCCGGCAGCGCATCGCGCAACCCTTGTGGCAGCGGCTTCACCAGCCTGATCCATCCAGCACGAAGGCATTGCGCACCCAGCGCAATCCGCCAGCGCCCAGCGCCACCACGTCAAATCGGGTCGGCCGGCGCGCGTAGCGGGGATGGTCCGCCAGGAACTGGCGCGCAGCTGCGATCAGCTTCTTCTGCTTGCTGGTCGAGACACTGTCCAGACCGTCACCATGGCTGCCCTGGGCGCGAAAGCGCACTTCGACAAAGACCACGCAATCGTCATCGGCCATGACCAGATCGAGCTCGCCACCGCGAGCCAGGAAATTGCGCGCCAACAGCTTCAGACCAGCGGCCTGCAAATGCGTCAGAGCCTCAGACTCCGCTGCCGCCCCAACCGCGCCGGTGGCCGCATTCTCGTGCCCTCGCGCCTCACCGCCCTCGTGCCCTCGCGCGCCCTGTCCCAGCAAGGCCAGAACACGGGCGCGCCAGCGGTCGGCGAGGGCCTGCAGCACTTCAGTCCACCGGTCTCGGGCTGGCGCCGGTATAGCGCGCCCAGCCTGGTTCGCGGCGAATGCGGCCATTGGGATCGGCGCTGAGTGCGCCGGTGGCACCGATCACCGGCCGACCCGGATTGCGCTCCAGCCACTCCAGATGCGGCAGCAGGCGGTAGGCATCCATGCCGAAGGCAAACAGCCGCGCTGCCGGACCGGAGGCAGTCTTCAGGGCCACCAGATCGGAGCGGCTGGGTATCGAGCGCTCATTGGTGGCGCCGAGCAACCACGGCACCTCGCTGAATTCCACACCATCGAGATCGACGTCATCGCTGCTGTTGCTGCCGCCATAGATGGCGCTGGTCGCCAGGATCGGGAAGCGCGTGGCTTCCAGGCTCTTCAGTTGCGGCAACAGGATCCGCGCCTGGGCATTGCGGGCGAACAGGAAGATCGCGTCGACATCCGCCCGCGGGGTCGGATCCATCTTCAGATCGGCACCCAGCATTCCGCGCAGGAATTGCAAGCGGGCCTGGCTCTGCTCGATACCGGTGAGTTTGCGGATCTCGTTCGACTGGTCGGCGGCCGAGGGATCGTATTCCGCCTGACCGGCGACCACGCCGCCCTGGGCGCGCAGGCGCTCGCCGAAGGCCGCGGCGGCACGCTGGCCGACCTCGTCTCTGGGCACCAGCACGAGGGCTCGACGCAAGCCGCGCTGAATCATGCGATCGGCCGCTGACGCGGCCTCTTCTTCCGGCAGCAGGGCGAACTGCAGGCTGCCCGGCGGCGGCAAGGCCGGGGCGTCGGCGTAGTTCAGGGCCAGCGTCGGCACGCGGGTGACGTCGCTCTGGAACAGCATGGTCACCGCTTCGCGCGAAATCGGTCCAAGCACGCGTTCGGCGCCGTCATCGAGGGCCTGCTGATAGGCGGCCATGGTTTCTTCCACGGTGTTGCCGCTGTCATAGACCCGCAGCGCCGGCCGCGGATTGGGGTCGGCAAAATAGGCGGCGAAGATACCCTCGCGCACGGCCCGCGCAGCCGCTGCCAGCGAGCCGCCATTGGGCAGCAACACGGCCACCCGACCGTAGGTGGCGCGTTCGACATCGTTGAGCACGATGGCAGGTGCCTGCGCTTCCAGAGGCCGGGTGGCGGCGATATCGCTGGCATAGCTGCCACCATTGCCGCGTGCCTCGGCCTGCGCGCGGGCGCCGGCCAGCAACCATGTGTACAGCGGATCATTGCGGTCGGCCTGGCGCAGGCGCAGGCGCAACTCGTCCTCCGGCATGGCTCCGACCAGTGCCCGAATTTCGGCCGCATTGGCGGCCTTGTCCGGGCCATCGGCCAGCAACTCGTCGAGTGACACCCGGTCGGCAATGGCCTCCAGCACCTGTCCCTGCTGGGCGTGGGCGCGTGCCCGCAATTCATACAGGCGCGGTGCCCGATCCTCCGGCATGCGTCCATCCGGGGTCGCCAACAGCGCCAGCGCGCCGGCGGCATCGCCCTGCGCCAGCGCCAGCTCGGCCTGCAGCAGATCCATGCGCATCAGATCGTCGGGCGGCAGCTTGCGGCGGTCGATGTCGTCCAGCAGCGCGCGCATGGCGCCATCATCGCCTTCCTCGCGATAGGCCTCCGCCGCGCGCACCTGGTAGCGGGCGCGATCGCCACGGTTGGCTTTGGCCAGATCCAGCCAGGCCCGGGCAGCAGATCTGAATTCGCCCTGCAGATACAGGGTCTGCGCGTCCATTTCGCTGGGCAGATCGGTCTGCCGGACAGCTGCGGGCTGGCAAGCACCCAGGGCGATGGCCAGAGCCATCAGCAGTAGCGAGCGGGGCAACATCGGGATCATGAGCAAAGCGCTATCGTGCGGTATGAACGTCGCATCATAGCTTGGGGGAAAGATGAACAGTGTTACTGCGCCGGCCACACTGTATGTCGTGGCCACGCCGATCGGAAATCTGGGCGATTTTTCGCCCCGCGCCCGCGAGGTTCTGGATGCGGTGGATGCAATTCTGGTGGAAGACACGCGCCAGAGCGGCGTGCTGCTGCGCCATGCCGGCATCGCCAAACCGATGCTGGCCGTGCACGAACACAACGAGGGCGAGCGTGCCCAGACCCTGGTGCAGCGCTTGCGCGAAGGCCAGCGACTGGCCTTGATCTCCGATGCCGGCACGCCACTGATCAGTGACCCCGGCTACCGCCTGGTGGCCGCCGTGCGCGCTGCCGGATTTGCGGTATCGCCCATTCCGGGGCCCTGTGCGCTGATCGCGGCGCTGTCGGTTTCCGGCCTGCCCACCGATCGCTTCAGCTTCGAGGGCTTTCTGCCGGCCAAGGCCGGCGAGCGCCTGACCCGGCTGCAGGCGGTCGCCGCCGATAGCCGCACCCTGATCTACTACGAAGCTCCGCATCGGATCGCCGACACCCTGGCGGCAGCCGTGCAGGTCTTTGGCGCCGACCGCCGCGCCGTCATCGGCCGTGAACTGACCAAGCGTTTCGAGACCGTGCTCGACGGCAGCCTCGCCGAGCTGCAGGCCCGCGTGCTCGCCGATGCCGACCAGCAACGCGGCGAAATCGTGCTGATCATCGCCGGCGCCCCGGCCCAGGACGATGCCGCGCTGATTGCCGAAGGCAAACGCCTGTACGCCCTCCTGGTCGAGGAAATGCCGCCCTCGCGCGCCGCCAAGGTGGCGGCCGCCTATACCGGGGCGCCCAAGCGGGCCCTGTATGGGGGGTGAGGGGGACTCGAAACTCGAAACTCGAAACTCGAAACTCGTGACTCGTGACTCGGGACTCGGGACTCGGGACTCGGGACTCGGGACTCGGGACTCGGGACTCGGGACTCGGGACTCGGGACAAAACCCCGGGCGTCATTGCGAGGAGCGCAGCGACGAAGCAATCCAGGACCTGCGACTCCAGTTCTGGATTGCTTCCCCCGGATCAAGTCCGGGGTCGCAATGACGCGGGCTCTGGTGGGTCCAGACTTGTCTGGACGCTGCTGGTCTGGTGCTTGAGAAGCGTCCAGACAGAGTCTGGACCTACAAAAGCCCGAAACCCTTAGCCTTTTCCCGTGCCCCGTGCCCCGTGCCCCGTGCCCCGCCAACCAGAAAGGCGCCGCATCGCTGCGGCGCCTTGTAGTGACCCGGAACGCGGGTCTTACCAGGGATCAGGCACAAAGCCCGGGAAGGGGCGGGCGTCACCGCGGCCGGCGTAGTAGCGCGGAACTCGGGGCATGATCCCGGCGGCAACCAGATTGCGACGGCTGTCGTACCAGATCGCGCTGATTTCACTGGGCTGCGAGCTGGCGCGGACGAACTCGGTGCTCTGGGCGTAGGACCACTCGCGCTCGCCGTGGCCGGTACCCAGGCGCTTCTCGCTCTCGCCACTGTAGGCTTCAGGGGCGCGGCTGCCGGCAGCCTGATCGCGGGCCGATGGCGCGCTCTTGGAGATCTCGTAGGGCTCCTGGTACTGCGGAATGAAGCGGCGCTCGTTGTAGACCGCGACGCCGATCACGCCGACATTGTCGGGCCGTCCGGTGCGTGCGGCATAGCTTTCCGGCAGCGGCGCGAAGTTGAAGGCGGCGATTTCGCTCATGTTCTTGCGCCAGCCGTTGATTGTCGTGCTCTGCCAGGGCCCGAGCACATAGCCGGATTGCTGCGGATTGGCGGTCTGGCCGGTGACGACATTGACACCGTCGACCGAGACCACGGCCAGGACGCGCTCGCCGGTGCGATTGCTCAGGCGAATGGCGTAGCGGTGTCCGGGCTCGCCGGCGGCGTACATCTGACCGTCGTGACGGATCAGCGGGATGCTGCGATTGAGGGTGCGATCCTCGAGCGTGACTTCGACCCGCTGCGCCAGAGCAAAGGTCGGCAACACAGCGGCTGCGAGGGCAAACAGTGATATGAGCTTACGCGGGGTCATGGCCGTCTCCTGCGGCTGGGGTTCACTGACTAAAACGCCGCAGGAAGGAGAGTGGGGTTAAGCGGTCGAAAGCGTTCAGGTGCTGAGAACACTTCACGGGCACACCCTTGCCGAGCAAGCTCGGCACTGCAAAGGCCTCGTACACCGACGCTTTGGTAGAGCGGAGCTTGCTCCGCTGCTTCTGCCGGGCTTGTGCTCTCGCGTCGGAGCCGAAAAGCCGCAGACCCTTGCCGAGCAAGCTCGGCACTACAAAGGCCTCGTACACCGATGCTTTGGTAGAGCGGAGCTTGCTCCGCTGCTTCTGCTGGGCTTGTGCTCTTGCGTCGGTGGCGAAAAGCCGCAGACCCTTGCCGAGCAAGCTCGGCACTACAAGAGCTTCGTACACCGACGCTTTGGTAGAGCGGAGCTTGCTCCGCGGCTTCTGCCGGGCTTGTGCTCTCGCGTCGGAGCCGAAAAGCCGCAGACCCCTGCCGAGCAAGCTCGGCACTACAAAGG
>JBFWOF010000048.1:0-51384 GCA_050250665.1 Lysobacterales bacterium | reverse complement strand
CTTCAGAAGCACTGGATTGCTTCGTCGCTGCGCTCCTCGCAATGACGCCGGGCGAGACGAAGTATCTTCCTTGATCAAGCCTGGCTGGCCGTGCAACCTTCCCTGATTCTCCTTTCACCTTTCACCTTTCACCTTTCACCTTTCACCTTTCACCTTTCACCTTTCACCTTTCACCACCGACCACCGACCACCGACAACCGACCACACCGACCACCGACCACCGACCACCGACAACCGACAACCGACAACCGACAACCGACAACCGACAACCCCCGTGCGCAAACAAGACTTCGACTACCACCTGCCGCCCGAGCTGATCGCCCAGGCACCATTGCCCGAGCGCTCGGCCAGCCGTTTGCTGGTGCTGGACCGGGCGACGCAGCAAACGCACGACAGCAGCATGCGCCAGCTGCCGCAGTGGCTGCGCGCCGGCGATCTGCTGGTGTTCAACGACACCCGCGTGTGGCCGGCGAGACTGCTGGGGCACAAGGACAGTGGCGGCGCGGTGGAACTGCTGTTGGAGCGCTTGGCGGATGCCGATCGCGGCTGGTTTCACCTCGGGGTCAGCAAGAAGCCGAAGCCGGGCGGACGCATCGTCGTGGCCGAGGACTGTGTATTCGAGGTGCTCGAGCGCGACGGTCCGCTGTTCCTGCTGCGCACGCTGGATGGCTCCGATATTCCGGCGCATCTGGCCCGTCATGGTCATGTGCCGCTGCCGCCTTATATCGAGCGCAGCGATACGCCGGGTGACCATCAGCGCTATCAGACGGTCTTTGCCCGCGATCCCGGATCGGCGGCGGCGCCGACGGCCGGATTGCATTTCGACGATGCGCTGTTGGCCGAACTTCAGGGCCAGGGTGTCGGCATCGATTTCGTCACCCTGCATGTCGGTGCCGGGACCTTTCAGAATCTGCGTGAGGATGAACTGGACCGCGTCGTGCTGCACCGGGAATGGTGTCGGGTCAGCGCTGCGCTGGTCGAGCGCATCGCTGCGACCAAGGCCGCCGGCGGACGGGTGATCGCCGTTGGTACCACGGCCACGCGCACGCTGGAAAGCGCGGCCTCCAATGGGCAATTGCAGGCCTTCGAAGGCGATACCCAGCTGTTCATCCGGCCTGGATCGGAGTTTCGCGTCATCGATGGCCTGATCACCAATTTTCATCTGCCACAATCCAGCCTGCTGATGCTGGTGTGCGCTTTGGCCGGTACCGAGTTCGTGCTGGCGGCCTATCAACATGCCGTAGCCGAGCGCTACCGCTTCTTCTCCTACGGCGATGCCTGCCTGGTGCTTCCCTGATGACTCTGGAACGATTCGAACTGATCGCCGAAGACGGCCGCGCCCGCCGCGGACGCATGCATTTCCGGCGCGGTGTGGTGGAAACGCCGGCCTTCATGCCGGTCGGCACCTACGGTACGGTCAAGGCCATGCGTCCGGAGGATCTGAGTGCGCTGGGCGCGCAGATGATTCTCGGCAACACCTTCCATCTGTGGCTGCGGCCGGGCACCTCGGTGATCGAAGCCCACGAAGGCTTGCATCGCTTCATGGGCTGGCAGGGACCGATCCTGACCGACTCCGGCGGCTTCCAGGTATTCAGTCTGGCGAAGATGCGCAAGCTGACCGAGGAGGGCGTGCATTTCCGCTCACCCGTGGACGGCGCCAAGGTCTTTCTGAGCCCGGAGGAATCGATGCGCATCCAGCGCGTCCTTGATTCCGATGTGGTCATGCAGTTCGACGAATGCACACCGTATCCGGCCACCGAGAAGCAGGCGGCCGAATCGATGGAACTCAGCCTGCGCTGGGCGGCGCGCTGCAAGCAGGCGCATGAGGGCAATCGCAATGCGCTGTTCGGGATCGTCCAGGGCGGCATTTACCCAGCGCTGCGCGAGCGCTCGGCACGGGGCCTGATCGACCTGGGCTTTGACGGCTACGCCGTCGGCGGTCTGGCTGTCGGCGAACCGCAGCACGAGCGCGAACAGACCCTGGACTGCACCGTGCCGATGCTGCCACGCGAGCGGCCACGCTATCTGATGGGCGTGGGTCGGCCCGAAGACATCGTCGAGTCGGTGCGCCGCGGCATCGACATGTTCGACTGCGTCATGCCCACACGCAACGCCCGCAACGCGCATCTGTTCACGCGTTTCGGCGTGGTCCGGCTGCGCAATGCCAGACACCGTGACGACACCGGGGCTATCGATCCCGAATGCGGCTGCTACACCTGCCAAAACTACAGCCGTGCCTACCTGCACCACCTGGACCGCTGCCACGAAATGCTCGGCGCCCACCTGATGACGGTCCACAACCTGTACTACTACCAGGAACTGATGCAGGGGCTGCGCGCCGCCATTGCTGCTGGCGGACTCGAAGACTTCGTGGCTGCGTTCTATGCGCGCATCGCCGCTGGGGAATAAGCGGTGGTGCATAGACTGACATGTTGACTGCGCCCAGACCCCCGGCGTCATTGCGATCCGCCAGTGTCGGCCCGACACTGGCCATGCGCCATGAACCACCAGCTTGCTTGTAGGAGCGACCTCGCGTCGCGACCGGCGAGTCGCAGGTCCCCGGCAACGGTCGCGCCGCAAGGGCGCTCCTACGCGGCCGCTCTTGATCTGCCGAAAAGGCAAAGCGGCGCCGCGGCGCGGCGCCTTCCACAACAGCGGCGCGCCGTCGCGTCGCCGGTCGCGCCGCAAGGGCGCTCCTACAGGAGGGCCGCGCGCCTGCGCGGCCGCTCTTGGTCTGCCGAAAAGGCAAAGCGGCGCCGCGGCGCGGCGCCTTCCACAACAGCGGCGCACCGTCGCGTCGCCGGTCGCGCGGCAAGGGCGCTCCCGTATGCGCAGTCACTATCGGCACAGGGCTGCCTGCTGGCCGTACACTGGCCGTCGTTCAAATGGAACTCCCATCATGACTGAAGCAACTGCCGGCACCTCCCTGCAACTGCGCTCGCTGGTGCGCAGCAATGGCGAACTGGAACTGTCGCTGCAGCGGGTGCCGATTCCCGAGCCGGGGCCGGAGGAGGTGCTGGTGCGCATCGAGGCCACGCCGATCAATCCTTCGGATCTGGGCTTGCTGTTTGGTGCGGCTGACCTCAGTACCCTGCAGGTCTCGGGCAGCGCTGCGGAGCCGGTGCTGACGGCGCGTATTCCCGAGAAGCTGATGAAAGCCATGGCCGGGCGGGTGGATCAGTCGCACCCGGTCGGCAACGAGGGTGCGGGCGTCGTGATCAAGGCCGGAGCCTCAGCCGCGGCGCAGGCCCTGCTCGGCAAGACCGTCGCGCTGATCGGTGGTGCGATGTACTCGCAGCATCGTTGCGTCCCCGCGAATCAGTGTCTGCTGCTGCCCGCTGACGCCACAGCGGCCGACGGTGCCTCGTGCTTCGTCAATCCGCTGACCGCGCTGGGCATGGTCGAAACCATGCGCCGCGAAGGTCACAGCGCTCTGGTGCACACCGCCGCGGCGTCGAATCTCGGTCAGATGCTCAACCGCCTGTGCCTGAAGGACGGAGTCGCCCTGGTCAACATCGTGCGCAAGGCCGAGCAGGAAAGCATGCTGCGCGAGCAGGGCGCGAAATTCGTCTGCAACAGCAGTTCGGCCAATTTCATGGCCGAACTGACCGACGCCATCGCTGCGACCGGCGCGACCATCGCCTTCGATGCCATCGGCGGCGGCAAGCTGGCCGGGCAGATTCTCACCGCCATGGAAGTGGCCATCAATCGCAAGGCCAGCGAATACAGTCGCTACGGCTCTTCCACGCACAAGCAGGTGTACCTGTACGGCATGCTGGACACCGCGCCTACCGAGTTCAGCCGCAATTTCGGCATGGCCTGGGGCATGGGCGGCTGGTTGCTGTTCCCCTTCCTGCAGAAAATAGGCGCCGCCGCAGCGCAGCAGTTGCGCGAGCGCGTGGCGGCCGAACTCAAGACCACCTTTGCCAGCCACTACAGCCGCACGGTTTCGCTGGCCGAGGCGCTGAGCCCGGAGGCCATTTCGATCTATGGCGTGCGCGCCACCGGTTCCAAGGTGCTGATCAATCCGAATCTGGGATTGGTCTGATTCGGGCTGGTGCCGGTCGCTGAGGCGCAGGCGGCGCTGAGTCGGGCGGCGATGCTTGCGTGCGCGAGCATCGGGATGCTTTGTCCCCGGCCTGCGCCTGCTACTCCCGCGGCGCGTCGGCATCGAGCAGATTCTCGGAGCCCGACTGCTGCTGGTCACGATCGATCTGTTCGTCGAGTTCGGAGCGCGCTCGCGTGTCTGGCGGGGCAAGCCCGGGCGGCAGCGCCTTGGGCATTGGCTGGGGCTTCACTTGCGGCTTTGCGGCTGCATCAATCGCGGCGCGACCGTCGTGCAAATGCACCCGGTAAGTGGGTTCGGGCATGTCCATGCCGGCGTCGTCGAGCGCGACCTTGGCCAGGCGTATGGCTTCGCTGCGGACCATCCAGAAATCGTGCTCGCGCTGATCCACCCAGCCGCGGAAACGCAGCGTCACGCTGGAATCGGCGAGCGAGACGATCAGCGCCTGCGGCGGCGGTGATGGCAGTACGCCGGGCAGGCCATGCAGCTGTTCGAGTCCGATCTGTTGCGCCCGAATCAGGTCTTCCTGGACGCCGATGCCGACATCGAACTCAAAGCGTCGGTTGGGGTTGCGGGTGTAGTTGAGAATCACGCTGCGAAATACCCTGGCGTTGGGCAGCCGGAGGTGATTGCCATCGGGCGTCATCAGGATCGTCGCTCGCGAGGTCAGCGCGATCACGGTCCCGGTCTCGCCATCGATCACCACTTCGTCGCGCGGCGCAAAGGGTTGTCTGAAACTCATCAGCACGCCCGCCAGATAGTTCTCCAGCGTGTCCTTGAAGGCAAAGCCGATGGCCACACCGACGATGCCGGCCGTTCCCAGCATGGCGCCGACCATCGCCGTCGCGTCCATGATTTCCAGCGCCAGCAGCAGCGCCAGCGCCGTGATCAGCCATCTGGCCGTGGTGCCGGCGACATCGACCAGCAGGGGATTGCCTTTGACGATGCGGGTGATGAGCTTGCGCCTGGACACCCAGCCACCGAGTTTCCATCCCAGCCAGACGATGAGCAGCGCGAGCAGCAGCATCGGCAGCGCGGCAATGAGGTCGTAGAGCGTGTCGAGCAATCGGGTGGCAACGATGGCAAAGTCGAATTGCGGCATGTTCGGGCTTCCGTCGCGGTCGGGTCAGCAGGCTGTGTCCTGCGCGATGCGCTGTCGCCGAGCCTAGCAGGCTCCAGTGCCACCCGGGTCGGGGTCGAACTCGAACTCGTCGTGTTGGCCCGTACCTGCCTACCAGCCATCAGCCACCGACTGTAGGCGCCCTCGCGGCGCGACCGGCGACGCGACAGTTCTGCCGACGTACCTTGAAACCCGGCAAGCACTGAGCGGCCTTGAGGAGGGCCGCGCGCCTGCGCGGCCGCTCTTGATCTTCAGACCCGGCAAAGCGGCGCCGCAGCGCGGCGCCCTCCACAACAGCGGCGCGCCGTCGCGTCGCCTGTCGCGCCGCAAGGGCGCTCCTACAGGAGGGCCGCGCGCCTGCGCGGCCGCTCTTGATCTTCAGACCCGGCAAAGCGGCGCCGCAGCGCGGCGCCCTCCACGGCAGCCGTCGGTCGGCAGAAATTCGCGGTCGATCGTGGTTTATTGCGAGCCGCGTGTTTCGGCCCGACACTGCGCACGGGACATGAACCACGAGCTTGCCTGTAGGAGCGACCTCGCGTCGCGATCGGCCGACCGCACATCTGCGTAGCCCGAAGTGCGCGCAGCGCTCTCCGGGCGGTGATGTGGAAGAGCCCCGGTGAGCCACTGCGCGGCACATCGGGCTACGCGCAGCAGGCGAGTTCATGGCCCTCGGGCAGTTTCGGGGCGGAACAGGTGTCTCGCAATGACGCCTCAGGAACTCAGGGTATCGGAAGCGCCACGGCCGGCGGTCGGGTCAATCTTTGCAGTGCCCGCGTGCCACTGCCGTATTCGGGCATGGTGCTGGTCCATCGCAGCGTCAGGCCGCCATCGGATCTGAAGGTCAGCAGCATTTCGCCCCAGTCGGCAAGGACCACCTGGTTGGGATTGAAGCTCGGACCAAAGCCGCCGCCGGTCGGCCGATAGACATCGGCCACGCGCAAGACCTCACCTTCAAAGTCGCCGGTTCCCACCAGCCAGGTCTGCTCGTTTGGCGCGTCGGCCCGGTAGCCGAACCAGTACACGCTGGCGCGACCATCGCCCAGAATCTGTACCAGCAGGCCCTCGCCGACGCGATTCGGGTCGTACCAGGTGCCGGAAAAAAGTTGATCACGGGCAATGATGGCCGCCGTGGCCACCACCGGCTGGCGACCTACGCCCAGCACGGCCAGATCGGCACCGGCGTCACTCAATCGGCGCGTGCGATCGCACAAGGCGGTGAAACCCAAGGTGGCATAGACCAGGTAGGTCTCGCCTTCGACGAAGCCGTTTCCACAGCTGGCGGAACTGTTGCCGCTGGCCACGGAGATCAGCGGAGCCGCTTCGCCCTTCCAGATTTCCGTGGTCGCGAAGCGATAGCTGTTGGTGAAGGCGCTTGATCCCTCCGGTGGCCGCGACACGGCAACGACCGTACCGACGAAAACCTGAGTCGCCTCTGCCAAAGCCTGCCCCGGCGCGATCGGCGGCGCGCACGAGCAGGCTAACGCCGCTGGCGCCGCGAGTATACCGGCCAGGGCGAGCGCGAGCGTGGCGATAAGGGCAGATCGGCTTGGAGGCACTGTGAAATCCTCGAATGACCAGGGGTGACACGCTAGCGAACATAACGGGCATGAGCTAAGCGCGGTACTTAGGGTTTGTTAATCCCGGCACCATGACCCGCAGGGGCCGGCAAATCGTAAACTGGGGGGAGAACCAAGACTGCGGCGATCAGATCGGTTAATCGCAAGCCCGCTGTCGTCATCGGCGCAACCCTGAGCGCCATCGATGCCTATCGCGCCATTCCTGCCGGTGGTCCCAGTCGAAAACCCGATCGCGGCGCGGAAGACCGCAGGGTCATGAGCTTCGATCAGCCTGATCCGAGCAGCGTAGACCTGCGGGTCTGTGTGCTCAGCTGCCGCTGTCTGGGCGATTGACGGCTGTAGCGATACGACGCCAGCACACAGGGACACGTCCGCTGAGCGCTACCAGAAGGCGTCGTCGCGGCGCTCGCCGACTACCCGAACCCGGTACTCGGCGATCTTGCGTATCAAGTCTTCCGGCAGCGCTTGGCTGTAGGGAATCTTGAGGAAGTGAGTGGTGGTCTGATGCGCTGCCAGATCGGCGCGAAAGTGCTCCAGCGTGGCCGCCATCGGCGCAAAACTCAGGTGCGCCTTGTGCGCCGAAAAGGCGAACAGGAAACGCGGCTCGACAAAAAAGGGATTTCCCCACTTGATGGTTTCGGTGGCGCCCGGCGCCGCGGCCTTCAGAATGGCATACAGCTGGCGCAAGTGCGCCTGGCCTTGCGGCGGGGCGGCGTCGATGTACTCGGCAATGCTGCCCGGGCGTTTGCTCGCCATCTCAGCTCCCCGCCGATGCCTCAGGCTCGCTCGGCCTCGCCCAGGGTGACGTCGAGCACCCCAAGCAGGAAGTCGACATCGGCAGCCGTGATGCACATGGGTGGCTTGATCCGCAGCACATTGCCGAAATAGCCGCCCTTGCCCAGCAGCAGTCCCAGTTCACGGGCGCGTTCGACCACGGCGACGGTCTCGGTGGACGCCGGTTCACGGCTGTTGCGATCGCGCACCAGTTCCACGCCGACCATCAGGCCGCGACCGCGTACATCGCCGATCAGCGGATGGCTCTTCTGCAACTGGCGCAAACCATCGAGCAAACGCGTGCCGACGGCCTTGGCATGGGCCTGGACCTGGTCTTCGAGCAGGACATCCAGCGTGGCCATGCCCTGGGCGCAGGACACCGGATTGCCGCCGAAGGTGTTGAAGTGTACGCGGCTGCTCAGCACCTGGGCGATCTCGCTGCGGGTCACGCAGGCGGCCAGCGGGCAGCCATTGCCGATGCCCTTGGCCATGGTGACGATGTCCGGCGTCACGCCGTGGTTCTCGAAGCCCCAGAAGGCATCGCCGGTGCGGCCGAAACCAGTCTGGACTTCGTCGGAGATGCACAATCCGCCGGCGGCGCGAACGTACTCGTAGACCTGGGGCAGATAGCCCGGCGGCATCTCGACCACGCCACCGACGCCCTGGGCTGGTTCGGCGATGAAGCCCGCGATCTTGCCCGAGGTGCCGTGCTGGATGAGGTTCAGCACCTCGCGCGCGTACTTGCTGCCGGCCTCCGGGTCGTCATAGCCGTAGGGGCCGCGATAGCGATCCGGCAGCACCGCATGCTGCACGCCGATGTTGTGTGGGGTGTTGAATTTCCAGTGACTGTTGCCGGTCAGCGCCATCGTGCTCTGGGAGCCGCCGTGATAGCCGTTGCGCAACGCGATGACATCGAAATTGCCGGTGTAGGCGCGTGCCATCAGCATCGCCATGTCATTGGCTTCACTGCCGGAATTGACGAAGTAGACGACATCGAGGCCACTGCCCTTGGGAAAGGTCGCGGCCAGCTTCTGGCCGAAGCGGGCAATGTTCGGGTGCAGATAGATGGTCGTGGTGTGCTGCAGCAACTCGTTCTGCTCGCGCACCGCCGCGATCACCCGCGGATGGCAGTGGCCAACGCTGACCGAAACAATGCCGGCGAAAGCGTCCAGATAGCGCTTGCCCTTTTCGTCGAACAGATACTGCATCGAGCCCTGCACGATCATCAGCGGATCGCGGTACATGGTGATCAGGGCCGGCGTCAGATACTCGCGTCGCAGCGCCAGCACCTCGTCCTTGCTGGGACCGGTATAGGGCGCCGGTGTGACCGGGTAGGGCGGCAAGGTGGGTACAGTCGGCGCGTCAGCCATGGGGATTCTCGTCAGTTGCGATGGTGGCAAGCTTCCAGAGCATGCCTCAGGAGCGGATTGTAGCGCCGCCGCGGGCACGCGCCAGCGGAAGTTTCGATCGGAATCCAGGGGTGTTTGCCGGGCAGGAATTTCGCCGGACATCGCCATGGACCGCCCTGGTTCGGGCGCGAATCTGCTGGGACCGCCATTTGCCATGCGCCGGCACTTGCTGCAGTCTGCTTGAGCCGTCCACGACCTTGGAATTGGTGCCCTGACGGCCGTTGAATCTCAACGCGGGCAAGAGCTGTATCGACAATCCTCTTTCACAGGCCTGCATGACCATTCAATCGGCGACACCGGAGCCTTTGCAGATCATCGCTGACCAGTGCGATTGCATGGTCTGTCATGACTGTGGCGCCTTGCAGACGCTGGTGCCGGTGGCGGCCGGTCAGGAACTGCTGTGCAGCCGCTGTGGCAACCTGTTGAAGCGGCCGGCCTCGGACTGGCTGGACAAGGCCACGGCGCTGGCGGTTGCCGCCGCCATCCTCTTTGTCAGCGCCAATGTCTACACCTTCATGACCCTGAAGCTGGCCGGCATCCAGCAGGGCATCACCATCCTTTCCGGCGTCGTTGCCCTGGCCGCCAATGATCGCTGGTTCCTCTCGGCTCTGGTGCTGATCACCATCTTCATCCTGCCGGCCTTCGAAGCCTTCGCGCTGCTGTATCTGCTGATTCCGCATCGATTGCAGCGTCGCCTGCCCGGTCAGATCACGGTCTTCCGCTGGCTGGTGCAGCTGCAGCCATGGATCATGCTGGACGTGTTTCTGCTCGGCGTATTGGTCACCACGGTCAAGCTCGGCGACAACGCCACGGTCGATGTCGGTCCCGGCATGCTGCTGTTCTTTGCCTTGGTGCTGGTGTTGCAGCTGGCCTACCGAGTCATGAGCAAGGACAGCCTCTGGACCTGGCTGGCACCGAACAATCGATACCTCAGCGATGCCGACGAGACCCTGTATGACTGTCACGCCTGCAAGGCGATGGTCGGTCTGAGCATCGTTGAAGCCAAGGGCCACTGTCCGCGCTGCAACGCCGAAGTGCACACGCGCACGCCACACAGCCTGCAGCGCACTGCCGCGCTGACTGCGGCGGCGGCGATCCTTTACATCCCCGCCAATCTGCTGGTCATCATGAAATACGACGAGCTGGGGGTGAACTATGACAGCACGATCTTTGCCGGGGTGCTCGATCTGGCGCATCACGGCCTGTGGATCCTGGCGCTGGTCGTGTTCGTGGCCAGCGTGGTCGTGCCCGTCGCCAAACTGCTGATGCTGAGCTTTCTGGTCTGGTCGGTGCACACGCGCATGAACCGCGGGCCGCGCCAGCGCATCAAGCTCTATCGCCTGACTGAACTGGTGGGTCGCTGGTCGATGGTCGATGTCTATGTGGTCACGCTGCTCACTGCCGCCGTGCAATTCGGCATTATTGGCGCGGTTGCGCCCGGGCCGGCACTGCTGCCTTTTGCCGCAGTCGTGGTGCTGACCATGCTGGCAGCAGAAACCTTTGACCCGCGCCTGATCTGGGACCCGGTGGACGAAGCGGCCAGCGCGCGAGCGCAAGCACCGCAGTCGGCGACCGATGATTCCGAAATCAAGCAGCACAGCCCCCTGGGAGCGACGCCGATTGAACGCACATGAGCCCACCTTGAAACCGGCGCAGCGGATCTCGCCGATCTGGATCGTGCCCATTGCGGCGCTGCTGATCGGTGCCTGGCTGGCCGTGAACGCGTGGCGTCAGCAAGGTCAGGAAGTCGAGATCATCTTCGATCGGGCCAGCGGCATTGAGGTGGGCAAGACCCAGATTCGCCTCAAGGATGTGACGGTAGGCAAGATCACCAGTGTCACCCTCAGCGATGACCTCAGCAAGGTACGGGTGATTGCCGTGCTCGATCGCCAGGTTAGTCAACATCTGAGCGAGAACAGCCGCTTCTGGCTGGTGAGTCCGCGTATCAGCACGACTGGAGTGTCCAATCTGGGCACGCTGGTCTCGGGCGTCTACATCGTCATGGAGCCGGGTAAACCCGGGGATTTCAAGAGCTTGTTCGAGGGCTTGTCGGAGCCGCCGACGGTGGCTTCCGACGATCAGGGTACCCAGTTCGTGCTGCAGGCCGAGACCCTGGGATCGCTGGATATCGGTTCGCCGGTGTATTACCGCGAACTGCGGGTGGGCGAAGTGACCAGCTACAAACTGGGAGACAAGGGTTCATCCATCGAGTTGCGTATTTTCGTCGATGCCCCGCATGACAAGCTGGTGGAAACCCAGAGCCGTTTCTGGAACGTCAGCGGCATCGATGTCCGTATCGGCGCCGACGGGGTCAAGGCCAAGATCGCCTCGATCGCGTCCTTGATCAGCGGTGGCATCACCTTCGAGAACAGCTCGGGTCTGGATGCGGCGCAGCCGGCGCCGCCCGATCACAGCTTCTATCTGTACGCCGATCGCGACTCGGTGCTGGAAGAGCGCTTCACCCTGGAATATTTCTACCGGCTCAAGTTCAGCAACAGCGTGCGCGGCTTGAGCGTGGGGGCGCCGGTCGAATTCCGGGGTCTGAAGGTGGGTGAAGTGGTCGATGTGCAACTGGATTCGGTCGACAATCAGCCCGACAGCCTGCACGTGTTTGTCAGCATGCAGCCGCAGCGATTGCAGGCGGATCAGTTGCCGGATCGGGAGAGCTTTGATCTGAAAATGGCGGATCTGGTGGCCAAGGGCATGCGTGCGCAGCTGAAGACAGCGAGCCTGCTGACCGGCGCCAAGTATGTGGATCTCAGTTTCCCGCGTGAGGTGCTGCCGGCCGAGTTCGTGGTGTCCGACAAGTACTCGGATATCCCGACCATGGCCCAGAGCACTGATGATCTGGACCAGCAGGTCGCCGGCATCGCCAGGAAGATCGACAGCATCGCCGAAGGCGTCAACGCCATTCCCTTTGAGAAGATCGGCAAGGAACTGGCGCAGAGCATGTCCAGCCTGAACAAGGTGCTCGGTACGTTGGCCGATGCTGATACGGCACAGAAGGTGGACAGCACGCTGGCCAATCTGAGGGATGCCAGTGCGTCATTGAACGAGGCACTGAAGTCGGTCGAAGCCACCTTGAACTCGATGACCCAGACGCTGCAGTCGGTGGATTCCCTGTTGGCCCCGGACTCGAAGACGCAGTACGAGCTGAATCAGACCTTCCGCTCGCTGCAGAACTCGGTGCAGTCCTTGACCGATCTGCTCGAAAAACTCAACCGCAAGCCGGACTCGCTGATCTTTGGAAATGACCATGACAAATAGATTCCTTGCCCGTGTGCTGGTCGCGGCCTTGCTGATCAGCCTGGGTGCTGGCTGTGCCTCGACGGTGCAGGTCAAGCGCTATTACACGCTGCAGGCCGTCACCGCTGCGGCCGAAGCCCAGCCGCTCGACCTGCCCGGTGGCCTGGGCATCGGGCCGGTGGAGTTGCCGGAGTTGATGACCGGACTCAACATCGTCAGCGTGGTCGGCGGGCAGCAGGTGCAGAAGAGTCCCGATCATCTGTGGGCAGGCGATCTGCAGCGCGCCATCAGCCGGGTCATCGCCGACAATCTGAGCCGACGCCTGGCGCTGGATGATGTTTCGCCCTTTCCCTGGGATACCCGGCATCGGCCGCAGCGACAGATCAGCGTGCTGATCGAAGCGCTGCAGGGCGAACTCGGCGGGTCGGTGACGCTGGCCGTGAAGTGGAGCCTGCTGGACCAGCAGGGGCAGCATCTGGTCGACGTCGGCCGAGCGCAGTTCACCGTCGACACCGCCGATGCCAGCCATGCCAGCTATGTGGCCGCCATCAACAGCGTCATCCATCAGTTCTCGCTGCGGCTGGAAGCGGAAGTGCGGCAGCACTGGCAGGGGCACTCTTCGTAGGTCACGTTGGCCGCGAAGCGGGCTACGTGACGGACCATGAGTCCACGGCATGAGTTGTTGACACCGGTTTCGGCCCGACATTGCCCACTGGCCATGAACCACCAGTTCGCCTGTAGGAGCGACCTTGCGTCGCGACCGGCTGACCGCACGTTCGCAGCAGTGGTCGCGCCGGAAGGGCGCTCCTACAGGTGGACGATGCCGGCGCTGCGCTCACGGGAGGAAAATCAAAAACTCAGGATATGGGTCCATGGAGAGCCACCTGCATCGGTCCGATACGGCACGCCGGTCATGAATCCGCTTGGCGCGCGTAACCCGAAGTGCTACGCGGCACCATCCACGGCAGCGATCCAGAGGTTCCGGCCGGAATCTCACGCGGAGGCGCGGAGGCCGCGGAGATGTGCAATCGCCATCGAGGGCCATTGGCCTTTCTCCGCGGCCTCAGCGTCTCCGCGTGAAAAGGCTTGCACAGCCGGCGAGCGATCGCGGATGAATGCGCTCCCACAACTTGCGAGCGGTCGCGGATGAATCCGCTCCCACAGCTTGCGGGCGATCGCGGATGAATCCGCTCCCACTGTCGGGTTCGAGCTTGAATTCGAATTCATCCGTCGTCGCGGTCCGCATACCGCGTCTGGCATCAAATCTGCGGGCTACACTGAGCCGGAATCAATCGGGTGGGGGTGCTGCACATGCCGGGTTCCACATCAACGCTGCGACTGGGGCTGGCGACGGTGTTCCTTTCCCTTGCGGCCTGCAGCAACGCTCCGACCAAGGCGGACGTCGTGGATCCGTACCAACCCAAACCTTATGTACAGCTGCGGACGCCGGAATGGGCCAGGGACGCGGCGATCTACCAGCTCAATACGCGACAGTTCACACCTGAAGGCACCTTCCGCGCTGCGGAGCGTGAACTGCCCAGGCTCAAGGCGCTGGGGGTCAAGATCCTGTGGCTGATGCCCGTACACGAAATCGGGGTGAAGAACCGCAAAGGTGGCCTGGGCAGCCCGTACTCGGTCAGGGACTACTACAGCGTGAATCCCGAGTTCGGCACGCTGGCCGATCTCAAGCACTTTGTTGCGGCCGCCCATGACCAGGGTTTCAAGGTGATTCTGGACTGGGTTGCCAACCACACCGCCTGGGACAACCCGCTGGTGGCCGAACACCCCGACTGGTACGAGCGCGACTGGAAGGGTGATTTCCGGCCCACGCCCTGGTGGGACTGGGCCGACATCATCGATCTGGACTACAGCCAGCCCGGCCTGCGCCGGTACATGACCGAGGCACTCAAATACTGGGTGCGCGAAGTGGACATCGACGGTTATCGCTGTGATGTGGCGGGCTTCGTGCCAGTGGATTTCTGGGACAACGTCCGCCGCGAGCTGGATGCGATCAAGCCGGTGTTCATGCTGGCTGAGTGGGAATCGCGTGATCTGCACGCCCGCGCTTTCGACATGACCTATGCCTGGAGCTGGGTCAAGGCGATGCATGAGATCGCCAAGGGCCGTGCCGATGTCAATGCCCTGTACGTGTATTACTCATGGAACGAGAGCGCTTTCCCGCGTGAAGCGCTGCGCATGGTTTACACCAGCAATCACGACGAGAACTCCTGGGAGGGCACGGGCCCGGAGCAGTTCGGCGATGCCCTGCCGGCTGCCATCGTGCTCAGTGTGGTCGGCGAGGGTCTGCCGCTGATCTACAACAGCCAGGAGGCCGGCGAGAGCAAGCGTCTGGCCTTCTTCGAGAAGGATCCGATCGAGTGGCAGCCATCTCCGATTGGCGAGCTCTTCACCCGCCTGCTGGCGTTGAAGAAGCAGCACAGCGCCTTGTGGAATGGCCGCTGGGGCGCGCGCATGGTGCATGTGCCCAACAGCGCGCCCGCCCAGGTGCTGAGTTTCGTTCGCAGGGACGAACGCAGCCAGATTCTGGCGGTGTTGAATCTGTCAGCTCAGGCTCAAACGGTGAGCTTGCACGAGGCGCTCTATCCGGGGCCATACCGGGACGTTTTCTCGGGTCAGCAGGAAGAACTTCGGCCAGAGACGAGCTTGTCTCTTGCGCCCTGGGCCTACCGCGTCTACGCGCGCGAGCTGCACCCGTGATGGAGGGGCACGCCCGTCCGGCCGACGACCGGAAGTTGCAGTGCCGTGGCGAAAGCGTCGGAAGCGGCGACTGCCGCGATCAAGGTCAGGGAGCGGAATCACTCGCCTGCACTGCTTTCGCGGCAAACTGCACCAACAACCAACAACCAACAACCAACAACCTGGCGTTTTCTCTAGCGCATCGTCAGGATATGCACGTCCAGGCTGGCGAAAGACTGGGTCGTCGTGCCGATATTGCAGAAGCGCAGGACGACGGCGCCGGCGGTGTCCACGCGTCCCGGCAGCGCGATGAATCTGGACGGTAGAGTGGCGCCGGCCTGCAGGCCGAAGATGACCAGATCATTGACCTGCGCACCGCTGGCACCGACCGAGACATCGGCACAGCTGCCACCTTGCAGGCTCACACTGCCCATGGTGCCGCTGACGTCTGCGCCCATGATCTTGGCCCGAGTGATGCTGTTGTTGCCGATCTTGGTCTCGGTAACCGCCAGATCAGCGATCTTCGTGCTGCTGACGGCAGCCGTGGCCAATTCGCTGTTGCCCACCGCACCGCCGGCGATCGCGGCACTGGTGACTGAACTGTTGCCGAGCTTGCTGGACGAAACCGCTCCACTGCCAATCCTGGAATTGGTGACCGCGCCGACGGCAATCGTCGGATTCGGGTAGCTTCCGGCGAGATCGCCGCCGGCAGGTCCGTTGATGCTGCCGCTCAGCGCGAATTGAGCAACTGGAGTGGTAGACACCGCCTGGCGCGGCAGCATCGGCGTGCCGTTGACGCTTACCTGCAGCCACAGCTGGGTGCCGTCGAAGGCGCCAGGAAAGGCCAGGGACACCGTGAACAGCCCGTTCGTGACCGGGAAGGCGGGTTCGCTGATGGCGGCGCCGATCTGATTGCCGCCAGTATCCGCGTCAAACAAGGCAAAGCTGAGATTGAAGCTGCCGTTGGCCGGTGCGCCATTCTGGCTTAGGCGACCCTGGTAAGTGAACTCGGGCAACTGCGGCACGGCAATGGCTGAATCGATCAGCAGGCTGCAGCTGAGCAGAACTGCCAGCAGGGACATCAGCAGCTGGCGGGGGCGCAAGGTTTTCATCACCGACACTCCTCAAATCCCTGACGAAAAATCGAGTCCGACGAGCCGACACTGTCGCCCGTCCGAAAACCGCTGAGCAAGGTGAAGGACCCGCCGCTGGCTGATCCGGCAACCGCTTCGCCGAAAGTCCCGTCGAGCTCCAGGCAGCGACCCGCAGATTCGGCGTGACCACCGCCGCTGGCGATCACCTGTCCGGACAGACTGACCTGGGCCATGACCGGCAGCGCCAGCGCCAGCAGCAGGATCAGCAGCATGGTCAGGCGGCGCCACCCGGCGGATGATCTTGCGGCCTGCACGCCGCCGCGGCGTGATCTGAACTGACTTCGCAGCATTGTTCAGCCTCCGATGGCGTTCCTGATCAGGGTGACCGTAGAAACCAACACAACTCCACGAGCCGCCTTACAGAGCTGCCCCGCCCGAACCTGACATCGGGCACTGAGGCGAACAACGGGAAATCGTGGCGGCCGAGGCCATTGCATCGGAATTGTTGCCGCTGATGTCGATGTTCGCTGCAGGCATCGCAAGCGCCCGAGAATGATCGTGGCCAAAGCCGCGGGGATCGCATCGACAAAGGGGATGACGACCTCGAATCAAGGCTCCGCCGTCAATCCTCCTGCCCGGAATGGCGTGCCTGCCAGTCAGCCAACTCTCGCCGGTACTGCTCCCTGGCCTCGGCGTAGACCTCGAACACACAACGCGCGCAGCCGCTGTCGCAGCAGTCGGATGCCAGCGGTTTTTCCGGTGGCGTCGGGCGGGGATCGCTGAGCAACTCAGGCATGGTTCGATCATAGCGGAGGGCGAGCGGGGCTCGCCGCAGGTGGTCACCCGCCGGCAAGTCACGCTCCAGGCGGGCCGCGACACTGCCCGGACAGCGCTGCGCGCAGTTCGGGCTACAAGAGCAACCGACAACCGACAACCGACAACCCTACGCGGCTGCCTAGGCGGATTCTCCGGATTCAGGAGGCGCTGCCTTCCCGGGTCGGCGCATGCGCCCCAGAATGATCGTGGCCAGGGCCAGCAGAATCTCGTCGACGAAGGGAATGAAGTCGGGTATCGCCAGATCGGCGAGGAACAGCGCGGCGGTGAGCAGCAGCAGGCGCGGAAAGCGCAGGTGCTCGGCCCAGCGGGCGATGGCCGAGATCACGGCGCCGATCACGGCGCACTCCCGGTTCTGGCGGGCAGGATCAGCCGTGGCAGTTTGGCCTTGGCTGCGGCAGCCTCCAGCGTGGCCACCGAGCCAGCTTGCATCTGCGCGATGGCCGCCTCGCGAGTGGCCAACTCGGCACTGAAGAGGGCGTACTGGGCACGCATGCCCTGGCTGGGGGCGTGGTCGGAGTCCTGCGCGGAACTGAACAAGCCGGCCAGCTTGGAATACAGCTGCGGGCCCTTGGGGCCGCGCAGGAAATCGTAGGCGACCTTGGCTTCGGGATTGTGCATCTGGCCTTCGATGGCGTCGGCATCGTCGGTCACTGCCTTGGCTGCTGCGAGCAGCTCACCGTAGCGCTGATCGTCCTTCAGGCGCTCGCCCAGATCGGCAGCCTGCTCGCGCGCGGCGCGCAGCCACTCGACGCCCAGGCGCGCGCGTTCCAGGTCGGCGCGCAGTTGCAGGGCAAAGGCCAGCTGCTCGGCCATGGCTGCGGCGTCCACTGGCGAGCGCGGGTCGGCGAGTACCGTGAGCTCGGTGCCGAGCGTCAGATTCGGGCCGCTCAATTCGGCGCGATAGCTGCCGGGCAGGGCCAGGGGTCCCGATTCCGGATCGCCGGCGAAGAATCGGGCGCCACTGAGGCGCTGGGCGCCGGCGTAGGACAAATCCCAGGACACCCGATGCCAACCGGCTTCTAGCGAGAGTTCGGGCTTGGGGGCTTCGCCGGGCGCATCCGGATCATCCTTCTCGCCGGCCATGGGTTTGGCGGTGCTGCTGAGCTCGCGTACCAGCTGACCGTCCTTGTCGACGATGCGCAGCTTGAGCTCGCCGTCGATCTTCGCCGGCAGGTAGTAACTGAAAATAGCGCCATAGGGCGGGTTGCTGTTGCCGCTGTCCTCGCCCCAGCGATAGTCGTGGCGCCAGCGTGTCGCCGGCGCCGGGGCGGCCAGCAAGGCCTGGTCGGACTTGCCGCGCAAGGCCAGGCGCAGGGCCGCCAGATCGTGGAAGGCGTAGAGGCCGCGACCGCGCGTGCCCAGCACCAGATCGCCATGCGCGGTTTCCAGATCCACCACGGCCACCGGCGGCAGGTTCAGCTGGATCGCCCGCCAGTTGCGACCGCCGTCGGTGGAGGCATAGATCGCCCGTTCGGCACCCAGATACAGCGTCGCCGGATCGGTCTCGTCCTCGGCAATCGCGTACAGCGGCATGTTCTGCGGCAGTGAGCTGCCCAGGTTGCGCCAGGAGCGGCCGCGGTCATCGCTGGCGTAGAGGTAGGGGCGGTCATCACCCAGGCGATAGCGATGGGCGACGACATAGGCGCGTCCGGCCTGGTGCATGGAGGTGCGCAGGCTGGCGATCGTGGCATCCACCGGCAGGTCCTTGGGCGTGATCTGCTGCCAGCTCTCGCCGTCATCGCTGCTGATGTGCACCAGACCATCATCGCTGCCGACCCAGATCTCGCCTGGGGTCAGGGCCGATTCGTCGATGGCGAAGATGGTCGAATAGACCTCGACGCCGGTGTTGTCGCCGGTGATCGGTCCGCCCGACCAGCCCTGTTTGGACTTGTCGTTGCGGCTGAGATCGGGGCTGATGATGGTCCAGGTCTCGCCGCGGTCGCGGCTGCGAAACAGGACATTGGCGCCGTGGTAGATCGTGGCCGGATCATGCGGCGACAGCTCGATCGGCGCCGTCCACTGAAAGCGCTCGCGCATGGTTTCGGCCGGCAGGCCCACGGTGCTGGCCGGTACCGACGAGATGTTACGGTACTGGCCAGTGCCCTCGACATGGCGCGAGAGGTAACCGCTGTATTCGCCAGCGTAGACGGTTCCAGCCTGTGCGAGGTCGTAGCGGAAGTCACCGGCTTCGCCGCCGCCCACCGAGCGCCAGTCGCTCATCGCGGTGCCGCGATTGTTCAGACTGTAGATCGGGCCACTGATGGTGCCCATGTCCTGCAGGGTGCCGCCGACATGGTAGGGGCGGCGCTGATCGACATCGATATGGTAGAACTGCCCGAGTGGCAGATTCGGCTTGCGCCAGCTGGCGCCGCCATTCACCGACAGTTCGACCCCACCGTCGTTGCCGGAAATCATGCGCTCAGGCGCACTCGGGTCGATCCAGAGGGCGTGATGATCGCCGTGATCGAAGCCGCCCACCGGTTGTACCGTCTTGCCACCATCCAGCGTGCGCTGCATGCGCACCTGCGGGAACCAGACCACGTCGGCATTGTTCGGGTCGGGCACCAGCGTCATGTAGTACCAGGCGCGCTGACGCAGCACCCAATGGTCGTTGATGCGGGTGAAGCTGTCGCCGCCGTTGTCAGATCGGTACAGGCCGCCGTCCTCGGCCTCGATCAGGGCATAGATGCGGTTGCCATCGGCCGGTGATACGGCCACACCGACCTTGCCCCATTCGCCCTTGGGCAGGCCTTTCTCGCCAGCCGGCAAACGGGTCCAGGTATCGCCGCCATCGGCCGAGCGCCACAAGCCGCTGCCCTTGCCACCACTGCGCATGCCCCAGGGCGTGCGTCGCATCTGCCAGCTGCCGGCCCAGACGATGCGTGGATTGCCGGCGTCTATGGAAACATCGCTGGCACCGCTGTTCTCATCGATGCTGAGCACGCTCTGCCAGGACTTGCCGCTGTCGCGGGTGCGATAGACGCCACGCTCGGCGCTGCTGGCAAAGGGCGAACCCAGCACCGCCGCAAAGGCGATGTCGGCATTGTTCGGATCGACCTCGATATCGCCGATGGCGGCGCGGATCTTGAGCGTGTGCTGCCAGGACTTGCCGGCATCGGTGGACACGAACAGGCCTTCGCCGGGCTGGGCGTTGCCGCGCACATTGGCCTCGCCACCACCGACATAGATCACATTGGCGTCGCTGGGCGCGACCGCCAGCGAACCCACCGAGTTGGACGGCATCTTGTCGAAGATCGGGGTCCAGGCGACACCGCCATCGACGCTCTTCCAGACACCGCCCTGCGCCGCCGCCAGATACCAGGTCAAGGGATCACCGATCACACCGGATACCTGGGTCAAGCGACCACCGGCATTCGGGCCCACCTGCCGGTATTCCAGACCGGCCAGCGGATCAGCCATGTCAGCAGCGAGGATCGACGATGACAGTGAGGCGAGCAGCACAAACACAGCGCAGCGCAGCATGAGCTTGATCCGGCGGAAGCGGGCGATCGACGCTAGTGGCAGAGGCCGTCGATGACAAGTGCAGGAAGGCGCCGCCCGGGTTTGGCGACGTCAAGCACTGCAAACTTCGCCGCCCCTGTGGGATCGGCTTCAGCCGCGACCGCTTTTTCGCGGGCAGAGCCCGCACCCACAGCAGAGTCTGTCACAGGCGAGCCGCCAAACTGAGGGAGCGGCTTCAGCCGCGTTGGTCAGTCTGGTACTGGTAAGATCGGGGACGCAAAGGACGCAAAGGAAAAGCAGAAAGGTCGCGAAGGAGACCTGATCACAGGTTGAGCTTCAATGCCGATCTTGCTGCTTTGACGTGTACACGGATGCCGCCCGGGCATGCGCCCGAGGCGTCGGTGCAGCCGGCACACTATTGATATTTGCTCTTCTTGCTCGCTCTTCTTGCTCGCTCTTCCTTCGCGACCTTCGCGTCCTGCTGTTGGCTTCTCGGCTGGCGGGGAAAGCGTTCGCGGGCAGAGCCCGCTCCCACAGCAGAGTCTGTCACCGGCGAGCCGCCAACCTGTGGGAGCGGCTTCAGCCGCGACCGCTCCTCCGAGCGCAGCCCCCTACCCACAGGACAGCGCCCGGCAGGGCATACTCCACCCAGGCGGAGATTGGAGTCTTCCATGCGCGGTGCAGGTGGCACATCAGGCGGCTTGGGTGAGTTTTTCCTCGGACTGGGATTGGTGATTGCCGGTGGCTATCTGCTGCTCAAGCAGGTGATGGTGACCAGCGGCGGCTGGAGCCTGTATGGCTACGATGCCTTCGGCTTGTCGCTGGTGCCCTTTCTGCTGGGTCTGGGCATCGTTTTCTACAATGGCAAGTCGATCATCGGCTGGTTTCTGGTGTCGGCTGGCATCCTCATCATCCTGGCCGGAATCATCGCCAATCTGCGTGTCTATTTCGCCCCGACCAGCCTGTACAACACCTTGATCATCCTGGGGATGATTGCCGCCGGGGTAGGGCTGGTCGCGCGCTCGGTGCGGGAGCACGACAGTGCGCAAGCGGGCCCGGACTGAACACGGCGCATCCCGCTTTTCAGCGCAATCTGGCGGCAACGCAGGCGTCATTGACCGGGCCTAGGGTGCTTCCATCTACCCGGATGGATGGCTGCCATGGCGTTGTACAGATCCCGCTTTTCTTCCCTGGCCTGCTTGCTGTTGCTGGGTTTGGCAAGTTCGACAGTCCACGCCGCGGACATCAGTCTGCGCATGCATGGCTCCAATACCATCGGCGCCCGACTCGGCCCGGACCTGCTGAAGGCATATGCGCGCAGCAAGGGCTTCGTCGGCCTGACGCATTCCGAGACTGCCGCACAGGAATTCCTGATCGAGGGGCGCCGCGCCGATGGCAGCAAGTTCCACGGCATCGTCAAGGCACATGGCACCAATACCGGTTATGCCGACCTGAAATCGGGTGCCGCCGATCTGTGGATGGCGTCGCGTGTCGCCAATCCTGAAGAGGTGCAGGATGCCCGAACGATTGGCGACCTGCATTCGGCAGACCAGGAGCATGTGATCGCGCTCGACGGATTGGCGATCGTCGTGCACCCCGACAATCCAGTCACTGAGCTGACTTCCGACCAGATTCGCGATGCCTTTGCTGGCCGAGTCAGCAACTGGTCTGCATTCGGTGGCGTGGCGGGCGCGATCAAGCTTTACGCTCGCGATCAGAACTCGGGCACCTTCGACAGTTTCAAGAGCAAGGTCATGAACGACGGCGCCACGCTCAGCAGCCAAACTCGGCGCTTCGAATCTTCATCGGATCTGGATCAGGCAGTGGCTGCCGATCGCAATGCACTGGGCTTTGTCGGCTTTTCCCATGTGGCCCTGAGCAAGGCACTGGCGGTCAAGGCGGCAGGCACTGCTGCCTTGCAGGCCGATGCACTCTCGATCGCCACCGAAGACTATCTGTTGGCGCGACGTCTCTATCTGTACTCGGCCAGACAGATGTCGGAACCGGTTCGCGAGTTCGTTGAATTTGTTCAGGGCAGCGCCGGACAGCAGGTCACGGCGGGAGCAGGTTTCGTGGCCCAGGACATCTTCGTATCACAGGCCCAGCCACTGCCGGGCAATCCGGACGGTTATTACGACGTGATCGCCGATGCCGAAAGACTGTCCCTCAACTTTCGCTTTCGCCCACAGAGCGCGACGCTGGACAGCCGGGCGCTGCGCGATATCGACCGCGTCAGCGCCTTCATGAATCAGCCGGCAAACCGCGGAAGGCAGCTCAGGCTGGCGGCATTCGGCGTCTCCAGCGAGCGCTCGCCGATGATGACCCTGTTTGCCGTCAATGATCGAGTCGATTACATCGCGCAGATACTGGCAGCTCGCGGCGTACGGACCGAGATGAGTCGCGGATTCGTCGATGGCGCTGCAGTCGCCCCGACCGATCGGGCCGAAACCCGCGCCCGCAACGAGCGCGTCGAGGTGTGGTTGGCGGAGCCGCGGTCGCCGCAGGGCTAGAGATGCAGCGGGCTGAGGGCACGAAAGCCGAAGACTTGCCGGGCAGCGCTGTCGCGTGCCCTCCCGACCTCCTGCCCTCGTCCTCAGTTGACCCGGTAGAAGCCGTGATCACCGATGATGTGCAGCGGCTCGCCGCTGGCCCAGTGGGTGCTGACCCGTTCGTAGGCAAGAAAATGATCTGCGCCCGGAACGATCAGTCGCCGTTGCGGCTCCGGCAGCTGCCAGTTGCGCAAGGCTTCCATGGTCACTGTCCAGGAACGGCCAAACGCCTTCCAGTCGGTGATTTCCTTGTCCGGTGACACCAGCGTCAGGGCGAACTGCTTGGGCTGGGTCAGCACTTCGCAGAGTTGATTGCCATAACGTCCGCTGTCGCGGCGTCGCAGCGCCACTTCGGCGACTGCCAATTGCCCTTCGGTCGACTGATTGCGGGCTTCCAGGTAGATGGTGGTGGCGAGACACATCGAGTCTGCCATCGGGGTGGGTGAAAACGAGCTTAGCCAGAGTATCCAGGCCAACTTCATGCGGGTTTCTCCGTTCGAGCATCCTTCCGCACTTTCCGGTCAGGGCTCGAAAGCTCCGACAGGAAGTACCAGGACCAGGGAACGTAACGAGCCGGGACAAGTTCCTTGCCGCGGTTCGAACGCTGTTAGTTGGTCTGTGCAGTGAGGGGTTCTTCGTTTAGCCCCAACTGCTCAGACATGCCGTCACGCGGCCAACGCGACGGGTTCCACGTGCGCGGTGTGCCATCCTGGACACCGCGAACCAGCCATCTCGGCTGGCCCTAGCAACAACCGTACCTGCAGCGCGCTAGAGCGTGCACTCCAAATGCAGGTGCCAGATTCTTGCCACAAGTGACGGAACGGAGGCTGACTGGGGGACAGGGATCGGTGTCCCCCCAGAACGTTGATTCAGCATCTCCTGACAAACGCGTTCCCTGTGCGCGCCCTTGCGGCGCGACCGCGGTGCGATGGGACGACTTCGTAGTGACGTGGCATGGCGGTCGCGACGCGAGGTCGCTCCTACAGCGGCGATCTTCCGGTCAAGGCAAACCCTGGAGCTTGCAAACAAAAGGCCCGCATCGCGGGCCTTTGTTTGGTGCCTGAATGCCGCCGGCGTCTCAGGGATCCTTGACCACCAGCAGGCGAATCTCGGTCATGTCCTCGATGGCAAAGCGCACGCCCTCGCGGCCGAGACCGGAATCCTTGACGCCGCCGTAGGGCATGTTGTCAACGCGCCACGAGGGCACGTCGCCGATGACGACGCCGCCGACATCGAGTCGATCCCAGGCCTTCATGGCCTTCGACATCGAGTCGGTGAAGATGCCGGCCTGCAGGCCGAACATGGAATCGTCGACCCTTTCCAGCACCGCATCGAAATCGTCGAAGGGCTCGATCAGTGCCACCGGACCAAAGGCCTCCTGGCAGCTGACATCCATGGCCGGGCCAGCGTTCTCGATCAGCGTAGCCCGCAGCATGGCGCCCTCGCGGGTGCCTCCGCAGAGAATGTTGGCGCCACCGGCGCGGGCGGCTTCGATCCAGCCGTGCAAACGCTTGGCTTCGCCTTCGGAAATCATCGGTCCGATGAAGGTGTCTTCCTGACGCGGATCACCGTGCACCAGATTGGAAACCCGCTCGGTCAGTTTCTCGCGCAGGGCAGGGTAGAGCGAGCGATGGATCAGGATGCGCTGCACGCTGATGCAGCTTTGACCCGACTGGTAGTAAGCGCCGAAGACGATTCGCTCGGCGACGTGATCAAGGCGTTCGCCCTGATCCTCATCGACCACGCAGGCGGCATTGCCACCGAGTTCCAGAATCACCTTCTTCTTGCCGGCGCGCGACTTCAGGTCCCAGCCCACGCCGGGCGAACCGGTGAAGGACAGCAGCTTGAAGCGCTCGTCGACCGTGAACAGATCGGCGCCATCGCGATGGCAGGGCAGAATCGAGAACGAGCCCTCCGGCAGATCGGTTTCGGCCAGCACTTCGCCGATGATGATGGCGCCGATGGGCGTGCGGCTGGCCGGCTTCATGACGAAGGGACAGCCCGCGGCAATGGCCGGCGCGATCTTGTGCGCCGCCAGGTTCAGCGGGAAATTGAACGGTGAGATCAGCGAGCAGGGACCAATTGGCGTGCGCTTCCAGAAGCCGCGATAGCCCTTGGCTCGCGCCGAGATTTCCAGGTCCATGACCTCGCCATGGATGCGCACGGATTCTTCCGCGCCCACCTGGAAGGTGTCGATCAGTCGGGTGACTTCACCGCGCGCGTCCTTGATCGGTTTGCCGGCCTCGATGCACAGGGCATGGGCGAGTTCGTCGAAACGCTCCTTGAAGCGCTTGACGCAGTGTTCGAGCACGGCCTTGCGCTGGTAGGGGCGGAAATCGCGCAGGGCTTTCTGCGATTTGACGGCGGCGTCGATGGCCGCATGGATGGCGGCGGCATCGGCCTGGGCGACGCGAGTGGCCACCTTGCCGGTGTACTTGTCGGTGACCTCGAGGTCGGTGTTGGCCTGTACCGCCTTGTTGGCCAGGTAGTAGGGATAGGCGTCGCGAAGCATGAGCATTTCTCCGATTCAGGCCGGGACTATCAATTGAATACCTTCAAACTGTGCAAAATCGCGGTCAAAGCTGGCCAGTCTGCCGCCGTTTGCCAATGCCACGGCCGCGATGTGGGCGTCATTGCTCAGGTTTCCCGCTACTCCCGCGTTACGGAGCAATCGAGAGAAACCCAGGTAGTGCTGTGCTCCAGAATCAACGATGACGCAGGTTTCCGGGTCTGCCAGCAGCGCATCCAGGAATTCCAGCGCCTGATCCAGGGTCAACGGTCGGGCCAGGATGCTGGGCAGAGTACAGATACGAACGAAGGCAAGCAGGGAACACCAGGAGACACCGAACAACTCGCCGGCATTGAGTTCCTGCTGCATCCAGTTCAAGACAATGCGGTGGCGCGTCGACTGTTGATCGGCCGCATAGATCAGAATGTTGGCATCCAGAACGATCATCGCCCCATCAGCAAAGCCTGACGGATTGATTCGTTTTCCAGGGCCGCATCGATCTTGGTCGATTTGTCCAGATCGATGCCTGGCAATGCCCCTCCACAATCGAATGCCGGCAGACGCAAGCTTCGCGCGCCCGCAGGCTTCAGTCCGCGGCGCAAGGCGTCGTTGACCACTTGTTTGAAGGTCAAGCCGCGGCGCCTGGAAAGTGCTTCCAGGCGCGCGACCAGATCGTCATCGATGGTGAGTGTGGTGCGCATTGAAAGATGCTCCAGGCATCAAGTTCGATGCATCGTAGCATGGCACTACAAAGCCGCGCTCAACTCCTTGATTTCCTTGTTCAGGATGGCGTGATTCTCGGAGTAGTCGATGGCCAGTTCGATGATGTCGACACCGGGTTCGGCCAGCGCCTGCTTGAGCATGGACTGGAATTCGGCGGTGCTGTTCGGACGCCAGCCACGGGCACCATAGGCTTCGGCGAGCTTGACGAAATCCGGATTGTTCATGTCCATGCCGAAGTTCTCGAAGCCCATGCCGGACTGCTTCCACTTGATCATGCCGAAGGCGTTGTCGCTGATGATGATGACCACGATGTTGAGGTTCAGACGCACCGCAGTCTCGATCTCCTGCGAGTTCATCATGAAGCCGCCATCACCGCAGACCGCGACCACATTGCGATCCGGATAGACCATCTTGGCTGCCATGGCGCTCGGCAGACCGGCACCCATGGTGGCCAGGGCGTTGTCGAGCAGCATGGTGTTGGGTTCGTAGCAACGGTAGTAACGCGCATACCAGATCTTGTACATGCCGTTGTCGAGGCAGACGAGGCCGTCGCGCGACACTTCCTGGCGCACGATGTCGACCATTTTCACCGGATGGATCGGGAAGCGCTCGTCATCGGAGCGCAACTTGAGATGATCGTTCAGTGCCCGGCGGATGCCGTCGAAATAGGCGAAGTCCCAGTGCGGCTGGCGTTCCAGGCGCTGCTTCAGACGCCAGATCGAGTTGGCCATGTCGCCCACCACTTCCACCTGCGGGAAGTAGACCGTGTCGACCTCGGCCGAGAAGAAATTGAGATGGATGACCGTGCGTGCGCCGGTGCGCATGAAGAAGGGCGGCTTCTCGATGACATCGTGACCGCAATTGATGATGCAGTCGGCCTTGTCGATGGCGCGATGCACGAAATCGCCATCGGACAGCGCAGCATTGCCCAGCCACAGCGGATGGTGTTCGTCGATGACACCCTTGCCCATCTGGGTGGTGAAGAAGGGGATGCCGAGCTTGTCGACAAACTCGGTCAGCATCTTGCTGGTGGTCTTGCGATTGGCACCGGCGCCGACCATCAGCAGCGGTCGCTTGGCGTTGGTGATGGCTTCCACCGCGTAGACGATCGACTTCTCGTCTGCGACCGGCCGGCGCACATGGCTGGCCGGAATCACGAACGCCTCTGTCTCTTCGTCGGCGATGTCTTCCGGCAGTTCCAGATGTACGGCACCCGGGCGCTCTTCCATGGCGCGACGGAAGGACTCGCGCACGCGGGCCGGAATGTTGTCGGCGGAGACGATCTGCCGCGTGTATTTGGTCAGTGGTCGCATCATGTCGACGATGTCGACAATCTGGAAATGACCCTGCTTGCTCAACTTGACCGGCTTCTGGCCGGTGATCATCAGCATCGGCATGGCGCCGAGCTGGGCATAGGCTGCTGCAGTCACGAAATTGGTGGCACCGGGACCGAGGGTGGCGAGACAGACACCGGGATGACCGGTGAGGCGGCCATAGGTGGCGGCCATGAATCCTGCGCCCTGCTCGTGCCGGGTCAGGATGAGTTTAATCGTACTGGTGCGCAGGGACTCCAGAAAATCGAGATTTTCTTCGCCGGGAATGCCGAAGATGTACTGCACGCCCTCAGCTTCCAGCGCGCGAATGAACAGGTCTGATGCCTTCATCGACAATGCTCCGAGTGGGGTCCGCTCGATTCTGTGCGCCAAAGTGAACCCGGGTCAACGCAAAACTCGCATGGATTACACTTTGGGCACAGTCAGGTCAAAGCGAGAGCGGCGAGATTCTGCTAGCTCGCATTTCTCACACCTGTTGTGGAAGCTCGGGCAGGTGTGAGAAATGCGGGCCAGGCGTCTGTGCGGCGGTCCGCTCTGGACTTCGAGCAGCCTTGATTGCGTATGCTGCGTGCTCAAAGCTTGGAGTCATGGCCGCAGATGCACCCCGAATTGATTGCCAAAGCTGCGCAGGCGCTGGCCCGCGGCGAACTGGTGGCGATGCCGACAGAGACGGTTTACGGACTGGCGGCAGACGCACGCAATGCGGATGCCGTTCGACGAATCTTTGCCGCCAAAGGTCGCCCTCAGAACCATCCGGTGATCGTGCATCTTCCGGATCGAACTGCGGTGACGCAATGGGCGGCCTTTGTGCCGCCGGCGGCCGAGCGTCTGATGGACGCGTTCTGGCCCGGGCCGCTGACGCTGGTGTTGAAGAAAGCCGAGGGCGTGGATCCGGTGATCACCGGGGGCCAGGACACGGTAGGGCTACGCCTGCCCGCGCATCCGGTTGCACAGGCTTTGCTGCGTGCTTTTGGGGGAGCCGTGGCGGCACCTTCTGCCAACCGTTTCGGGCGCATCAGTCCGACCGCTGCCGAGCATGTGCGCGAGGAATTTCCCGATGGCGGAATGCTGGTGCTGGATGGTGGAGCCAGTGAGGTCGGGCTGGAATCGACCATCGTCGATCTGAGTGGCGATCAACCGCGATTACTGCGCCCCGGACATATCGCGGCCAGCGCGATTGAAGCCTTGATCGGGCCTTTGCAACGCCCGGGCGATGACGAAGGCCCGCGCGCCAGCGGCCGCCTGGAATCGCATTACGCGCCGGGCAAGCCGGTGTTGCTGCTGCCCCGATCGCCGGCGGGCGAGCGTTTGCCGGCTGACGCGGAGAGCGCGGATCAGTGGCTGGTGCTGGCTGATTTGCCCGTGGGCAGCAGCGGCCTGGTGCTGGGCTCCGATCCGGAGCACTACGCCCGGCAACTATACGGCGCGCTGCGCCAGCTGGACGCGGCGCCTGGCGGGCGGATTCTGATCGAGATGCCGCCCGACACCGAGGCTTGGGCGGCCGTACGTGATCGCCTGCAGCGCGCGGCGGCGGGCAGTCGCTGATCGCTGCAGAAGCAGAAGGCGTGCTCGGCCAGCCAGCGAGTAGCCCGGGTAAGCCGAAGGCGCACCCGGGACCGGTTCACGATGATCCAGACTGCACCACGCTCACTCGGGCTGCCCGGGAGGTGCGCACATGACCCGCCTGGCGTCGCGTGATGTGCGCAGGCGCCCTCGCAGTTACGGCGCCAGCGTCCGCTCGAGCCAACCATGGACACGGGTCAGCAGGGCCGGATTCAAGGTTTCACTGATTTCACCGTATTCATCGGTACCGCCGGTTTTCGCGCTCTGGAACATGTGGTTCAGGTCCGGGAATATCTGCGATTCGATCGGCCCTTTCTGCTGCGCCAATGCCTCTACTATCGCGCTGACGTTTTCCTCGGCTGACACCTGTACATCCTTGCCGCCATTCAGCACCAGCACCGGCGTCTTGAGCTGTTGCCAGTATTCAGTCGGGTCATTCTTCAGAAAGTCCACAAAGCTGTCCCTCGCCGCGTAATCGACGTTGAGCGTGCCGCTGCGGTCATTCCAGCGATTGACGATGGCTGCCTGGGTTTCGGGGAGCGTGTCGTACAAGGCCTGCAGTCGGGCTTTTCGCTCGGCGCTGTTCGGGGCTTCCAGCGCGGTTTGATAGAAGCGCTGGCTGAAGTCCAGCAGCACTTCGACTTCGGCTGCCGATGCGCCCTTGGCCGCGGGCTCGGTCTGGTCCTGTACCAGCAGGACTTCATGAACGCTGAGACCCGGGCCAGCCATCAACACGATCGTCTGCACCGGCTCGGACACGGCCGCCATGGCCGCGACCAGACTGCCTTCGCTGTGGCCGATCAGGCCGATCTTCGACGGGTTCACGCTGGGATGTTGCTTCAGAAAGCGGATGGCGGCCTCGGCGTCACGGGCAAAGTCGGCCGTTTCCGCGCCATCGTAGGTGCCGCCGGATTTGTAGACGCCGCGCTTGTCCGCACGCAGCACCACGTAGCCGCGGCGGCTCAGGTCATCGGCGAGGACCTGGAATGGGCGGTGGCCCGCCGAATACGCATCGCGATGGCTGGGACCCGAACCGGCCAGCAACAGTACCGCAGGATGCTTCAGATCATCGTCCGGCGAGGTCAAGGTGCCGGCGAGCCAGATCTCATCGCGGCTGTTGTGGATACGCACCTCATCCTGCCGGTAGGGCAGCTTTCCCTTTGGGGTCTGTGGGCGATCAGTTTCCGGCAGGGCAGCAACCGGTGCCAGATGCAACTCGAAGCTGCTGCCGCCCTGGACGAACTCGCCGTCGATCCGACGGGCGTCGCGATCGACTCGGCCACTGATGTGCAGCGGTGCGCCGGCCAGTTCGACCCGCAGCAGGTCAGCACTCAGGCTGACGCTGCCCACCGGCATGTAGCGCACGCCCTGATCCGGACTGGCGAGATTGCCGCCCCAACTGCCATCGGCTTTCCGGAAGATTTCCACACCGACACGCAGTTTCGGCCCGTCAGGCACCTGCATGGACCCCAGCCAGGCGCCCTGCACATCCTCCATGGAGACGTCCGCAGCGGCAATGGCGGGCAGCAGATACAGCAGGGCGCTCAGGCTCAGAGTTCCGATTCGACTCAACATGTGCAGTTCCTTGTCTTGAAAATTGGTGTGCTACAACACTAGTGCACCAATACGGAGAGGGCAAGTGCCGTTCTGGTCAGGGTGGCTCGGCTTGCGGCGGCCGGCCCAAGCGCAGCGTGGTCAGGGAATCGGGCTATCCTCGATCAGGCGTGCGCCGCGGGTTTCGTGGGGCCGGGATGGATCAACGGGGATGACTCAGTCCGATGGGTGAGCAGTTGCCTGCGGAATCAGGTCAGCGCAACGTGGCCGGCGGGCGTCGGTGGATGCCGCACGCGGGGCTGATCCGTCTGCTGCTGGCCATCGTTTTGCTGCAATTGCTGTACTGGTTCCTGATCTATCCCGCCATGGTGGCGCCAGTCGGTCGCATCGAGCGCCTCGCCGTGACCTCCGCCGAGGTGGCGAGGCCAGAGGGGATAGGCCAGCAACAGATCGACAGCGCCCGATTCGAGGCGGTCAAACTCCCCTGGGAAGATTGTTGCGAGCCCGGCTATCGGCTGGTGCGGATGCGCTTTGCGGTCGGGGAGCTGTCTGGTCCTGAGCTGGCCATCGTCCCCATCGTCGGCTCCGACAATTTCCGCCTGTGGATCAACGACACCCTGATCTACGGCGAGGGCCAGATGTCGCTGCCGCGCATCAGTTACCACGGCAATGTGCGAGCGGTATTCCGGATTCCGGCCTCGGCCCTGCGTCAGGGAGACAATGAAATCCGGATGCTGCTGGTGCGCGATCCCGGATCGCCATACTTCTTTGTCGCGGCACCGGTGATCGGCCAGTACCAACAGGTCCAGAGCGCATTCCGGGTACGCGGATTCATGCTCAACGACTTCAACGTGATCAGCTACACCATCGGCCTGGTGCTGGTCTTGATGGGAGTGATCGTGCTGGCACGTGGCGAGCGCCCGTGGGCCCTGGTCTGGCTGGTGGTGCTGATCACGGCCTGGAGCCTTCGGCTGCTCTATTACGATCTCAGCGAACCGCCGCTGCGCGCGCAGGCACGCATGGCCCTGTTGTTTGCGATGGTCAACCTGATTCCCGTCGCCTGGCTCAATCTGGCCAATCACTGGGGGCCGAGGCCGCTGCCGTGGGTGGCGCCGATTTCGCTGGGTGCCTATCTGCTGCTGAGCATCGTCAACAGCGTGATCCTGACCGGATCACTGCTGGATCAGGTGGAAACGGTGGAGACGCTGAGCATGGGCTTCAGTCTGTTGCTGGCGCTGGCCGCCCTCGGCGCCTTTGCCCGACAGTTCGCCAGGGTCGCCCAGCAACGGGTGGCGGAAACGGCCGTGTTCACGCTGTGCATCAGCCTGATCGCGGTGGACGCCTTCAATACCCTGACTGGCGGCTACCACGACGATCATGTGTCCAAGGCCATGCCGCTGTTGATGCTGGGACTGGTGGCTGCCTTCCTGTCCCACAATGTGCAGCTGTTCCGCTCGGCGGCGCAGATCAATCGCTTGCTGACCGAGCGCCTGCGCGAGCGCGAGGCCGAACTCAAACGCAATCACGAACTGGTGCGTGAGGCCGAGCGCACCCAGGTACTGGCGGCTGAGCGGCACCGGTTGATGCAGGACATGCACGATGGTGTCGGCGGTCAGCTGGCAGCCTTGCTGAGTCTGGCGCAGCAGGGCCAGTCCAATCCCGAACAGCTGTTGCAGGCCACCGCCCAGGGACTGACCGATCTGCGCCTGATCATCGATTCGCTGACCCAGGTGGACGACGACCTGGGCATGGCCCTGGGCGCGCTGCGCGCCCGTCTGCAGCCTGTGCTCGACGAAGCCGGGGTGACGCTCAAATGGCGTGTGGACCCGGCTGTGAGCATGCCTGGATTCGGTCCCGAACGCGTGCTGCAGGTCTATCGTGTGGTCCAGGAGGCGGTGAACAACGCCCTACGACATGGCCGGGCGCGACATCTGCGGCTGGCCCTGGAACCCGTGGGCGCTGGTGCGGAACTGCGCATCGAAGACGATGGCGTGGGCTTCGCAAACGTCGACGAGCGCGCGCCGATGCGCAAGGGCATCGGCCTGTCAGCCATGGCCGAACGCGCGGCGCGGGTAGGCGCCCACTTCGACATCAGCCCGGGAGAGCAGGGCGGTACCGTGGTTCGATTGCGCTGGGAGGCGGTGACCTAGCGTGGTCGTGCGTGGACCGTGCGCAATGCCGCCAGGCCGGGGTTTGCAAGGCTTTGGAGGGCGCCGCGCTGCGGCGCCGCTTTGCCTTGTCGGAGATCAAGAGCGGCCGCGCAGGCGCGCGTCCCTCCTCAAAGCCGCTTCGTTCCGGCAACGTGGTGCGTGGACGTGGACGTGGACGTGGGCAGCGCGGCCAGGCCGGGGTTCGCAAGGCTGTGGGCGGCCCCTCACTCCAGCGAAATCAGCCCCGACTGCAGCGCTCGATACACGGCCTCGGTGCAGGAATTGGCGGCGAGCTTGGAATAGACGTTCTTGGCATGATGGGCCACGGTATTGGCGCTGATATTCAACAATTCTGCTGATTCCCGGTAGCTGTTGCCGCGGGCCAGGCATTCCAGCACGTCCCGCTCCCTGGGAGTCAGTTCGCTGACGCCGGTATTGGCTGCGGATTGCGGCTGGCGCAGGCGCTTCAGCAGATAGCGGGCCACCGCAGGCGAGATCGGCGCTTCGCCGCGCATGGCTGCGTGCAGTGCCGCAAACAGCGCCTCCGGCGCGGTCGATTTCAGCACATAGCCATCGACGCCGGCCTCGATGGCGCGGATCACGCTCTGCTCATCGTCGAACACCGTGTGGGCGACGATTTTCGGCGACGGGCGGCGGCGCCGCAGATCCGGAATCAGCGTGGTGCCGAGGCCATCGGGCAAGGACAGATCGAGAATCAGCAGATCAAAGTCCTGGACCATCATGCGGCGCGCCTGTGCGAGGTCTTCGGCGCTGAAGCTGAGCACGAAATCTGACGCGGATTGCAGCGTCTGCTCCAGCGCCGCACGCAGGCCGGCATGGTCTTCGACGATGCCGACCCGAATCTGCCGGGCCGAGTCTTGCTCTGCCATGTCCATTCCTCGAATCGGTCAAAACGGCGCGTTGCGCGCGAGCATGAAGTCTGGCCTGGCATCACGCATCACCGGAATTGAGGATGCGTGCCGGCGTCGACTGCCCGGCATTGTGTGGTCTGCGACGGGGCCCGGGTCAAGGCTTGCAGGCCGGATGCCGTTGGTCAGCCGGAATGATCACGCTCGTCGGTCGAGGCAGCGGGTACTACCAGATCTGGGGATTCGCACGCGGCTGCTGCCTGAGAACCTAGCTCGATCGAAGGCACTCCGGAGGTGAATGACATGCGCTCGAAACTCTTGCTGCATCGACTGCGAATGACTCTTGCGTTGCTGTTCCTGTGTGCGTTGGGGTCGCCCGCAGTCGGGCAGGTCATCGCGCCAGCGCAAGTTCTCGATCCACCCACACCACCGCCGGAGGAGCGCTTCCACGGCAATAGTGTGTCGAGCGACGGCCAGTACCTGGCAGTGGGGGCACCGTACTACAACGGCGGCACCGGCGGTACCAGCCCCGGTTCGGTGATCATCTACCGCAAACTCGCCGGAAGCTGGACCTTCTCGCAGCGACTGCAGGCGCCGACGCCAGTCAACGGAGACGGCTTCGGCTTCCATGTGGAACTCGTGGGCACGCAGCTGATCGTCGGCGCGCCGTTTTCAACCGTGGGTGGCGTGAACCAGCGCGGCGCCGTCTACTTCTATCAACGCGCGGGGACCAGTTTCGGCACCAATCCCCAGGTCCTTGAGCCTGGTACTGCACCCGGTGCCAACGCCGGTTTCGGCTTCCATCACTCGCAGGACGGCGGCTGGCTGGCCATCGGCGCGATCCGCGGCGGTGGCGGAGATGGCCAGGTCCAGCTGTATCGATTCGACGGCGATTTCGAAGTCTGGATCTACCACTCGACGCTGGATGTGAGCCTCAGTTCCGGATCCAATTTCGGCGTGCGCACACTGATGCGCGGCGACCGTTTGCTGGTCACGGCCAACGCCGAGCAGAGCACGCTCGGCTGGGCCTATGAATTTGAGCGCGCAGGCAACGGTGCCACTGCCGTGTGGTCGCAACGGCAGCGTTTTCGCCCCACCTCCCAGTCCGGCGCTGGCACCAGTTCCAGTTTCGGCTCGGCGCTGGCATTGACCGACGACGGCCTGTCGTTGCTGGTTGGCGCGCCGAACGAGCGTCCGGTCAACGGTGGCGCGATCATCGGTGCAGTATTCGCCTTTGAGCGCAATTCGGCCGGCAACTGGCAGCAGATTCAGCGCTTCAGCAACACCTCGCCCGCGCTGACTTCGTCGAGTTTCGGCTCGGCCCTGGCCATTGACGGCAGCTATGCCCTGGTCGCCGACATCCGCGCCGGCATGGGAACACCCAAACCGGGCGCGGTACAGCGCTATGCGCGTGGGACAGCCGGACTCTGGTCGGCGCCGACCTCGACCTATTTCTTTGGGGCCAGCAGCACGGACTCCTTCTTTGGCGCGGCCATCTCCTGGCGTGACGGCGAGGCGATCATCGCGGCGCCGCTGGCGCCGACGGGCGGAAGTACCAGTCTGGGATCCGGCCGGGTCTTCACCTATCTGCTCGGCAACACCGCGCCGGTCATCAATATCAGCACCTCCCTGCAGCGCCGTCAGGGCGCCGCACCGAGCGCCGGAACCGGCGTGGCCGAAGTTGCCGACAACGAATCCGCACCCCAGTCACTGGAGGGAACGGCCATTGCCGGCGGCACCGCGACCGGTATCACCACCGTGGTCACCGACAACATCGGCGGCGGCCTGATCGCCGAGGTCAATGCCGGTTGCACGGCTACCACGGGCACTCAGCGATTGCAGGTTTCCGACGGTCTGCTGGCCGCGACCGGGAATCTGCAGGTGAACGTGTTGCCCAACGATCAGCCCGTGCTCGCTTATGCGCCCGCCGGTGTGCCGCTGTCTGGCGCGGGCAGCATCAATCCCAGTCAGGGGCCCAGCGACCTGGGCAGCATCAGCAGCGTGGTGGTGCAGTCGTCCGGAAGCTACACCGGGAGCCTCTCGGTCGATGGCGGCGGAGTCATCGCTTACGCCAATGCAGCACCAATCGGCACCCACACGGTGACCATCCGGGCCACCGACAACTGCGGCGCCACTGGCGACGCCAGTTTCGCACTGACCGTCAGCAACAGCGCGCCGAGCATGGCGCCGGCCGCGCCGATCTCGCGCCAGCAAGGCTCGGCGCCCGGTCCGGCCGTGACCCTGGGCACCCTGAGCGATCCGGATACCCAGCTCACTGCGCTGACGGTGAGTCAGGTCTCGGGCGGCAGCGCCAGCGGTATCAGCATCTCCCAACTCACCAATACGGCGGGAACGGTGACGGCAGTGCTGAGCGCCGGTTGCACCGCGACGTCAGGCACGCTGCGCTTCGTGGTGTCCGACGGCAGCAACACCGGCACCGCCGATGTGCAGATCAACGTCGCCAGCAACAGCGCGCCGGTGCTCGGCAACTACGCGTCGAGTGCGATGTTGCTGGGGCAGTCGATCAGCGTGACGCCAGATGCGCCGCCGAGTGACAACGGCAGCGTTTCCAGCATCAGCGTCAGCAGCAACCCCAACACCTTCGCCGGCAGTCTGAGCGCCAGCACCTCGACCGGCGTCGTCAGCATTGGCAGCGCCGGGCCAGTCGGTGCCTACACGATTGCGCTGACGGCGGTGGACAACTGCTCGCTGACCTCGACCCGCAGCTTCAGCCTGTTGGTCAATGGCGATGCCGTCTTCGCCCATGGCTTCGAGTAGGCGCTGTTCCGGCGAAGGCGACCGCTGGTTTCTCGGAAATCCGAGTGAAATTCTGGGGGGCTCATGCTGCAGCGTCGCGTCGCTGGGGTGATCGGGTAGGCCGGCCTGCTGATGGCCGCCAACGCAGGCGGGCGGGGACAGCACGGAGGGGGTGACGTCCGCAGCCTGCGCGCAGGACTCCGAAGACCGCGCCAGCGACGCTTTCGCTGGCGCCGGCGAAGCGGGCGGCGGGATGACACCGACAGTACCGATTCGCCGTCAGGAACCAGCAACGAAGATCGGGTTCGGGCCGCGCTACGTGGCTCCATCTCTGACCTGATGCCGCAACTGGATGGGCATGATTCTGGCGACGGAGGCTCGCTGAGGGATCTGGGCGTCAATTCCGTGGACCGCTGCGAAATCGTCAGGATGACCCTGGAGTCTTTGCACGTTCAGATTCCGCCCATCGAGCTGGCCAAAGCCGTGAACACCGGTCAACGGACCCCGTCCAAAGAGATGACCGCCCAGCAGCAGACCGACCTTGCGGACTGTCCAAGGGAGTGACAATGCGTGCAACATCGGCACGATGGCGAAGAACACGACCAAGGTCAGCGCATGGAAGACCCTGTGCGTCCTCGCCGATGCAGTGCCCTGCCAGAAATCAGGAATAGGGATGAACATGCCAGCGGAATCGACTGCGCCCTGCCTCGATTCGATCCGGCTGGCCGTGGGCCAGATCATGCCGGCGACGGTCGAGTGGCAGATCGAAGCCATCGCCGCCGAAGACCTGGAGGCACGCGCTGCCGACGCTGGAATCGTCGCCTACGCCGACGATCTGCGGCCGTCGCGTCGACGCGAGTTTCTGGCGGGAAGGCTGGCCGCGCGCGCGGCCCTGCAGCAACTCGGTTGTGCGCAGCCGACGGTCGGCATGGCCGATCTTGTGCCGGTCTGGCCGGCACAGTATTGCGGCTCGATCAGTCACAGCGGTGGCCTGGCGGTGGCGGTCGCCGGGGGCAGTCCGCCCTGGCTTTCGCTTGGTATCGACATCGAGCTGCGGATGGGCGAACGCCGCCATCGCGTGGTTCGCGGCTTCATGGCTGCAGCGGAAGCCCGGGCTGTGGAGCACTCCTCGCATCCATGGGCCTGGACCCGGGCCTGGGCAGCCAAGGAAGCAGCCTACAAATGCTGCAGTGCCATGGGCGCGGAGGTGGCGCCCGAAGTGCTGTCGCCGATCTGGCGGGAGCCCGATTGGGGCGTGCTCGAGATCTTGATCGATGGCCGGCCGGTAGTGATCGAGCTGGTCTGTCGGATTGCCGGTGACCTGATCTGGGTGCTGGCAAGTAATCGGCCGATTCAGGCGCAGACTGGGACTCGGTGACCACGACGCCTGTAGATCAGCGCCGATTCCCCGCTCAGGGTATCCTCACGCCGCACGGCATTCAGCGTGGTCGAACGGTAATCTGCCCTTTGCCTGACCCAGGTCAGAGTCGCCAGCGCGAGCAGCTTTCTAGACTGCGCCATACCTAACGGGAAATTGGAGTACGCAAGGTGGATACAACTCGCAAGTTGTGGATTGGGCTGATATTGCTCCTGGTATCAGGGTTCGGTGTGCTGCTCTGGATGGGCGGTGTGATTCACCAGAAGGCGCCACCGATGCCGACCAGTATTGTCAGCGAAAGTGGAACAGTGCTCTACACCCAGGCCGATATCGAACAGGGACGGCAAGTCTGGCAGAGCTTTGGTGGCCAGCAGTTGGGGTCAATCTGGGGGCATGGGGCGCTGGTCGCGCCGGATTGGTCGGCCGACTGGCTGCATCGAGAGGCAGTAGCGTTGCTGGATCTCGCGGCGTTGGCCAGCGACGGCGTCAGCTATGCCAGCCTGCCGGCGGGTGCACAGGCCAGATTGCAGGCTGAAATGCAGCCCGTGATGCGCAACAACACCTACGATGCCGAGAGCGGGAAGGTGGTCGTCAGCGATCTGCGCGCGCAGGCCATCACCCAGGTGGCTGCACATTATGAAAGTCTGTTTTCCAGTGATCCGGCCACGCATGAGCTGCGCGTCGGCTATGCCATGCGTGAGGACACGGTGGCTGATCCTGCTTACCGGCACGCTCTGACTGGGTTCTTCTTCTGGTCGTCCTGGGCAGCGGTCACCGAGCGACCCGGGGAATCGATGAGCTATACCCAGAACTGGCCCTATGAGCCGCTGGTCGGCAACCGCCCCACCTCCAGCACCTTCATCTGGACCGTCTTCAGTGTGCTCTTCATGATTGCCGGTATCGGCCTGATGGCCTGGCACTACGCTGTGTGGCACGGCAAGGAAGCGCCGGTGGTGCCGCCGACCCGCGATCCGTTGGCCGGGCTGGTGGTGACGCCGTCGATGAAGGCCACCGCCAAGTATTTCTGGGTGGTCATGGCCCTGTTCCTGGTGCAGATCCTGTTGGGCGCGACCACCGCTCACTACCAGGTGGAAGGACAAGATGCGTATGGCATTGCCCTGTCGGAGATTCTGCCTTACTCATTGACGCGCAGCTGGCATACCCAGCTGGCAGTGCTGTGGATAGCCACGGCCTGGCTGGGTACCGGCCTGTACATCGGCCCGGCGATATCGGGGCATGAACCCAAGTACCAGCGGGCCGGGGTCAACTTCCTGTTCGTCTGCCTGCTGGTCATCGTCGTCGGCGCCTTCGCCGGACAGTGGTTCGCGGTCATGCAGAAGCTGGGTCTGGAACACAATTTCTGGTTTGGTCACCAAGGCTGGGAGTACGTCGATATCGGCCGTTTCTGGCAGGCATTTCTGTGGGTAGGCCTGTTGTTGTGGCTGTTGCTGATGGGTCGGGCGCTGTGGCCTGCGATCAAGCGCAAGGACGAAATGTCCTCCATCGTCGGCCTGCTCTTTCTGTCGGTCATCGCCATCGGTCTGCTTTATGGCGCCGGCCTGATGTGGGGCGAGCACACCTCGCTGTCGATGGTTGAATACTGGCGTTGGTGGGTGGTGCATCTGTGGGTGGAAGGCTTCTTCGAGGTCTTTGCGGTAGCCGTGATCAGCTTCCTGTTCGTCAAGCTGGGCCTGGTGCGCGGCACCACCGCCACCATCAATGTGCTGTTTGCCACCATCGTGTTCATGGCCGGCGGCATCCTCGGTACTTTCCACCATCTGTACTTCACCGGGACCACCACTTCGGTCATCGCACTCGGCGCCAGCATCTCGGCGCTGGAAGTGGTGCCGCTGGCATTGGTGGGTCTTGAGGCCTATGACACCTGGAAACACGGCCAGGCCACGCCCTGGATGCAGCGCTATCGCTGGCCCATCCTGTTCTTCCTGGCGGTCAGCTTCTGGAATCTGGTGGGTGCCGGCTTGTTCGGATTCCTGATCAACACCCCGTTGGCCTTGTACTACATGCAGGGCTTGAACCTCACGCCGCTGCACGGGCATACGGCCTTGTTCGGTGTCTACGGCATGCTCGGCATCGGTCTGATGCTGTTCTGCCTGCGTGGCCTCAAGCCCGAGGCCCAGTGGAACAACAGCGCGCTGGCCGGTGCCTTCTGGTCACTCAACATCGGTCTGACCCTGATGGCGCTGCTGACGCTGCTGCCGATGGGCGTGCTGCAGCTGCAGGCGGCTCTGGAGCATGGCTACTGGTATGCGCGCTCGGCCGAGTTCATGGGCCAGTCGCTGATCCATCTGCTGGTATGGATGCGCGTGCCAGGCGACACCGTGTTCTCGGTGGGTGCCCTGCTGGTCGCGTGGTTCGTGTTCCGGTTGTGGGTGGCGCCCAAACGCGAGCCGAAGGTGCCGGCAGTAGCGGCGCCTGCGGCCGTGGAATGACGCGAGCGGAAATCCGGACCAGCGGCGCAGTATTCGCCGCTGGCCCGCAATGCGCTGCAAGTGATTGAATCAATATATTTTTCCGCAAAGAACGCAAAGTACAGCGAATCCAGGATGTCATCTGGCGATGTCGCCGGATATCGGCACTCAGCAAGCCGACTGTTGAAATCCAGGCTTCCTTTGCGCCCTTTGCGGACCCGAAAAAGCGGCGCCCGGGATCGCCGACGGTTTGTCGCGAGAACAGGCGCGCCGCCAGAAGCGAGCGGTACTCGCACACGCACACGCCACAACTGGACAATGACCGGGTCATGATCGAGTTCTATCCGCAGATCAAATGGGTGCACATCGCCGCCGTGGTGTTCAGCGGCAGCGTCTTCCTGCTGCGCGGGCTGCTGGTGCTGGCGGGCAGGCAGAGCCTGGCCCTGGCAATGCCGGTGCGTATCTTGAGCTACAGCATCGACACCGTCTTGCTGACCGCCGCGCTGATGTTGTTGTCGATCCTGCCCGGCGCCCTGTTTGCGAATGGCTGGCTTTACACCAAGCTGATGTTGCTGGTGCTCTACGTGGGTCTGGGCATGTTAGCGCTCAAGCGCGGGCGCAGCGCGGGAGTACGACTGGTCTGTTATCTCGCGGCCTTGTGCACCTATCTGACGATGGCCGGCATCGCGCTCGCCCACCATCCTCTGGGGTGGCTGATCTGGCTGCGCTGATGGTCGCAGCGAGCGGGTGATCCGGATGCCAGCCTCAGCTCACTCGTCGTCGACCAGCACGCTGGGTATGGTGCCCGGATAGTGCTTTTGATAGGCCGCTCGCTCATCGCGGCAATAACCTGATCCCATGGTGAAGCGGCGACAGGTGTCGGGACGCAGCTCATAGATGCTGCAGCACATGCGTAACTGATCCAGCGCAACGCACCAGCCATCCTCGCCGCGACCCATGACTTCCATGCCGTGCTCGTTGACGTCGACAAAGGCGCGCGGCACCGGATCCTCGGGCATGACGAAGACGGTCAGACGGCAACAGACAGCATCGCAGTTGCTGCAATGCACCGTGGGATCAACCAGTTCATCGTCGTCGCGGAATTCGATAGCCATCGGCCATGATCGCTCATGGCTTGTGAACCGCAGCCGCGTTGGTCATCGGAAAGTTCGCCTGTGCGTGTTCGACGAAGGCGCGGACCTTCGGCGTCAGAAAGCGGTGGCTGGGAAAGACTGCGTGCACCGGCACGGCAGGTGGCGACCAGTCCGGCAACACCCGAAGCAGGCGTCCCGCTCGCACTTCGGGCTCGGCCAGCAAGCGCAGATTGTCGGCGATACCCAGACCGGCCAGCACTGCCTGGCGCTGGGCCAGGCGACTGTCGACACTCAACCTGGGCGATGCATCGACTGGATGAGCCGCATCGTCGGCACGCTGCAGGCGCAGACGCGATGACTTGCCACCCGGCGCAAAAGCAATCAGATCGTGGCCGGAGAGATCGGCCGGCGACTGCGGCGATCCGCGCCGCTGCAGATAGTCCGGCGCGGCGTACAGACCATAGTGCAGTTCCCCCAGGCGCCGCGCCGCCAGGCGGGAATCGGGCAGGGGGCCGATGCGGATCGCCAGATCGTAGCCCTCGTGCACCAGATCGACGATGCGCGAACTGCTGTCGACTTCGATCGCCAGATGCGGATGCCGGGCCAACAGCGCCGTGACCCAGTCGAATCCGGCGATCAGTCCGAATTCCAGCGGCAGGGTCAGCCGCAGCAGTCCCCGCGGCTCACCGTGTACGGCCTGGGCGACCTGCTCGGTGTCCTCGACCGCGGCCAGGATTCCGAGTGCCCGTTCGAAAATCTCGCGGCCGATTTCCGTCAGATGCAGCGCCCGCGTGCTGCGTTCCAGCAGACGCACGCCGAGTTCGGCTTCCAGTTCGCTGACCTGACGGCTCATCCGCGCCTTCTGACTGCGCAGCAGCTCGGCGGCGCCGGTGAAGCTACCGCACTGAACCACGCTGACGAAGGCGCGCAGACCTTGAAGGTTCATTGTTGTCTGATTCGGCAACGGTAAGTATCAATATGCTCTATTTATCTCGAAAGTGGCAATGCAGATACTGGACCCAATCTCCGTTGGGATACGACCATGAGCCTGCAGAATCCGAATGTCGTCAACAGCAAGCAGCGCAAGCGGGTGGCCATCGTCATTGCCAACCCCGCCACTTCCACAGTGACCGGATGGCCCGTTGGCTTCTGGTGGAGCGAGCTGACGCACCCGTATCTGGAGTTCACCGAGGCTGGCCATGGAGTGGAGGTCTTCAGCCCGGATGGCGGCCCGTGCCTCGGCGATGCCATGAGCGACCCCGGCGATGCCAGTGGCTACAGCAAGACCGATCTGATCTCTCGGGGCTTCATGCACACGCCCGAACTGATGGCGCTGGTTCAGAACACGGCGGCAGTGGATTCGATCCAGGTCGACCGTTTCGACGCCATTGTCGTCGCCGGTGGTCAGGCGCCGATGTTCAGCTACGACAAGGCCACGACGCTGCACGCCAAGTTCCTGGAGTTCTACAGCGCCGGCAAGGTGGCGGCGGCTCTGTGTCACGGGGTATCGGTTCTGAACTACATCAGGTTGCCGGATGGCGAGTATCTGGCCAAGGGCAAGACCGTCACCGGCTTTGCCAACGTCGAGGAAGATTTCGCCGACGAGGCCGTGTGGAGCTACGGTTTGCTGCCCCGCGGTCAGCATCTGATGCCGTGGCGCATCGAAGACGCGCTGACGCAGATCGGTGCGAACTATGTGCAGGCTGGTTTGTGGCGCAGCTTCGCCGTGCGTGACGGCAATCTGGTCACCGGCCAGCAGAATTTCTCGGGCGCCGAGACGGCGCGTCTGATCATCGAAGCCCTGGGTCGCTGAAGGAGCAAGGTCATGAACATCGCCATACTGGGTGCCGGCAACGTCGGTCAGGCACTCGCACAGAATCTGGGCAGGATCGGCCATTCGGTGCATTTCGGCGTGCCCGATCCCCAGAAGCATCTGGAGATTGCGGCGCACCTTGGCGCCCGGATTGACTCGGTCAACGACGCTATCGCCGAGGCCGAACTGGTCATTCTGGCGGTGCCCTATGCGGCTGCGCTGGACATCGCCGTTGCCGTACCCGACTGGCAGGGTCGCATCCTGATCGACGCCAGCAATCCGATCGCACCGGGCTTTGCCGGCCTCAGCGTGGGCACCCACACATCAGCAGCGGAGCAGGTGGCGGAGCGCGCCCGCAACGCCCGCGTGGTGAAGTGTTTCAACGTCACCGGCGCCGAGAACATGGCCAACCCCGGCACCGGGGAGGGCGCGGTATTCATGCCAGTGGCCAGTGACGATGACGCCGCCCGGGCGACGGTGGTGGCCCTGGCCGAGAGCATGGGTTTTGACGCCATCGACGCTGGCGCGCTGGCGGCGGCGCGCTATCTGGAACCTTTCGCGATGACCTGGATACACCTGGCCTACGCCCGCGGCCAAGGCCGCAACTGGGCTTTTGCGCGCGTCAGGATGCGTGGCTGAGTCCTGCGACCGCCGAGGCAGCGTCTATCGGGGCTATTCCCTGCTGATGATCGGAAAAGTCCCGGGCGCCTTGTCGAGCAGTCTGAAGAAGCGGGCAAGCTCGATGCGGCTACCTTCGATATCGGTGTCCTCCGACAGCAGCAGGTCAGCGGCACCCGCGCTGCCGGTGACCATGCGCAGAAAAAAGTCCTTGGTCAGCGTCAGCGTGGCGTCGGCTTGCGGATCGGGTGACGCCCGGCGGTGGTGAAGCACGGCGTTTTCGAGGGTGAGCACATGGCTCTCACCGAGGTCGGAGAACACCAGATTGATGGTGAGTTCGACATCGACTGCGCCGGGGCCGTTGAGCGAGGCCGCCATGGCATCGAGAAAGCGCTCGATAGGCGCGTGTTTCAGCACGTCAATCAGCATCGCCCGACTGATGCCCTGTTCCGGTGGGCCTGCACGCAGCTCCAGCGCAGCACTCAGATAGACATTGCGCCAGCTCGCGGCCTCGGCCCTGTAGCCCAGTTGCTCGAAACTCCGCGCCAGCAGTTCGCGCGCGGCGGTGTCGCCGGAGTCGGCGTAGACGGCATGTTTGAGAATCTCGGCTGCCCAGCGGTAGTCGCCCGAATCGTAAGCAGTTTGAGCTTTCTGCAGCAGTTGTTCGGCGCCGCCTGCCAGTTCCACATAACGGCGGCCCGCTGCCACCGGGGGCAGCGGATCCAGGTTGGATGGATGCGCGTCGAACCAGCCGAGGTAGTACTGGTAGACGGCCTTGGCGTTGTGGCGCACGGTTCCGTAATAGCCGCGGGCATTGAGGTAGTGCTCAAGCGCGGGCGGCATCTGCAACTGCTCGGCAATCTCCGCGGCATTGAGGCCGGCATTCATCAGTCGCACGCTCTGATCGTGGATGTAGCGGTAGCTGTCGCGCTGCATGGTGATGAATTCGGCAATGCGCGCATGACCCCAGACCGGCCAGTGATGCTGGTTGAACAGCACCTCAGCCTCGGCCGACTGGCTGAGGGCAGCATCCAGATATCCGGCCCAGCCCAGAGCATCGCGTACCTTGGCACCACGCAGGGTGTAGAGGTTGTGCAGCGTATGGCTCATCAGTTCGGCACCACAGAAGGCTTTGAGCTCGGGCAGGTAGAACACGAATTCCGAGGGTGCTTCGCTGCCATTGACTCCGTGGAACACAAAGCGGAGACCGTCGATCACGATTTCCTGATCGGTGCCGGTCACGGTGATGGTTGGCGTGAGTATGCCCATGCGGCCGAAGGCCACCGCCTTGCCCAGGCCGTTGTCGACGAGGCCCTTGGCATCACGGCTCAGCCGACTGCCGTACATGAACATGGCGCGACGGCCCATCGCCGTACCCATCAGCACGTTCTCGCTGGTGGCTTCGTCCATGAATCCGGCCGGTGCCACGATCGGCAGCTGCCGCTTTGAGGCTTCTTCGGCCGAGATCACACCCAGGGCGCCACCGAAGTGATCGGCATGGCTATGGGTGAAGATCACGGCCGAGACCGGCTTGTCCCCCAGGTGCTGGCGGGCGAAGGCCATTGCCGCTGCGGCAGTCTCTCGTGCGGTGGCGGTATCGACCACGATCCAGCCAGTGTCACCCTCGATCAGGGTGATGTTGGCCAGATCGAAGCCGCGCAGTTGCCAGATGCGCTCGCTGACCTGAAACAGGCCGATCTGATTGTTCAGCAGCGCTTGCCGCCAGAGACTGGGATTGACGGTGTCCGGAACCTTGCCCTGAAGGAAGGCAAAGGCGTCGTAGTCCCAGATCACTTCCCCGGCCTCATTTCGGACCTGACCGGTGGGCGCCGCCATGAATCCGCGCTCGGCATCGGCGAAGGACAGCGGGTCAGCCAGGTTCAGCGAGGCCGCAACCTCGGCATTGGCAGCAAGCGTGCTGGCGCTGGCATCAGCGCCGGTGGGCAGCGCTTGCTCAGGGCGCGAACAGCCTGTCAGGAGCATCGCCGCCAGCACTGCTGCCGAACATCGAAACCTGAGCTGCAGACTGGTGTGTTTCATCTGGCCTCCCGGCCCCGGGCATCATCGCTCCGATCTTCGCCAATTGCGGCGCTGCCGTCCAACGATGATGCCGCCGCTTGCTGTCCAGCCGTGAAACGCGGCGGCGGAAGCTGTGGGTCAGCGGCGCTGGATTTGCGGGCGCCCTGCAGCGAGAATCTTCGCGATCGGCGATCGGCCGTGGTTCTGGAGACTCAAGATGAAAGCACTGCGTCCTATCCTGCTGTTGCTGGCAGTCAGTCTTGCGTTGGCGGCCTGCAATACCGTGCAGGGCATGGGCAAGGACATCAAGAAGGCTGGCGAGAAGATCGAAGACACGGCCAAGAAGTAGCCGCTCGGGCACGAAAAGGCTGCGCCCAAAAGGCTCAGGGCTGGGCGGGGAGGGCGGCTTGTCTGCGCCGCGGTCGCAGGCTCCAGCGCACCGCCAGATAGCAGATCAGCAGTGATGCCAGCAGCCACAGGCCACCCCAGAGCCAGGTGCCGCCGCCGAATTCTTCGGCCAGCATGCGCGCGTCGGATTGCAGTTGTGAGCGCTCGATGGTGTCGCTGAAGATGTCGCGCGGCACGTACAGCAGGCTCATCACGCCGATCAGTCGCAAGGAGAAGTCACTGGCCTGTTCCGGCAGGAAGCGGGCGACGCCCAGGAGTGCGACCGCCATGGCCATGCCATAGCCGAATCCGAACAGATTGCGCATGAACAGCACGGTCGCCAGGGCCATGAACAGGGCGACCACGGCCAGAATGGCGCGATCATGGCGACTGCGCATGCCCGCCACCAGCAGTGCGGCGCCGATCAGCAGCGAGCCCAGATAGCCCGCACTCAGAATCAGAAAGCGGCTGCCGCCAGCGGACAGGACTTCGCCACCGCGTTGCACCGTGACCTGCATGGACACGACCTTGCCGCCGGTGACCAGCGTCATCAGCGCATGCGAGGCTTCGTGGAAGAACACCACCAGGATTTCCAGCGGGGCGGTCCAGAGACTGCCGCCCAGCCACATTAGCACCGCTGCCAGGACTCCAAGGCCCAGCAGGGCCACGATCGGGTGCGATTCGGTGTCTGTGTCAGTGGAGCTCATCAACCCTCGAAACTCGGCGCCGATACAGCAGGGGTCTGCTCAGCGCCGGGTCGAAAAGCGGGGCTCACCGTGTCGGCGAGCCACTGCCCGACATATCAGGGCGCAATGGCCTTGGCGACCAGAGCTTCGCCCGGAAGATTGTCATGCTCGCGCACCAGACGCAATTCCAGGCGGCCGTTGCCCAGATTGACCAGCGGCGCCTGCGGCGCGCCGACGGTGTCCGGCTCGCCAGCGACGTTTTCCGCAATCACGACATCTTCGATTTCGGCCGTGCCGTAGTTCAGGACCGACGATGCCAGCGCCACGCCCTCGTAGCGACGTGTGAGCTGATTGCCCTGGAAGGTGGTCGCCGTCAACCAGAGCTTGCCCCAGTTGATGATGGTGCCGGCGTCGCGTGATGCACCGGCCACGGTGTTGAAGCTCACCTCGCAATGATTCAGGCGCATTTCGCCGTAGTTTTCGACAATGGCCGAGGCGCCGCGCGCGGTGCTGTCGACCAGCGCCACGTTACGCAGCTCGGTAGTGCCGTGATTGCGGATGGCACCCATCGAGCCTTCGGCGAGCACGATCTGCTCGAGCTTGAGGTGACCGGTCTCGGCGACATGGAAAATCCGGAAATCAGCATTTGAATAGCGACGCAGCTCGGCCCCATTGCCGCGGATGACGATCGGCGAGGTGATTTCCGGCATGGCTGCAGCCTGATCACCGGCGTTGACGGCATCCAGCACGTACAGGCCGCGCTCGAGCGTGATGATGTCGGCTTCGGGCGTCAGGTTGGCCGCATTGATCGCTGCAACCAGTCCTGCAGTGGACTCGACCGGATAGACCGTCATGGCTGAGGCGGCAGAGCTGGCCAGACAGGCAGCAATGGAGAGCGCAAGCGCGGTGCGTACGTTGATCATGGATTCCCCTGAAACGAGCTGTGGCGTATGAACCGATGATGAACCACAAGGGATAGTGTGAGCTACCTAAATGTTCCGGTATGTGACGCAAATCGCAGCAGCGGGGCAATAATTCCGACAAACGGCACTGAGGAGCGCTCTTGAGCAGTGTGACGGAAGCGTGCCGGAGTGTTTCGGCACGCCTGAGAGGTGCGGTGACCGCGCAGGTCACGTTGACCTGCAGGTTCCAGGTGAGAGTCCCGGTCGCCCCTGGCGGTGCGCTTGTTCGCGCAACAAACCTTGGAGGTAGGTCACGTTGACCCGAAGGGTCTACGTGACAGCTGCATCAGTCACGTAGGCCGCTACGCGGCCAAGATGGCAACTACATGAAAATCAAAGGCCTACGGCATTTTGGTTATGGTTCGGTTCGGAGCTTACGAGGCCACGAGGGCGCAAGAAAGCCGCAATCTCGCCGCGCAGCCGCCATCGTGCCCACAGGGCCTAGCCGCAGTCGACGCCAGCGCTGCGCCCGAGACCTGTCCAGACGCGCAAAGAAAAAAGGGCCGCCTTTCGGCAGCCCTTCGAATTGAAGCAAGTTTGGCGTCCCCAAGGGGATTCGAACCCCTGTTACTGCCGTGAAAGGGCGGTGTCCTGGGCCTCTAGACGATGGGGACTAGAGTTTTTGGTGGAGCCAGACGGGATCGAACCGTCGACCTCTACAATGCCATTGTAGCGCTCTCCCAGCTGAGCTATGGCCCCACAGCTGAGTCCGCCAAGATAGAGTTGGACATTGAGCTCTGTCAAGCATTTTCTTGTCTCAATTTGTAGGTTGCCAGCAGCGCAGCGATGGCGCGGCCGACGCTGGATGCGGCATGCTCGGGCGCTGAACCCTGGCGAGTCCCATGATGGCTGTTCGATTCCTGCAACTGGATGTGTTCTGTACCCGGGCCGGCGGCGGCAATCCGCTGGCGGTGGTCATCGGCGCCGACGACTGGCCGGAGCCGGCCTTTCAGGCCTTTGCGCGCTGGACCAATCTGGTTGAGACCACCTATCTGCTGCCGGCGTCGAGTCCCGGCGCCGACTATCGTCTGCGCATCCATACGCCCGAGCGGGAGATACCCTTCGCCGGACACCCGACCGTGGGTAGCGCCCACGCCGCCCTGGAATGTGGATTGGTACAGCCGGTGGAAGGTCGATTGATGCAGGAGTGCGGTGCCGGCTTGCTGCCGATTCGGGTGGAGGGCGCAGGGGCGGGGCGTCGAATCTTCGTAAAGGCACCGCCAGCGACCGTGCTGATCAGCGCCGACGAGGCCCGGAGTCGGTTGGGATCGCTGCTCGATGGCCTGTCACTGGGCACGCTGGGTGTGGCTTTTGTCGAGGGCGGACGGCGCTGGTGGCTGGCGGAACTGGCTGATGAGTCGGCGCTGCGCAACTGGCAGCCTGATCATCGGGTGATCGGCGAGTTGGCGCGCGCCAGCGACAGCCTGGGGCTGTGCGTCTTCGCGCGCTCGTCGGGCGGCGGCTATCAACTGGTGGTGCGCGCTTTTCCGGCAGGCGTGGGTATCGTGGAAGACCCGGCTTCTGGCGCAGCCAATGCCCTGATCGCGGCCTATATCGCCCAGGCCGAGCCGCAAGGGCCTCTGGCTCGTGGCTACCGCGTCAGTCAGGGGCGCGAACTGGGCAAGGATGCGGTCATCGATGTCGAGATCGATGCCGATGGTCAGCCCTGGGTCGGCGGGCAGACCCAGACCGTGATCGACGGCGCCCTCAGCTGGCCGTTCAGCTGAGTTCTTCCATGCGTAGCCCGCCATCGCTGTCTGCTGGTTGATTCAGGCGGATACGCAAGGCCAGATCGGTCCGGGAATCGGCGTTATCCAGAGCCTGATCGAGACTGATCAGGCCAGCGGCGTGGAGGCGGAACAGGGATTCATCGAAAGTCAGCATGCCGACCTCCAGGCCCTGTTTCATGGCCTCCTTGAGCTTGTCGACCTCGCCTTTGGCAATCAGTTCGGCAATATGCGTGCTGCGCAGCATCAGCTCCACCGCCGGCAGGCGCTTGCCGTTCAGGCCCTGGATCAGGCGCATCGAGATCACCGCCTGCAGGTTCAGGGAGAGGTCCATCAGCACCTGATGGCGGGCGCTGTCGGGAAAGAAATTGATGGCCCGGTCGATGGCCTGATTGGCATTGTTGGCATGCAGCGTCGACAGGCACAAATGGCCGGTTTCGGCGTAGGCGATGGCCTGTTGCATGGTTTCGCGGTCGCGGATCTCGCCAATCAGGATCACGTCCGGCGCCTCGCGCATGGCGTTCTTGAGGGCGTTGTCATAGGACAGCGTGTCGATGCCGATCTCGCGTTGATCGACGATGGACTTGCGATGGCTGTGCAGGTATTCGATCGGCTCCTCGATCGTCAGGATGTGGCCGGTGTGGTTGCGGTTGCGGAAATCGATCATCGAGGCCAGCGCCGTGGACTTGCCTGAGCCGCTGCTGCCCACCACCAGGATCAGGCCACGCGGCAGCATGATCAGATCCTTGAGCTGAGCGGGCAGGTTCAGCTCCTCGATGGACGGAATATCGGCGCGAATATGGCGTACCGCGATCGCCACTTCGCCGCGCTGGCGGTAGACATTGATGCGAAAGCGCTCGCCGTCGGCCAGGGTGTAAGCCAGATTCATTTCCAGCGCGGTCTCGTACTCGCGCTGCTGGGCTTGGCTCATCACCGAATAGGCCATCTCGGCCACCTGCGAGCCGGAGAGCGGCGTGTCCCCCAGATGGACGGTGTTGCCCTCGATCTTGATCGAGACCGGAGCGCCTGCGCTGAAGAAGCAGTCCGACGCCCTTTGTCTGGCCATCAGTTGCAGATAACTGTTGAAGTCTTTCACTGGCTGGGCTTCCGTTCGGTCCGGGCCTGGCATGACTACGCATGGTCAGAGTGTCGCCCCATCGTTAGCAGCCTGCCTTGATCTGGATTCAGCGCCTCCCGGCGCGCGCGGATAGACTCAGGGCTGTGGTAATGGCGCAGGGGGCGTCATGATGAACCAGAGTATCCATGAGACTGCGGGTACAGACTCCGATTTGGCTGATAACGCAGCAATGGAGTCCCGCAAAACGCCGGCTGCGGATGCTGTGGCATGGCCCAGCCCGGATTTCCTGGAAGGGGTGACGCCGTTGGTGATCGGACAGGCCGAGCGTCTGTTGCCGTTTGAGCTGCGGTTGCGCGGTGGAATCCGGCAGCAAGGCGGATTGCTGTCGCTGCGCTCCATGGCCGATGGCCTGTCTCTGTTGCTCTGCCGCGATCAGCACAATCTGGAACGGGTCACCATCCCGGGTACTGATCTGGTCGATATTCGGGTGAGTGCGAGGAGCGCCGAGGCACCGCCGCGGGTCGAACCGGCACCCTTGACGCCAGCACCGGCAGAGGCTGACGGTGATCCGCGCTGGATCGCCGACCGCAGCCAGTTGGGCATTTATCTGGAGCACTGGCCGGATGATCCGGAGCTGGCTCGCAGGCAGTTGCCCCGGGCTGATCTGGACCGGCTCGCAAGAGTCATGCACGGCGCCGATCTGGCGCGTGAGGCACTGAGCCGCGCTGGTCGTTTCGGCCTGCCGCTGCTGGCGCCGGAGCTGCTGGAAGCCGATCCGGCAGCGCTGGCATTGCTGGCGCCCGCAGTGGCGCGGCGCCTGATGGTGCTGCCGCTGCTGCTGCGCAATGGTGTGCTGGCGCTGGCCGTGGCGGACCCGGCCCGAGCGGGGCTGAACAACCAGCT
>JBFWOF010000047.1:0-52610 GCA_050250665.1 Lysobacterales bacterium | reverse complement strand
AGAAGAAGCTCGGCAACAGCACCGGCGACAGCACGCCCGACGGTCGAAACCAACTCATCGAAGAAGAAGACTGTCTGGCCGCGTGCGTGCGCGCGCCGATGATGAGGGTCGATGGCGAGTTCCATGAACACCTGACCCCCGAGAAAGTCGATCTCATTCTGGATGCCTTGAAGTGACGCCGATGGAGCCGATGAATCCACTAGGCCTCGTGCCGCAGGCCCACAACGTCTGTTTCACGACGCTGCATTTCGATCAGCCCTGGAGCTATGACGCCTATCTGAAATCCGGCGGCTATCAGGCGCTGCGCAAGATCCTGACCGAGGGCTGGACCCGCGAACAGGTGATCGACACCGTCAAGGCTTCGGCCCTGCGCGGGCGCGGCGGCGCCGGTTTTCCGACCGGACTGAAATGGAGCTTCATGCCGCGCAATGCGCCCGGCGCCAAGTACATCCTGTGCAACTCGGACGAATCCGAGCCCGGCACCTGCCATGACCGCGACATCCTGCGCTTCAATCCGCATGCGGTGATCGAGGGCATGATCATCGGTGGCTGGGCGATGGGCGCCACCGCTGGCTACAACTACATGCGCGGCGAGTTCCAGAATGAGCCCTTCCAGCGCTTCGATGCGGCCGTGCGCGAGGCCTACGAACACGGCTGGCTGGGCAAGAACATCCTGGGCAGCGGCTTCGACTACGACCTCTATGCTTCGCTCGGTGCCGGCGCCTACATCTGCGGCGAAGAGACCGCATTGATGGAGTCTCTGGAAGGCAAGAAGGGTCAACCCCGTTTCAAACCGCCCTTCCCCGCCAACTTCGGCCTGTACGGCAAGCCGACGACGATCAACAACACCGAAACCTTCGCCTCGGTACCGGCGATCATCCGCAATGGCGCCGACTGGTTCCTTGGTATCGGCAAGCCGAACAACGGCGGCCCCAAGATCTTTTCGGTGTCGGGCCATGTGCAGAAGCCCGGCAACTATGAAGTGCCGCTGGGTACACCTTTCCGCGATCTGCTGGAGATGGCCGGCGGACTGCGGCCAGGTCGCAAGCTCAAGGGCGTGATTCCCGGCGGCTCGTCGATGCCGGTGCTGCCCGCCTCGGTGATGATGGACATCACCATGGACTTCGACAGCCTGCAGAAGGCGGGTTCCGGCCTCGGCTCGGGCGCGGTGATCGTCATGGACGACAGCACCTGCATGGTGCGGGCCCTGACACGGATCTCACGCTTCTACTATCACGAGTCCTGCGGCCAGTGCACACCCTGCCGCGAAGGCACCGGCTGGATGTATCGCGTGCTCAAGCGCATCAGCGAGGGCCAGGGCAGCATCGAGGATCTGCATCTGCTGAAGAGTGCCGCCGGACAGATCGAGGGGCACACCATCTGCGCCTTCGGCGAAGCCGCCGCCTGGCCAGTACAGGGCATGCTCAAACAGTTCTGGCCTGAATTCGAGTATTACGTGACGCACAAACGATCGATCGTTGACGATGGCATGAGGAATGCGGCATGAGCGCGGTGCCTACCGGACAACAGGCCCCTGATCTGGTCAATATCGAAATTGACGGCAAGCCGATGCAGGCACCCAAGGGTGCGATGATCATCCAGGCTGCCGACAAGGCCGGCATCCAGATTCCGCGCTTCTGCTATCACGAGAAGCTGGCGATCGCGGCCAATTGCCGCATGTGCCTGGTCGATGTCGAAAAGGCCCCGAAACCGATGCCGGCCTGCGCCACACCGGTCATGGAGGGGATGAAGGTCTATACCCGCAGCAAGCGGGCGCTGGACTCGCAACGCAACGTCATGGAATTCCTGCTGGTCAACCATCCGCTGGATTGCCCGATCTGCGATCAGGGCGGCGAATGCGAACTGCAGGACGTGGCCATGGGCTACGGCCGCTCGGTGTCCCGTTTCAGCGAGCGCAAGCGCGTGGTCCCGGACGAGAATCTCGGCCCGCTGGTCGCCACCGACATGACCCGCTGCATCCATTGCACCCGCTGCGTGCGCTTCATGGATGACATCGCCGGCACCACCGAACTCGGCGGCATGTTCCGCGGTGAGCACACCGAGATCGGCACCTACATTGGCCGCTCGCTGCGCTCGGAACTGTCCGGCAACATCATCGATCTGTGCCCGGTGGGCGCACTGACCAACAAGGTCTTCCGATTCCGCGCCCGTCCATGGGAACTGATCGCCCGCGAGGGCATCGGTTATCACGATGCGCTGGGATCGAATCTCTATCTGCATCTGCGGCGTGGCGAAGTGATGCGCACGGTGCCGCGCGACAACGACGCCATCAACGAGAACTGGCTGTCGGATCGCGACCGCTACAGCCATCAGGGCCTGCAGCACGCCGATCGCCTGACCACGCCGCGGGTCAAGCGTGACGGCGTCTGGGTGGATGTGTCCTGGGAGGAAGGCATCAAGGCCGCAGCCGAGGGCCTGGCAGGCGCGATTTCGCGCAACAGCGCCGAGCAACTGGCGGCACTGGTCAGCCCCAGCTTCAGCGCCGAAGAGCTGTACCTGACGCAGGCCCTGGTCCGCGGTCTCGGCTCCGCCAACATCGATCATCGCTTGCAGCAACTGGACTTCAGCGACGACGCCGCCAGGCCCGCCGCACCCGGCTTTGGTGCGCCGATGGCAGGCTACAGTCAGCTGGGAGCGCTGCTTCTGGTCGGCGCCAACCCGCGCCATGAGGCTCCGCTGCTCGGCCACCGGATCCGCCATGCCTGGCAGCGCGGCGCCCAGGTGCACGCCATCAATCCGCTGGCTTTCGATCACCTCTTCGGCATCGACCAACATCTGGTCGGAGATCCGGCCCAGCAAGTCGCCGATCTGGCAGCGGTCGCGCAGGCCCTGGCCGAGTTGCGCGGCATCGCCACTGGCGAGGAACTGCGCGACTGGGCCTCACGCTCCAGCCACAAGGATGCGGCCACTGCCATTGCCCGCAGTCTCAATGACAAGACTGACAGCCGCGTGCTGCTCGGCGATCAGGCCGTGCGTCATCCGGCAGCCTCGCTGCTGCGGCGCTTTGCCCGTTATATCGCCGAACACAGCTCCAGCAGCTACGACGAAATGCCGGCCGGTGCCAACGCCATGGCCGCCTGGCGGGTGGGTTGCGTGCCCCATCGCGGTCCCGGTGGCAGCGCGTCCGCCATTGGCCGCTCGGCCCTGGACGTGGTGCGCGCACCACGCCGGATCTATCTGGTCTACGGCGCCGAACCGGCTGAGGACTTCGCCCAACCGGCAGCCACCGTGGAGGCGCTGAAGTCGGCCGAATTCGTTCTGGCCTTCGCCGCATTCTCGAGCCCGGCGCTTGAAGCGAACGCCGATGTGCTGCTGCCGATCGGCCTGCCGCCGGAAACCGAAGGCAGCTACATCAATGTCGATGGCGGAATTCAAACCGTGTCGGCCGCAGCCAAACTGCCGGGCGAGGCACGCGCCGGCTGGCGAGTGCTGCGCGCACTTGGCGAAGCCATGAATGTGTCCGGCTTTGACGCCATCGACTTTGCCGCCGTGCACGCCAAGGTGCGTCCGCTGCTGAATCCGGCCCCGTTTGAGGCCGGTATCGCCCAGCTCTCGCCGGCCCCGGTGGCCATGGGCGATGGCTTGATCGTGCAGCGCTACATACCGATTTACCGGGTCGATGCCGTGGTCCGTCGCTCAGCTGCCCTGCAAGCCACGGTGCTGGCCGGCGACGAGAGCCTGGCGCTGCATCCTGAAGACGCCCTGGCGCTGGGGATAGGCCAGTCCAGCCAGGTCGCGATCGGCGGTCAGCGCTATGCCTGCCACGCCAGTGCCGAAGTGCCGCGCGGTGTCTGTCGTGTGCCCTCCGGCTATGCCTCCACCGCCGCGCTACCGGCATCCGGCCAGCGCATTCAGATCGAGCAGGTGAGTCATGGATGATCTGCTGCTGGTACTTTGGGTCCTCTTCAAGATCCTGCTGATCAGCGTTCCGCTGATCATCGCGGTTGCTTTCTACACGCTGGCCGAGCGCAAGGTCATCGGTTTCATGCAGGTCCGTCTGGGCCCGACCGAGATTGGTCCCTTCGCCCTGCTGCAGCCCTTTGCCGACACCACCAAGATGCTGTTCAAGGAACTGGTGGTTCCGAGCAACGCCGATCGCACGCTCTACATTCTGGCCCCTCTGCTGACCCTGGCGCCGGCTTTCGCCGCCTGGGCCGTGGTCTCCTTTGACGAAGGCGTGGCGCTGTCGCAGATCGACGCCGGTCTGCTGTATCTGCTGGCGATGACCTCGCTCGGCGTCTATGGCGTCATCCTCGCCGGCTGGGCTTCGAACTCCAAGTACGCCTTCCTCGGTGCCATGCGTTCGGCCGCGCAGATCGTGTCCTACGAAATCGCGATGGGCTTTGCGCTGGTCGGCGTCATCGTGGCCTCGGGCAGCCTCAACATCGAGAAAATCGTGCTCGCCCAGCAGGGCAATGCCGGTCTGTTCGAATGGTTCTGGCTGCCGCTGCTGCCGCTGTTCATCATCTACGTCATCTCTGGCGTCGCTGAAACCAATCGCGCTCCCTTCGACGTCGCCGAAGGCGAGTCTGAAATCGTCGCCGGCTTCCACGTCGAATACTCGGGCGCGGCCTTCGCCGTGTTCTTCCTGGCCGAATACGCCAACATGATCCTGATCAGCTTCCTGGCGGCGATCATGTTCCTGGGCGGCTGGCTGTCGCCGCTGCAAGGCTGGGTCGGCGGCCCGCTGGGCGCACCCAGTTTCATCTGGCTGTTCGGCAAAGCCTTCTTCTTCATGTTCTGCTATCTGTGGTTCCGCGCCACCTTCCCGCGCTATCGCTATGACCAGATCATGCGTCTGGGCTGGAAGGTATTCATTCCGATCACCATCGTCTGGATCGTGGTGATCGCGATCCTGATCGTGACCAAGATGGTCGAACGCGGCGTCTGACCGGAGAAAGCACGATGGGCGCAATTACGCACTATTTCAAAAGCCTGATGCTGAAGGAGCTGCTGGTCGGACTTTCGCTGACCGGTCGCTACTTCTTCCGCTCCAAGTACACGCTGCGGTATCCGGAAGAGAAGTTTCCGAAGTCCAACCGCTTTCGTGGACTGCATGCACTGCGCCGCTACCCGAACGGCGAAGAACGCTGTATTGCCTGCAAGCTGTGCGAGGCCGTGTGCCCGGCGCTGGCGATCACCATCGATTCCGAACAGCGCGCAGATGGCACCCGCCGCACCACGCGCTACGACATCGACCTGTTCAAGTGCATCTTCTGCGGATTCTGCGAAGAGTCCTGTCCGGTGGACTCGATCGTCGAGACCCACATCCTCGAATACCATTTTGAAACCCGCGGCGAGAACGTCGTGAACAAGCAGCAGTTGCTCGCCATCGGTGATCGCTTCGAGAAAGAGATTGCCGAGGCCCGGGCGCTGGATGCTCCCTACCGCTGAAGACGCCCTCATGAGCATCGAGCTGATCCTGTTTTTTGCGCTCTCCACCCTGCTGGTGCTGGCTGCCGGTGCGGTGATTACCGTGCGCAACCCGGTCCACGCGGTGATGTGTCTGGTGTTGACCTTCTTCACCAGCGCGATGCTGTGGATCCTGCTGCGCGCGGAATTCCTCGGCATCACCCTGATCCTGGTCTACGTCGGCGCGGTGATGGTGCTGTTCCTGTTCGTGGTGATGATGCTGGACATCAACATCACGCCGCTGCGAGAAGGATTCACGCGTTATCTGCCGGTGGGTCTGCTGGTGGCCGCCATCATGGCCGCCCAGATGATCGCGGTACTGGGCACGCGCCACTTCGGTCTGGACAAGTTCGCCTCGCCTTCGGCCGTTGTCGAAGGCAGCAACACCGAAGCGCTGGGACGACTGCTGTACACCGAGTACGTGTACCCCTTCGAGATCGCAGCGGTCATTCTGCTGGTGGCCATCGTCGCCGCGATTGCGCTGACGCACCGTCGACGCGAAGGCTTGAAGACGCAGGATCCGGGCCGGCAGGGCATGGTCACCAAGGCCGACCGTCTGCGCATCGTCAAGATGGCCAGTGAGTCCAGGGAGGGACACGGCGGATGATTCCATTATCGTATTGGCTGATTCTGGCGGCGATCCTGTTCTGTATCAGCGTCGCCGGCATCTTCATCAACCGCAAGAACATCATCGTGCTGTTGATGGCGATCGAGTTGATGCTGCTCAGCGTCAACATGAACTTCATAGCTTTCTCGCGCTATCTGGACGACATGGCAGGACAGGTCTTCGTGTTCTTCATCCTGACCGTGGCTGCTGCCGAGGCTGCCATCGGCCTGGCGATTCTGGTGGTCGTGTTCCGTAACCGGCGCACGATCAACGTCGGCGAACTCGATCAGATGCGGGGCTGAGATGATTACCAAGACCCTGCTACTCACCATCGCCCTGGCGCCCTTGCTCGGCGCCATCCTGGCCGGCCTGTTCGGTCGCCAGATCGGCCGCGCCGGCGCGCACTGGATCACCATCCTCGGTGTCACCGTCAGCGCCGCGCTCAGTCTCTACGTACTCAAGCTGATCGCGCTCGACGCTCATCTGCCGGTCAACCTGTCGATCTACACCTGGTTCGAGGTCGGCTCGATCAAGGCCGAAGTCGGCTTTCTGGTTGACGCCCTCACCGCCACCATGATGGTGGTCGTGACTTCGGTGTCGCTCATGGTGCACATCTACACCATCGGCTACATGCACGATGATCCGGGCTACCAGCGCTTCTTCTCCTACATCTCGCTGTTCACCTTCGCGATGTTGATGCTGGTGATGAGCAACAACTTCATGCAGCTGTTCTTCGGCTGGGAAGCGGTGGGTCTGGTCTCCTACCTGCTCATCGGCTTCTGGTACAAGCGCCCGACCGCCATCTTTGCCAACCTCAAGGCCTTTCTGGTCAACCGGGTGGGTGATTTCGGCTTCCTGCTGGGCATCGGCCTGGTCCTGGCCTACCTCGGCAGTCTCGATTACGCCACCGTGTTCCAGAAAGCACCGGAACTGGTAGGCCAGAGCTTCAATCCTTACGGCACGGTGGAATGGGCAGTGCCGACGCTGATCTGTCTGCTGCTGTTTGTGGGCGCGATGGGCAAGAGCGCACAGGTGCCGCTGCATGTGTGGCTGCCCGATTCCATGGAAGGCCCGACCCCGATTTCAGCGCTGATCCACGCCGCCACCATGGTCACGGCCGGCATCTTCATGGTGGCGCGCATGTCGCCGCTGTTCGAGCTGTCGGAAACCGCGCTGTCGACCATCCTCGTGATCGGATCGATCACCGCGCTGTTCATGGGTTTCATCGGCATCGTCCAGAACGACATCAAGCGCGTGGTGGCCTATTCGACGCTGTCCCAGCTCGGCTACATGACCGTGGCCCTGGGCGCTTCGGCCTATTCCGCGGCGATCTTCCACCTGGTCACCCATGCCTTCTTCAAGGCGCTGCTGTTCCTCGGTGCCGGCTCGGTGATCATCGCCCTGCACCACGAGCAGGACCTGCGGCGCATGGGCGGCCTGCGCAAGTACATGCCGCTGACCTTCATCACCGCCTGGGCTGGCACGCTGGCGCTGATGGGTTTCCCCGGCACCAGCGGCTTCTTCTCCAAGGACGCGATCCTGATGGCGGTGGAGCATTCAGATCGTCCAGGTGCCACTTTTGCCCATATCAGCTTGCTGATCGGTGTCGCCGTCACCGCCTTCTACTCCTTCCGCATGCTCTATCTGGCTTTCCATGGTCAGGAGCGCTTCGGCGCCGGCCATGACGATCACGCCCACGATGACCACGGCCACGACGATCATCATGGCCATGGCGAGCACAAGCCGCACGATCCAGGCTGGGTTGTAACCATGCCCTTGCTGCTGCTGGCCGTCCCTTCCCTGTTCCTCGGCTGGTTCATCGCCGGTCCGATGCTGTTTGGCCACTTCTTCGACGGCGCGATCTTCGTGGCCGAAGGGCGCGAACCGCTGGCAGCCATGGCTGAGCATTTCGCGCATGGCCCCTTGGCCTTCGCGCTGCACGGCTTCATCACCGTGCCGGTGATCCTGGCGCTGCTGGGTGCTGGCCTGGCTACCTATATCTATCTGTTCAATCCCTCGGTGGCCGACAAGGCGCAGAGCGCCCTGGCCCCGATCCATCGATTGCTGGAACGCAAATACGGCTTTGACGAGTTCTATCAGGCGGTATTTGCCCGCGGCAGCGTGCTGCTGGGACGCTTCTTCTGGCGCGTCGGCGATCAGGCCATCATCGATGGCGTGATCGTGGACGGCTCCGCTGGAATGGTCTCGAAGATCGCCTACTCGGTGCGCAAGCTGCAGTCCGGCTTTCTGTATCACTACGCCTTCATGATGATCCTCGGTCTGATCGTCATCGTCGGCGCTTTCGCCCTGCTTCAATAACAAGAACGAGCGACCCATGTTCGCCGATTGGCCACTACTCTCCCTATTCATCTGGCTACCGATCGCCGGTGCTGTCGCGGTGCTGGTCACCGGCGACCGCAACGCCGGCGCTGCAAAGTGGCTGGCCCTGCTGGTGTCGCTGGCAACCCTGGCGCTGTGCATACCGCTGTGGTCGAACTTCGATGCGTCGACCAGCGCCATGCAGTTCGTCGAGCGCAGCTCGTGGATTCCGGCTTTCGCCGTGGAATACCATCTGGGCATCGACGGCTTCAGCCTGCCGCTGATCGTGCTCACGTCCATCGTCACGGTACTGGTGCTGATCGCCGGCTGGGAAGTCATCGATTACAAGCCCAGCCAGTATGTGGCCGCCTTCCTGGCGCTGGCCGGTCTGATGAACGGTGTGTTTGCGGCTCAGGATGCGCTGCTGTTCTATGTCTTCTTCGAAGGCATGCTGATTCCGATGTTCATCATCATCGGCATCTGGGGCGGCCCACGACGGGTCTACGCCTCGCTCAAGTTCTTCCTGTACACCTTCCTAGGGTCGGTGTTCATGCTGCTGGGCCTGATCTACCTGTACCTCAAGGGGCAGAGCTTCCAGTTGGCCGATCTGCAGGCCATGTCGCTGACCATGACCGAGCAGACTTGGGTGTTCTTCGCCTTCCTGCTGGCCTTTGCCGTCAAGATTCCGATGTGGCCGGTACACACCTGGTTGCCGGACGCCCACGTCGAGGCGCCGACCGGTGGTTCCATGGTGCTGGCTGCGGTGATGCTGAAGGTCGGCGGCTACGGCTTCCTGCGTTTCTCCCTGCCGATCGCACCTGACGCCAGCGCCGAATACGCCTGGCTGATCATCGCGCTCTCGCTGGTGGCCGTGGTCTACATCGGCTTTGTCGCGCTGGCCCAGCAGGACATGAAGAAGCTGATCGCCTATTCCTCGATCAGCCACATGGGTTTTGTCACCATCGGTCTGTTCATCGCCATTGCGCTGGTGCTGGACAAGAACTCGGCTGACAGCGCTGCGCTGGGTATGCAGGGCGCCATGGTGCAGATGATTTCCCATGGTTTCGTGTCAGCCGCGATGTTCGGCGCCGTAGGCGTGCTTTACGACCGCGTGCACTCCCGCCAGATCGCCGATTACGGCGGCGTGGTCAACACCATGCCGTGGTTCTCCGCCTTCGTCGTGCTGTTTGCGATGGCCAATTGCGGACTGCCCGGCACCAGCGGCTTCGTCGGCGAATTCATGGTCATCCTGGCCACGGTCAAGATGAGCCTGGGCGTCGCCGCGCTGGCGGGTCTGACCCTGATCCTGGGTGCCGCCTACACGCTATGGCTGGTCAAGCGGGTGATCTTCGGTGATGTCGCCAACAGCCACGTCGCCGAGCTCAAGGATCTGAATTCGCGCGAATGGGTGGTCATGGGCACCCTCGCCTTCTTTGTACTGCTGATCGGCTTGTGGCCGGATCCGTTGATCAAGGTCATGCAGAGCAGTGTCGAGGCACTGATCGAGCATGTCACCGCCAGCAAACTGATCGGCATTCCGGGTTGAGGACCTAAACACCATGATTCACTCCTGGAACGATCTGCTGCCGATGCTGCCCGAGATCTTTTTGCTCGGACTGACCTCGCTGATCCTGATTGCCGGCCTCTACATCGACGAGAAGCGTCGCGGTCTGGTGCATTTCCTGGCAACCCTGGCACTGGTGTTCACCGCCATCCTGACGCTGCGCGATTTCAACATGGGCGAGCGCGTTTCCGTGGCCGGCGGCATGTTCATCCGCGATGGCATGGGCGATGTGCTCAAGCTCTTTGTCTATCTCAGCACGGCCATTGTTTTCGTCTACGCCAAGTTCTTCCTGCGCACCAACAAGCTGTTCGTGTCCGAGTTCTACACGCTGGCGCTGTTCGCCGTGCTGGGCATGTGCATCCTGATCTCCGGCGGCAACATGCTGACGATCTATCTCGGTCTGGAACTGATGGCGCTGTCGTCCTACGCGATGGTGGCCCTCGATCGTGACTCGCCGGTCGCCGCAGAATCGGCGATGAAGTATTTCGTCCTGGGCGCGCTGGCATCGGGCCTGCTGCTCTATGGCATGTCCATGCTCTACGGTCTGACCGGCAGCCTGGACCTTACGGAAATTGCCACGCGCCTCGCGGCTGGCGATCACCCACGCGTGGTGTTGTCCTTCGCGGTGGTCTTCATCGTCGTCGGCATCGGCTTCAAGCTGGGTGCGGTGCCCTTCCACATGTGGATTCCCGATGTCTATCAGGGCGCACCGACCGGGGTCACCCTTTTCCTGGCCGCCGCGCCCAAGCTCGCTGGTGTGGGCATGGCCTTCCGCCTGCTGACCGAGGGTCTGGCACCGCTGGTGCACGACTGGTCGCAGATGCTCGGTTTCCTGGCACTGATGTCGCTGGTCGTAGGCAATCTGGCTGCCATCGCCCAGACCAACCTCAAGCGCATGCTGGCCTACTCGACCATTTCCCATGTGGGCTTCGTGCTGCTCGGCATCATGAGCGGCAGCGATGACGGCATGGCAGCTGCGATGTTCTACGCCATCACCTATGCGCTGATGACCACCGGCGCCTTCGGCATGATCATTGCCCTGTCCCACGCCGGCTTTGAGGCCGAGCGTATCGAGGACTTCAAGGGGCTGAACCAGCGCAATCCCTGGTTTGCCTTCCTGATGCTGCTGATCATGGCGTCGCTGGCGGGCTTTCCGCCGCTGGTTGGCTTCTTCTCCAAGCTATATGTGCTGCAGGCCGCCATCAATGCCGGCTGGCTGTGGCTGGCAGTGATCGCCGTGGTCATGGCCGTGGTCGGCGCCTTCTACTATCTGCGCGTCATCAAGGTCATGTACTTCGACGAGCCCGAGCACGAGCACGCCATCACCGCACCCGGCGATGTGCGTCTGATCCTCGCCGCGAATGGTTTGCTGCAGCTCGGCCTGACCTTCTTCGTCGGATCGTTGACCGCGATCTGCTACGCCGCCTGGCAGTAGCCCCGTACTGCAGGAGCGACCTCGCGTCGCGACCGGCACCGTGCACGCCCTGGAATCCGGGGCCAGTCCTGACAGGAAACCTGGACGCGAAGGACGCGAAGTAGAAGCAGAAAGAACGCGAAGAAGAGCAAACTGATGAGTTATTCGCTCTCCTTTGCGAACTTTCTGCTTTTCCTTCGCGGCCTTCGCGTCCTGCCTTTGCCAACAACGCACGACACGGTAACGGCGTTTGCCATAGCCCGGCGGATCGCGACGCAAGGTCGCTCCTACAGTCGAAGTTGACGCGTACTGCACGCGGGCCCGTTCGCCCATACGCAGCACGTGCACGCGAACTGGCGCATCATCGGGTTTTCAAACCTGCTGGAGACGATCCCATGCGCGCGTCGATCTGCTTCGCCCTGCTCCTGGCCCCTGCGCTTGCCTTTGCCGGACCGCTGCCACTGACACCGGCCCCGACGGGCGCCAAGGTCTATTTCATCACGCCGGCCGACGGTGAAACCGTACAGAACCCGGTCACCGTGCGCTTTGGCCTCACCGGCATGGGCGTGGCACCGGCCGGCACGGTCAAGGAAAACACCGGTCATCACCATCTGCTGATCGACGTCAGCGAACTGCCGCCGATGGATTTTCCGCTGCCCAATGACGACATGCACCGCCACTTCGGCGGCGGCCAGACCGAAATCACGCTGGATCTGCCCCCCGGCAAGCACACCCTGCAACTGGTGCTCGGCGACGCCAATCACATCCCGCACGATCCGCCGATCATGAGCGAAAAGATCACGGTTGAGGTCAAGTAAGGCAATCTGGGACGGCGAAAGACGCCACTGCGAGCCCGTCGTATGTAGGAGCGACCTCGCGTCGCGACCAGCACCGCGCACGCCCCGAGATTGGTCGCCAGTCATGACAGGAAAGCAGGACGCGAAGGACGCGAAGGAAGAGCAGCAAGGACACGAAGAAGAGCAATCTGATTCGCCTATTGCTCTCCTTTGCGAACTTTCTGCTTTTCCTTCGCGTTCTTCGCGTCCTGCCTTTACCCACAACGCACGACACGGTAGCGGCGTTCGCCGTATCCGTGCCTCCTCGCGTCGCGACCAGCACGGCGCACGCCCCGAGATTCGTCGCCAGTCCTGACAGGAAAGCTGGACACGAAGGACACGAAGGAAGAGCAACAAGGACACGAAGAAGAGCAATCTGATCCGCCTTTTGCTCTCCTTTGCGAACTTTCTGCTTTTCCTTCGCGTCCTTCGCGTCCTGCCTTTGGCTGCCAGGCACGACACGGTAGCGAATCCAGCGCATGCCCGCGACCTATCGTCGCGAGCCTCATTGAGCAAAGGGTCGCGCCGCAAGGGCGCTCCTACGCATGAATCTAATGGCCGCAGCGAATCACCGCCTGGAAGTTGGCCCGGCAGTCTCTTTCTCAGTGCCTTTGGAATCCGAGCGCGAATCCCCGATGTCGGGCTTGATCGCCTGCGCCTGCTGCAGTGCCTCTGCCGCAGCTGCGGGTTGATCGGCCCGACGGTAGGAGCGGGCCAGCTGCCACCAGCCGATGGCGCTGAGCGGGCGAGACTCGAGGAAGCGCTTGAGCATGGCAATTTCGCGATCGCGATGACCGAGCCGGCGCTCGATCATGGCCAGGTTGTACTCAACCTCGGGATGGAAGTCCGCGTCCCGCGCCAGCTCACGCAGTTGCCGCAAGGCCGATTCGGAATCGCCCTTCGCAGCGCTGATCATGGCGGCCAGATGCGCGCTACCGGGCTGCTCCCGATCGCTGGCTGAGAGCTGCGCCAGCGACTGCGCGGCCTCATCGTATTGGCCGAGGCCAACCTGATGACGTGCCAGCTGCAGCCACCACGATGAATCTTCAGGCGGGCTCTCGGTGAGGCGGCGCGCCAGCGCATCCGCCGCGGTGCGACCACCGATGCCATTGTTGAGCGCGATCAGCGCGCGATAAGCGGCCGCTTCGGCGGCATCCATATCCTCGTCGGCGCCGAACAGCTGCAGATCGCGGATCTGTGGCTGACGCGGCGCCAGCGGCGCGACCAGCGCCGCCGCATCGAAGGGACCGCGGGCGATGCGGTGATCGGTCATGGTCACTTCGATCACGTCCTGGGTGCGGCGGGTGGGCATATGGCAATGCACGCAATCGCGGCTATCCCCGCCCTCGCCGCTCTCGCCCTCAGCGAGTCCGTGGCCGGAAGCCAGCGTCTGATGACAACCCAGGCATTTGTCCCGGTACCAGCCCACTGCACTCGCGCCTACCCGACGTACATGCGGGTCGTGACAACTGACACAGCCCATCTCACCGCCGCTTTTCTGATAACAGCGGCTCTGCAGCAGGCGCCAGCCGTGATGGTTGATCTGAAAGCGCTCATCGCGCGGCTGGCGGGCATCATTAATGTCGACATGGACCATGTAGTCGGACAGCCGCTGGCCGGGCCGGAAGCTGTAATCGGCGCGACCGACCCGGCGCGAGCCGATCACCTCTACCGCCGGCAGCAGATGGCACTGGAAACAGACATCGTTTCGCGCCGGCCATGGCATGCGAGCGGGATTGCTGATCGCAGCGCGAATCTGTTCCAGCGGCTGCGCTTCCAGAATGGCGCGCAGGTGCGGCGCGCCGGGTCCATGGCAGCGCTGGCAGCCGATGCCCAGCGGCAACTCGGCGGGAAACAGGTCTGGCTGGTCTGGCAAATCGGAGCCAGTGGCCACCTGCGGATAGGCGTTGTGGCAGAACATGCATTCCCGGCGCACGCGGCGCTCCACGCCAGGGTGATCCGCCGCCTCATAGCCCGGCGACATGCCCAGTGATCCGGACTGGCTGTACCAGCTCACGGGCAACTGGTAGAGCTCGCCGGATGCGGTCTGGTGCAGAAAGCTCTGCACCCGGTTGCCTGATCCGATGATCCAGTCCACCCGTAGCTCAAGCTCGTGTCGATGACCATCGGCGCTCTTGCCGGACTGGATGAACCAGAGGCCATCATCCCGTCGCTCCAGCGCATAGTCCTGCGCGCTCGGCCGATGTCGATGGCGGCTGCCTTCGAAGGGTCTGGATTCCGGCCCGCTGAGGCCGCGGCTGAAGGAGCGCGCCATGCCCACCGCAGCGAAGCTGGCGGCAATCTGCTGATGGCAGCGGCCGCAGGCGGCATCCGGCACGAAGTCGGCAGCGGCACCCGTGGTAGCGCTCAGGCGCATGGCGCTCAGAGCATCCTCCGCCGCCCGCACCGTGGACGCCGCCAGGGCGAGCAGCGCTGCGCAGAGCCAGGCGCGCGCCACCGACACCGTCATGCGCCGCCCGCCAGAACGCTGCGCGGAATCCAGCCGCAGCGGCCACTGCGGTCGATCACCGAAATCCATCCCGAAAACTCGTCCAGTTCCAACACCTGATCTCCGGCAGCGACACTGAGTTCACGGGCATGGTAGTGGCGACGGGCAATCGACTGAGTCTCGCCCGGGCCAAAATAGCTGCGCGGCACCCAGCCGCCACGCTGGTCCGCCGCTACCGCCCACTTCCAGCCCGGAAACTCGCCCTCATCGGCCCTCTCGACCCAGCCCACGGAAGCACCGATGTCGACTTCGATGGGATCAGCGTATTGCGCCTGATAGGCCCGGGCCACGCGCTTCCAGGGCAAGACAGCACCGCTTTCCAGTGTCAGCAGGGCCTGTTTGCGCCCGAGCCCGCCGGCGTAGCCGGTCAGGCTGCCGCTGCTGCCAATCACCCGGTGGCAGGGAATCAGCACCGAGACCGGATTGCGGCCGATGGCTGCAGCCACGGCTCGGGTGGCGCTGGGCTTGCCGATGCTCCGAGCCAAGGCGCCATAGGTGGTGGTCTGGCCTGCGGGAATCTCCAGCAGCGCCTTCCAAACCGCTTGCTGAAAATCCGTGCCCCGCGGCGCCAGTTTCGGCATCGCCGCCGCACGACCACCGGCCAGATGCTCGCTTAGCCACTCGGCAGCGAGACCTAGCGTTGGATCAGAATCCACAGCGACGGCGACGGCTTCGGGCGGCATCGCCGGCTCATGTTGCTGCCCTCGAAACCACAGGCCGATAAGCGCGCCCTGCTCTGCAGCCAGGCGTGCCGGGCCGAGGACGGTCTGGATGATGGTGGTATTCATGCCTGTTTCCAAAGGTGCAAGGTGGCGTAGCCGCGCCAGGGGCGCCAGGCTTCTGCCGCGGCGAGTACCTCGCGCGGCTTGAGCCCGGGAAAGGCGCGCAGGATGATGAGATCGGTGTGCGGAAAGGCATCGGGCCAGGACAGGCAACGCAGCGCAATGTACTGCGCGGTCCACTCGCCAATACCTGGCAATTCCCGCAACCGGGCCAGTGTGGGTTCGACCGGTGCATCGGCCTGCAGCCGCAGTTCACCAGCGGCGACCGCCTGCGCCAGCGCCAGAATGCTGCGGGCGCGGGTCGCGAGGATGCCCAGACCGACCAGATCGGCCTCGGCCAGGCCAGCCACTTCGGCAGCAGAGGGGAACAGGCGATTCAAGCCGGCATACGCCGTCTCCAATGGCGTACCGAAAGTCTGCGCCAGGCGACCCGCCAGCGTGGTCGCGGCCGCCACACTGACCTGCTGTCCCAGAATCGCGCGCACCGATTGCTCGAATCCGTCGATCGCGCCGGGCAGACGCAAGCCGGGTCGAGCGGCGGCCAGTGCACCCAGAACTTCGGAGACGCGCTCGGGGTCACAATCCAGATCGAACTGCCGGCGCACGGCCGCAATCAGGCCAAGCAGATCGGAACGCAGCGTTTCCGACACCGACAGCTGCAGTCGCGAGCGCTGCGCGTCGTGGCTCACTTCGATCCAGCCAGCCCGACGGTCCTTGCCGATATCGCGCACGCAGCGGCGATAGACGCCTTGCGTGACCTGTTCGACCCCGGGCACGGCGCGCATCGCAAAGAAATCCAGGATCGCCTGCCAATCGTAGGGTGGCCTGTAGTCCAGGCTGAGTACCACGCCGTCGTGGCTCACTCGACTCGGCACCTGCCGGCGCAGATCGCCCGGGCTCATGCGGTAGCGCTCCCGAATCAGGGCATTACAGCGGCGCAGGCTGCGGAAGCCCGCCATCTGCGCCACCTGGGCGATCGGCAAACGGGTTTCGCTGAGCAGGCGCTTGGCCAGCAACAAGCGCTGGGTCTGCGCATAGGCGATCGGAGTGACCCCCAGATGAGCCTGAAACACGCGCCGCAGATGGCGCTCGCCTACCCCGATCCGCTCAGCCAGTTCCGCCAGGCCCTCGTGTCCGATGCCGGCATCGAGCATGCGGGCGGCAGCGCTGGCCAGCGCATCCGGGCTGTCGATCAGGGACACGCCCGGCGCCAGCTCGGGACGACAACGCAGACAGGGCCGGAATCCCGCGGCCTCAGCTGCCGCGGCACTACCGTAGAACTGGCAGGAACTGGCCTTCGGCGCGCGCACCCGGCAGATAGGTCGACAATAGATGCCGGTGGTGCTGACGCCGACGAAGAATCGCCCGTCGAAGCGGCGGTCGCGGCTCAGCAGAGCTTGGTAGGCGCTGGCGGGATCGAGTGTCATGGCTGAATCCTAACCCCGCACCGAGGCCCGCGCTCGCCGTTTTCGGACCTGTGGTTTCGGCTTTACGCGGCCAGGGACGGGCTTCAGCGTCGCCACTTCAGCCGGGCGGGAAGCGCGGGCGCCGCGAGTTGCGCAGCCGAGCCCGCCGGGAACTGAACCGCCTCAACGTCGATCACACCTTGAAGAGGTAGAATATGGGGATTGACCAAGGTCTGGCCAGGATCAGACGGCCCTGGCGTTTGCCCGCAAGATCCGATTGATCCGGCGCCGCCCCCGGTGGCAGCCGAATGGAGTGCAACACAATGCTGGAGTTTCTGCAGAGTCTCCTGACCGGGACCGACAAGATCATGATGCTGTGCGCCATCGGCCTGACCGTGGAGTACTTCCGCCCGGCGGAGAAGAACCAGCCAGCGTCGGCGATCCTGTTCAACCTGATCTGGATCGTCAATTTCGTGGTGATGACCAATCTGGCGATGATGCTGGTCGGCCGTCTGGTGCCGATGGGCGTAGCCGCGCTGGGTGGGCCCCTGTTCAACGTCAAATTCCCCGAAGGCTGGATTGGCGGCGTCGGCCAGTTCTTCCTGCTGCTGCTGATCCACGACTTCTGCTACTACTGGTTCCACCGCTGCCAGCACACCTGGGCCTGGTTCTGGGCGCATCACAAGCTGCACCACACCGAGGTGCACATGAACGCCACGACCAGCTTCCGCCATCACTGGATGGAGAATGTCTACCGCATTCCCTTCATCTTCATCCCGATGGGCCTGTTCAACATCGAAGGCAGTTACACCGTACTGGTGTGGGATGCCGCGCTGCTGTGGGCGATCTTCACCCACGTCAATCTGCGCCTGTCGATGGGGCCACTGACCCGCTTCATCGCCGGCCCGCAGGTGCACCGCATCCACCATTCTTCCCTGCCGGAGCACCAGAACCGCAACTTCGCCGCGTTCTTCCCGATCTGGGATCAGCTCTTTGGCAGTTTCCACATGCCCAAACAGAACGAGTTTCCGCCCTGCGGCATGACCGATGGTGAAACCACCGATTCGGTCTGGCAGGCGCATTTTGGCGTGTTCAAGGACTGGCACGGCTTGTGGAAGAACCGCAAGGCACGTCGGCCCGCAGCCGCGCCGGCGGTGGTGCCGGTGGCGAGCGAGAACGCCTGATCGCGGCGTGATTCCCGCGAAAGCGCGCGAAAGCGGGAATCCAGAGCTTCCAGAGGGCTGAAGCCAAGCTGGATTCCCGCCTGCGCGGGAATGAGGATCCGGGCCTTGAGGTCGTCTTAACCCCGATCGGAATCCGGCTGCGTTGTTGATATCGACGTCTACTCCGCCAGAACAAGGATCCGGGCCATGCTTCGTTCCGCCATTCTCGCCACGGCCATCGCCATGAGCATCTCCGCCGCCGCTGCTGCTACCGAGGCCGACTACGCACTGACCATCTACAGTTCAGCGCAGCCGGGCCAGATCAATGTCAATGCGCTGTCCAACTATGGGGCCCAGGGGCTGCCTGGATATGCGCTGGTACGCGATCAGCGCAGCATGGCCGTCCCCAAAGGACGCGGCGAAGTGCGCTTCACCGATGTCGCCAAGCTGATCGATCCGACCACAGTCAGCTTCATCTCGCTGTCCGATCCTGACGGCACCCGCGTGCTGGAGCAGAATTTCCAGTTCGATCTGGTCAGCGCCGAGAAACTGATGGATCGCTACATCGGCCAGCGCATTGTCGTGGAGCGCATGGTGGGCGATCAGGCCGAACTCGTCAGCGGCACCTTGCTGGGCACCCAGGGCGCGCTGTTGCTGCAACTGGATTCGGGCGAAGTCAGCTCGATGCAGCGCTATGACAGCGTGCGCTTCCCGTCGCTCCCGGGTGGTTTGATCACGCGGCCGACGCTGGTCTGGCTGACCGACAGCGCCCGTGGCGGCAACCAGCAGGCGCAGGTGGCCTACCAGTCACGCGGATTGACCTGGTGGGCCGACTACAACGTGATTCTCAAGGAGGACGCCAAGGGCTGCAGCATGGACCTGGCGGCCTGGGTGACCATCGTCAACCAGTCCGGCGGCAGCTACCCGCAGGCGAAGCTGAAACTGGTGGCTGGTGAAGTCAATCGCGCTCCTGCCGCGCCGGCACCAAGCTTCCGCAAGATGGAAGTGATGTCCAATGCAGTCCTGGAGGATTCCGGCTTCCAGGAGTCACAGCTGTTTGAGTACCACCTGTACACGCTCGGCCGCCGCAGCGATCTGCCGGACAACTCCACCAAGCAGCTGGAACTGTTTCCATCCTCCTCGGGCGTGAGCTGCACCAAGCAACTGGTGTTCACCGCCAGCCCCTACGCCTATCCGATGTGGGGCGGCGCGCCGAACATGGATCAGAATCTCGGCGCCACCCACAAGGGCCAGGTCGGCGCTTATCTGGAATTCGCCAACAAGGCCGAGAACCAGATGGGCATGCCGCTACCGGCTGGCCGGGTCCGGGTGAACCAGGCCTCGGCCGACGGTTCGCTGGAGTTCATCGGTGAGGATGTCATCGCCCACACCCCCCGCAACGAGACGCTCAGGATCAAGCTCGGCAATTCATTCGATGTCGTCGGTGAGCGCAAACAGGTCGATTTCAAGCTCGACACCAGCGGCAAGACCCTGGACGAAACCTTTGAGATCGAAGTCCGCAACCGCAAGACCAGCGCTGCCGAAGTCATCGTGCGCGACTACTTCTATCGCTGGAGCACCTGGGAGCTGCTGCAAAGCACCCACAAGGGCGAAAAGCGCGACCAGCAGACCATGGACTTCCCGGTGCAGATTCCGGCCGACGGCACCGCCAAGGTGCGCTACACCGTGCGCTATCGCTGGTAGCTTGTCGGTTGGCGGTTGTCGGTTGGCGGTTGACGGTTGGCGGTTGGCGGTTGGCGGAGGATGGAAGACGCAGCCGTCACGTAGACCCTTCGGGTCAACGTGACCTACCACCTATCGCGGCTGAAGCCGCTCCCACAGGTCTGAAGCTCCCGCAGGGCTGGCATCCCGACTGTGGGAGCGGACTCTGTCCGCGATGAGCAGAGGCAGACAGAACAGCCCAATCGGCGCGGAAGCCACGCCGATGTAGGAGCGACCGTGCGTCGCGATCCGGAAATTCAGATCAGAGCGATGCCCCTTTCGCGGCTGAAGCCGCTCCCACACGAGGCCACGGCATGAAGACGTCAGCCAGCATGCCACCCACCGCATGCCTACCCCGTGGCAGCTTCCAGTTGCTCCAGTGCCAGTTCCACCTGTTGAAGACTGATCGTCGGTCCATTGGACTCGTCCAGTCGCGGCATGTTCTCGGCCGTCGCTGCTTGCAGTTGCATGAGTTCATCCTTCCACGACGTCAGGATTTCCTTCTTGTCGTCGGCAGAAAGCGATGGATGCTTCACCACCAGATCCGGGGATCGGAAGTGCTCCGCGGGGTTGCTCCTGTAGTCATCCAGTTTCATGTGCAGATACTCCTCTGACAATCAGGTCGATGCCGCGAACCAGCCATCAGGACATCGTTGCAGAGAAATCCAGGACACACTGTCTGCCAAGCCACCGACTTGAAGGCACTCGTTGGCTTCGCTCAGACGAAGGCCAGCCGCCGCACCTTTTCAGTGTAGCGCTGGCGATGTTCTCAGGGCGTAAAGCCGTAGCGCACGATGTGGAAGAAGACCGGGGCCGAGAACAGCACCGAGTCCAGCCGGTCGAGCACACCGCCATGGCCGGCGATCAGATGGCCCCAGTCCTTGACGCCCAGATCGCGCTTGATGGCGCTCATGACCAGGCCGCCGAAGAAGCCCATCAGATTGATCGAAAAGGCGATGCCGGCGGCCTGCAGCGGCGTGAACGGGGTGATCCACCAGAGACCCGCGCCGATCGCCGTCGATGACAGCACGCCACCAATCAGGCCTTCCCAGGTCTTGGACGGGGACAGCGCCGGCGCCACCTTGTGTCGCCCGAAGAGCTTGCCCCAGATGTACTGCAGCACATCGCTGGATTGCACCACGATGATCAGGAAGGCGATCAGCAGGATCTCCCGGCCCTCGAAGCCGGGAATGCTCAAAGTCACCAGCGCCGGCACATGCGACAGGCAGAACACCGCCAGCATCAGCGCCCACTGCACCTCGGCGATCCGACTGAGGAATTTCGTGGTGTCGGCCCGCAGCGCGCTGATGATCGGCAGGAACAGAAAGCCGTAGACCGGGATGAAGATCGAATACAGGCCATACCATTCGATCCAGATCAACGCGTATTGCATCGGCAGGGCCACGTAGAAGACCATCGCCAGCGCGACGTAATCGCTGCGCCGCGTGTAGGTCAGCGTCACGAATTCGCGCAGTGCCAGCAGCGACAGCAATCCGAACAGGACAATCACGCCACCCTTGCCGAAGGCAAAGGCCAGCGCCACCAGGCCCACCATTACCCACCAGGCGTTGATGCGATCAATCAGATTGTCGATGACCGGGTGCGGGCGGCCCTTGGCGATCGCACGGCGCAGGATCAGGGCAATGACACTGGCCACACCCAGAATGGCGAAAATGCCCAGAAACAGCCTTAGCGTGGTGCTCATGGCTCATCTCCTGCATGCGCCGGCCGCTGCGCCAGCAGCGCCTGCCGGGCACGCGCCAGAAAGCTGTCCTTGTCCTCACCCTCGCCTACGGTCAATGCCGGTCCGAAATGCACCGTGCACAACATCGGAATCGGCAGCAGCTCGCCCTTGGGCAGGACCCGATGCAGATTGTCGATCCATGCCGGCACCAGCTTCAGTCCCGGGCAGGATTTCCCGACATGGTAGAGACCACTCTTGAAGGGCAGCAGGGGCTCGTCGCCCTGATTGCGGGTGCCTTCGGGAAACAGGATCAGACTCTCGCCGCCACGGATCACGGCTGCCATCTGCTCGATGGGATCGACAGTCCGTTTCTCGCGTTCGCGTTCGATCAGCACGGCCCGCACGACCCTTCGTCCGATGTAGCGACGGAGCAGACCGCTCTCCCAGTAGTCAGCACCGGCAACCGGACGCGCGCGAGCGCGCAGCTCCGGCGGTAACACGGCCCAGATGAGCGCGAAATCGCCATGGCTGACGTGGTTTCCATAGTAGATGCAGGGTGGCTGCGGCAGCGGGCGCGCACTGACTCCGCGCACGCCGGTCAGCAGGCGTGAGGCAGCCAACATGCCCAGGCGGGCTAGGGATTCCAGCATGAGCGAACATTTCCAGGCGAACTTGCCGACAGGGAACGATATCAGCCCGGCGGACAGGACATGCCATACAAACGGCGGGCCCATCCGGACCCGCCGCAATGCGGGCTTGCCGGTTCAATCAGCCCCGACGACGATAGACTGGGTCGGTCCCCCTGGAGGCATTCCACCATGAGCGAACCCGGCATCGAAGCCCGCCGCCCCCTCAAGAGCCGCAGCACAGCCTGGGCGCGCTGGCTGGCACGGCGTCTGGCCCAGACCCGCATCACGCCGAACCAGATTTCGCTGGCCAGCATCGGCTTCGCGCTGGTCGGCGGCTTGTTGCTGTTGCGCCCGGGTTGGCCGGTCGCACTGGTCTTCGCGGCGATCTGCACGCAGCTGCGCCTGCTGTGTAATCTGCTGGACGGCATGGTGGCCGTGGAAGGCGGCAAGGGCACGCCGTCGGGCGCGCTCTACAATGAAATCCCCGATCGCGTAGCCGACAGCCTGCTGCTGATCGGTGCCGGCTACGGACTGGGGCTGCCCTGGCTGGGCTGGCTGGCCGCCCTGCTGGCTGCGCTGACCGCCTATGTGCGTGCGCTGGGTGGCAGTCTGGGCCTGGAGCAGGATTTCCGCGGGCCGCAGGCCAAACCCCATCGGATGGCCTTGTTGACCGTGGGCTGCGTGTTGGCGGCCATGGAAGGCAGCTGGAACGGCTCGCACCATGCGCTGACCGCCAGCCTGCTGCTGATCGTGATCGGCACCGCGTGGACCATCGCGCGGCGCACGCGCGCGATCGCTGCTGAGCTGGAGGATCGGGGCTGAGGCGGTGTTGACGGCTGCCGGCGGAAGTGATGATGCGGGGCATGATTTCACGGTCGCGACGCAAGGTCGCTCCTACAGAGGGCGCTGCTGGCCCTGTGGGAGCGGACTCTGTCCGCGATGGCTCGGCGCGGCGGGCAGCTAACGGTCGCGACGCGAGGTCGCTCCTACAGAGGGGACTGCTGGCCCTGTGGGAGCGGACTCTGTCCGCGATGGTTCGGCGCGGCGGGCAGCTGCCGGTCGCGGCTGAAGCCGCTCCCACAGGGCTAGTACCGGCTTCCTGACAGCTACCGCACCGGCTTCCACTGGGCGCTGCCCAGTTGCCACTCGCCATCGATGAAGCGCCAGGCGCTTTCGGTGTCGAACAGCTGGCCCTGTTCGGGGATGAATCCTCCGGAGCCGCCCGTGACCAGGATCTGCATGCGCACCACGGCGCGGTCGCCGTGCATTTCCACGTCCAACGCCATGCGGGTGACACCGATGGACTGGTGCCGCAGCGCGATCATGCGCAGCAGCCGCTGCAGTCCGTCGCGATCGAATTCGCTGCTGTTGCCGACGAAATCGTCGGCGACGCCGTCCATGAACTCGCCCATTTCGCGCTGTTCCGCCGCCTCCTGCATGGCATCCAGCTGATCGCGCAAGGCCTGTTCGGTCGGGCTTCTGCTGCAGGCGCTGAAGGTCCATACCAGCAGCAGCAGCGTGAGCAGCCGGGTGTATCGGGAAAAACCCAAAATTGACGGTCCTTGCATGACTTCCCCCTGCATTGCGGTTATTTTCGACGGAATAGGCGCGGAGCACGCTTCCCGCTCACTGTAATGGGTCATCCGAGGAGGGGATACGATGAGTACCGAACAGGCACAACCATGGCTGCAACAGTATCCCGAGGGCACTCCGGCGAAGATAGACACCAACGAGTACCGATCAGTTGCCGACGTGATGAAGCTCGCATTCGACCGATTCCGCCATCGGCCCGCTTTCGTCAACATGGACAAGGTGGTGAGCTACGGGGAACTTGACCAGCTGAGCCTGCAGTTCGCCTGCTATCTGCGCAATACCCTGGGCCTCAAGAAGGGGGATCGGGTGGCGATCATGCTGCCCAACGTGCTGCAGTATCCGATCGCGCTGATGGGCATCCTGCGCGCCGGGCTGACCGTCGTGAACACCAACCCCATGTACACCGCGCGCGAGCTCAAGCATCAGCTCAACGACGCCGGGGCATCGGCGATCGTCGTCCTGGAGAACTTCGCCAAGACCCTGGAAGAAGTGATCGGCGAAACCAAGGTCAAGCAGGTCATCACCACCGCCGTCGGCGACATGCTGGGCTTCCCGAAATCGCTGATCGTCAATTTCGTGGTGAAGTATCGACACAAGGCCGTGCCGCCTTTCAGCCTGCCAGGCGCCGTCAAGTTCAACGAAACACTGAAACTGGGCGCCGGCCAATCGCTGCCAGCCACCGATATCTCACCTGAAGATCTGGCCTTCCTGCAGTACACCGGCGGCACCACCGGCGTCTCCAAGGGCGCCATGCTCACGCATCGCAACATGATCGCCAACATGCTCCAGGTGAAGCACTGGTTTGGCCCCAGAGTGAAGGAGGGCGAGGAGATCATCATCACCGCCCTGCCGCTCTATCACATCTTCGCGCTGACCTGTAACTGCCTGGTGTTCATGAACGTCGGCGGCCTCAATGTGCTGATCACCAACCCACGCGACATGCCCGGATTCGTCAAGGAGATCGGCAAATACCGCTTCAGCATCATCACCGGCGTCAACACCCTGTTCAACGGCCTGCTGAATACGCCGGGATTTTCCGATCTGGACTTCTCCACGCTCAAGCTGTCCATGGGCGGCGGTATGGCGGTGCAGCGATCGGTCGCGGAGAAATGGCAGCAGGTGACGCGTTGCGCACTGTTCGAAGGCTACGGCATGACCGAGAGTTCGCCGGTGGCCACAGTCAATCTGCCCGACACCAGGGAGTTCAGCGGATCCATCGGCGTGCCGGCGCCGAGCACCGAACTGTCGATCCAGGACGACGACGGCAATCTGCTGCCGCAGGGCGAAGTCGGCGAAATCTGCATCCGCGGACCGCAGGTGATGGCTGGCTACTGGCAGCGTCCGGAAGAAACCGCCAAGACCATCACCAGCGACGGCTGGCTGCGCACCGGTGACATCGGGCGCATGGACGAACGCGGTTTCTTCTACATCGTCGATCGCAAGAAGGACATGATTCTGGTGTCCGGTTTCAACGTCTATCCGAACGAGATCGAGGACGTGGTGGCCACTCATCCCGGCGTGCTCGAGGTAGCAGCCGTGAGTGTGCCCGACGAGAAATCAGGCGAGGCGGTCAAACTGGTCATCGTCAAGAAGGACCCGAACCTCACCGCCGAGGACGTCAAGGCCCACTGCCGCGCACAGCTCACTGGCTACAAGCAGCCCAAGTTCATCGAGTTCCGCACCGAACTACCGAAGACCAATGTCGGCAAGATCCTGCGTCGCGAGTTGCGCGATCCGGTGACCATGGCGCACAAGTTGCCGAAGATCTGAGGCCACCCGCGGCGAAAATCGGAAACTGACGCGGGTTGATGCAAGAAGCTGGACGCAGAGAACGCGAAGGAAAAGCAGAAAGAACGCAGAGAGAATCAGGAGCCATTCTGGATTCGCTCTTATCTGCGTTCTCCGCGTCTCTCTGCGTTCTCCGGGTTGAGTATCCGGTCTCAACCTGACTCTGAGCTGTGGTTCCGCGTCGATTCAAGCCACCTGAAGCACGGGCCCGCACTCAACCTCGGCCGATGAGCACCAGCGACAGCCAGGGGATGTAGGTGATCGCCAACGCGCAGGCCCACAGCAGCAGGAAGAAGGGCCAACTGGCTCGGATGACCTCGGTGACCGGGCGCTGGAAGCGGTAGGCGGAAATGAACAGGTTCATGCCCAGCGGCGCCAGGAACAGGCCGATCTGCAGATTGGCCAGGAACAGGATGCCGAAATGGACCGGATCCATGCCGTAGCCACTGGCGATGGGCAATACCAGCGGAGTCAGCACCACAATCGCCGGATAGCCTTCCAGCAGCATGCCGAAGAACAGCAGGAACAGATTCAGCACCAGCAGGAACAGCCACTTCTGGCTGACATGGGTCTGCACCCAGTCGAACAGCTGCGTCGGGATCTCGGCATCGATCAGATAATTGGTCAGCGCGAAGGCGGTGCCCAGAATCAGCAGGATGCCGCCGACCAGCATCATCGCTTCCTTGACGATGATCGGCAGCTTCCGCGGTGAAATCTCGCGGCGGATGATGACGGTCACGATGAACACATAGACGGCCGTCAGCGCCGCAGCCTCCGAGGGCGCAATCTTGCCGGTGTAGATGCCACCCAGCACCAGCACTGGCAGCGGCAGCTCCCACTTGGCATCGAGCACGGCAGCCCAGGCGTCGCGGGCGTCGAAGCGCCGCTCCGATCGCGGAATCGACGGCGCCTGGGTGATCGCGTAGACCGACAGCACCACCAGCATCAGCACGCCAGGAATGATCCCGGCCAGGAACAAGTCTTCCACCGACACCGGTGGCGTGGTGTTCAGTTGCTGCGCCACCACGCCATAGATGATCAGCGGCAGCGAGGGCGCGAACAGCAGGCCCAGGCTGCCGGATGCCGTGACCAGCCCCAGTCCGAACCGCTCGCTGTAGCGCCCCTGGATCAGTGCCGGAAACAGGACCGCCCCCAGCGCCACGATGGTCACACCGGAGGCCCCCGTCAGCGCCGTGAACAGCGCACTCGCCACCAGCGCCACGATCGCCAGACCGCCGGGCAACCAGCCCACCAGCGCCTGGGTCAAGCGCACCAGCCGCTTGGGCGCAGCGCTTTCGCTGAGCAGATAACCGGCCAGCGTGAACAGCGGAATGGCGACCAGCACCGGCATTTCGCCGAGGCGGTTGATCTCCACGGCGACGACGGCCAGATCGTAACCCTGGGCGTGAAAACCCAGCAGCGCGATCGCGGCAATCAGCGCAAAAAAGGGCGCGCCGAGAAAAGCCAGCAGCAACAGGCCGAGCGCAAGCAGCCAGATCACGAATCGCCCCCGGAATGTCGCCCTCGGTCAGGGATGAGCTCACCCAGCGCGTGCACCGCCATCATCGCGAACACCGGCGGCAGTATCGCCAGAGTCCACCAGGTGGGAATGCCGGTGAAGAATTCGGTGCCGCTATCGAGCTCCAATTCGACCAGCGTCCAGCTGGCTACCGCCAAGGTCGCGCAGATCAGTGCCGTGAACACCGCCACCACTCCACGGGCGGCCCAGCCCAGCACACCGCGCAGCCGTTCGGCAAAGACGTCGATGCGCAGCTGGCGCGATTCGCGTGTGGCCACCAGCGCGCCGATCAGGGCCAGCCACAGGGTCGCCAGGCGCATGGCCGGGTCCAGCCACACAGGACCGGTACCGATCAGCCGGAACAGCAGCTGGGCGGCAGCCGCGGTCAGCAGCGCCAGCCCCAGGCTGGCCAGCAGGGCATCTTCGATGCGCGCGATCCAACGCGCCAGGATGCCCAGCGCCCGCATCAGTGACTGCCGGCCGCCGCTTTGGCCTGGGCCAGCGCATCCAGTATGGCCGGAGACAGCAGACCGTCCTTGCGCATGCGTTCCAGGGTGCGCTGACCCACGGCCCGCCAGGCTTCGGCCTCAACCGGATCCGGCGTGATGATCTGGATGCCTTCCTTGCGCAGCGTCTCGCGCGTGGCCACGTCATCGGCGGCATTGCTGACTTCCAGGCGCGCGAAGGCCTGGCCGATGCTGTCCAGCACCGCCGAACGATCTGCCGGCGTCAGCCGATCCAGCGCCTTCTTGTCCAGCGCCAGGATGCCGACGGTGTAGGAGACCGGCAGATCCACCATGACCTTGAGTTTGGTGGCCCACTGAAAGGCAATCGCGCCGGTCGTGGTGTTACCCACGGTCTCGATCAATCCCGTCTGCAGGCTGGTGTAGACATCGCCCAGCGCCAGCTGCACGGGCGTGATGCCGGCTTCCTCGAAGGCAATACGGCCAATGGCGTCGCCCTCGGGCACCCAGACCTTGGTATTGCGCATCTGCGCCTGGGTCGCGATCGGCTGGGTGCTCATCAGATAGATGAAGCCACCACCGGTGATGCCGGCGGCCACCATGCCGTTGTTCTCGAAGCCGGCCTTGATCTGGGGATCGAGCTTGGCCCGCACACTACGGACCTGATCCAGATCCGAGAACTGGAAGGGCAGTCCGTAGACGGCCACATCCGGATTCACGGAGGTCAGCTCGCTGGCCGCAAAGGCACCGCCATTGAGCTGGCCCAGCTTGATCTTGCGCAGCACGGTCTCACCGTTGCCCATGACCCCGCCGGGAAAGAACTTCAGCTCCACCCGGCCGTCGGTGGCGGTCTTGACGGCATCGCCCGCAGCGCGCATTTCGCGCATCCAGGAGCTGCCCTCCGGTGCCAGCGTGGCAATCTTCAGGCTGGCTGCTTCAGCACCGGCATTCAGCGTCAGAATCGCCACCCATGCCAGCGCCAGCTGCTTGATTTGATTGGTCATTCGAAATAATCCTTGGAGCTCGCCTGCAAGGCCAGCGCCTGCCGTTGTGCGAGCGTATTGATCAATGTCAGGCCCGGAACCTCGGGATCGGCTGCCAGCGCCTCGGCCAGCAATCGATCGTGCAGCTCCTGGTCAAACACCAGGCGCGCATATTGCCGCGCATACAGCACCCGCACCATCTGATTCCTGCCACCCGAGCGCCGCAGCGCTTCCTCAAAATACTGCTGGGCCAGCTCTGGTTTGCCACCGTAGGCCGGCGGCAGCAGAGAGTTCATCACACCCAGATACAACTGACCCTGACCGTCGCGATAGTCGGGCTGCAGCTCCACCGCTCTCTCGATCACCCGACGCGCCTTGGGAATGTCGGCGATGGCGTTCCAGTCGTCCGCATGGGCCTGGATGTAGCCGGCCCAGGCACCGCCCAGGCAATAAAGCGCCTCGGCACGATTCTCCGGGGCCTCGGCGACCGCGGCTTCCACTTCTTCGAACTTGCGCTGGTCCAGCTTGCACCATCGGGCTTCGGTGGCGCAGGCAGCACGCTCGGCATAGCTCAGCGCCCGCCGCGACAGGCGCTTGGCGCGCTCGGCATCGGCCACGAAGGAACCGGCGTAGGCGCCATACAGATCTGCCGCCAGGCACAGCCGCCCCGGGTTGGGTTCGCCGTCGTGGTTGAGGCCATCCAGCAACAGCAGATAGGCCGGCAGGCCAGCTTCGACCGTGGCTGGATCATTGTGATCCATGATTCCCGCCGACAGCTGCTGTCCCAGGCTGCTCGCGGCGCGATCCATCAATGATGCGCAGCCACCAAGCAACAAGGCTGTCAGCAGCAGAGCTGCACTTCGGCGACCGGCAGAGGGAAGAAGGGCTGTGAGCATCAATGGACGACCAAGTCAGGTTCGGGCGCGGAGTCTAGCGGACTGCAGATTACCGTCAGGCGAACAGCTCGCAAGCTTCGAGCGTGTTCTGCAGCAGCGTGGCCACCGTCATCGGGCCCACACCACCCGGTACCGGCGTGATCCAGGACGCGCGCTCGGCAGCCGCGGCATAGCCCACATCTCCCACCAGACTTCCGTCCGGCTGGCGATTGATGCCCACATCGATGACCACGGCGCCGGGTTTGATCCAGCTGCCATCGACGATGCCGGGACGGCCGACCGCGACCACCAGCAGATCCGCGCGTTCGACATGCAGCCGCAAATCGGCCGTGAAGCGATGCGCCGCGGTGACCGTGGCCCCAGCCAGCAGCAATTCCAGCACCATGGGTCGCCCGACATGGTTGGACACACCCACCACCAGCGCATCGCGACCGCGCACCGGTTTGTCAGTGTGCGCCAACAGCGTCATCACGCCCTTGGGCGTGCAGGGCCGCAGCCCGGGCTCGCGTTGCGCCAGACGACCGACGTTTTCGGGATGAAAGCCGTCGACATCCTTGCGCGGAGAAATCCGCTGGATGACCGTGCGCGAGTCGATCTGCGGCGGCAGCGGCAGTTGCACCAGAATGCCATGGATGTCCGACGCCGAATTCAGCCGATCGATCAGATCCAGCAACTCGGTCTCGCTGGTGCTAGCCGGCAGATCGAAATCACGGGTCGTGAAACCGGCCCGTTCACAGGCCCGTCGCTTGTTGCGCACATAGACCTGGGATGCAGGATTCTCTCCCACCAGCACCACGGCGAGGCCGGGCGCACCCTGCCCTGCCCGCAGCCGATCGCGCACGCGCAAGCGGATGCCCTCGATCAGTTCATCGGCTATTCGTTTGCCATCCAACAACTCGGCGACCATGCCCACCTGCTCAAACTCCGACCCATGATGGCCGGGCGATCATGAAAGAGCGCGGATTATGCCCTGAGCCGCCGCGACTGGGCCTGAAATCTGGTCGATGCTAGGCTGAGAGATTGCCCAGTGACCCTCGAGAGACCACCATGGCCTGCAATGAACCCGAAGCCACCCCCGCCCACAGCGCCGCCAGCGATACCCTGGAAGCCGCGGCCTTCCGCAAGCTGCTGGCGCACCTGCGCGAGCGCAGCGATGTGCAGAACATCGATCTGATGATTCTGGCCGGCTTTTGCCGCAACTGCATGGCCGACTGGTATCAGCAAGCCGCGGCAGACAGCGGCGTAGCCATGACCAAGGACCAGGCCCGCGAACACATCTATGGCATGCCGATGGCGGAATGGAAATCGCGCCATCAGGTGCCGGCGACGCCAGAGCAGATGGCGCGTTTCGAAGCCGCGATGCGCGCCCATCCCAAAACCTGACAGCCAAGTAGATACGCGCAGTTCAGCCGGAAAGGCGCTACAGTGGCAGCGCTATGCTTGCCCGGACGCTGATCCCGGTCCGAATCGCTTCCTCATTGCACTCACCACGCTTGCGTGGCGACGCCCCTCCCGGAAGCTCTGCCGTGCCCGGTTATCAGACCCAGATCACCCAGGTGCCCCTGTGCGGGCACGTCTATCAGATTCGCGGCCTCAGTGATCGATCGCAGTATGCCGATCCCCAGGGTCAGGCCGACCGTGCGGGAATCTCCTCAGCCCAATGGGGTCTGTTCGGCCAGATCTGGCCCGCCGGTCGGGTGCTGGCCGAATCCTTGTGCACGATGGACCTCGGCGGCCGCCGCATTCTGGAACTGGGCTGCGGACTGGCCCTGTCCAGCCTGATGCTGGCCAGGCGCGGTGCCGACATCACCGCCAGCGACAACCATCCGCTGGCCGAGCAGTTTCTGGCCTACAACGCTGGTCTCAACCAGTTGCCGATGCCGGTCTATCGCGATCTGCCGTGGCTGGACAGCGGCGCCGAACTCGGCCAGTTCGACCTAATCCTCGGCAGCGACATCCTCTACGAGCGCGAACACGCCGCCATCCTCGCCGCCCTGCTGCAGCGTATGAGCACGGCGACGGCGGAGATCATCATCAGCGACCCTGGTCGCGGCAACGGCGGACGCCTGATCACCGCCCTGGCCGCGGTCGGCTTCAGCGTCAGCGAAACACGGATGGCGTTCAGCGCCGAAGACAGCGCGCCGTTCAAGGGGCGATTGCTGCATTTCAGACGACCGGCGGTCTGCTGAGGTCGTGGCCTGCCCACCCCGCAGCGCGAATACCATGGTCTGAGGAGGATTGCGATCAGAAGCAGGGCGCAGAGCACGCGGAGAAGTAGCAGAGAGAACACAGAGAAGCGCGGTCGAGAAATTCGCTCCGGCCCTACTCCGCTTTCTCGCTGCTTCTCCTCTGCGCCCTCTGTGTCCTGCTTCCGCCAACACTCTGCCGTAGTTCCCCGTCTTCGCAAACGCGGTCGCGCCGCGAGGGCGCTCCTACGGTCGTGTGGGTTTCAGCCGCCGGCGCAGAACTGGGCGTAATCGACGTAGCCCGGGAATGGCCGGCCGGGGGCGCAGAGTGCGCATTCGCGGTCGGCTGGCAGCCTGAGTTCGCGGAACTGCATCGCCAGCGCATCGAACAACAGCAGGCGACCGATCAGCGGCTGGCCTATTCCCAGCAGCAGTTTCAGGGCTTCGTTGGCCTGCAGCAGACCGATGATCCCGGGAACCACCCCGAGCACGCCGACTTCTGCGCAGTTGGGGGCTTGATCGGGCGCTGGCGGCTCGGGAAAGAGGCAGCGATAGCAGGGCGATTTGCCGCGCGCCGAGCCGGGATGAAAGACGCTGACCTGACCGCTGAAGCGCTCAACCGCGCCATAGACCAGCGGCAATGAATGTTTGACCGACGCATCGCTGAGCAGATAACGGGTGGGCAGATTGTCGCTGCCGTCGAGGACCAGCTGACAGCCCGCCAGCAGTTCATCGACATTGCCGCTGTGCACGCGCTCGTTGACCGCCTCGATCTGGATATCCGGATTCAGTGCCGACAGGGTTTCCACCGCAGACTGGACCTTGGACCGGCCTACCCTTGCCGTGGTGTGCAGCACCTGTCGCTGCAGGTTGCTGAGGTCCACCCGATCGTCGTCGACCACGCGCAGACTGCCGACACCGGCGGCGGCCAGATACAGTGCCGCTGGCGAACCGAGACCTCCGGCGCCGACCATCAACACTCGGGACTGGCGCAGGCGCTGCTGCCCTTCCTGACCGATCTCCGGCAACACCATCTGCCGGGCGTAGCGGCGCTGCCACAGCGGGTCTGCCGCTTCCGGCACGGCGATCGGCAATCCGGCGGCTTGCCAGGCGCGAAATCCGCCCTCGACCACGCCAACGCGCAAATAGCCCAGTCGCGTCAGCGTTTCTGCACAGAGCAGGGCCCGGGCACCAGCGGCACATAGCAGCAGCACCTCGTTTTCCGTGTCCGGCAGCGCTGCTTCAATCTGGAATTCGAGCTGGCTGCGCGACAGCTTGAGCGCGTCCACCGGGCTGCCTTCGGCCCACTCCTGAGCCTCGCGCACATCGAGCAGGATGGCGCCGGCCTGCTGCCGCCTGAGCGCCTCACGCACATCCACATGCGCCGTCGCCGCTCGCAGCTCGCTCATCCAGCGTTCGCGGGCGCTCACTGGCGCACCTCGGACTCGGCGCGGGCGAACAGCGGCTCGACATCCACCAAAGCCCCGGCAGCGAGATCGATCTCGGCTTCCGGCAGACACAGCAGCACACTGGCCTGCAGCAGCGCCACGCTGCGATGCGACTCCTGTCCGGTCAGGGGCCGCACCCAGAGTTGCCCCTGGGAATCGATGTTGTAGAGGCCGCGCAGAAACTCGGCACGCTTGTGCGTCTTGCGCAGGGGCACCAGCAGGCGCGCACGCCAACGCAGGGGATCGATCGGTGCCAGTCCCTGCAAGGCCGATAGCGCCGCCCGCACCAGCACCCGGAAGGTGGCAAAGACCGACACCGGATTTCCGGGCAGCGCCAACACCGGCTTGCCAGCCAGTTCGCCGAACAGCGCCGGCATGCCTGGTTTCATCCGGACCTTCCAGAAGTGGACGCTGCCATGCTCGGCCAGCAAGCTCGGCAGATGATCGTGGTCACCCACCGAAGCACCGCCGGTGGTCAGTACCAGATCAGCCGCTGCCGCGGCCCGGCGCAAGGCGTGCAGCAAACGCTGCGGATCATCGGCGGTGGCCTGGGTCGCCGGTAGCGGATAGGCACCGGCGTCGAGGATCAGCGCGTGCAGCAGGGCCGAGTTGCTGTCGTAGATCTGTCCCGGCCCCAGCGCTTGCCCCGGCAATGCCAGTTCATCACCGGTGGTCAGGATGGCCACCCGCGGCCGCGCCAGCACCCGCAGCTCATGGCGACCGGCCGTAGCCGCCAACGCCAGCGCTCGGGCGCCGAGTCCGCGGCCACGGCTCAACAGCTGCGCGCCCGCCGCACATTCTTCACCAGCCTTGCGAACGTTCGCGCCTGCAGCCGGAATCTGCTGCAAGCGGATCTGATCTTGGCTGCGCTCAATGTCTTCCTGAATGACCACGGTGTCGGCATCCGCCGGCATGGCCGCACCGGTGGAGATGCGCACGCATTGCCCGGCCGCCAAACGACCGTTGTAGCGCTGCCCCGCCCGGCTCTCACCCACACACTGCAACAGTGGCTCGGATGCGGCCGCGAGATCGGCATGGCGAAAGGCAAATCCGTCCATCGCCGAGTTGGCAAAAGGCGGCAGCGGGTGCGGACTCAGGATGTCTTCGGCGAGTATCCGTCCCAGGGCATTGTCCAGGGCCACCCGCTCGATCGAGGGCGAAGCGTTCATCAGGGCTGCAGCCACCGATTCCCTAGCCTGCGCCACACTGATGCGCATGGGTACGCCGCGACTGCTCAACAATTGCTCAACGCTCATGCCGGTTGCCCATGGGAAATGGAATCAGCATAGGATTGCCGCGCACCGACGACCAGTGCAGCCAACCCGATTCAACCGCGCTTGGAGTGACGCAGCAGTCGTTTGCGCTTGCTCACCTGACGCTCGGTCAGCGGATTGACCTTGCCGGCAAAGGGATTCGCACCCTCGCGGAACTCCAGCGCCAGTGGCGTGCCGACCAACTTGAATTTCTGGCGCAAGGTGTTTTCCAGGTAACGCTTGTAGTCCTCCGTGAGACTGCTCAAGCGGCTGCCATGGATGATGACCCGCGGCGGATTACGCCCGCCCTGATGGGCATAGCGCATCTTCGAGACCCGCCCACGAACCATCGGCGGCTGGTGTTTCTCGAAGGCCTGGCTGAGCGCCTTGGTCAGCTCCGAGGCGCTGAACTCGCGGGTGGCCGAACGATGGGCCTGATGAACGGCCTTGAGCAGCTCACCGAGGCCCGAACCGTGCAGCGCCGAGATCGGGACACGTTTGGCAAAATTGACGAAGCCCAGTCCCCAGTCCAGCCGCGAATTCACCTGGGTGCGCTCGCGCACACTCAAACCGTCCCATTTGTTGACTGCCAGCACCAGGCCGCGGCCACCGTTGACCACTTCACCGAGAATATGTGCGTCCTGATCGGAGAATCCCTGCTGCGCATCTAGCATCAGGATCACCACATGTGCCTCTTCGGCGGCCTGCAAGGCCTTGATGACACTGAATTTTTCCACGCCGTCTTCAACGCGCGCCTTGCGTCGTATGCCGGCGGTGTCAATCAGCACATAGCGCTTGCCGTCGCGTTCCAGCGGAATCCGCACGGCGTCGCGGGTGGTGCCGGGCAGATCCATGGCCAATACCCGATCCTCACCCAGCAAGCGGTTGACCAGGGTCGATTTGCCAACATTCGGGCGCCCGAGGATGGCAATGCGGATGGCGCCGTCGTCGAGGGACTCGGCTTCCTCGCTGGCCGGCAGCTGGGTCAGCAGATGCTCCACCAGATCGGTGATGCCCTGATTGTGGGCGGCCGAAATCAGCAGCATCGAGGCGATTCCGAGTCGCGAAAACTCGGCTTCGGCGGTGTATTCCTGAATCCCGTCGATCTTGTTGACGACCAGCATCATCGGTCGACCGGTCGCGCGGATGCGCTTGGCAATTTCAACGTCGTCCGGATGCAGGCCGTCGCGCGCGTCGACCACCAGACAGATCAGATCCGACTCCTCGATCGCCTGCCAGGATTGCGCCGACATGCCCTTGGCCAGCAGGTCTTCGTTTTCTGTGAGCCCGGCGGTATCGACCACCAGAAACGGGCGTTCCGCCCTGCGGCAGACCCCAAAGAGACGATCGCGGGTGACCCCAGGCATGTTCGAGACGATGGCGTCCCGGGTCTTGGTCAGCGAGTTGTAGATCGTGGACTTGCCGACGTTCGGGCGACCAACCAAAGCAACAACGGGAAGCATGTTCGGACGCCTCGGAGTACACGGTCGCCGGATCGGCGACCGTGGTCAATCAATTGCGAAGTCGGAAAGCGCCGACCGATCCATCGCGGTTCTGCACGTAGAGCGTGTCATCAACCACGACCAGACCGTCGCCAAATCCGGAATCACCCAGGCGTGCGCGCACGGCCAGTTCGCCATCGGCGCGCTTGAACCAGTGCAGATAGCCTTCCAGATCACCGACGACCACGTAGTCGCCCATCAGTACCGGGGCCGACAGCATGCGGTGCAGCAGCACTTCGTTCTTCCACAGCGCGCCGCCACTGCGGCGATCCAGGGCCCAGACAGCGCCGTCCGAGGCGGCGATGAACACGCCATCGCTACCCGCTGCCAGTCCGGACACCGAAGACATGTCGCGCTGCCACAGCGTGCGCCCGGCATCGGCAGTCAGCGCCTGGGCGCCGGACTCGTAGCCGACCACGAACAGATCGCCATTCAACAAGACCATGCGACCGTCGATATCGATCATGCGCTCAAGGTCGGTGCGGCCTTCGCCCACGCCCACCCGCTGCTCCCACAACGGCCGCCCGTCCGACAGGGCCAGCGCGGTGACGGTGCCATTGGCTCCGGCCACGATCACAGAGTTCGGCGTCAGTATCGGCGCCGCGTTGCCGCGCAGGCTCAGCAGTGGCACACCGCGATCAACGGCCCAAAGCTGGCTGCCGTCGTTGGCCTTTAGAGCGTGCGTGCGGCCATCGTTGGCCATGGCGACGACGGTATCGGTGGACACCACCGGCGCCGAGATCACCTCGGACGACATCCGCGCCCGCCAGTTCTCCAGTCCGGTTTCGGCATCGACCGCAATCAACGCGCCTTCAATCGTGCCAGCCACCACCAGCGACCCGTTGGTACCCGGTCCGCCGCTGAAGGACTCATATTTCTTCGACCACAACCGGCGTCCGCTGGCAGCGTCGTGGGCCACGATATCGCCATCCGGGCCGGCGAAGAAAACCTTGCCGCCACCCACTGCAGGCACCAGTCCGGCACCGAGCTCGGCAGCACCGCCGCCTACCGAAGCTGACCACAGCTTCTGGACCACGGCGGTCGGTGCGAATTCAGTCAGGGGCGTGGGTGGCTCGATGTTTTCCTTCTTGGCACTGTCGCCGCCGCAGGCACCGAGCAATCCCACCATCGCCACCAGCAACCACTGTCGGGCAGGCATACGCATCAACCCTGCTCCGCCGCAACAGGTGCAGAGGTACCGCCAGCAGCCAGATCATCCCGTTTGGCTTCCACGATCTTGCGCTGCTGCGCCGCGACGTCCATCGCTGCGAGTGATGCATCGTAGGCCTTGCGGGCCTCGTCGGTCTGGCCCAATGCCACCAGCGCGTCGCCGCGAACCAGTTCGCGCTCGGCGGTATAGGCCTCCGAGGTGATCGGCTTGAGGATATCCAGCGCTTTCTGGGCCTCACCGCGGGTCAGCAGCACGCGCGCCAGGCGCATGGCGGCAATCGCGCGCAGGGGCTCGGAACCGGCTTCGGTGCTGACAAAGCGCAGCGAGGACTCGGCCTCCGGCAGCTTGCCGTCCTTGATCTGCAGCTCCGCCATTTCCATGGCCGCCAGCGCGGCATGCGGCGTATCGCTGAAGTTCTTGCGCAGGTCTTCGGCCAGGCTGGCCGCCAGTTCCTGGTCTTCCTTGTCTACCGCTGAGCGCAGGTCTTCATACTTGACGAAGGCCTCGGCACGGTGGCTGACGCCGGACAGCTGATAACGCTGCCAGCCAAGCAGCACAGCGATACCCAGCAGCACGCCGATAACGATGGAACTGCCGTTCTGTTGCAACCATTGCCGGGCGCGTTCGCTTTGTTCGTGCGCATCAATGATGTCGTCAGCCATTTCTCTGATTCCGATTCGATGATTGGGTCAGCCGTTTCCGGCCAGGTGCGAATTACTCAGCAACAACCGGCGACCATTCACCGTCGCTTTCGGCAACCGCGAATCGCGCCACATTGCCGCGTGTGAACGGTTCCAGTTCGACATCCTTGCCACCTACATCAGCGCGCACGCCGCGGGCATTGCCGATCAGTACCGAGAATGGCGCGCCCTCGCTGAATGAACGCTTTTCGCCAGAGCGGATGACTTCATAGGCCAGTCGCTTGCCGGACTGATCGCGAACTTCGATCCAGCTGTCCTGATTGAAATTCAGGGACAGTACCGAAGCTGCGCCGGGTGATGCCGATGCCGGATTTGAGCTGCCCACGCGAAACGGGTTCAGCGAGGCCATCACCGGCAATTCATCAGCGGCCTCATCGGGCTCAACTTCGCCCAGTGGCCCCAGAGGCGCACCGTTATCGACGGCGTTGCTGACGGTGGACTCGACTGCGGGCGCTGCCGTCTCCGGCGCCGCGGTCTGCTCCGGTGTCTCCAGCGCAATCGGTCCGGACTTGGCCGGCTCGGGGAAACCCAGTTGCGGTGTGTTGCTGACCAGCCAGTGCACCGCGGTCAGTGCCAGCGCCGTTCCAACCACATAGCTCGCCGCCCACTTGTAGCGCTCCAGCCACGACACCCGCCTGGCAACGGCGCCCGCCGCCGGCATGATGGCTGGCACACTGGCGGCGCTAGACGCGGCGATGGCCTGTTCGGCCCATGCTTCCGGCAGACCGACCAGTTTCAGATAGCTGCGGAGAAATCCCTTGAGATAGACCGCGGTTCCGATACGTTCACTGCGACCGGCTTCCAGATCGGCGACGGTGGCCAGCGGCAGATGCAACTTCTGTGCTACATCGTCCAGCGACAGCGCCGACTCGGTTCGCGCCTGCTGCAGGCGTTGACCCAGTTCCACCAGATCCAGCAGAACGCCGGAATGTGCGCTGCTTCCATTCATGCCCTGCTCCTGCGTCATTGACCCTGCTCCAGCGACTGCGCCTCGCGTGAGCGCGGGAAACTGCTGGTCAGGCGTCTGCGATAGTCTTCTGCGCTGCGTTTGTCACCCAGCGCTGTTTCGATCTGATATCCGAGATACAGTGCCTCGGGACTGGCCGGCTGCGCCGCGTCATAGCGTTGCATGAAGGCCCTCGCCTTGAGGAAATCTCCACGTGCGTGAAGCACGGAGGCCATCGGCAATAGCGCGCCCGGATAGTCGGCCTTGCGGGCTAGGGCGTCGCGGAGATAAGTCTCGGCCAGTTCCAGATTGCCCCCGTCCTTGGCGCAGATGCCGGCATTGGCCAACGCCACTTCGGGGGTCTTGTAGTACGGATCCGACAGCGCCTGCCGGAACATGGCCTCGGCCTCGGGATAGCGGCCGCGGCGGCACAGGAAGCTGGCGAAGTTGTTGCTCATGTCGCCATCCTTGGGCTTGATCTCCACGGCCCGACGATAGTGCAGTTCCGCCTGCACGAAATCGCTGATGGTCTCGTTCAGAAAGCCCGAAACGGTGTGCGCCTGGGCCGAATAGGGATCCAGTTCCAGGGCTCTGGCCAGTTTGTCGCGCGCCACTTCGAGATTGCCGCGCTTGAGATATTCCTGCGCCAGCTGCACCTGCAGTTCGGCGGCGCGCTTGGTCTTGTCCGACTTCGAGCCGGCATAGCCATTGCCACCGGCTCCTGCACAGGCGCCGAGCGCGACCAGCATGGCCACGATCAGCAAGCCGCGAAGCAGCGCCCTCATGCGCCCACCCCGGCATCAGCCAAGGCGACGGCGGCGCGATGCTGGCCGCTGCGGCGGGTGCGATCCAGCACGTTGCCCACCAGCTGCCCGCAGGCCGCATCGATGTCATCACCGCGGGTCCGTCGTACCGTCGCAATCAGACCGGCTTCCATGACAATGGTCTGGAACTGGCGGATGGTCTCTTCATCGGAGCGCTCGTAGCGAGTACCGGGGAAGGGATTGAAGGGAATCAGATTGAGCTTGCTGGGCAGTCGCCGGAGCAGCTTGACCAGGCCACGCGCGTGCTCCGGGCGGTCGTTGATGCCCTTCATCAGCGTGTATTCGAAGGTCACATTGGCCCGCGGCCGCGTTTCCAGATAGCGCTGACAGGCGGCCATCAGTTCCGCGATCGGATACTTCTTGTTCAGCGGCACCAGTTGTTCACGGAGTTCATCGGTGGGCGCATGCAGGCTGACCGCCAGACTGACATCGCAGACTTCAGACAGCTTGTCGATGCCGGGCACCAAACCGGCCGTGCTCAGCGTGACCCGCTTGTTGGCCAATCCGAAGGCGAAATCATCGCGCATCAGATTCATCGCCGGGACCACGTTGTCAAAATTCAGCAGCGGCTCGCCCATGCCCATCATGACCACATTGGTCAGCCGACGGTTGTCCTTGGCATCGTGCCCCAGCGCCTGCGCCGCGACCCAGACCTGACCGATGATCTCGGCCGTGGACAGATTGCGATTGAAGCCCTGGGTGGCGGTCGAGCAGAAGGTGCAGTTCAGCGAACAACCGACCTGCGAGGACACGCACAGCGTGCCGCGGGTGGGCTCGGGGATGTAGACGGTTTCGACCGCGTTGCCGCCATCCAGTTCGATCAGCCACTTGGTGGTGCCGTCGCTGCTGACCTTCTGGAACAGCACCTTGGGCGGGCGGATGACCGCCGTGGCTTCGAGTTTGGCGCGCAACTTCTTGCCGACATCGGTCATGCCGAGGAAGTCGGTCACGCCGTGATGGTAGATCCATTTCAGCAGCTGATGGGCGCGATAGCGCTTCTCGCCGATGGACTCGAAGTAGTCTTCGAGTCCATGGCGATCGAGGTTCATCAGGTTAATCAGTGGCGCTGCTTGTTCCACCATGACCTCGGTTGTGCCGACGATCAGCGTGCGCTGATGTCGGTCGATGCAAAGAAATAGGCGATTTCGACGGCAGCCGTCTCCGGTGCATCGGAACCGTGCACGGCATTGGCGTCGATGGAATCGGCGAAATCGGCACGGATGGTGCCAGGTGCCGCCTTCTTCGGATCGGTCGCACCCATCAGGTCGCGATGGGCAGCGATGGCGTTCTCACCTTCGAGCGCGGTGATCATCACCGGACCGGAGATCATGAACTTGACCAGATCGTTGAAGAAACCGCGCTCGCGATGCACCGCATAGAAGCCTTCGGCCTCGCGCTGCGACAGCTGCTTCATCTTTGCAGCAATGATCTTCAGGCCAGCTTTTTCAAAGCGGGAATAGATTTCTCCGATCACGTTCTTGGCAACGGCATCGGGTTTGATGATCGATAGGGTGCGCTCTAGCGCCATGGTGACGACTCCATGTCAGGTGGACGAGGGGGATCTCCGCCGCACATCCGGTTGGAAAACATCGGAAGATTACCACGGAAAGCCGCGCAGAATCGCGGACTTGTGGGGCGAAACTGCGGTGGAGTCTACCGAATTGCAGGCTTACGCGGCAACGCAGCAAAGTGGAGCATTCACTCCACAGCCATAACGGCAACGAGCACAGCGTGCGTTGCCCACCACCATACGCGGGCGTATAGTCCTCAGGTCTTCGCTGGCGCAGACTCCCCCTCGACAGCACCGAGGTCAGGATTGGCGCTATCGTCGCAATTCATTCCCCGCTCTCTTCAAGCTTTCGAGGTGCACATGCCTGAGAACAAGCTTCTCGTCCGCAAGGCCGCCGTACTCGGCGCCGGCGTGATGGGCGCGCAGATCGCCGCTCATTTGGTCAACTCCGGCGTTCCCGCCGTGTTGTTTGAACTGCCTGCCAAGGAGGGTCCGCGCAACGCACTGGTCGACAAGGCCATCGCCGGTCTGACCAAGCTCAGCCCGTCGCCACTGGGCACCAAGAGCGTTGCCGGCGAGATTGTCGGCGCCAACTATGACGATCACCTGGAACTGCTGCGCGACTGCGATCTGATCATCGAAGCAGTCGCCGAGCGCATGGACATCAAGCACTCGCTGTACGCAAAGATCGCGCCGTACATCAGCGACAACGCCATCCTCGCCAGCAATACCTCGGGTCTGTCGATCACCAAATTGTCCGACGGATTGCCCGAAAGCCTGAAGCCGCGCTTCTGTGGCATCCATTTCTTCAATCCGCCGCGCTACATGTTCCTGGTCGAACTGATTCCGACCGCAACCACCGATGCGGCGACCATGGACCGGCTGGAGTCCTACGTCACCACCACGCTGGGCAAGCGCGTGGTCCGCGCCAAGGACACGCCCAACTTCATCGGCAACCGCATCGGCGTGTTCTCGATCGCTGCCACCATGCATCACACCCAGGCCTTTGGTCTGGGCTTCGATACCGTGGATGCACTGACCGGCCCCTTGATCGGTCGGCCCAAGAGCGCCACCTATCGAACCAGTGACGTGGTCGGCCTCGACACCATGGCCCACGTCATCAAGACCATGGACGACACCCTGCCGGAAGATCCCTGGCACCGCTACTTCAAGGCGCCGGACTGGCTCAAGGGCCTGATCGAGAAGGGCGCGCTCGGGCAGAAGACCGGCGCCGGCTTCTTCCGCAAGAACGGCAAGGTCATCGAAGCGCTGGATCTGGCCATGATGGATTACAAGCCGGCCAACTCCGAGGCCAGCGCTGCCGCCGAAGGCGCACTGCGCCAGAAAGGCTGGTCGGCCAGACTGGCCGCGCTGCGCGGCTCGGACGACCCCCAGGCGCAGTTCATGTGGGCCTGCTTCCGCGACGTTTTCCACTACTGCGCTTACCAGCTGGAGAGCATTGCCGACAACGCCCGCGATGTCGATTTCGCCATCCGCTGGGGTTACGGCTGGGATCAGGGTCCTTTCGAAATCTGGCAGCAGGCAGGCTGGCTGCAGGTCGCCAACTGGATCAAGGAAGACATCGCCGCCGGCAAGACCATGAGCGATGCCGCTCTGCCGGCCTGGGTGTTCGAAGTCGGCGACGCTGGCGTACACGCCAAGACCGGTTCCTACGCGCCCAGCGACAAAGCCTACCGCCCGCGCTCGGCCCTGCCGGTCTATCAGCGCCAGTATTTTCCGGATGCGATCTACACCGAAGAGTTTGACCAAGGCACGACCATCTTCGAAACCGATGGTGTGCGCCTGTGGCATCAGGGTGACGACATCGCCATTCTGAGCTTCAAGAGCAAGATGAACACCATCGGCGCGGCCGTGCTCGAAGGCGTCAACCGCGCCGTCGATGAAGCCGAGCGCAACTACAAGGCGCTGGTGATCTGGCAGACCAGGGAGCCGTTTTCGGCCGGCGCTGATCTGAAAGACGCGCTGCCCGTGGTTGCGGCCGGCAAGTGGGACGAGTTCGAGCAGATCGTCGCCAGCTTCCAGGCGGCCAGCCAGCGCATCAAGTACTCGCTGGTGCCGGTGGTGTCCGCCGTGCGCGGGATGGCCTTCGGCGGCGGTTGCGAGTTCCAGATGCATTCGGCCAGGACCGTGTTTGCCTTGGAGAGCTATGTCGGTCTGGTCGAGGCCGGCGTAGGCCTGTTGCCGGCCGGCGGCGGCCTCAAGGAGATCGCGCTGCGTTCCTGGCAGAACGCGGTGGGCGGCGATGTCTTCGGACAGATCCAGACCTACTTCGAGACCATCGCCATGGCCAAGGTGGCCACCAGCGCGCTCGAAGCCAAGGAGCTGAAGTTGGCACGGCCCAATGATGTGGTCATCACCAACAAGGATGAGCTGCTGTACGTGGCCAAGAACGAAGCCCGCGCGCTGGCCGAGACCGGCTATCGCCCGCCGCTGCCGCCGCGCGCCATCAAGGTCGCCGGCGATGTCGGCATCGCCACCATCCGCGCCCTGCTGACCAACATGCTGGCCGGCGGATTCGTTTCCGAGCACGACGTCGAAGTCGCCACCCGCATCGCCACCGTGATGTGCGGCGGCGAGATCGAACGCGGCTCTGAAGTAGACGAGGAATGGCTGCTCAACCTGGAACGCAAGCATTTCGTCGCTCTGGCGCAGATGCCCAAGACCCAGGCGCGCATTGCCTACACGATGCAGAACGGCAAGCCCCTTAGAAACTAGTAAAACGTGAAACGTAAAACGTAAAACGGAACAGCGAAAAACGGTCCGGCGCCTCAGCGAGCGCAGCGAGCCGTTGACGTTTGACGTTTTACGTTTAACTTCAGCCCCAACAAACAAGCGCTCGGTTTGGCAGACCCGAACCGGCGCAACGGAGACCCAACCATGTCCCGCCAAATCCAAGACGCCTACATCGTGTCTGCCGTGCGTTCGCCGGTAGGCAAGGCACCAAAGGGAATGTTCCGCAACACCCGCCCGGATGATCTGCTCGCGCATGTGCTGCGCGGCGCGGTCGCTGCGACGCCGGGAATCGACGTCAACCGCATCGACGACGCCATCATTGGCTGCGCCATGCCGGAAGGCGAGCAAGGCATGAACGTGGCGCGCATCGGCGTGCTGATGGCCGGTCTGCCCAACACCGTGGCAGCCATGACCATCAACCGCTTCTGCTCCTCGGGCTCACAGGCCGTGGCCCTGGCCGCCGACCGCATTCGTCTGGGCGAATCCGATCTGATGCTGGCCGGCGGCACCGAAAGCATGTCGATGGTGCCGATGATGGGCAACCGCCCGGCCTTCAATCCGGCCTTTTTCAAGGACGATCACATCGCCATCGCCTACGGCATGGGTATCACCGCCGAGAATGTGGCCGACCAGTGGAAAGTCTCGCGCGAAGATCAGGACCAGTTCGCCTATGGCTCGCACCAGAAGGCGATCGCGGCCATCCAGGCCGGTCATTTCAACGACGAGATCCTGCCCTTCGTGCTCGACGATCATTATCCTGACCTCGATTCACGTGGCTTCAAGAACGACACCCGCAAGGTCGACACCGACGAAGGCCCGCGTCAGGACACCAACGTGGCTGCACTGGCGAAGCTGCGCGCGGTGTTCAAGCAGGGTGGCAGCGTCACCGCCGGCAATTCCTCGCAGATGAGCGACGGCGCCGGCGCGGTACTGCTGGCCAGCGAACGCGCCATCAAGGAATTCAATCTGACCCCGCTGGCCCGTTGGGTCGGTTATTCGGTGGCCGGTGTGCCGCCGGAAATCATGGGCATCGGTCCCAAGGAAGCCATTCCCAAGGTCTGCCGCCAGACCGGCATCAACATCAACAACATCGACTGGATCGAGTTGAACGAAGCCTTCGCCGCCCAGGCGCTGGCGGTGATGCGTGACTCTGGCCTGGACCCGAGCAAGGTCAACCCGCTGGGCGGCGCCATTGCCCTCGGTCACCCGCTCGGCGCCACCGGCGCCATCCGCACCGCCACCGTGGTCCACGGCCTGCGCCGCACCAATCAGAAGTACGGCATGGTCACCATGTGCATCGGCACCGGCATGGGCTTTGCGGGGATTCTGGAGCGGGTCTGAGCGCAGCCGGGACTAGGGACTAGGGACTCGGGACTCGGGACTCGGGACTCGGGACTCGGGAAAGGCTCGCGCGCTTCGGCTTTGCGTAGGTCACGTTGCCCGCGATCAGCGGGCTACGTGACGCTGCCGGTGTGACCTTGCGTCGGCCAAGGCCTGCGGTCGCGCCGCAAGGGCGCTCCTACCAAGAGAAGATGCGCGGGAGCCGATGCCACCGGCGTCCGCGCCGTCGGGCTTTTCCTTTTACCCTTTTCCCTTTCCCTTTTTCCCACTCTCAAAGCACCAGGCTGACCACGGCCAGCCCCAGGCACACGGCGCCAAGAACGACCTTGAACGGACCGAGCTTCGCTGCCGACTGTTCGAGCTTGCGCGTGAAGTCGTTGCTGCCGGCCAGCGTCTTGACGGTAGGCATGGCGAGAATCAGCGACAGCGCCGTGATCGAGACTGCCGAGGCCAGCGCGATGATCATCATCACCGGAGCCGCCGCCAGCGCACCGATCGCGCTGATCCAGCGAATCAGCATGAAAAGCCCCCAGATCAGGCCAACCAGACCGATCCAGCCGCCCACACTTTCCAGCTGCGCCAGAGGGCCTGCGGCCTTCGGTTGGCGCTGGCGCAACCACGACGCGATGCCCAAAAGGCCCAGTGCGATCAACATGATCAGTCCGACGATTCCCATCTGATTTCCCCACGTTGTGATGACTGCATGATGGATACGTAAAACGCCGGTGGATCAGGACACGCACTTTTTTTCGGTTGTTGGTTGTTGGTTGTTGGTTGGTGCTGCCCATGGAGCTGGAGTCGGTTGTGAGGTGCCGGCTTTGTAGGTCCAGACTTGTCTGGACGCTTCTGGCATGACGGTCTCGTTGGGACAGAAGCCTCCGGACAAGTCCGGACCCACAACAGCCTGCGCCCGTCGCGGACAGAGTCCGCTCCCACAGGGAGCAAAAGCAGCACGCGCTCTACTCCGCGGCCTCCGCGTCTCCACGTGAGCCAGCTCCTTCCGACAACCGACAACCGACAACCGACAACCAACAACCAGCAACCAGCTCTTGCCTGTTCGCCGCCTTCCGGGCAGGCTCCACACCATACCGATGCGTACGGAAACCTGAGCCATGACCACCCCCTACCCGCACCTGCTTTCGCCTCTGGATCTGGGCTTCACCACGCTGCGCAATCGCGTGCTGATGGGCTCGATGCATACCGGGCTGGAAGATCGTGCCAAGGACTACGACAAGCTCGCGGCCTATTTCGGCGAGCGCGCCGCCGGCGGTGTGGCCTTGATCGTCACCGGCGGCATAGCGCCGTCGATCCAGGGCTGGCTGGCGCCCTTCGCCTCGAAGCTGTCCTGGCCCTGGGAGGTCAAACGCCATCGCAAGGTGACAGCGGCCGTGCATGCCGAACAAGGCAAGATCTGCATGCAGATCCTGCACGCCGGTCGCTATGGCTATCACCCGCTGTCGGTATCGGCCTCGCCGATCAAGTCGCCGATCACGCCGTTTCGACCGCGCGAGCTCAGCAAGAGCGGCGTTGAGCACACCATCGAGGACTTCGTGCGCACCGCGGCCTATGCCCAGGAGGCCGGCTACGACGGCGTCGAGGTGATGGGTTCGGAAGGCTATCTGATCAACCAGTTCCTGGTGAAACGCACGAATCAGCGCAGCGACGAATGGGGCGGCAGCTTCGAAAACCGGATGCGTTTTCCCACCGAGATCGTGCGCCGCATTCGCGCCAAGGTGGGCCCGAATTTCATCATCGTCTATCGATTGTCGATGCTCGATCTGGTCGAAGATGGCCAGACCTGGGAAGAAATCGTGCAACTGGCCAAAGCCATCGAAGCGGCTGGCGCCACCTTGATCAATACCGGTATCGGCTGGCATGAAGCCCGCGTGCCGACCATCGTCACCAGCGTGCCGCGCGCCGCATTTGCCTTCGTCACCGAAAAGATGAAGCGCGAAGTCCGGATTCCGTTGGTCACCACCAACCGCATCAACATGCCGGATGTGGCCGAGAAGATCATCGCCAGCGGTCAGGCGGACATGGTTTCGATGGCGCGGCCCTTGTTGGCCGACGCCGCCTGGGTCAACAAGGCAGCTGCGAACAAGGCCGACGAGATCAACACCTGCATCGCCTGCAATCAGGCCTGCCTGGACCATGTCTTCGAGAACCGCCGCGCCTCCTGCCTGGTCAATCCGCGCGCCTGTCACGAGACCGAGATTGTTGTTCGACCGACCACCGCGCCGAAGAACTTCGCCGTTGTCGGTGCCGGCCCCGCCGGTCTGTCAGCAGCAACCACGCTGGCCGAGCGCGGGCACAAGGTCACGGTATTCGATGCGGCAGCCGAAATTGGTGGCCAGTTCAACATGGCCAAGAAGATTCCCGGCAAGGAAGAGTTCTACGAGACGCTGCGCTATTTCCGCGTACGCATGGCGGGGCTAGGCGTTGATCTGCGCCTGAATACGCGCGTGGATGCGGCCGCGCTGAAGGCCTACGACGAAATCATCGTCGCCACGGGTGTCACCCCGCGCATGCCGCCGATCCCCGGCATCGACAGCGCCAAGGCCCTGAGCTACGTCGATGTGCTGGCAGGCAACGCCGAGGTGGGTCAGAAGGTCGCCATCATCGGTGCCGGCGGCATCGGTTTTGACGTGGCCGAGTATCTGACGCATCAGGGCCATTCGACCACGGTCGACGCGCCGGCGTGGTATCGCCAATGGGGTATCGATGCGACGCTGGAGAGCCGCGGCGGTCTGACCAAACCGGCGCCCCCGGCACCGACACGTCAGGTCTATCTGCTGCAACGCACCGCCGGCAAGTTCGGGGATCGCCTCAACAAGACCTCGGGCTGGGTGCATCGCAGCACCCTGAAAATGGCCAAGGTCGAGATGATCGGCGGCGTCAGTTACGAGGGTATCGACGAGCGCGGTCTGAAGATCCGCACCGGCGAAGACGTGCGCACGCTGGAAGTCGACCACGTCATCATCTGTGCTGGCCAGGAATCCAATCGCTCGCTCTACGACCAGCTGATCGCCGCGGGCGCCAAAGCTCATGTCATTGGCGGCGCCCACACGGCCGGCGAACTCGACGCCAAGCGCGCCATTGATCAGGGCACGCGGCTGGCGGTGACGCTCTGAGAGCTGGTTGTTGGTTGTTGGTTGTTGGTTGTTGGTTGTCGGTTGTCGGTTGTCGGTTGTGGGTTGTGGGTAGGTGGTCAAGATAAGACCTCCGCTGCCACGCAGACCTGTGGGAGCGGCTTCAGCCGCGAACAGGCACTCGCGCACCGACCATGAACCCGGGTGTGAGGTAGCGCGGCTCCGGCGCGCGGTCGTTCGGGTCGTGCGCCAGAGCAAGTCGCGCCGGCGGCCGCGGCGTGGCCCGGAGTACGTCGCAGGTTCGCGTCTACAAGGCCATCGCGGCTGAAGCCGCTCCCACAGGTCTCAGTTCGGATTGCATCCAGGGACCGGGCTCTTCTCCGCGATCTCCGCGTCTCCGCGTGAGACGAATAGTGCGGACAACCAACAACCAACAACCGACAACCAACAACCCGCCCCTACCCCTCCCGCGCCTCGATCGCCCTGCGCAAGGGCACCGGCAGCCACTTCGACAGCGCGGCGTGCAGCGCGGCTTCGCGCTTGTTCCACCACAAACCGACAAAGACGATGCCGATGCCCATGGCGCCGAGCACCACCGTGAACAACAGGCTGTCCTTGAACACCGAGTAGCTGAGGTGGCCAAGGTAGCCGATGACGCCGAAGGCTCCGAAAACCACGAACACGCGCCGGGCCAGCGCGGCGCCGATCAGGATCAGGCCGATGTTGATGCCAGCGTATATGAGCTTGCCGAATTCCGAGCCCGAGTCCTGCGAGGACAATCCGCCCCAGAAGGTCAATACGCCGACCACATAAAGCCAGAAGGCGAAATCGCGGCGGTCCCCCCGCGCCGAGGCGGCAGCATACTGGCGCAGTTCAACCCACAGCGCGATGGCCAGCATGATCACGCCGAACAACATCGAGATCGTGGCCCGCAGCTTCCAGCCAGCTTCGCTGGACCAGCCGTCGCTGTCGTGGGCCAGATAGGCAGCGAAATCCATGCTCATGTACCACAGCGTCACGGCCACCGGCAGCATCGCGAACGGCAACCGGAAGCGCCACAACACGGCCGCGCCGGCGGCCAGCGTGGCAAATTCCATCATCAGCCAGCGCCAGTCTATCCAGTAGTGGTAATCGCGGTAGCTCTGCTCACCAGACCAGGCACCGCTCACATGCTGCAGCGCGAACACGACCATCGGCACGGCGGCAATCAGCAGGGCAGCCATGGTCCCGGCCGGTATTGGTTGCCGGTCCACCTCGATGAACCGCCGGGTCAGGGCATAGGACAGCAGCATCACCCCGATACCGAAGACCAGCAGCGGCCAGGCACCAAAGGCGTCCCAGGCCATGGTCACGAAGATCGAGATCGAACCGAGCGCGATGAGTCCGCCAAAGTAGTACAGCAAATGCGCAAACTTGAAGCGCGGCGCTTCGTGGGTGTCGCCGCTCTGGGTCAGGAATGACCACAGCGCCGTCGCGGCAGGCGCATCGATGACGCCGGCGGCAACGGCCGCTTCCAGGCGTTGCACATTCAAGATCACTCGCATGCCAGGCTCCGCTTCAGCGATGCACAATCATCGCCCAAAAACTGCCTGTACGCGCGGCGAAACCGGTACCAAATACACATGCCATATGCGCCACAAGCCGCTAGCCTCGCGCGCTCGTTCGAACTCGCGGAGCCGTGCCCATGCTGTCCCGTCTGTTGCTGCTGATGTTGTGGACCGGCTCCGCCGTGGCCAGCCCGCTGACCGAATCCGATCTGGCCGTGGCCAGAGATCTGCGCGACAGCGCGCTCCAGGGCAGCGGCGCCTACGCCATCGTCGAATCGCTGACCACCGAGGTCGGCCACCGCATGGCGGGCAGCGAAAACGACGCCAAGGGCGTGGCCTGGGCCATCGCCAAATTCAAGGAACTGGGCTACCCGAGGGTTTACACACAACCGGTCAGTTTCCCGGTCTGGGAACGGGGATTCGAGAGCGCCGGCATCCTCAGTCCAACGCCACAACCGCTGAATATTGCGGCGCTGGGCGGCAGCATCGGCACCCCGCCCGAGGGCGTCAGCGGCGAAATCGTACGCTTCGATGATGCCGCGGCGCTGCAGAACGCAGCCGCGGACTCGCTCAAGGGCAAGATCGCCTATGTGGCCTATCAGATGCAGCGGGCCAAGGACGGTAGCGGCTATGGCACTGCTGTTATGGCGCGTGTTTCTGGCGCGGTGTTCGCTGCACGCGCAGGCGCCGTTGCGGTCCTGATCCGTTCAGTGGGCACAGACCAGAAATCCATGACCCCGCACACTGGCGTGATGCGCTACGACAACATGCTGACGCGCATCCCGGCAGCGGCGCTGGCCAATGCCGATGCCGATGCCCTGGAGCAGGCTCTGGCCGCTGGCGGACCGGTGACCGTGAAACTGGTGCTGGGTAGCCGCAACCGCAAGGGCGAATACACCTCCGCCAACGTCATCGGCGAGATTCCTGGCTCGGAGTATCCCGACGAGGTCGTCGCCATAGGCGGTCATCTGGATTCCTGGGATCTCGGCACCGGCGCCATCGACGACGGCGCCGGCGTGGCCATCACCATGGCGGCAGGCGCGATGATTGGCAAGCTGCCGCAAGCCCCGAAACGCACGATTCGTGTCATCGCTTTCGCGAATGAGGAACAGGGCGTGTTCGGTGGCAAGGAATACGGACGCGTGCATGCCGATCAGCTGCAGCAGCACATCATCGGCGGCGAGTCCGATTTCGGCGCCGGCAAGATCTGGAAGTTTTCCAGCCGCGTCATCGAATCGGCGCTGCCGGTGGTCGATCAGATGTACAGCGTGCTGGCGCCGATGGGCATCGAGCGTGGCGACAACAACGGTAGCGGTGGTGCGGACTTTTCCGCGATGCGCGATCTCGGCATGCCGATCATGGATCTGAAGCAGGACGGCACCAACTACTTCGACTACCACCACACGGCGGCTGATACGCTGGACAAGGTCGACGCCGCGAACCTGGATTTCAATGTGGCCGCCTATGCCGCGCTGTCCTGGCTGGCAGCTCAGGCTGGCCCGGTTTTCGGACCGGTCCCGGTCGCTCCGCCAACGCCCTGATCAGCGCTGGCTGACCGTGAAATCGCCAGTGGCGACACGCCGTTCCAGCGTAGCCACTGCGCGCGGCGTCCACCAAAGTGCGAACACGCCGAATGCCAGTCGGGTCGCAAACAAGGTGACAAACATCAGAATCAGCCCGGTCTGACCCCAGTTCAACGGTAGCCAGATCAACACCAGCAACCCGGCGTAAAGCACGGCCACACCGCCGGATTCCGCGAAGACCATGACCGAGCCAGGCGGCTCGCGCCTGGCCCTGATGGCCCCAAGCAGGCCACTGCCCAGCCGCAACAACAGATCGATCAGCAACAGCCAGGGAAACCAGGGCTCTTCGATGACCGCGCGTACCGAGGCCTGACCCAGCGGCTCCAGCGCTGCAACGGTCAGCACGCACATGAACAGACTGGATACGCTGCCAAAAAACACGATCACACCCGGGCCGGGTGCGTTCCCACGCGGGCTGCGCGTGCCGCTGCCATCCTCCAGGCCATCGGCGATCCCCAGCAACTCACCGGCGGCATGATCGCGGGCGTGGCTTTCCCGCATCCAGGCGCCAATCAAGGGCAGACGCACCAGATCGACGATCACCGTGATCAGCGCGTCCGCCAGCATGAACAGCAACATCGCCACCGGTGCCCAGCCGAACACCAGCCACCCAAAGACCGGTGTCAGCCCGCTGAGGGCAATACTGATGGCGCGAGATCTGACTTCAGCCAGACCGTAGTCGCGGTAATAGGCCACCGCCTCCGCGCCGTGCCTGCGCAGCTTGTCGATGTCGGCGGCGGAAATCTTGACACTGCTGGACTGGGCTGGACGTCTGTGGGCCGACATGAGCACACTCTCTGAAGTGAAACCGGGTCGCACGAACAACCGTCGCATTCGGCTGTCACTCTGGATCGTCCATGCGCGCCTGTTCCCGCCAGCGTCATGGCTACCGACACAAGCCCCAGCACTTTCACCCGCGCTCGCAAGCGGACTAGTCTAGCTTCGCCGAATCTACTGACAAGAGAACCAGCCCATGAACACTCGAGAACTCGCCGTTGCCTTCACCGACATGCTCAAGGCCGGCAACCATCAGGATGCCGTGCAGTTCAACTCAGCGGACATCGTCAGCTGCGAAGCCATGGAAGGCCCGATGGCCGAAGTTCGCGGCACCGAAGCGGTCAAGGCCAAGTCGGACTGGTGGTATGGCGCCCACGAGGTGCATTCGGTCGAGACCTTCGGCCCCTTCATCAATGGCGACGGCTTCGCACTGCGCTTCTATCTGGACGTCACCAACCGGGAATCGGGTCAGCGCATGCAGATGGAGGAAATTGGTCTTTATACGGTCAAGGACGGCAAGATCGTCGAGGAACGTTTCTTCTACTGATCTCGACTAAAATCCCGCCCAGCCCGGGCTCCACATGCCCGGGCGCGGGATTGTCACCGTGAAAGAGTCACCGCGGACTGCGATGATCGGGTTCGCTGCGCTCGGCCTCTTCTTGCTGGG
>JBFWOF010000046.1:0-52644 GCA_050250665.1 Lysobacterales bacterium | reverse complement strand
ATGCGCATGAACCAGACGACAGAACCGAGGGAAGAACCAGCCACCGGGCAAGACCAGAAACGAACATCGTCTCAGACTCGCCGAGGATCAAAGCCAGCGGAAGAATGGGGGCTGTCGGACGGGTACGTTCCAGCGGAAACGGTGGCAACCACGATTCGCGGCGGACAATCCGGCTCTCGCAGGTGGGCATCGCGCCATGACCCGACGGCGGAATCCGCCATCCCCCACCCCCAAGCTGTCAGCAAATTGCCCGCGCGCCATCGCGGTATTCGCCACCACCGGACCGTAAAAATGGCGAAGCCCGTCCGGACCCCTGATCGATGACCCTTGCACACGCCTTGCGATCGCTGAAACGCACACCGGGCTTTGCGCTCACGATGACCCTCAGCCTGTTCCTCGGCCTGGCCGCGGCCGCTTCCCTGTTCGCGATCGTCTACGGCGTGCTGCTGGCGCCGCTGCCCTACGGCGAGCCCGATCGACTGGTCAGCGTCGACCTGCAGACATCGGAGCAGCTCGGCGTGCCGCAGCCGCCTGCGCTCTATTTCACCTACCAGCAGTCGGCGCAGAGCCTGGATGACCTCGCCCTGTATCGAACGGGTAGCAGCAACGTCTGGAGCGAAGGGGTCGATGATGTCGCCGAGAGCGTCATCGCCACCTGGGTCACGGCATCGATGATGCCCCTGCTGCAGGTCGCACCAATCATGGGGCGCTCGTTTTCAGCCGAGGAGCAGCTCCGGGGTGGGCCCGATGCGGTCATCTTGAGCGAGTCCGAGTGGCGCCATCGCTACCATGCGGCGCCCGACATCATCGGCAGGACCTTGATGGTCAACAGCGTGCGCCGCCAGATCGTCGGGGTGATGCCGGCGCGCTTTTCCTTCCCCACGGCAGACACCCGAATCTGGCTTCCGGTCAAGTTCAGCGACAGCAGCAGCGTCGGCGAATTCTCTTTCAACGCCGTGGCGCGCCTTGCCCCGGGAGCCAGTACCGAGCAGGCCCAGCGCGAACTGGCCACCCTGCTGCCGAGAATGGCGCAGACCTACCCGACCCTGGATTCCGGCCAGTCGACGGCCGCCTGGCTGGCCGACCTGAAGCCTGCGCCGGTGGTCGTTCCGCTGCTGGAAAAGGTCACGCAGCCGATTGCCCGCACCCTGTGGTTGCTGGCCGCAGCCGCGGGGTTGGTGCTGCTGGTTGCCTGGGCCAATGCGGCCAATTTGATGCTGATCCGCGCCGATGGTCGCCAGCAGGAGCTCGGCATCCGCGCGGCTCTCGGCGCCGGCCGGCTGCGCATGGCCAGTCATTTTCTCGGCGAAGCCCTGATTCTGGGCACGATCGCCGGCTTGCTCGCGGTGATGGCGAGCTACGCTGCGGTGCGCGCGCTCGTGGCCTTCGGGCCCGCGGATATTCCCCGTTTGGCCGAGTTGGGCCTGGGGCTGCAGACCATCGCCTTTGTCGTGTTGGCGACGCTGGTTGGCGTGCTCATCTGCGCCGCGCTCCCGGCCATTCGACTGGGCGGCGGCGTCCTGTCCAGTCAATTGCAGGATGGCGGCCGTGGGGCATCCACCGGAAAAGCCCGCCAGCGTCTGCGTGCAGGCATCAGCGTATTGCAGATCGCCCTGGCGCTGGTGGTGTCGGTCGGATCGGCACTGCTGTTGCGCACCGCCCAACAGTTGGCCGAGGTGCATCCGGGCTTCGACAGCAGCGAGGTCATCACCATCCGCACGCAGTTGCCCTACGCGCGCTATGACGAAGCCGACGGTCTGGTCTTCTACTCATCGCTGGTCGAGAGGGTGCGCCAGCTGCCCATGGTTCGCTCCGCCGCGCTGGCGAAACAGGTACCGCTCGGCAGCGGCTGGATTCTGGATCGGGCCTTTGTGATCGAAGGCGAGCGCCGCTCGCTGCCGATGAATGTTGTCGACGACGGCTATTTCACGACGATGAAAATCCCGCTGCTGGCGGGCAAGGACTTCGAGCGTCCTGCGCTGGAGCCCAGCGAGGACATCATCCTCAGCCAGACCGCAGCCGCGACGCTGTTCGGCGATGCCAGCGGATCTGCGGCGGTAGGAAAACGCATGACACTTGCCCCATCCGGCCCGAGCTATACCGTCATCGGGGTCGTCGGGGACGTGCGCGACCGCGACCTGACCCAGGAGCCGACCGCTCTGGTCTACCGGCCGCCGGTGGTAGCCATCGATGCCAGCCTGGAAGCGGGTGCGCCACGGAACATGGCGCTGATCGTCAGGGCCGGCGCGCCCTTTGACTCCGTCGTACCTGCCATCCGCCAGATCCTGCGCGAGATGGATCCAAGCGTTCCGGTCTTCGCGGTCGAGACCCTGCGCGATACGCTGAGGGCATCGACCGCGCGTCTGACGCTGATGCTCACGCTGATGACCGGCGCCGCCATCGTCGTGCTGCTGCTCGGTGCCATCGGGCTTTACGGGGTGATGGCCTACATGGTCGCCCTGCGTACTCGCGAGTTTGGCGTTCGGCTGACGCTGGGCGCCGAGCCCAGGCAGGTCGCGTGGTGGGTGGCGCGCCAGGGGATCGTGCTGACACTGGGCGGGGTGCTGATGGGCTTCGTGTTTCACGCGGTGGCGGCGCCCGTGTTGCGCGCCTATCTCTACGGTGTCAGCGCCGCGGATCCGACGACGCTGCTGGCGGCAACTCTGGTCCTGCTGGGCACCGCCGCGTTGGCGAGCTGGCTGCCGGCCAGACGCGCCGGGCGTGTCGACCCGGTAGAGGCACTGCGAGCCGAGTAGGACTGAGCACGCGGCTGCGTCGGTGCGGGTGCTTGCCGCTAGACTGGGCGCCCCGATTTCAGCCCTGCGCCCTGATGAAACTGCCGCTCTTCCTGTTCGTCCTGTTCTCCCCTGTCGCCGCCGCCGAGGTGCTGACGGTGGTGGACATCTCGAAGGCTGAGCCGGAGCAGGTCGAGCGCCTGAAACAGCTTCCGGGCGGGGGCTGGTGGCTGGAGATGGGCTTGCAGATGGCGATCATCGGCCCGCGCGAGACGCTGCGGCGCGAAGCTGGTGCGCTCGCCATCATCTCGAGTTTCGACGAGGTCGATCCGGACGCTCTGATGCTGCGCGCCCGCGGCTGCAGCGAGCATGCGCCGGAGGCCGGGAGGCTGCTGGCCAGCGGCGGTCGCTGGGAGCTGCGCGAGGTGCCGGCCGAGCAGCGGCTGTTGCTGCGACTGGCCGATTCCCACGCCTGGCAGCCGGTGCAGCCAAACACCGTGCTGGCGCGACAGTACCGGCTGGATGCGCATGGATTCAGAGGCGCCGCCAATCCGGGCGTGCAGCAGGTGGTCGACCGCATCAACCCGACGCGCTGGTTCAGCGATGTGCAGACGCTGGCCAGCTGGGATCGATCCAGCTATGGCACGACCTCGCTGGACGCCGCCCGCGACTGGATACGCGGCCGCTTCACGGCGCTCGGGCTGAGCGATGGACTGCAGGCCTTCACCATGAACGGCGCTGGCGGCGGAACGATCACGCGCTACAACGTCACCGGCGCCTGGATCGGCAGCAGTCAGCCCGATCGCTGGGTGATCGTCGGTGCGCACTACGATTCGCGCAACGCCAGCTCCACCTCGACCGTCAACGCGCCCGGCGCCGAGGACAATGCCAGCGGCTGCGCCGGCGTCGTCGAAATGGCGCGGGCGCTGCTGCCTTCGCAGCCCGCGCGCAGCATTCTGTTCATGTGCTACGCCGGTGAGGAACAGGGACTGCGCGGCAGCGCCGCCCATGTGCAGTCGCTGATTCAGGCCGGGCTGCTGACCAGCGTCGATGCAGTGGTGATCATGGACATGATCGGCTACAGCGCCGACGCCAACCTGGAAGCCCTGTACGAGACCTCCGCCAGCCACAGCGCCTACCTGACCCAGATCGGCGCCGCAGCCGCGACCTATGTGCCGGAACTGGCGGTGATCACCAGCACCAATCCCTTTGGCTCGGACCATGTGCCCTATCTCAATGCCGGCGCGCGGGCGGTGCTGGCCATCGAGAATGACTGGGATATCTACCCGCACTACCACCGCAGCACCGACACACCGGCCAATATGGGCCCGAATGCACTGCCGATGGGTGCGGCGATCCTGAAGACCAATGTCGCCGTGGTGGCCGAGATCGCGGGCCTGGCGAGTTCTACGGCACCCTTGTTTGCGGACGGCTTCGAGGCGCCCTGATCGGATCTCTTTTTTCTGAGCCGCTACGGCAGGTTCAGGATCACGTTGCGCTGGTAGTCGAACAGCCGCAAGCGCAGATCTCGCGCGCCATCACTGCCGTATTCGGTGGCGGTGTAGGTGCGCAGGCGCACGCTGTGCGGTGTCGCGATGCAGAAGGCCGCGAATCCCGAGACGTCGTCGAAGGGGTGCGGGGCGTGATAGCCACCGACCACCACGCCGCCCGAGAAACCACCACCGACGCGATCGACGAAGCGGGTGCCGAGTTGGACGAAGATCTGTCCGTCAGCGGGGCCGCCCAGTGCGCTCGCTGGCAGTTCGATCGGCACCACCGTCGCGACATAGAAGCCGGGGGTGATGACGATGCTGTCGATGAAAGGCGTTGCCATCGACAGACTCGTCGTACGGTCGAAAACCACCTCGCTGGCTGTGGCACTGGTCTGGTGAATCACCTGTATGCGCACCGGCATGCTGCCGCTGATACTGGTCGCCGGATAGCCGCTGAGATTGAGATCCAGGCGCTGTGCTTCGCTGGCCGGATTGTTGAAATTGAAGCCGGCGAATCCGGGCTGGCCGGCATCGATCAGGCCACCGAAATTGAGGCCACCTTCGAGTCGCTGGGTGCCCGGCAGATTGAGCAGCACTTCGAGTCCGAACAGCCCGGGAGACAGGCCGACGGCCGGGCCATCGTCGAGCGCGGCGATGAAGTAGCCGGCCGGACAATTGGCGTAGGGCGGGTTCGGCGCCGGCAGCGCAAAAGTCTCCAGTCCAGGCTGATAGGGCGCTGGCGTGGCCCCACCTGCAGCGTAGATGCGCATCGGCGCGATAAAGGCGTCGCGCTGGTCATTGTTGTCGCCAGCGACCAGCTGACGGGCATCCGAGACGAAGGCGATGGCGGTCGCGTCGCCGCTGATTTCGGCGCCGGAACTTGCGCCGTCGGGCGCGGTGCCATTGACCGTGGCCGATTGCCGCAGCAGTTCGCTGGTCGCGACATCCTTGATGAAGACATCCGTCAGGGCATTGCGGTCGTACAGGGTCAGGTTGCCGGCAGTGCTGTCGAAAGCCACGAAGCTGCCGTCGTCGCTGATGCTGGGATGCGAGCTGCTGCCGTCACTCTGATGGCCATAGGCGCCGACCGACAGGCGTTCAAGACGGACGATGGCGGTGCCGTCGTACTCGAACATGAAGACATCCGTGGCGCCATTGCTGTCGCCGGCAACGAGGTTGCTGGCTGCCGACGAGAACACGCCGTAGCGACCGTTCGGCGTCAATCGCGGCTCGCTGCTGGGGCCGTTGCCGGGGGCGCCGGTCGCCAGATTGCGGCTGACCAGCAGGTTGCGGCAATGGCTGCCGGATCGGTCCGCGAGCACGATCTGCGTATGACTCGGAACCAGGCCATCAACCAGGTTGCTGGCCGCCGTGGCATAGACCACGCGCTGGCCGTCATCGCTGGCCCAGGGCAGGGTGCTTGGCCCGTTGGCCGGAGTGCCGTCGCTGGCCACCGAGATCAACTCGATGTCTTCATTGCCGAGGTTCTTGGCGAAGATGTCGGAAACGCTGCCATTGCCATCGTTGGCGACGAGGTTGCTGGCCCGCGATTCGAACACCACCCGCGTGCCATCGAGCCCGATCATCGGCGCCGCGCTCGGGCCATTGCCGGCGATACCTGCGGCGCTGCGGCTGAGCAGCTGCGGCTCACCAAGATTGACGCGCACGGCGTAGATCTGGCCCGAGCTCGCGACCATCGCGGCGCGCGAACCATCGCCCGAGATCACCGGATCGGAGTAGCTCGTCGCCCCGGGCTCCAGCGCGCCGACTTCGGCCGACAGCTCATGCAACTGCTCGCCGAGCCGATGGTAGATGCGCTCGGGCCCTGTGCTGTCAGCCGCCGGACGACCGGTGAACACCGCGGCACGGCCATCCCGGCTGATGCGCACCTGGCGCGCTGTCAGTTCGACTGCGGGTTCCGGCGGCGTCGCCGCCAGCGGTCGGCTGAGCCGCAAGGCTTGCCCGCTGGCGCGCAGATCGAAGCCAAGCACCGACAGCGCGTCGCCATCGCTGGCAAACAGGATCGGCTGCGCCTGTTCGATGCGGAAACTGGCCGGAATGTAGAAGGGTTTCCAGACCCCATCAAAGTCGCGAAACGCGGTGTAGCCGAAAACATCGCGTCCGCTCACGGTGCGGCCGTAAAGGAAGATACGGCCATCGCTGAGTGCGATCTGATCAATGGCGCCGGCGATGTCGGCCAGCGGCACCGTCGCAAGTATGGTCCAGGCGCTGCCGTCCCAGCGGTAGATCGAGCGCTGTGTGGGAATCGCGGTATCGGTGCCCACGACCAGCAGCTCCGATCCGTTGGGGAGCAATCGTGTGGCCGTTCGCGGTGTGGCGTTGGCCAAGGGCGTACCCACCACGGCCCAGCTGGCGCCGTCCCAGCGGCCGACACCGCGGGGAATGATGGTGCTGAATACATCGTTGGCGGCATAGAGCTCGGACTGGAACACGGTCAGATCGAATACCGAACCAGAACCTGCGGCAGCGCCGCCCACCGCGGACCACGAAGCTCCGTCCCAACGCGCAATGGCGCGGGCAAATTCCGCTCCCGCTCGACCGAAGTCGCCGCCTACGTAGACCGATCCCTGAAAAGCCTCGATGGTCAGCACACGCCCATCGACGCCACTGCCCAGCGGCGCCCAGCTGGTGCCATCCCAGACCGCGATGTTGTTGACCGCCACACCCCCTGCGAGCAGGAAGGAACCACCGACATAAACGCGGCCGTCGATTTCCCTGATCTCGAAGATGCCACTCGTGGCCTCCGAACCGACCGTGATGCCCCCACCGAGCGGCGCCCAGCGCGTGCCGTTCCAGCGCGCGATGGACAGCGCCGGCACGCCGTCGACTTCGGTGAACTTGCCGCCGATGTAGACCCCGGAAACGCCGACCGACATCGCGGTGATGACACCGTTACTCACGCGCGGCGCGCCGATCGCCAATGGCAGCCAGCTCGTCGCATCCCAGCGCGCGACGTTGTCGACCAGCACATTGCCGATCGCATAGAAGGATCCGCCTGCATACAGCTTCGGCGCAACGGCCAGCAGACTGGTCACCGTCGAGGTCGGTTCGATGTTGCCGACGGTGGTCCAACCAGTGCCGTCAAAGCGCGAGATATTGCGCCCAAGGACGCCGCTGACGAATACATCCTGACCCGAGACCGCGAGCGCGCCGCCGGCCACCACCGCGAGCGCCGGATCGCCAACCGCCTGCCATAGGCTGCCGTCCCAGCGCGCCAGATAGCGCAAGCTCGTATCAGCGGCGACGGCCAGATTGCCGATGACGTAGACATCGGTTCCGCTGCTGGCGATCGCAACCACCGGCTCGCCGACCGAATCGCCGACCGTGAGACCGCCACCCAGCGCAGACCACTGGGTTCCATTCCAGCGCGCCACGCGCAAGGCCCCGATGCCGCCGGCCTGGGTGAACGCGCCACCGACGTACAGTGAATCGACCGCGAATTCCAGGGCGGTGACGACGCCATCGAGGCCTGCGCCCAAAGCAGACCAGGTGTCGCTGGCGCGATTCCAGAAAGCCAGATTGCTGGCAGGTACAGGGCCCACCTGGGTGAAACGCCCACCGACATACAGTCCATCCGGCGTGGCTTCGATGGCCGCGATCGCCGGCGCATCGCCACCGAACACCCCGGCAGCGCCTGCACCCAGCGGATGCCATTGCACACCGTCCCAGCGCGCCAGCCGATCGGCCGCGACGGTACCGATATGGGTGAAAGTGCCGCTGATGTAGAGGTCCGATCCGGCCGTGGCCACGCTCAGGATGACGCCGTCGACGTCGACCTGATCGAGATTCGCGAGCGAGGAGAAGCGCTCGGTCACCGGGTTGTAGACGGCGACCCCATGCGCCACTTCGGCATCACCACAATGCGTGACTCGGCCCTCGGCGGCGCTGGTTCCGACAAGATAGATGCGGCCACCGGCATCGCTCGCGACCACGTTCACCGGCCGATTGCAGCCATGGCCGATGCCGAAATATTTCTCGAACTCGGCGGCCTTGGCGGCGGACGCACCCAGAAAAAGCGTACCGAGGAGCCCGAACAGTTTCAGGTATGACATGAGCTTCTCCGTTGGTGATCGACCAGACCTTTGTGGCAGCGGGCTTTTCATTAACTGGGATCGTAAGCCATTGAATTTACGAGGCGAGACAAAGTGCTTGTCGTAGCCCGGAAGTGCGCGCAGCGCTCTCCGGGAAGTGATGCGAAAAGCGCCGGGGAGCCGCTGCGCGGCACCCGCGGCCTACCTTCGCCACATGTCAGTTCAAGGTCACCGCGCAGTTTTTGGTGAAACTGGAGGCTCTCCATGAGCCCTTACTGTAACTTGTTGATTTATTTCCGACGAACGTAGGTTGGGCTGAGCGCAGCCTGCCCAACGGCGGGGATTTCACTGGTAGGAGCGCCCTCGCGGCGCGATCGCTGTTGCGGTCGTCCGACTGGACGGTCGCGACGCGAAGTCGCTCCTACGGCCGAATTTGCGGTTCATGGCACGTGGGCAAACAGCCATCAGGGCTTCACCAGAATCTCATTACGCTGGTAATCGAACAGCCGCAGGCGCAGATCCCTGGCGCCGCGGGCGCCGTATTCGGGCTCCGAGAAGGTCCGCACGGTAGCCGTGTGCGCGGTGGCAATGCAGAAGGCGGCGAAGCCGGAGGCGTCGCCAAAAGGATGCGTCGCGTGATAGCCGCCGACGACCACGCCGCCGAAGAACCCGCCGCCAACACGGTCGACAAAACGGGTACCGAGCTGGAAGAAGATCTGACCCTCGGCCGCGCCGCCGGCGGCGGTCGGGCCAACGCCCTCCGGTACCACGGTGACCACGTGGAAGCCCGGTTGAATGACCACGCTGTCGATCAGCGGCTGTGCCATCGACAGCGTCGCCGAGCGCTCGTAGACCAGCTCGTTGACGCCTGCGGAAGGCTGGTGGATGACCTGGATCTTCACCGGCAGACTGCCCTCGGCACTGCTGGCCGGGTAGCCGCTGAGGTTGAGGTCCAGACGCTGCGCTTCATTGGCCGGGTTCTGCACATTGAAGCCGGCAAAGGCAGGCTGACCAAGGTCAATCAAGCCGCCGAAGTTGAGCCCGCCTTCCATGCGCTGGCTGCCGCCCGGATCGAGCAGCAATTCGAGCCCGAACAATCCCGGCGACAGTCCGACACCCGGGCCATCGTCCACGGCGGCGATGAAATAACCCGCCGGGCAATTGGGATAGGCCGGGCTCGGCGTCGGCAGAACGAAGTTCGCGACGCCGGGCTGATCCTCGCCCGGGCCAGGCGCGAAGCTGGTGAACTTGCGCATCGGTGCCCAGAACGCGTCGAAGCCCTGGTTGCTGTCGTTCGCAAACAGGTTTGGCGCGTTCGACGTGAAGACGATGCTGTTGGCGTCGCCACTGATGCTCGGCCTGCCGCTCGTCTCGGCAGGCGGCAGGCCATCCACCGTTGCCGACAGGCGCAGCACCTCACCCGAAGACAGGTTCTTGATGAACACGTCACGCCTCGCGTTGCGATCGTAAACCACGAGGTTGCCGGCGAGCGACTCAAACGCGACATAACTGCCATCGTCGCTGAGGCTCGGGTACCAGCTTGATGCGTTGGCCTGCGTCCCGTAGTTGCCGACGGAGACGCGCTCGAGGCGAACGATCCTCGTGCCGTCGTACTCGAAGAAGAAAATGTCATCGGAGCCGTTGGTGTCACCGGCCACGAGATTGCTCGCGGCCGAAGTGAACACGCCGAATCGCCCGTCCGGTGTGAGCGTGGGCTGGGTGCTGTAGGAATTCCCGACCTCGCCGGTGCTGAGATTGCGACTGACTACCAGCGTACGCCGCGCGTTCGGGGCGCGATCGGTGAGCAGCACCTGCCAGCCACTGCTGATGGCGCCATCATTGTTGAGGTTGCTCGCATTCGAGGCGTAAGCCACGCGCTGGCCGTCATCGGACATGGTCGGCTGCTCACTCTGCGCGTTCGACTGCCCCCCATCGAAGGGTGCCGAAATCAGCTCGACCGCAGCGGTGTCCAGATGCTTGAGGTAGATATCGGACACACCATTGGTGTCGCCGGACACCAGATTGGTCGACCAGGACGAAAAGACCGCAAGACTGCCGTCGCCGTTGAGTTCGACCTCGGAGCTGCCGCGCTCGTCACCGATTGCCCCGTTACGGCTGCGACTGATGATTTCGGCGACGCCATCGCGCACGGCGAAGATCTGACCATCGGTTTGCGAGGTGCCGCCAACGAATGCAACCGTACGGCCATCACCGGAAATGGCGGGGCCGAAGAAGTCCAGCGCGACTGTCGGATCGAGCGCCTGTGCCAGATCCGACACTCGGTTCACTGTTCCGCTGATCCGGTCGCGCAGGAACACCTGCGACCGTGTGCTGCCGTCACCAGTAGTACCGTAGACCAGCCGGGTGCCGTCGCGGGAAGGCTGAACGCGATTGGTCCCGAAGGCGGTGCCGGCAGGTTCGCTGACGAGTTGCGGCTGGCCACTCATCCGCAGATCAAAACCGAGCACCGACACGGCGCCGTCATCGGTGACAAACTGCAGTGGCTGTGCGTTCTCGATCGCACTGCTCCCCGGCGTGTACAGCGGGCCCCAGGTTTGCCCGTCGAAACGCGCGGAACGACCGACGAGGCTGTTGCGGATGCCGAAGGTGTAACCGTAGAGAAAGATCTGATCGCCACTGACGGCGACCGACTTGAAATCGACGGTGATCTCACCCACGGGCAAGCGCGCGATGGCGCTCCACTGCTGGTCATTCAGACGGAAGACGCCGGGACCGCTGGCATCGCGGCCGACAATCAGCAGACCGGAATCCGCTGCGACCAGTTGCCCGGCCGAGACCAGGCCGTTGGCAACTGCCGCGTCCACACTGGCCCAGCGCGTCCCGTTCCAGCGCGCCATGGCAGGCGCGCTCACGCCGCCGACCTGTCCACCGGTATGGCTCACGTAGAGCTCCGACTGGTACACCGCCATTCCCGTCACCCAGGCAGGCGCCGCAAACCCGCCTCCCACCGCTTCCCAGCCAGTGCCGTTCCAGCGCGCCAGCGCCGCTAGCGGTACACCCCCGACACTGGAGAAACTCCCGCCTGCGTAAATCTGCCCCTGAAACGCGACCAGCGAATTCGGATTGAAGCTGAACGTCGACCCCAGCGGCGACCAGGACGAGCCGTCCCAGACGCTGACCCGGTTCACTTGTTGGCCGTTGGAAAAATCAAAGTAGCTCACGTAAACGCGGCCCGCGGACTCGGTGATGGCCGAGAACACTGTCTTGGTCGGGTCAAAACCGTCGCCGAGCGGGGACCAGCGCGAACCATTCCAGCGGGCGATGCCATTGGCGGCAACGCCATCGACATCGCTGAAACGCCCGGCGATGTAGACCCCGGAATCGCCGCGGTAGAACTGCTGGATCACACCATTGCTGACGCGCGGCGCGCCCAGCGCCAAGGCTGACCACGACAGGCCGTTCCAGCGCGCGATGTTGTCCAGGTACTGACCATTGATGGAGTAGAAGCTGCCGCCGGCATACAGCGTGGAATCAGCCACCAGCAGCGAGGCCGGGGATCCGCCGAAACCCGCGGAGCCGAGGTTGGTCCAGGTCGTGCCATCGAATCTGAACATCTGGCCCCCGGCGAGCACGCCAACGACGAACACGCTGTTGCCCGAAACCGTCAGCGCGCCGCCGGGCGAAACGGCCAGACCCGGGTCACCGACGGCCTGCCAGTGACTACCGTCCCAGCGCGCCAGATGGCGTATGCCCGGGTTGCGCGCGACGCTGAAGTTTCCGCTGACGTAGACCTCGCCACCATCGCCGGCCAGCGCGGCAATCGGATTGCCCGTACTCAGGGGCACCAGCCCGCTGTCCAGATCGTGCCAGCGGCTACCATCCCAGCGTGCGACATAGGGCGCGCTGATGCCGCCTGCCGCCACGAACTGCCCGCCGACGTAGAGGCCGTCACGGCCCATCTGGATGTCACGAACACTGCCATTGACGCCCGCATTCATGCCGCTGCCCAGAGTCGACCAGACGCCGGTCGTGCGATTCCAATGGGCCAGATTGTTCGCCGGCATGCCGCCGACTTCATCGAACTGTCCGGCGACATACACGCCCTGGGGCGATACCTGGATGCTGCTGACCCAGACGGATTGGGCGCCGCTGAAATAAGTGCCGGTGCTGGCAGAACCGAGTGCATGCCAGCGCGTGCCATCCCAACGCGCGACGCGACTCGCGGCGAGCTCGCCGATGCGCGAGAAATTGCCGATGGCGTAAAGCTCGGCGCCAGCGAATGCCAGCTGATCGACACTGCCGTCGAGATCGACGCGATCGAAATTGGCGATGGCCGCAAAGCGCTCGCTGCGCGGATCGTAAACCGCGCCCTCGCCCGCCGGCATCTTGAAATCACCACATTGGGTAAACAGGCCGGTCAGATAGATACGGCCGTCGGGCCCCACCGCGGAAACGTTGACCGGCAGATTGCAGCCCTGCCCGACACCGAAATACTTCTCGGCACTCAATGATTCGGTGGTATCCGGATTGGCATCTGCACGGGCGATTGCCAGCAAGCATGCTGCAAGCACAGAAAGAATACGAAACGGTTGCATGCAATTTCCTTGAAGAGCCTCCGGCACAAGCTCAATAGACTACGAGAACTCGCCCGAGTTCCAATTCGAAACAATCAGGCTGTTTTCTGAAATCCAGGAATTGCAGCGAGTGCAGGGGCAGAAGTCACGAGACATGCGGGCTACACTGAGCGCTGAGCTGACCCGGAGCAGGGTGCATGAATTTCAGATCATTGGGCTGGGCGGGATGGATCATGTTCATCGCCCTGGGCCTCGTTTTCAGCCACAGCAGCCAGGGACAGAGCATGAGTCAGCCAGCCGATACGGCCAGCAGCCATCCGGGCATTCCCGCCGATCTGCAGAATCTGGACGGCTTTCCCGGCAGTGTCGGCGATGGTCAGCCGCCGGAGCAGGCCTGGCAAAGACCGCCGCTGGCCGAGGCCCAGCCGCTGCCGGAGGCCACCGCGCGGGCGCTGCTGGATCGAATGCAGCCCCTTGAGGCCGATGCCGACGACCGCAAGGACTTTGCGCTGCGGGCCGGCAGTCAGCCGCCACCGCGCACCGGTGTGACGGTACAGGATCCCTTCCCGCCGGCCGGGCAGCGCGAGCGGCCGCAGGCAGCGGCCCCGCAGGGGCCCTTCGAGGTGCTGCGTTACGGTCCCGAAGGCGAAGTCGGCATCGCCGGCCAGATCAGCATCAGCTTCGACCGGCCCATGGTCGCGGTGACCAGCCAGGACGACAGCGTCGCCGCCGGCGTGCCGCTGCAGATGCAGCCCCAGGTGCCCGGGCAGTGGCGTTGGGTGGGTACGCGCACGCTGCTGTTCGAACCCGAGGCAGCGCGTCTGCCGATGGCCACCGAGTACCGGATTCGGGTGGACCCAGCCGCCCGCGCCGCCGATGGCAGCGCCCCGGCGGCGACGACGGCGTGGCAGTTCAGCACGCCCGCCCCGCTGCTGCAGAGCCATTTTCCCGACGGCCCCGGCGTGCGCCTGCAGCCGCTGATCGGGCTGAAGTTCGATCAGCGTATCGACCCCGCGGCGATGCTGCCTTTCCTCCGACTGACCCTGGCAGATGGTCGGCCCGGACCGCGTTTGCGCCTGGCCAGGGAGGCCGAGATCAAGGCCGATGGCGCCGTGCCTGCGCAGTGGCTGGATCAGGACCCGCAACGAAGCCTGATCCTGATACCGGAATCGAAGCTGCCCACGGAAACCCAGGTCAGTGTGGTGCTGGCCGCCGGCGCGCCCTCGGCCGAAGGTCCGCGGCTCACGCCCGCCGAGCAGCGCTTCGAGTTCAGCACTTTCGGCGCCTTCAAGGTGGTCGAGCATCGCTGCGGCTGGCGCGGCGAGTGCACGCCCAACGACGAATTCCATCTGCGCCTGAGCAATGCGCTGGCCGAGGACCAGGACATCGAGGCCCTGGTTCGGGTCAAACCGGCATTCGACGGTGCCACGATACGCGGCAACGGCAACACCATCACCATCGGCGGCTACAAGCCCGGCCTGCGCAGCTATCAGGTGGATCTGTCCAGCGAGCTGCGCGATGTGCACGGGCAGTCGCTGAGCGGCGAGCGCCAGTTCCAGTTCAAGGTCGGCGCCAGCCCGGCCGTGCTGCTGGCCCCGGGCGATGGCCTGATCACGGTTGATCCGCAGGGACCGCCGCGCTTCGTCTTTCACTCGATCAATCTGCGCCAGGTGCACTTGCGGGTGTTCAAGGTGCAGCCAGCTGACTGGCCCGCCTATCTGCAATCGGCCGATCGGGAATGGAAGGACGACAAACAACTGCCGCGACGCCTGCCCGGGCAGTTGCTGGTGGAGCGGACCCTGGACATAGACGCCGCGGTCGAAACCATGGCCGCCACCACGCTGGAACTGCAGCCCTGGCTGAAGTCCGCATACGGCCATCTGGTGGTCGAGCTCATACCCACCAAACCCCTGGGAGAGGCACGCCTGTCCGACTACAGTCCGGGCACCGCGATCTGGCTGCAAGTGACCCAGATCGGCCTCGATGCGGTCCTCGACGGCCGCGAGTTGCACGCCTGGGTGACCCGCCTGGGCGATGGTCAGCCCTTGTCGGGCGTGAGCCTGCGACTGCTGCCCACCGCGAACCAGGCCGATACCGACAGCGCCGGATTGGCCACGCTGGAGCTGCCGCAGCGGCAGAATCAGGGCCAGCCCGACAGCGCCCGCCTCGAAGCCCGTCTGGGCGAGGACCTGGCTTTCCTGCCCGAGAACCCGAACTACCGCGGCTGGGGCGACTGGCAGCAACGCCCTGGCAACGATGAGTTGCGCTGGCATGTCTTCGATGACCGCGGCCTGTACAAGCCGGGCGAGGAAGTCCATCTCAAGGGCTGGCTGCGGGTGGTGGAGAATCGCCCCAATGGTGGCCTGGCCCTGCCCAAGGCCGGCGGCCCGCTGCGCTACAGCGTGTTCGACTCGCGCGGCAACACCCTCACCGAGGGCGATGCCAAACTCGGCGCCCTGGGCGGCTTCGCGCTCAATTTCAAACTCCCGGACACGCCCAATCTGGGCAGCGCCCGAATCCGCCTGCAGCTGCAGGGCAAGGACGGCATGGCTGGCGGCGAATTCCAGCACCTGTTCCAGATCCAGGAATTCCGCACGCCCGAGTTCGCTGTCGACGCCCAGTTCACCGAGGGCACCGTGTTTGCCGGCGAACGGCTGCAGGCACGCACCTCGGCCCAGTACTACGCCGGAGGCGCGCTGCCCGGCGCCCCGGTGGCGTGGACGGTCAGCGCCGCCATCGCCAACTACAACCCGCCCAATCAGAGCGACTACAGCTTCGGCATCCAGAGCCTGTGGTGGCGGCAAAGCCCGGATACCGGCCCCAGCGCCAGCGTCCGTTTCGATGGCCAGACCGACGCCAGCGGCCATCACGATCTGGCCATCGTGCTCGATCGCTACCAGTTGCCACGACCGCTGACCATCACCGCCGAGAGCAGCGTGCAGGACGTCAACCGACAGACCTGGATGGCTCATGCCAGCACCCTGGTGCATCCAGCCGCCGCCTATGTGGGCATGAAGACCAAGGGCTATTTCGTCGAGCGTGGCCAGCCGCTGACGGTGGACATGATCGTGGTCGATCTCGAAGGCAAGCCGCTGCGCGATAGACCGGTCAGCATCGAAACCGGGCGCGTGGACTGGCTCTACAAGGCCGGCGAGTACCAGGAAGTGTTGCGCGATCCGCAGCGCTGCGAGCTGCGCAGCGACGATCAGGGATTGGCGCAGTGCTCGCTGAACACGGCCCAGGGCGGCCAGTACCGGATCACCGCCATCACCACAGATGCCGCCGGCAGGCACAACGTCAGCCAGATCCTGCGCTGGGTCAGTGGCGGCCAGAGGCCGCCGGTCGACAACGTCGAAGTCGAGGAGCTGCAGTTCATCCCGGATCGGGATCAATACGGCCCCGGCGATACCGCGCGGATTCTGGTGCAGGCACCCTTCGCCGATGGCTACGGCCTGCTCACGCTCGGCCGCCACGGCGTGCTCGAACAGCGCCAGTTCAAGCTGCAAGGCAGCAGTCACACGCTGGAGATTCCGATCAAGAGCGAGTGGCTGCCGAACGTGGAAGTGTCGGTGATGGTGGTCGGCAACAGCCCGCGCGACGACCAGAACCGGTCGAAGGCGCAGCCACGCCCGGCGCAGGCGGTCGGCAGTCTCACGCTCAAGCTCTCCACCGCCGAACGAAGGCTAGCTGTGGACGTGCAGCCGGCGCAATCGGCGCTGGCGCCCGGTGCGCGGACCCAGGTGGCACTGACGGTGCTGGATGCCGCCCGGAAACCGGTAGCCAATGCCGAAATCGCGCTGATCGTGGTCGACGAGGCCATCCTAGCGCTCGGCGGCTACGAGCTGGCTGATCCCATGGACCTGTTCTATCAGCTCCGCGATGCCGGCCTGCGCGCCTACCACCTGCGCCCGACGGTGCGTCTGGCCAGTGATGCTGCCGAGCCGCCGGAGGAGCAGGCCATGGAGGCCATGATGGTGGCCGATGCAGAGCCGATGATGCGCTCGATGGCAGCGCCCAGTGCCATGCCGCCGCCTCCGCCATCACCGCCACCCTCGCCGGCACCCCCGGGCGCCGGCGGCGACAGCAGCCCGATCGCCATCCGCAGCGATTTCAACCCGCTGGCGGTATTCCTGCCGGCGCTGCAGACCGATGCCAACGGTCGGGTCAGTGCCGAGTTCAAGCTGCCGGACAATCTCACCCGCTACCGGATCATGGCGGTGGCCGTATCCGGCAGCAGCCACTACGGCATCGGTGAGTCACAGCTGACGGCGCGATTGCCGCTGATGCTGCGACCGAGCCCGCCGCGCTTCCTCAACTTCGGCGACCGCTTCGAGTTCCCGGTGGTGCTGCAGAACCAGACCGACGCGCCGCTGTCGGTGCAGCTGGCGCTGGATGCGCGCAATCTCAAATCCGATGGCGCCCTCGGTTACGCGGTCTCGGTGCCCGCCAATGACCGGGTCGAGGTGCGCTTCCCGATGGCCGCGGACGAGGCCGGCACGGCCCGCTACCAGATCGCCGCCGCTACCGGCGACTTCGCCGACGCCGCCCGCGGGCAGCTGCCGGTATGGACACCCGCGACCACCGAGGCCTTCGCCACCTACGGCGTCATCGACCAGGGCGCCACCGAACAGGCCATCGCCATGCCCGCCGCGGTGTGGCCGCAGTTCGGCGGACTCATCGTCACGACCACGTCCACCGCCCTGCAATCGCTGACCGATGCCTATCTGTATCTGCACCAATATCCCTTCGAGTGCAGCGAGCAACTGGCCTCACGGGTGATTGCCACCACCGCGTTGCGCGATCTGCTGCAGGCCTTTGAAGTCGCGGATCTGGCCACGCCGGAGGCCATCAAGGAGTCGGTGCTGTCCGATCTCAAGCTGCTGGAATCGCGGCAGAACCCCGATGGCAGCTTCGCCTTCTGGCGCGCCGGCCAGGAAGCCTGGCCCTACATCAGCCTGCACGCCACCCACGCGCTGATCCGCGCCCGCGACAAGGGTTATCTGGGCTCGCCGCAGGCTCTGCAGCGCGCACTGGCGCATATCCGCCAGATCGAGCAATACATCCCCAGCTATTACGGTGACCAGGCCCGCCGCCACATCATCGCCTACGGCCTGTACGTGCGCGCCCTCGATGGCGACCGCGACGCCGCGCGCGCGCGCAAGCTGATCGCCGAAGCCGGCAATCTCGAAGCCCTCAACTTCGAATCACTGGGCTGGTTGCTGGGCGTGATGTCGGGCGATCCGTCCTCGACCAGCGAGGTTGCGCAGATCCGGCGCTTCCTGGGCAATCGGACCACCGAGACCGCCGCCAACGCCAGCTTTGCCAGCAGCTACAGCGACGGCGAACACCTGATCCTGCACTCCGATCGTCGCGCCGATGCGGTGATCCTGGAGGCGATGATCGGCGACCAGCCCGACTCCGACCTGATTCCCAAGCTGGTCTCCGGGCTGCAGGCGCATCGGGTACAGGGGCGCTGGGCCAATACCCAGGACAATGTCTTCGTGCTGCTGGCGCTGGATCGCTACTTCCAGACCTTTGAATCGGTCACGCCTGATTTCGTCGCCCGCACCTGGCTCGGCGATGATTTTGCCGGCGAGCACGCCTTCCGCGGCCGCAGCACCGAGCGCCACCAGATCGAGGTGCCGATGCAGTGGCTGTCCGAGCACAGCCCGCCCGGGCCACTGCTGATCGCCAAGGACGGCCCCGGTCGTTTGTACTACCGGATCGGCATGGACTACGCCCCACGCTCGCTGCAGCTGGCCGCGGCCCAGCATGGCTTCGAAGTGGAACGCCGCTATGTGGCGATCGACGATCCCGCGGACGTGCAGCGCCTGGACGACGGCAGCTGGCAGATTCGTGCCGGCGCCCGGATTGCCGTCGAGCTGACCATGGTCGCCACCGCCAGCCGCTATCACGTGGCGCTGGTCGACCCGCTGCCGGCCGGCCTCGAAGTCATCAATCCCGACCTCACCCCCAGCGCCATCCCGCCCGGCAATCCACGCCCGCTGGAGCGCGGCGGCCGCGCCGCCAGCTGGTGGTGGGGACCCTGGTATCAACACCAGAACCTGCGCGACAACCGCGTCGAGGCCTTCACCGCCCTGCTATACGGCGGCGTCTACAGCTACCGCTACGAAGCCCGCGCCACCACCCCTGGCGAATTCGTGGTGCCACCCGCCAAAGCCGAAGAGATGTACCAGCCCGAGACCTTCGGCCGCAGCGCATCGGATCGGGTGATCGTGAAATGAAGTGATCGGCTCGTGCACGTCCAGACTGGTCTGAACGCTCCCGAGCTTTTGGCTCCTCTAGGTCCAGACTCGTCTGGACCTACAACAGCACATGCGGGCCCAATCGGCGACCTTCACAATCGCCGAGGATCATGGCTCAATGTCTGCCGAGTCCAGATACGGCGAGGCTGAGCATGAAACACAAGAACACCATTTGCCTGTGGTACGACGGTACCGCGCTGGAAGCAGCACAGTTCTACGCCGCGACCTTTCCGGACAGCGCCGTCACCGCCGTGCATCGCGCACCGGGCAACTATCCTTCCGGTACCGAGGGCGATGTCCTGACCGTCGAATTCACGGTCATCGGCATTCCTTGCCTGGGCCTCAATGGCGGACCGACCTTCAAACACAACGAGGCCTTCTCGTTCCAGATCGCCACCGAGGACCAGGCCGAAACCGATCGGCTCTGGAACACCATCATCGACAACGGCGGACAGGCCAGCGCCTGTGGCTGGTGCAAGGACCGATGGGGCCTGTCCTGGCAGATCACCCCACGAGCACTCACGGCAGCCATCACCGACCCCGATCGCGCCGCCGCCAAACGCGCCTTCGAGGCGATGATGGAGATGGGCAAGATCGACATCGCCGCCATCGAAGCGGCCCGGCGCGGCTGACACCCGGCGCAACCGGCGCTGCGACGCCGCCGTCCGGGCGGGCGCCGCAACGATCTCGACATTCAGGGCACTATCCGAGTTTGCCTGCCGTTGTCCCGGCAAGCCTGAGATCTAGCGCCCGTCTTTGTTCTTGCCCTTGGAGTGCTCGCCGTCGCTGTTGGCCTCATCGGCGTCGTCGTCCTTGTCGTGCTTGGGCTTGCGCGGTGCCTTGGCGGCCGGCTCAGCCTGCTGCGCCGGTCCGGGCTGCCTCTGGCCGCGATCGCTGGGCTTGGGCGCCTGCTGCTGTAGCTGCTGCTGCTCGCGCTGCGCATTCTGGCGCTGCTGCTCCTTGGCTTGCTGATCGGCCTTGCGCTGCGCCTGCTCGACCTGGACCGCCTGCTCGCGCTGCTGCTGCTCGCGCCGGGCATTCTGACGCTGCTGCTCCTGGGCCTGCTGATCGGCCTTGCGCTGCGCCTGCTGCGCCTGTGCCGCCTGCTCGCGCTGTTGCTGCTCGCGCTGGGCATTCTGACGCTGCTGTTCCTTGACCTGCTGATCGGCCTTGCGCTGGGCCTGCTCGACCTGTGCCGCCTGCTCGCGTTGCTGCTGCTCGCGCTGGGCATTCTGGCGCTGCAGTTCCTTGGCCTGCTGATCCGCCCTGCGCTGCGTCTGCTCGACCTGTGCCGCCTGCTCGCGCTGCTGCTGCTCGGCAGCACGCTCGTCCTTGGGCAGCTTTTGCTGCGGCATTGGCTTCACGTCCCTGGGCGGCGGCTGCGGTTGTTGCTGCGGCTGCGGTTTTGCATCCATCGGCTGCGGCTGCGGACCTCGCTCCGGCATCTTGGCCGGCTTGACCGGCGCGGCGACCGGATTGCGGTCTTCATCGCGACCGCGGCCACCGGGTTTTGCAGGGGACTGACGATCCGCGTCGCGATCCAGCGCCTGCAGCTGCCCCGGCTTCCCGGGTTTGCCGTTCGGCTTGTCGCCGCCACGACGGGAGCCAGCGGCGCGGGCATCAGTGGCCGTGCCCTGCACAGCCAGTACCCGGATGTTGGCGGCAGCAGCGCCCTCACGACTGGCAGCTTCCGGAACCTTCCCGGGATTTCGCCCCAGCTGTTGCTCGCGCAGCGCGAAGGGCTTGGCCTGAGGCGGCGGGGCATTGCGCGCGACGACGCGGCGCTCCAGGATCTGGTGCGTGGGCTTGTTGCGGGTTGCCGTGGCCATTCCGACCACGCTCTGGGTACTCGGCGCAATGGGCGCACCGATCATGACCTGAGCGGCGCTGATCTGGTCACGGTCGAGACTGATCATGGCGGCATTCACCGGCTTCGCGCTGCGAAATACATCACCTGGAACGGCAGTCACTGCACTGCTCAGACCCCGATTGGCGTAGTTGACCTGCGCCACATCGATGTTGCCGCTGGAATAGTTGTTGTAGACATTGGTGATCGTGGTGTTGTTGACCACCGTGTTGTTGACATTGACCTGGGTGAAGTACTCGCGACTGGCGTGATAGGTCGGCATGTAGACATCACGCGGCCCCAGCGGGAACCAGCCCACGCGGGAACTGCCGCCGAGGCTGACCGAGACACCGAAATTGGACCCGCCGACAAAGGCCACCAGCGCCGGCGCGTACACCGGTCGCGTCCGGCGCGGGCCAGGAATCCAGCCCCAGCGCCCGGAAATCGAAGCCCAGCGACCGTAGTGCGAAGGTGCGAATCCCCAGGGCGCATCATCGACCCAAGTCCAGCCCCACGGCTCCTGCCAGACCCAGTGACCGTCCCGATACGGCGCCCAGTTGGCGGCAACCTGGGTCGGATACCAGACGTTGCCATAGCTGCCCGATTCGCTCCAGCTGCCGTACTCATCCAGATCGGCATAGCCGACCAGATCGTCATCGACATAGCGTAGCGAGGTCGAGTGATCAAGACGTTCATCGCGCGCCAGACAGTAGCGATCGAAGCCGTCGGCCTGCGGCAATGCGTACATCCCGTAGTCGCGCAGATCGGCGCTGTAGAAGCGCACCGCATCGCCGGCACGCATCGGGAAATTGCTGCTTTGACCGTAGGCGACACCGGCACCTTCCCAGACCACGATGGTGGTCTGATCGGCATCGGGATCAACATCGATGCGGTAGCGACCGGCGCGATCGATGACAAAGGCCAGCGTCGGCGTGGCCACCTCGATGGTCTGCCCCTGATAGAGCCGACGCACGCTCAGATTGATGGTGCCCTGCGTCATCTGCATCTGCGCCAGGCGATCGTTGAGTTCCAGAATTTCCAGACTGGTGTCGGCGCCAATGCGCACGGCGGAACTGCCAACCTGCAGTTCGGCGCGCGAGCGATGGTCACTCCACAGACGATCACCGCGTATCAGCGGTCGATTGCGGCCGACATTGACCCACTGATCAGCGCCGGCCGGCGAGTAGCTCACCTCGCCGCGACTGTCACTGATTCGGGCCACCCGACCCGGGGGATCGGCATAGGCTGCCTGCGCCGTCGAACTGGCGGACAGTGCCAACAGCAAGCTGCCGGCAAAAGCCAGCAGGCGTGTGGACATGCTCATGGGAAGCTCCCTGTGTAGACAAATGGCGGTCTGGTGAGTGCCGGCCTGCAAGGCCGGGAGCCAAACCCCGGTGGATCAGATTCGAGCCCAACGACGGCTCACCGTGGAAACAATGGTTGGCGACAGCTGCCGCGGCGTCGGTACGTCAACACACGACGCTGACAGCCCGACGCGGCGCTGACGGCACGACGCCACAGCGCAGGGCTCAATGCCAGCGCTTGAGTTCGGCGCGCGAAATCAGGCCATTGCGATTGGCGTCGACGTGGATGAAGTCGCTGTGCAGCAGTCGATGCGGGACGGTTTCCGTCAGGCTCAAGCCCCGATCCTGATTGCTGTCCAGCGCATCGAAATCGGGCACGCCCTGATCAGGCAGGGCTGGAGCCGCACCCCAGGTAATGGTCAGCGGCCCTTCGGGTCGCTCTATGGTCTTGGTGTAGTCATCGGCGGCCATCGCCGAGCCGGAGACCAGCAACAGGCGGACGAACATCAGGGACATCGCATTCATGAGGCGCACTCCAGTGTCCAGACGCAGATACGCGCCCGGCTTCCTTCGAGTCCGGCATGAAAGATCGATCAGCCGGCATATCGACTGAACCTAGTCCCCGGCGCCCATCCGGTCTGTACGGCGAAGCACGCAGTCGCCGGCAAAGCCAGAATTGCCAGCCACCTTCGTGCCTGCAGCAGAAACCCGCACGCCAGCGCGGCAGGCGCCACACGAGTTCTTGGGATGCGTGAGGCCACGGGCACAAACAAGCTGCGCTGCCTTTCATGGGATTTCCATGTGCCGGCTTCGACGTTACGCCGCGGATTGCTCCACCAATTCGCCGCACCGGCGGATCAATGGCAGACACACGGTGCTCGAGCACGGCGCGCCTTGGCTAGACTGAGACAAGCTGCGACTTGGCGCGACACCGCGGCCATCGGCATCCACATCCAGGATGCCTGTGTCGACGAAGCTTCGCCTCCTTTCCACCGACAGCCAAAGGTGAATCCGGCGCATGACCCTCCAGGAAACGATATTGGACCTCGGTGACGGCTGGCGACTACTGCTGACACTGGATGCGCGTGACCCCAGCGAGAAAGCTCCGCTGGATCCGGACTGGTGCTACGCGACTCTGGTGACGCCAGACGGAGTCCGAAACGATGTAATGCCTCTGGTCAGCATCCCGATTCCCGCTGACAAGCAGGCGGAAAAAAGCGAGCGCGCCAGCGCAGCGGCTTTGCGCCAGTTCGCAGAGCAGGTTCGGGGAAAACCTGGCGAAGCGCACTACCACGAAATGGCAAACTCGGCAGAGGCCAAAGCCCAAGCGCTGTCGCGCGAGTCAATCCGCCTTCCCTTCAGAGCCCAGTCACTGGGTGGAGGTCACGCTCTACTGAGCTTCCACGTCCGCCGTGGACCGATCACTTTCAGAGTGGTCGACCTGCGAGCAGCAGTGGTCGTCCAGGAAACCGACGCATCCATTCTTGCCAAGGCCATCGAGCAAAGCCCGCGTGGGGTACATTCAAGTGAGTTTCGGGCCGCGGTACTGAGGCAGTCGGAGGATCGCAAGATCAATCTGACTGCCGCCGACCTTGCCCAGGCATCAGGCGTCATCAATCGCAAGATCAAAGTTCTCGCAGCAGGAAATGGTTCATGGCTGGTCGACTGTGGTTTCGCAAGAGCGTTGCTGACCCAGACCAAGGGCAAGTGGAGCCTGGCGAATTTCTGGCCGAGCGTGGGGAACTTCTGGCCGACCGCGGCGGCCACCGAATCAGGATTTGCCTTCATCGCCGGGAATGGCGCCAGCGATGAAGTTCTGCATGTAAACGGCGAGGACGGCAGCACCATTGATCGCTGGCCCGTCAAAGCCAGAGCGACCGTCGCCACCATGGCTGGCAGGTTGCCGCCGGGGCCATCATTCGTGCTTGCTTCGCTCGGGGCTCGCCCAAAGTTGTACACGCAGGGCGTCAACCAAGGGCTGGACCTGCCGGGGCTGGTCAGCGTGGACAAATACGAATACGCCGAAGTCGCGGTTTCGCCGGATGCAGCCGTGGTCGGTGTGCGCAAGTTCTTTGGTGGCACCACACTGGCGCTGTTCCGACCCGACTCCGGTACAGCCGCATATCTTCCGTCACCGAGCTACATGACTCGCGATACTGCACTGGGCAAACAAATCAGGACACCCGGCTTCGCCCTGACCGAGCGCGGTTTGGAGACGATCGCTGATGGGTTTCACCAGGTCCGCGCCCTGAATGAGATGGACTGGCGTACGCCGCTGCCGCCGCCATCGCCAATACGCCGCTACAAGCTCCCCGCGGAAACCCTGTCCGCAGCCCTCAAGACCAAACCGTTGAGTGACGTTTCCGACCAGATCCGTAGCTGGTATCGACCGAGCCTGTTACTGAAGCCCAAGCGCAGCAAGTCAGACAATCTGGCGCTGGGTTCGTCGAAGTCCGGAGGCCGGCCCGATCTGCCCAAGGGAAGCGCGTGGCCGCGTTGGCGCGGCTCACCGATGGCATTTCTGCTGCAGCTGAATCTGGCCGAGGTCAACGCGACCGATCCCGAAATGGGCCTGCCCAGCAGCGGTTTGTTGAGCGCATTTCTGGCGTTTGACATGGATTACCCGATGCCCAGCTTTTATGGCGAAGCCAACCAGGATCGTGCTGGCTGCAAAGTGATCTACACACCAGCCGAGATCGAACTTGATCGACTCGAAATGCCGGCAGATGTTCCGAAGGAACACCACGCGGCGCAAGGCAAGGTTTGCGCCTACACCATGACGATGGGCGGACCACGCCTGCCCGATCTTTCGAACGACCGCGTGCAGCGCGCGCAGCTGACCACACAGCAGGCGGAGTCGTACCTGGCCCTGGTAGCTGCAATAAACGGTGATGACGAGGCCCGAGTGAACTGGGGAACGCGCCTGGGCGGCTACTCGGCGCTCATCCAGGACGACACCATCCATCTTCACGCAGAATCGCTGGACCGGGGCATCACCGCTGACAGCGCCGAGTTCGGGAAACTCTGGCCCGAAGATCGCTACCAATCCCAAAGTGAGCGCTGGCGGCAGCTACTTCAGCTCGCCGAAGGTCCGGAGGGCTGGACCTGGGGCGACGCCGGACTGATGCACCTGATGGTGCTGAGTGAACAATGGTCAGTTGGTCAGTTTGATCCGGTTTGGTCAATCGGGGCTTGCTGAGGCACTGGCGCATGAAGCAATCGACGGCGGAAGTTCCATAGTCTCGGTGGCTTCACGCAACTACCGAGAGAACGGAACGGATGAGACTTCCGCATCCTTGATGCTTGGCGCGACTTCTAAACCGCTCACTTCCCGCGCCACTGGTTTACGTTCCAAAGACATCCTAAAATAAGGCCCGTCCCTATTTTAGGTTCGCCGTCCATGAACCGCCCATCGCAGGGCCGCTACCTTACCGTCAGCACCACCGGCGAGGCGTTCTCGGCATTCATCCCGGCGCCGTTGCCGCCGCATCCACCGATCGACTGGACTCTGGCACTGCGCAAGCGTTTCGACGATGCCTTGCTGGCACTCGGCCGGCTCGATGCCGTCACCGAACTTCTACCCAACGCCAACCTGCTGCTCTATGGCTTCGTCCGCAAGGAGGCCGTGCTGTCGTCGATGATCGAGGGCACTCAGTCCTCACTCGCCGACCTGATGCTGCACGAGCTGGGCGAGGCGCCGGGTGTGCCGTTGGCGGATGTGCGTGAGGTCAGCCAGTACGTGGCGGCGCTGGATCACGGCCTGACGCGACTGCGTGAGGGCTTCCCGCTGTCGATGCGCCTGCTGCGCGAGGTTCACGAAGTCCTGCTCAGCCACGGCCGCGGCGCCCAGCACACGCCCGGCGAGTTCCGGCGCTCGCAGGTGTGGATCGGCGGCACACGACCCGGCAACGCCGCCTTCGTGCCGCCACCCGCGCACGAAGTACCGGAGTGTCTGAGCCAGCTCGAACGATTCTTGCACGATGACCCGGAACCCACGCCACCGCTGGTGAAAGCAGCGCTCGCGCATCTTCAGTTCGAGACCATCCACCCCTTTCTTGACGGCAATGGCCGCGTCGGGCGCTTGCTGATCACCCTGCAACTCTGCGCCGACGGTCTGCTGCGCGAGCCACTCTTGTACGTCAGCCTGCACTTCAAGACGGAGCGACGCCGCTATTACGAGCTGCTGAACGCCGTGCGCGACCACGGCGATTGGGAATCCTGGCTGGCCTTCTTTGCCGATGCTGTGCAGATCAGCGCCACACAGGCGGCCGCGACCGCCAAGCGACTGCTGGAACTCTGCGCGACTGATCGCACGCGCATCCAAAACCTCGGCCGCGCAGCGACATCTGCCTTGGCCGTCTTCGAAAGCCTGCAACAGCAACCTATCGCCACCGCGAACTCCTTGGTGGCTGCCACCGGACTGACGCCAGCCACCGTCAACAAGTCACTCGCCCATCTGAATCGACTCGACATTGTCAACGAGATCACCGGGCGCAGCCGAGGCCGTGTATTCGCCTATCGCGGTTATGTGGAGTTGCTCAATGAGGGGATCTCCTGATCACCAAAGTCGAGCATGCAAGCCTGTGCGTCCGCGCACTCGCTTCTTGATCCAGTCTCGCAGGCATAACGCAGTAGGCCGCCCAGAGGCGGCCAACTTGATTCACGGCAAGAGCGGAGACCAGGATTGTCGCGGCCATCCATGGCCGCGATCCTTCGGACTGCGCTCGGCGCTGCGCGCCGTGCTCGCGCTCTCCGGGCATCCTGCCCTCCGAGTCGAACCTGTCCTGGTTCTCGATCTAGTCTCCCAGCCATAACGCAGAAGGCCGCCCGGAGGCGGCCGAATCAATACGCAGCGAGAACGGAGACCAGGATTGTCGCGGCCTTCCTGGCCGCGATCCTTCGGACTGCGCTCGGCGCTGCGCGCCGTGCTCGCGCTCTCCGGGCATCCTGCCCTGCGAGTCGAACCTGTCTCGCTTCTCGACCTAGTCTCCCAGCCATAACGCAGAAGGCCGCCCGGAGGCGGCCTTCTCAGTTCGCGGCAAGCTCGGAGACCAGGATTGTCGCGGCCTTCCTGGCCGCGATCCTTCGGACTGCGCTCGGCGCTGCGCGCCGTGCTCGCGCTCTCCGGGCATCCTGCCCTCCGAGTCGAACCTGTCTCGCTTCTCAACCTAGTCTCCCAGCCATAACGCAGAAGGCCGCCCGGAGGCGGCCTTCTGCGTTATGGCTGGGAGACTAGGATTCGAACCTAGATTGACGGAGTCAGAGTCCGTAGTCCTACCATTGGACGATCTCCCAATAACTCCAAAGCACGGATCGTCTGTTGGACGATTAGCGCTTGCTGTACTGGGTGGCGCGGCGGGCTTTGTGCAGGCCGACCTTCTTGCGCTCGACTTCGCGGGCGTCGCGGGTGAGGAAACCGGCGCGGCGCAGATCGCTGCGGAGGTTTTCGTCGTATTCGACCAGCGCGCGGGACAGGCCGAGGCGGATGGCACCGGACTGACCGGTCATGCCGCCACCTTCAACCGTGACCAGCACGTCGAAACGCTCGCTCAGCTGGGTGAGTTCCAGCGGCTGCTTGACGACCATACGGGCGGTCTCGCGGCCAAAGAACTGATCCAGGGTCTTGTCGTTGACGGTGATCTCGCCCTTGCCGGGGCGCAGGAACACGCGTGCTGCGGAAGACTTGCGGCGGCCGGTGCCGTAGTACTGCGTAATCGCCATGACGAATCCTTATCCGATGTCGAGAACCGCGGGCTGCTGGGCGCTGTGCGGATGCTCGGCACCGGCGTACACCTTCAGCTTGCGGTACATATCACGGCCCAGCGGGCCTTTCGGCAGCATGCCCTTGACGGCGATCTCGATCGCGCGCTCCGGGTGCGTTGCCATCATGTTCTTCAGCGGTATCGTCTTGATGTTGCCGATGTAGCCGGTAACACGGTGATACAGCTTGTCGTTCAACTTGTTGCCCGTCACGTGAATCTTGTCGGCATTGATCACCACGAGGTAATCGCCGGTGTCGACGTGCGGGGTGTAGATTGCCTTGTGCTTGCCGCGCAGGCGCCGTGCGAGTTCCGTGCACAGCCGGCCCAGCGTCTTGCCCGTGGCATCCACCAGAAACCAATCACGTTTCACGGTTTCCGATTTCGCGCTTACCGTCATCATGGGGACCTTCCCTGGACCTTGCCTTACAAAGACCGACAAGTTTAGATGGGCATTGGAGAGCGCGCAAGCCCCCAGGACGAAGTTGGTAGGCAATCTGCTCAGTTTCGAGTCAGCAGCGAGCTGAGCGGAGCAAACCGCGGCGGCTTTTGTGGGTCCAGAATGGTCTGGACGCCTTGAAGCCGCATCGCCAGGAGCGTCCAGACAAATCTGGACCTACGAGCGCTGGGTGGACGGCATACTAGCGCAGTGAACGACGCTACCACAGCCCTGCCGGATCAGCCCAGTCGATTGCGCGAGCTGGCGGACGAGTGCGTGATGTGCGGGCTGTGCCTGCCGCATTGCCCGACGTTCCGCTTGAGCGGACTGGAAAGCCGCTCGCCACGGGGGCGGATTGCGCTGGCGCGGCAGCTGCAGCCCGGCCTGGCGGTGGACGATTCCATCGCCAGCGCACTCGACACCTGTCTGCAATGTCGCGCCTGCGAGGCGGTGTGTCCTGCGCAGGTGAGTTATGGCGAAATCATCGAATCGGCGCGGGCGCTGACGGCGCCGACGCCTGGACTGTCCTCGCGATGGCTGAGTCTGGGACTGGCCAGACCACGGTGGCTGGCGCGGGCTCTGGGTGTGGGCGGCGCCATGGCGCGGCTGTGGCCGGCGCTGACCCGACGCCTGGGTCGGCGCGCGCGCTGGCTGCTGCGTGCGCGGATGCCGATCGCAGCCAGGTCAGCAACTGCCCAGACCGTGTTGTTTGCCGGCTGCGTGGCGCAGTCCTTCGAGCGTGAGGCGCAAGAGGCAGTACTGCGAGTCGCGCAGGCGGCGTCGGCACCAATCGCGCTCGTGGCCGGCCAGGTCTGCTGCGGCGCCCTGCCGCGACATCGCGGCGACAGGGCCAGCGCGGATGCATTGGCCAGTCGCAATCAGCGGATCTGGTCGCAGGCACGCACACAGGCCATTGTTGCGCTCGACAGCGGCTGCATGGCCGGCCTGAAGCAGGCCAGCGCCGGGATTGCGGTTGTTGAAGCCTGTCGCTGGCTGCTGGATCAACCGGCCACAGCGGGTTTACGGCTGCGGCCAAAGGCACAGCGGATCGGCTGGTACGCGCCCTGCACTCATCGCAATGTGCTGGGAGATGCCGCCGCCAGTGCTGCAATCCTGGCCTTGCTGCCAGGCGCCGACGTGCAGCCGGTCAGTGCTGGACTGGGATGCTGTGGCGCCGCCGGCCCGCACTTGCTGGCCCATCCGGATACGGCCGATGCATTGGCGGAGCCGATCATCGACGCCATTCTGGCCATGAAACTCGATGCGCTGGTCACCACCAATGTCGGCTGTGCCCTGCACCTGTCGGAACGCCTGCTGGCGCGTGGACTCAACATTCCCGTGCGCCATCCGGTGGCATGCTTGGCCGATCAACTGGAGATGGATTGAGATGAACGGTAACAATCGCCCATTGCGGCAGCTGTCCACGCTGGATCGATGGCTGGCGGAGGCCGATCGCGCCATGCGTACCGTGCTGGCGCCCGCTGAAGCACCGGACCGCGCCAGTCCGGGCAATGCCCATCCGCGCCTGGATTTCAGTGAGCAGGATCGACGCCATGTGGCCGGGCTGATGCGCATCAATCACGCTGGCGAGGTCTGCGCGCAGGCGCTTTATTACGGCCAGGCTGCGGTGGCGCGCGATCCGGAGGTGGCGGCGCATCTGACCCAGGCCGCGCGCGAAGAGGGCGATCATCTGGCCTGGTGCGAGGCGCGTCTGCATGAACTAGGCAGCCGACCGAGTGTGTTCAACCCCTTCTGGTATGCCGGCGCATTCACCATCGGCGCCAGCGCCGGATTGATCGGCGATCGCTTGAGCCTGGGATTTGTGGTCGAGACCGAGCGTCAGGTGGAAAGTCATCTGGGCGAACATCTGACGCGCTTGCCGCCAGAGGACGAGCGCACCCGCGCCGTGCTGGAACAGATGCAGGCCGACGAGATCGAACACGGCGCCAGCGCACGCAAGCGCGGCGGTGTCGACCTGCCCTGGCCCTTGCCGCGACTGATGCAGATCGCCGCCGATACCCTGCGGGCGGTGGCGTACCGGGTGTAAGCAGCGCGTCAGAACATCAGCGCAAGCTTGAATGGTAGTTGCCCTGGGTAGGTTGGGCTAAGGCCGCAGGCCGTGCCCAACGTCTCTGAGCGCTCTTGTTGGGCACGGCCTGCGGCCTTAGCCCAACCTACACTGCTGTGGGAGCGGATTCATCCGCGACCGGGAGCCCGATACAGGCTAAGCGTCGCGGGCAGAGGCAGAGCATCGGTGTGCGCGGCTTTGGTTTGGCGGCCCTCACGTAGACCCTTCGGGTCAACGCGACTTCCTGACTGTGGGAGCGGATTTATCCGCGATCGGATGCCCGAAAGAGCCCAAGCGTCGCGGGCAGAGCCCGCTCCCACAGTGAGCCCGGCGGCCCTCAATCCAGATTGCGGCCGTGGAAGAGCTCGCCGATCTCGCGACGGACCTGGGCCTCGATGCGCGAGCGGTCCTTGAACGAGAGCTCGTTCTTGCTGGCTTCGAACAGATAGGTGTCGAGGTCGAATTCCTTGATGTGCATCTTCGTGTGGAAGATGTTCTCCTGGTAGACGTTGACGTCGAACATCTCGTAGCGGTTCTTGATCGGCCGGCTGAGGAAGTCCTGGATCGAGTTGATCTTGTGATCGATGTAGTGCTTGCGGCCCTTGATGTCGCGGGTGGCGCCACGGACACGGTAGTCCATGATCACGATGTCCGACTCGAAACTGTCGATCAGATAGTTCAGCGCCTTCAGCGGCGAGATCACGCCGCAGGTGGCCACATCGATATCGGCACGGAAGGTGCTGATGCCATTGAAGGGATGGCTCTCCGGATAGGTGTGCACCGTGATGTGGCTCTTGTCCAGATGGGCCACCACGCTGGCCTCGGGCGGATCGACCTGCTCGCGCATGGCGTCTTTCAGCATCTCGCGGCCGATGTCGGCGCGATCGATGACCGGCTGTTCGGAAATCAGGATGGTCACGCTGGCGCCCTGCGGATCGTAGTCCTGACGGGCCACATTGAGGATGTTGGCGCCGATGATGTCGGCCACCTCGGTCAGGATCTCGGTCAGACGCTCGGCGTTGTAGGCCTCATCGATGTACTCGATGTAGCGATTGCGCTGCTCTTCGGTCACCGCATAGCAGACGTCGTAAATGTTGAAGCTCAGGGCCTTGGTGAGGTTGTTGAATCCTTCCAGCTTGAGGCGCGGAATCGGCTTGACCATGGTGATCTCCCAACGAGGATCGAAAGAGCGCACAGACCTGCCGGAGCTGGGCCGAAAACGCGGGGGCGCAAATTATGGGGCAAAGCGTCGGCAGGGGACACCCGAGTTTTATGACAATCGCGAGCCATTCAGCTGTCGCATGGGCACGCGCCCCCTGCAGCCACCCTGCCCTCGCATGCTATAAGTTTGCAGATGATTACCAGCGCGGGGGAGCGCCATGGCCGGCCCGGTTGCAATGCCTGTGAAGTCACTGTTGCGATATTCGCTGCAAGCCAGCATGCGCAAGTTGGCCGAAACCCGGCCGCTGGCGCCGCAGCCGGCTGACATCGATCGCTTTCTGTCCCTGTGCCATCGCCGCCGCTATCCATCGAAGGCGCCGATCATTCGCCCGGGCGATGTCGCCAACACGCTGTACTACATCATCGAGGGCTCGCTTGCGGTCATGACCGAGGATGACGAAGGTCGGGAATTGATCCTGGCCTACGTCAACGAGGGCGACTACATCGGCGAGATGGGCCTGTTCATGGAAGTGGAGAAGCGCGAGGTCATGGTGCGCTCGCGGGTGCCCTGCGAACTGGCCGAGATCAGCTACGAGCGCCTGTTCCAGCTGTTCGAGGGTCCGCTCAAGGACGAATGCCCACGCATCCTGTTCTCGATTGCCACGCAGCTGACCAAACGCGTGCTGCAGACCAGCCGCAAGGTCTCCAGACTGGCCTTCATGGACGTCACCAGCCGCGTTGCCCGCACGCTGGTCGATTTGTGCGAAGAGCCCGACGCGATGTCGCACCCGCAAGGCACCCAGATCCGGATATCGCGCCAGGAAATCTCGCGCATCGTCGGCTGCTCGCGGGAGATGGTGGGCCGGGTGCTGAAGCAGCTCGAAGAAGAAGGCAAGATCTCGGTGGCCGGCAAGACCATCGTGGTCTTTCAGACGAGGTAGGCCGAGGCACGGGAAAGGCTCCGGGCTGGAGGGCTGGATCGAAGCGGCTTGAAGGAGGGCCGCGCGCCTGCGCGGCCGCTCTTCATTTCTCCGGCATGACGCAGTCCAGGCAAGTCTGGCCCTACAACAGTCTTAGCCTCGGCGCCATTGCGACCCCGAACTTGATCCGGGGGAAGGAATCAAGACGCACAGCTGCAATGCACTGGATTGCTTCGTCACTGCGTTCCTCGCAATGACGCCGAAACCGAGCACATCGGGCATGAATGGCTCGGCGTAGCCATGCAGTTGATGTAGGTTGGGCAAAGCGCAGCGTGCCCAACATTGGCGTCCATTGTTGGGCACGCTGCGCTTTGCCCAACCTACTGCTCATGGTCCGTGCGCAGTGTCGGGCAGACACAGGCAGCTCGTAATGACGCCTCAAAAAACCGAGCGCATCGGGCGTGAGGGGCTCGGCGTAGCCGTGCGGAGGTGGCGGAAGCGTCCAGACAAGTCTGGACCTACCACAGCCCACCGCGTCGGCGCCTCGCGGCCATTGTCTGTGAACCAGCGCATGTCCGGACCTTTGCGCTGAATTTCTGATCCGATTCGCCAAACCCATCGCGCTTCGTCGGAATTTCCAGGAAATCGATTGACGCACGCAAAGGGGTTGGGGGTATCCTCACTCCTCGCTACCCCATAACTCACCTGAACGCTGCGCTTCCGCGGCGCGGGTAGTCTTGTCCTTGAAGGGAAGGATGATCCGGATGACTGTTGGACTCTCGTACGAACGCAGCCCTGAACCGACCCGCAGCGAGACCACGCTGCGCGAGGCGGCGACGCGCGTCGTACGTCGCTATCTGCACGACCTCAACGGCAGCGACTGCAATGATCTGTTCACGCTGATGCTGCGGCAGGTTGAGCAACCGGTGCTGGAAGAGGCATTGCGTCACTGCGGTGGCAATCTCACGCGCACGGCCGAGTTGCTGGGCATGAACCGCGCCACCTTGCGCAAGAAACTGGGCGAACACGGCATCAGTGCCTGAAGCGGCTTGCGCCCGGGCGGTGACTCCCGCAGCATCGCCGACCCGATGAAACCCGAGCACATCGAGGCCCGCATGCCCGAAAACCCGCGACTTCCGATCCGCCGCGCCTTGCTGAGTGTGTCCGACAAGCGCGGCTTGCTGGATCTGGCCTCGGCGCTGAGCGCTCACCAGGTCGAGATCTGGTCCACCGGCGGCACCGCACGCGCCTTGCGCGACGCCGGCATCAGCGTCATCGATGTCAGCCACATCACTGGTTTCCCGGAAATCATGGACGGCCGCGTCAAGACCCTGCATCCGGCCATCCACGGCGGGCTGCTCGGCCGTACCGGTGTCGATGACTCGGTGATGCGCGAACACGGCATCCAGGCCATCGACTTGCTGGTGGTGAATCTGTACCCCTTTGCGGCCACGGTCGCCAAGCCCGGGTGCAGCCTGGAGGACGCCATCGAGAACATCGATATCGGTGGGCCGGCGATGCTGCGCGCCGGTGCCAAGAATCACGAGCGGGTGACCGTGGTCGTGAATCCCGATGACTACGGCATGATCGTGGACGCGCTCAAATCCGGTGGCACCGAGCTGACGCAGCGACGCCAGCTGGCCGCCAGCACCTATGCCCATTGCGCCCGCTATGACGGCCAGGTGGCCGAATACCTGGGCGCTCGCGCCGCCGATCCGGAGCAGCCCGAGGCCCATCCGCCCACGCTGCATCTGTCGCTGCGCCGCGGCGAAGCCTTGCGCTACGGCGAGAACCCGCATCAGTCTGCCGCGCTTTACCTGGAAGATCCGCTGCCGGCGGCCAGCGTGGCCGCGGCGAAGTTCATGCAGGGCAAGACGCTGTCCTTCAACAACCTGGCCGACGCCGACGCCGCGCTGGAGTGCGTCAAGCAGTTCGACGAAGCTGCCTGCGTGATCGTCAAGCACGCCAATCCCTGCGGTGTGGCCGTGGCCCACTCGCTGAGCGAAGCCTACGAGCGCGCCTATGCCACCGATCCGGTCTCGGCCTTCGGCGGCATCATTGCCTTCAACCGACCGCTGGATGGCGAAACCGCGCGGACCATCGTGCAACGTCAGTTCGTCGAGGTGGTGATTGCCCCGAGCTTCCACGAGCTGGCGCTGGCAGCCCTGGCCAGCAAACCCAATGTGCGGGTGCTGGCGACCGGACCGCTGCCGGATATGGCCAGCGTGATGCCCGGTCGTGACATCAAGCGCATCGTCGGCGGCCTCCTGGTACAGGACACCGACAGCGATCGCATCTGTGCCCGCGACCTGCGGGTGGTCAGCCAGCGGGCGCCATCGGCGCAGGAATTCGCGGACCTGATCTTCGCCTGGAAACTGGCGATGTTCGTCAAGTCCAATGCCATCGTCTACGCCCGCGATGGCCGTTCGATCGGCATCGGCGCCGGCCAGATGAGTCGCGTGGTCAGTGCCCAGATTGCCGGCTGGAAAGCCGAGCAGGCCAATCTCAAGGTGCCGGGATCGGCGATGGCCTCCGATGCCTTCTTCCCCTTCCGCGACGGCATCGATGCCGCAGCCAGGGCCGGCATCCGTGCGGTGATCCAGCCGGGCGGCTCGATGCGCGATCAGGAGGTCATCGACGCTGCCGACGAGCACGACATGGCGATGGTTTTCACCGGCGTGCGTCATTTCCGTCATTGACGCGAAGCGGACGCTGATACGGTAAGCGCAGCCGAGCCGGCTGGCGTTCACGGAACCCTGCACCTCGACGGTTATGCTCCACGCCGATCTTGTGCTGATCGGCTTGGGCTGACCGCACCCGTCTCCGCCGCAATCGAGAACACGCTTGGCATCGACTCCGCCGGTTCAGGACAGTACCCGCGTGCACCTGGGCTTTGCCCGGCTGTCGGCCTATTCGGCGCTACAGCTGCCGCTGGCCATGGCCGCCTTGCCGGTGGTCCTGAATGTGGCTCATTACTACGGCGAAGTGCTGAAGCTGTCGCTGGCGCTGATCGGTCCGATCCTGATTGCCTCGCGCATCATCGATGCCATCCAGGATCCGATCCTGGGCTTCATTTCCGATCGTCTGACCCATCGCAAGAACGGTAGATTGATGCTGGTGGCGGCGATGCTCCCGCTGATGATCCTGGGCTTCTTCATGCTCTTCGATCCGCCGGCGATGTTCCATCCGGTGGCCGGCGGCGTCAGCCCCAATCCCACCCTGCTCAGTATCTGGCTGTTCGTGTCGCTGTTGCTGGTGCATCTGGGCTATGCCGGCGTGTCGATCAGCTATCACGCGCTCGGAGCCGAGTTGTCCGATGACTATGACGAGCGCACCCGGGTCACCGTGGGCCGCGAGGTCTTCGGCCTGACCGGCATGATGCTGGCCGTGGTGCTGCCGACTTTCCTCACCGCGCGCTTCGGCGAGGCGGCCGGCTACCAGTGGCTGGGAATCCTGTATCTGCCGGTGGCGATACTCGCGGCCTTGCCGACGCTGCTGTATTCGCCGCCCTCGGTACACGGACCGGTGGAGCGGCCGCCGGGCAGCACCGTGCTCGGCATCTTTTTCGCGCCGCTGAAGAATCCGCTGTACCGGCGCCTGCTGGCGGTGTTCATCGTCAATGGCTCGGCGCTGGGCATCGCCGTCAGCGTGATGCTGTTCTATGTCGAACACGTGCTCGGCGGCGGCAAGCTGCAGGCCGGCCTGATCCTGATGGCCTATTTCGTTTCTGGCGCCGCCAGCGTGCCGCTATGGATGTTCCTCTCACGACATCTGAGCAAGGCTGCAGCCTGGTTCATCGGCATCCTGCTGACCGCCGGCGCCATGACCGCAGCCGCCTTCGTCGGCCACGGCGATATCGGCTGGTTCATTGCGATCTCTGCAATCACGGGGCTCGGGCTGGGGGCAGATTACGGCTTGCCGCCAGCGATCTTGGCCGATGTCATCAACGCCAAGGAAGGGCGGGAATCTCGCGGCGCCACCGGCGCCTATTTCGGCCTGTGGGCGCTCAGCACCAAACTGGCAACAGCCATCGGCGCCGCCGCCTCGCTGCCCATCCTCGACTATCTGGGATTCAATCCCGGCAACGGCGAATACAATCTGCCGGCGCTGGTCATCGTCTACATCGCCCTGCCGGTGGGCGTGAAACTGATCGCTGCGGCCATGCTCTGGTTTGTCCGCATCGAGGCCGAGCGACCGCAGGTCAGCAAGGTGCTGTGGCGCTGAGCGGGGCACGGGGCACGGGTTTACGGTATTACCCCATCACGGCGTCATTGCGAGCCGCATGTGTCTGCCCGAAACTGGCCACTGGCCACTGGCCACTGGCCATGCCACCCCCGGCGTCATTGCGACCTCGGACTTGATCCGGGGGAAGCAATCCAGGGGCGTGCGGCGATCCCTGGATTGCTTCGTCGCCACGCTCCTCGCAATGACGCATCAACAACTTACGATAAGCGTTCATGGAGAGCCGCTGTGTCGGCCCGAAACTGCCCACTGGCCATGAACCCACCGGCGTCATTGCGAGCGTAGCGAAGCAATCCAGGGGGGCGTGCGGCGATACCTGGATTGCTTCGTCGCCACGCTCCTCGCAATGACGCATCAACAACCTACGATAAGCGTTCATGGAGAGCCGCTTGTGTCGGCCCGACACGGCCCATGAACCCGCCTGCTGCGCGTAGCCCGTTGTGCCGCGCAGCGGCTCAGCGGGGCTCTTCCGCGTCACTGCCCGGAGAGCGCTACGCGCACTTCGGGCTACAAGAGCAGGCTCTTGCCGCCTCAATACTTCACGCTGCAACCATAGGGCCTGGAGCTGCTGACGCTGACAGGCTTGCCGGCGGCCATCTCGGCCAGGGCCAGCGTGACGTACTGATCGGCCTGCGGGATATCGGCCGGGTCGGCGCTGGGGATCGAGTCGATGGCGCCGTTGTAGCGGAGCACACCTTCGCCGTCGATCACGTACATGTGGGGGGTGGTCTTGGCACCGTAGGCGCGGCCGGTGTCACCGCTGGCATCCAGCAGATAGGCGGCTGACTGGAAGCCCTGCGCGGCCATGATGGCATTGGCGCCAGCACCATCGACCTGCCCCTGCTTCCCGGGCGCGCCGGAATTGATGGTGAGCCAGACCACGTCGGCACCCTTGGCCTGTCCCTGCTGGGCCTGCATGTTCTTGGCGCCGTAGTGCTTCTTGACGAAGGGGCACTCGGCATTGGTCCATTCCAGCACCACGGTCTTGCCCTTGAAATCGGCCAGCGAGTGGCTCTTGCCATTGGAATCGGTGAGCGTGAATCCGGGGGCTGGCTCGCCCACGGTCATGGCCATCGTGGCCGTGGACAGCAGGCCCAGGGCCATAGCGAGCAAGGTCTTGCGCATGGAGTTTCTCCTGTCATCAGTGTTCTACAGTGGTGCGGCAACCGCATCGAATTCGGCCAGTACCAGCTCCGGGGTGAGCAGCTGCGGCAGCACACGCGGCGCGCCACCATCAGCCGGGTACAGCACGTACAGCGGTACGCCAGTGCGACCGTATTGCGCCAGATAACGCGTGATCGAATCGTCGCGACGGGTCCAGTCGCCTTTCAGGTAAGCCATGCCGAGCTCCTGCATGCGCCCGCGCACCGCCTCGGTGGACAGGGCGACGCGTTCATTGGCCAGGCAGGTGATGCACCAGGCCGCAGTCATGTTGACCAGCACCGGTTTGCCGCTGCCGCGCAGTTCCGCCAGCCGGGCTTCGCTCCAGGGCTCGTGGTCGCCGGCAGCCAGCTGCGCTGGGGCCGGATCCTGGCTGGCGCCGGCATGCAGCGCGTAGCCCACGGCGAGCAAGGAAAGAGCCGCAGCGACAGCACGCAGCGGCCGCAGCGGTGCCGACCAGCCCAGCAACCACAGAGCGAATGCCAGGAAGACCGCACCGACCGCGAGTTGGGCCATCGCCAGCGGCCCCAGCTGTTCGCCGTAGACCCACAGCAACCAGACCGCGCTCAGGTACAGCGGGAAAGCCAGGATCTGCTTGAGCCGGTCCATCCACGCGCCGGGACGCGGCAGACGCTCGGCCAGACCCGGGATCAGGCACAACAACAAAAAGGGCAAGGCCAGTCCGAAACCGAGCGTACCGAAGATCAGCAGCGCCAGCGCGGCCGACTGGGTCAGTGCAAAACCCATCGCCGCGCCCATGAACGGCGCCGTGCACGGGCTGGCGACCACCGCCGCGAGCACACCGGTGAAGAAGGCGGCGCGATCGCCCTCGCCTTCGGTCAGGCTCTGGCCCACACCCATCAGACGCTCGCCGAAGGTGAATACGCCGGACAGACTCAGACCCATCGCGAAGAACAGGTACACCAGCGCGCCGATCAGCCACGGCGACTGCAGTTGGAAGCCCCAGCCGAGCGACTCGCCAGCCGCGCGCAGCGCCAGCAGTGCGGCAGCCAGCGCCAGGAAGGCGAGCACGCTGCCGGCCGCATACAGCAGGCCATGGCGCAGATGGCTGACATCACCGCGCAGCGCCAGCGCCTTCAGCGTCAGCACCGGGAACACGCAGGGCATCAGATTGAGGATGGCGCCGCCGAGCAGCGCAAACAGCAGCGCGGTGGCGATGGACATGCCCGGTGCCGGGCTGCCGGTGTCTGCAGCCGGGAGCGCGGCGACCTCGGCCGTCGGCGCCGCTGTAAGATCCAGCACCTGAGCACGCAACTGCCAGGCGCGACTATTGGGCGGCTCGCCGCTGACCACCACCAGATCCAGAGTTTCCGGGACGTCCTGCAGATAGTCGCTGCGCGCCGCCGGCCAGTGCAGCACGCCGGCATGCACGGCGCGATCAGCCGGCGTGGCGTTGGACAGCACCTCGACCTCCACCGGATACAGATCCACCGGCGCATCCGCCGGGAAATCCGCCGGAAGCTCGACCTCTACCTGCGCCAGTTCGCCATCAATGCGGACATTGGCGCGCCAATCGGCGGCCACCGGTATGCGCGCGTCGGCCGCGGCAAAATCGGCGGCCCACTGCGTATCGGCTGCCGCTGCAGTCGCCACCGGCAGGCTCATACTGAGTTCGGCCCGGCCCGGTATGCACTCTTCCTTGCACACCAGCCAGTCGACGGTCACCGTCAGCGGCGAGGATGGCGGCGACAGCGCGGCCGACACTTCAAGCGGTACCGGCAACAGGATGCGATCGCCATAACCGAAGTTGATGATGCCGGCGAGGTCAAAGCGTTGCGGATGCGGCCATTGAATCTCGCCCGCGGCAATGCCGTCCGGCAGATTCCAGCGCAGCTTGGTCGGAATGCCCGAATCGCCCGCGTTCTGCCAATAGGTATGCCAGTGCGGCTGGTGTTCGATCAGCAGTCCCAGCCGCTGCGAGCCACCCGGCACCAGCGCCACCCGCTCGCTGATCAGGGTGATCGCCAGCTCACCGTTGGCAATGCGCGAGCCCTCGGCCGCCAGGGCCTGCGCGGTGAGCATCAGCAAGACGCCGGCCCACAAGCATTTCTGCCATCTCATCAACATCGATCCTCATTCCTGATGTGCTGCAGCTACAGACCCGATCCAGCCTGCAATTCTTGCGGATTCGACGTCGACTGCGCGTGTCGCTGGATGCGATGCACGGGAAGGCCACCATTGGCGCGGACGCTACCGCTCCTGTGGGTCCGGACTTGTCCGGACGCTTCTGCTCCCTGGTGTCCATCTCGACGCACTTTGTGAAACGGTACTGAAAGATCTGGATGCGTCATTGCGAGCCACCTGTGTGTGCCCGACATTGCCCACGGGCCATGAACTCGCCGGCTGTGCGTAGCCTGGTGTGCCGCGCAGCGGCTCACCGGGGCTCTTTCGCTTCACCGCCCGGAGAGCGCTGCGCGCACTTCGGGCTACAAAGGCCGGCTCGTGCCGGAATATTGAGATTCAATCACTGACGATATGGGTTCATGGAGACCCCGGACTTGATCCGGGGGAAGCGATCCAGACACACAGCCGCAGAAGCGCTGGATTGCTTCGTCGCTGCGCTCCTCGCAATGACGCAGGTTGAAGGCCGCCGGGCAGTTTCTGGTGAAATTGAAGGGTTTCAATGAACCGCATTCCGGATGCTTCGTGCCGCTGCCGTGGAGGGCGCCGCGCTGCGGCGCCGCTTTGCGCCGCCGACAGATCAAGAGCGGCCGCACAGGCGCGCGTCCCTCCTCAAGGCCGCACGCTCAATTCGGCCGGGTGCCGATGGCATTGCCGAACAGCGTCCGGACAAGTCCGGACCCACCAAAGCCGTGCAATCTAACTCGGTACCCCGTGCCCTGTGCCCTGTGCCCCCCAAAGATATTTCCCGCCACCAGCCCTCACCACCCCTGCCGCAAATGCAGTCTGGGTTAGACTTGGGTCAGGAATCGCAGGATGAGCCGGGCAATCATGGCTGAACGCTTAGCGGTGGAAGGCGAACTCAGGTCTCTGGCCGAAAAGCTGGAGCGTCTGCTCAATACCAATGCGCGATTGTTCGAGGAGAATCGCAGCCTCAAGGCGGCGCAGGAACAGCTTGCGCAGGAGCGCGCCACCCTGCTGGCCAAGAACGAACAAGCGCGTTCGCGGGTGGAAGCGATGATCACTCGATTGAAGGCGATGGAGCAGAACGGATGAGTCAGCAGGCGGTCAAGGTCCACATTCTCGATCGGGAATATGCAGTGGCCTGTTCAGAGGAAGACCGGCCGGGGCTGATAGAGGCGGCGCTCTATCTCGACGGCAAGATGCGCGAGATCCGCGCCGGCGCCAAGCTGGTCGGGCTGGAACGCATTGCCGTGATGGCGGCGCTCAACATCGCCCACGAATCGCTGCAGGCGCGCACCGAACTGAAAAAGGTGGGCGTGGATGTGGGCGAAGAGCTGCGACAGCTCAACGCCAAGCTTGAGGCGGCGCTGGCGCGCAGCTAAGATAGCCCTGCGTCCTCTGCGTTGTTCGACAGCGCGTCCGCAAAATACCTTGACCCTGTTGTTCGACCTTGGGAAGAGCTTTCCACCGCGCATGAGCTTGTCCGCCTCGCAGCGGACCGCCTTTAGCGGTGCTCTTCTTCCCACCTGATCCTACGGATCAAGGTCGTGAGACCCGCAACGGCATCGGCGGAGGACCCCTGATTGGATGACAGCACTGACCTGGTGCGCCACGAACTGCGGCGCCGCACCCGCGCCGCCCGGCGCGCCCTCAGCGATGAACAGCGTGCCGAGGCCGCCCGCGCGGTGTGCGATCGGCTGCACGACTTCACCGTGTACATGGCGGCGCAACGCATCGGCGCCTATGCAGCGGTCGCTTCCGAGTTGTCACTGGGCGACACCATGGACGCAGCGCTCAAGCGCGGCCGTGCCGTCTACCTGCCGCATGTCGAACACACGGCGCCACAAATGCGTTTTGCCCACTGGAACGGCCAGCAGAAACGGCTGATGGCGAACCGCTTCGGCATACCCGAGCCGCTGGTCGAAGTCGCCGAACTGATCGATCCGGCGCAGATGGATGTGGTGCTGATCCCGCTGCTGGCCTTTGACCGCGTCGGCGGTCGCCTCGGATCCGGCGCGGGCTACTACGATCGGGCGCTGGCGTTCCGGCGCGATGAGCGCAAGCCACCGTGGCTGATCGGCATCGGCTACGCCTGCCAGGAAGTCGAAGCCATCCCGATGGCGGATTGGGACGTGCCGCTGGATTTTGTCGTGACCGAACGCGAGTTGATCACGACCGGCGCAGCAGTGCCGGATTGAGTCGCAGACCGAGGGCCATGAACCCGCCTGATGCGCGTAGCCCGGTGTGCTGCGTCGCGGCTCACCGGGACTTTTTCACGTCACCGCCCGTCCAAGCTGAAACAATAACGGTAGATGCCCAGCGTCTTTCTGCAGAGGAGCCCTGAATGTCCTACTGGCTGATGAAGAGCGAACCCGATGTGTTTTCCATCGACGACCTCAAACGCAAGAAGCGCGAGGCCTGGGACGGCGTGCGCAACTACCAGGCCCGCAACTACCTGCGCAGCATGGCGGTCGGCGACGAAGTGCTGTTCTATCACTCCAGCTGCGCCGTGCCGGCCGCCGTCGGCATTGCCCGCATCCGCAAGGCGGCCTTTCCCGATCCCACCCAGTTCGATCCGGGCAGCGACTATTTCGATGCCGGCAGCAAACCCGAGGATCCGCGCTGGTCGGCAGTGGAAGTCGAGTTCCAGCGCAAGTTCAAGCAGCCGCTGCCGCTGGAAATGCTGAAGACCCTGCCCGAGCTGGCTGACCTGGCTCTGGTCAAACGCGGCAACCGGCTGTCAGTGATGCCAGTGAGCGAGACCGAGTGGCAGGCGATTACGGCGCTGGCGAAGTAATCCCCATAGCCCGGGTAAGCCGCGGGCGCACCCGGGACGCATTGCGACAATCCCCGGGTGCGCTGCGCTTACCCGGGCTACTGCGGCTTGCCTCGGGTAGGTTGGGCTAAGGCCGGAGGCCGTGCCCAACAAGTTGATGCGCCCCTGTTGGGCACGGCCTCCGGCCTTAGCCCAACCTACGCTGCTGCCCTGTTCCGGCAGAAAGCGTTGGGACAAGTCCGAACCCACAACATTCCACGTAGCCCGGTAAGCCGCAGGCGCACCCGGGACGCATTGCGACAATCCCCGGGTGCGCTGCGCTTACCCGGGCTACTACTGTCGCAGGTGCCCGGCACGAGGCAAGCCGCTAGACTGCGTCGAATCAACTCTTCTGAGCGATGCCATGACCCAGGACGAACAGAAACGCCGCTCGGCGCAGGCGGCGATGCGCTATGTCGAAGACGGCGCGGTGATAGGTGTCGGCACCGGTTCCACGGTGAACCAGTTCATTCCGCTGCTGGCCGAACGCAAGCACGATATCGAGGGCGCGGTGTCCAGTTCCGAAGCCAGCACCGCGCTGCTCAAGCAGCACGGCATCCGTGTGCTGGAACTGAACAGCACGGGTGATCTGCCGGTGTACATCGACGGCGCTGACGAATGCGATCCCCACTTCCGCCTGATCAAGGGCGGCGGTGCAGCTCTGACCCGCGAGAAGATCGTCGCTGGCGCCAGCCGCAAATTCGTCTGCCTGATCGATGACAGCAAGCGCGTGGACCTGCTCGGCGCCTTTCCGCTGCCGATCGAAGTGATTCCGATGGCGCGCAGCTTCGTGGCCCGCCAGATCGTCAAGCTCGGCGGCCAGCCGGTGCTGCGCGAGGGCGTGCTGACCGACAACGGTTGCCAGATCCTGGATGTGCACGGCATGCGCATCACCCATCCGGAACAGCTGGAACGCGATCTCAACCAAGTGCCCGGCGTGGTCACCGTCGGCCTGTTCGCGCTGCGCAAGGCCGATGTAGTGATCTGCAACGGCACCGAGCTGTAGGCTCGCCTGGCCGGAGCAGCTTCGAGCAGGGCCGCGCGCCTGCGCGGCCGCTTTTGATCTTCAGCCTGCGCAAATGCGGCGCCACCCCGCGGCAACCTCGGCCTACGCCAAACCCGGGCTGATGGCCCTTGGTTGGTGCGTCATTGCGAGGAGCGTAGCGACGAAGCAATCCCGTGCTTTTCGGCACGCCGCTGGATTGCTTCCCCCGGATCAAGTCCGGGGTCTCCATGAGCCCATATCGTAAGTTATTGATTTGTTGTCAGCGTCGGCGCAACGCCGACTTTGTTCACCGGTAGGAGCGCCCTTGCGGCGCGACCGCAGCGGCGGACGTGCGACTTGCCGGTCGCGACGCAAGGTCGCTCCTACAGGCAGCTTGTGGTTCATGGCCTGTGGGCAGTTTCGGAACGGAACAGGTGGCTCGCAATGACGCCGGGGAGCCGCTGCGCGGCACCCTGGCCTACCACAAAGCACCCGCGGCGCCGCGCCGCGGCGCCCTCCCTTCGACACCCGTGACCTCGGGCGCGCGCGGCTTTTACTCATGCCCAATGGTCATATCGGGCCCGCGACTGGCTGATATCGTGGGCGTCTGAACGTCCAGACGTCCGATCATATGACCATCGCCGCACTTGAACCTGCCGCCGCCCGCGACATACTTCGCGCTCGCCGAACTGCCTCTGCCCCGCCCATGCTGACTCATCTCGACCGGCTCGAAGCCGAAAGCATCCACATATTCCGCGAGGTCGCGGCCGAGTTCAGCAACCCGGTCATGCTCTATTCGGTCGGCAAGGACAGTTCGGTGCTGCTGCATCTGCTGCGCAAGGCCTTCTACCCGGCCCGGCCGCCGATACCGCTGCTGCATATCGACACCACCTGGAAATTCCGGGAGATGATCGCCTTCCGCGACAGCCTGCCGGAACGCTTCGGCATCGATGTGCGGGTGTACACCAACCAGCAGGGTCTGGCCCAGGGCATCTCGCCGGTCACCCATGGGGCCAGCGTCCATACCGATGTCATGAAAACCCAGGCGCTGCGCCAGGCGCTGGATCATTACCGCTTCGATGCCGCCATCGGCGGCGCCCGTCGCGACGAAGAGAAATCCCGGGCCAAGGAGCGAGTGTTCTCCTTCCGCAGCGCCGAACACCGCTGGGATCCGAAGAACCAGCGCCCGGAGCTATGGAATGTCTACAACACCCGCGTGCACAAAGGCGAGAGCGTGCGCGCCTTCCCGCTCTCGAACTGGACCGAACTCGACATCTGGCTGTACATCTACCGCGAACAGATTCCGGTGGTGCCGCTGTACTTCGCCGCACCGCGGCCGGTGGTCGAGCGCGATGGCGCCCTGATCATGGTCGATGACCATCGCTTGCCGCTGAAAGCCGGTGAGGTGCCCGAGCAGCGTTCGGTGCGCTTCCGCACGCTGGGCTGCTATCCGTTGACCGGCGCGGTCGAATCCAATGCCGATACGCTGGAGGCGGTCATTGCCGAAATGCTGATCGCGCGCACCTCCGAGCGCCAGGGCCGGGTGATCGACCACGATCCTGCAGCCTCGATGGAGAAGAAGAAGCAGGAGGGCTATTTCTGATGGACCCCATTGCCCTGAGCGCAGCCGCCGACGCCGAGAGCGAGATCGCCGCCTACCTGAAGCAACACGAACACAAATCGCTGCTGCGATTCATCACCTGCGGCAGCGTCGATGACGGCAAGAGCACGCTGATCGGGCGCCTGCTGCACGACAGCCTGCAGCTCTTCGACGATCAACTGGCGGCGCTGGAAACGGACAGCCGCAAGCACGGCACGCAAGGCGAAGCCATCGACTTCGCGCTGCTGGTAGACGGTCTCAGCGCCGAGCGCGAGCAGGGCATCACCATCGATGTCGCCTACCGCTATTTCAGTACCGAGCGCCGCAAGTTCATCGTCGCCGACTGCCCTGGCCACGAGCAGTACACCCGCAACATGGCCACCGGCGCGTCCACGGCCGACCTGGCGGTGGTCCTGATCGATGCCCGCAAGGGCGTGCTCACGCAGACGCGTCGGCACAGCTACATCGTCGACCTGCTCGGCGTGCGCCAGGTGATTCTGGCGGTCAACAAGATGGACATGGTCGACTATCAACAGTCGGTGTTCGACGCCATTGCCGAGGAATACCGGGCGCTGGCGGAACAACTCGGCATCGCCAGTGTGCACTGCGTGCCGATGTCGGCGCTCAATGGCGACAACGTCATGCATGGGTCGACCACCATGCCCTGGTACAGCGGCGCGCCGCTGCTGGAACTGCTGGAGCAGGCCGACAGCGATCGCGCCGAGCAGGATCTGGGCCTGCGCATGCCGGTGCAGTGGGTCAACCGACCCGATTCGCACTTCCGCGGCTACGCCGGCACGCTGGTCTCCGGCGAGGTGCAGCCAGGCATGGAGATCGTCGCCCTGCCCTCCGGCGCCCGCAGCCGCGTCGCCCGCATCGTCAGCGCCGATGGCGATCTGCCGCGCGCCAGCGCCGGCCGGGCCGTCACCCTGACCCTGCGCGATGAGATCGACATCAGCCGCGGCGACGTCATCGCGGCCGCGCGCAACCCCTCCGAAGTGGCCGATCAGTTCGCCGTGCATCTGCTGTGGATGGGCGACGAACCGCTGTTGCCCGGTCGCCCCTACTGGCTGAAACAGGGCAGCCGCAGCGTCAGCGCCCAGATCGGCGAGATCAAGCACAAGGTCGACGTCAACACCCAACAGCATCTGGCGGCCAAGCGCCTGGAGCTGAACGAGGTCGGCTATTGCAACCTCAGCCTCAGCGCACCGATTGCCTTCGAGCGCTACGCCGACAATCGCGCGCTCGGCGGCTTCATCCTGATCGACCGCCAGAGCAACGCCACCGTCGCCTGCGGCACCATCGATTTCGCGCTGCGCCGCGCCAGCAATGTGCACCGGCAACTGCTCAGCATCGATCGCGCCGCGCGCGCCGCCATCAAGGGCCAGCAGCCGCGCTGCCTGTGGTTCACCGGCCTGTCCGGCTCCGGCAAGTCGACCATCGCCAATCTGGTCGATCGCCGCCTGCATGGCGCCGGTTACCACACCTATCTGCTCGACGGCGACAACGTCCGCCACGGCCTCAACAAGGACCTGGGATTCACGCCGGAAGATCGCGTCGAGAACATCCGCCGCATCGCCGAAGTGGCCAAGCTGATGACCGACGCCGGACTGATCGTGCTGGTCAGCTTCATCTCGCCCTACCGCTCTGAGCGCGACCTGGCCCGCAGCCTGTTCGCCCCCGGCGAGTTCCTCGAGATCTTCGTCGACACCCCGCTGGAAGTCTGCGAACAGCGCGACGTCAAAGGCCTCTACGCCCGCGCCCGCGCCGGCCTCATTCCCAATTTCACCGGCATCGACGCACCCTATGAAGAACCGGAAAACCCGGAACTTCATCTGCGCAGCGCCGAGGCACCGGTAGACGAACTCGCCGAGCAGGTACTGCGGGCGCTAGAGGTCGTGCAGTAGGGCACATCCTGCCGAGCAAGCTCGGCACTACAGAGGCCTCGTACGCCGACGCTTTGGTAGAGCGGAGCTTGCTCCGCTGCTTCTGCTCGGCTTTGGCCTTGGCTCTTCCCGCCTGCCCGAACAGCCGCACACCCTGCCGAGCAAGCTCGGCACTACAAAGGCCTCGTACACCGCCGCTTTCGTTGCACACCCTGCCGAGCAAGCTCGGCACTACAAAGGCCTCGTACACCGCCGCTTTCGTTGCACACCCTGCCGAGCAAGCTCGGCACTACAGAGGCTTCGTACGCCGACGCTTTGGTAGAGCGGAGCTTGCTCCGCTGCTTCTGCTTGGCTTTGGGCTTGGCTCTCCTGTGCGCCCGAACAGCCGCACACCCTGCCCCGCAAGCTCGGCACGTGACAGCCTCGCACACCGCCGCTCTCGTTGCACATCGTGCCGAGCAAGCTCGGCACTACAACAGCCTCGTACATCGCTGCTTTGGTAGAGCGGAGCTTGCTCCGCTGCTTCTGCTGGGCTTTGACCCTCGACGTGAGACGAGCACCGCGTAACCAAGTTCAATCCAGATCCGCCATGCCGGCAATCCACCGGCACCACAAGTGCGGATAATCTTCAATCCTTGCCACAAGCCCGCGCCGCAAGGGATTCGCTACGATGTACCGAGCCTGGGCCCGAAAATCTTCGTCCGCGCGTAGCTGGTGATCATAAAAACCTGGCTGCCAGATGGGCCCCGATTGCCCTCGGCTTCGGTTTACGGCGATTGCACTGCGCGACTTCAAGCCCTGAACCAGACGACTGAGGTCGATGCCCGAACGCAATTCGATCATCCAGTGCAGATGATCCGGCATCACCACCCATGCGTGCGATTCAGCGAAATTCTGAGGCACGCGGCGAATCTCCTCGGCCACCAGTTGGGCCGCTTGGGCTGAAGCAAACACCGGAATACGGCCCAGAGATACGGTGGTGATCACATACCAGAGACCAACCTGCGATTGACGGCCGTGCAGCAGTCTGGGACTGGCCATGGGCAGCGGACCAGAGAGTTGGCAAGGGCCAAGATTGTTGGCGCGATATGGACGTCTTGCAAGCTCCGGCGGAGCGTTGCACACCCTGCCGAGCAAGCTCGGCACTACAGAGGCTTCGTACGCCGACGCTTTGGTAGAGCGGAGCTTGCTCCGCTGCTTCTGCTCGGCTTTGGTTCTTCGATCTTCGCGTTCAGATTCATGGCCGCGACCCCAAAGCCGCACACCCTGCCGAGCAAGCTCGGCACTACAAAAGCCTCGTACACCGCCGCTTTCGTTGCACACCCTGCCGAGCAAGCTCGACACTACAAAAGCCTCGTACACCGCCGCTTTCGTTGCACACCCTGCCGAGCAAGCTCGGCACTACAAAAGCCTCGTACACCGCCGCTTTCGTTGCACACCCTGCCGAGCAAGCTCGACACTACAAAAGCCTCGTACACCGCCGCTTTCGTTGCACACCCTGCCGAGCAAGCTCGACACTACAAAAGCCTCGTACACCGTCGCTTTCGTTGCACACCCTGCCGAGCAAGCTCGGCACTACGAAGGCCTCGTACACCGCCGCTCTCGTAGAGCGGAGCTTGCTCCGCTGCTTCTGCCGGGCTTGTGCCCTCTACGCAGCGCCAGTTTCGGTCGCAAGCGCCTGCAACACCCCGCGCCACTTGCCCATGGCCGAGTCTCGCGAATAACCTTGCTCGATCATTGCCCGAGCCTGCGCGCCAAACTCGGCGCAGCGGGCCTTGTCGGCTGCCAGTTCGTCAATGACGGCCGCCAGCTCACGCCCCTTGCCAGCTTCGATCGCGATGCCGCAATGATGATCCGCCACCAGGCTGGCGCTTTCGCCTTCCGGATCACCGCAGAACAGGACTCCTCGACCGACTGCAGCGATACTGTAGAGCTTGCTCGGCAGTACCAGGCCCTCGAATTCAGGGCGCAGGCTGACATAGTGCATATCGCCAGCGGCCAGCGTGTCGGCCAGTTCCGCCGCCGGTTGCAGCGGCAGAAAACTGAAGCTGTCCAGGCGCTCGGTGGCCACGATGGCTTGCAACAGGGCCAGGCGCGGTCCGGAGCCCACGATCAGGAACTTGACCTTCGGGTTGGCGCGCAACTGATGGGCCGCAGCAAGCAGCGTGTCAAACTCGTGCACACGGCCCAGGTTGCCGGAATAGGCGAGCACGAACTCGTCGTCGGCAAAATGCCGGCGCCGCAGGGAAGAATCACCCAGGGCGCGTGCTTTCAATCGATCATCGCGCGCCCAGTTGGGAATCAGCGTGGTGCGGGCACCGGCCGATTGCATCAGCTGGCCCATGCCAGCGCTGATCACGACCACCTGGTCGGCACGTCGCAGGGCCGCGTTTCGCAGCCAGCGCAGCGGCGCCAGGGCCAGCGCCAGCCAGCTCGAGGGCCAGTAGCGCTGCACCACATCGGGATAGACGTCCTGACTCCAGTGTATGGCCCGTGCGCCCGCGCGGCCGGCAGCCGTGATGGCCAGCGGATAGAACAAGGGCGGATCACTGCAGACGATCACCACATCGCCCGCCTGCAGGTCTCGTCGCAGAAGGCGCCACGCGCGCCACGCAAACGTCGGCCAGGAAGCCAGCTTGGCGACAATGCCCGTGGGCCCGCTCACAAGCCGGTCGATCACGATTCGTCTGATCGTATCGCCGTCCCCGGCGCCAAGTCCATCGGCGCCCCGCGCACGGCTCAGCAACACCATCTCGAAACCCTCAGCCTGCAGCAGATCGATCACCTCGCCACACAGCACGGCGGTCGGCGCCGGATCGGGCGGCAGCCATTGATTGATCATCCACACCCGCGGTTTTGGAGCCGGGTTTCCATCCGATGCAGCAGTCATCATGCGAGGCCCCTGCCGCGGTGGGCCGAGCCAAAAGCCCAGCCAGAACAACGGAGCAAGCTCCGCTCTACCAGAGCATGGGTGCACGAGGCTGTTGTAGTGCCGAGCTTGCTCGGCAGGGTTTGCGGCTTCTCCTGAGTCACCCAAGCAAAGGCCAGAGCACAAGCCCGGCCAGAGCAGCGGAGCAAGCTCCGCTCTACCAGAGCATGGGTGCACGAGGCTGTTGTAGTGCCGAGCTTGCTCGGCAGGGTTTGCGGCTTCTCCTGAGTGACCCAAGCAAAGGGCAAGACCGAAGCCCAGCCAGAGCAGCGGAGCAAGCTCCGCTCTACCAGAGCGAAAATCGGCCGGCGCACCTCAGCGCCCCCGCAAGAACAATCGATCAAGCGCCGCCTTGTCCAGCTGCACCCAGGTGGGTCGGCCGTGATTGCACTGGCCGCTGCGTTCGGTGGCTTCCATATCGCGTAGCAATGCGTTCATTTCGGGGACGGTCAGGCGCCGATTGGCCCGTACCGAGGCGTGGCAGGCCAGCGTGCCGAGCAGCTCGTTGCGGGTTTCTTCGATGCGGGTGGAACTGCCGTGCTGGCGCAGATCGGACAGCACATCCCGCACCAGCGCTTCGATGTTCAGATCAGCCAGTGCCGTCGGCACCCGACGCACACTGATGGACTCGAGGCCGGAACGCACCACTTCGAAGCCCAGTGCCTCGAACTGCTCGGCAGCGGTTTCGGCCAAGTCTGCTTCGCGTCCGGACACGGCAATCTGCAAGGGCACCAGCAGCGTCTGCGAGCGCACGCCCATGCCGTCCAGACCTTGCTTGAGCCGCTCGTAGGTGATGCGCTCGTGCGCCGCATGCATGTCCACCAGCACCAGTCCGGCGGCGTTCTCGGCCAGCACGAACACGCCGTGCAATTGGGCCAGAGCGAATCCCAGGGGCGGCGTGTCGGCGCTGGATTCCGAAGCTGTCTGGGTCGCCGGGGAGGCAACGGAATCGCTGGAATACAAGGCTCGATAGGCCGCCAAAGGCTGCGCGACCTGTCCCTGACCCAGGCGCATGGGCATTTGCGTGAAGCTGCCGGCCGTCGGCGTCGCCGATGGCCTTTCCACAGTGTCCGCCGGCGCTGCCAACGGGCCACCGACCGCGACTCCGCCTACGCTGCCGGCGCGAGTGCCCGCCAGGGCCTCGTGCAGCGTGCGATAGATCATGTCGTGAACGATGCGACCGTCGCGAAAACGCACCTCATGCTTGGCCGGATGGACATTCACGTCGACCCGCGCCGGATCGATGTCCAGATACAGCACGAAAGCCGGATGACGCCCATGGAAGAGCACATCGGCATAGGCCTGACGCACCGCATGGGCGATCAGTCGATCGCGCACCAATCGACCGTTGACGTAGAAATACTGCTGATCGGCCTGCGAACGGGCGTCGGTAGGCAGCCCGACCCAGCCGCGCAAACGGGCGCCGGCGCCCTCGAAATCCAGATCCAGCGCACGCTCGGCAAAAGCCGGCCCAACCACCGAACGCAGCCGCGCTCGCATCTGTTCGGGTTCCAGCGCGGCACGGATCGGCAATTGCGATTTGCCATTGTGGCTGAGCCGGAACTCCACCTCGGGCCGGGCCAGGGCCAGGGAGCGCACCCAATCCTCGATGTGCCCGAATTCCGTGCGTTCGGCCTTCAGAAACTTGCGCCGCGCCGGCACGTTGTAGAACAGATCCCAGGCCTCCACGCGCGTGCCCGGGCGCATGGCCTCGGCCCGCGGCAGCGACACCTGACCGGCCGACGCATCCACCCGATAGCCGTGCGCCTCGCCCGGCGTGCGCGAGGCCAGCGTCAGCCGCGACACCGAGGCGATGCTGGGTAGCGCCTCACCTCTGAAGCCCAGCGAGCGCACCACCTCAAGATCGTCCATCGACGTGATCTTGCTGGTCGCATGTCGATTCAGCGCCAGCGGCAACTCATCCACCGGAATGCCGCCACCGTCATCGCTGATGCGGATCAGCTTGGCGCCGCCGGCCTCAATGTCGATCTCCACCAGCCCCGCGCCCGCATCCAGCGCGTTCTCAACCAGTTCCTTGACCACCGACGACGGCCGCTCGATCACCTCGCCCGCGGCGATTTGATTGATCAGGTGGTCGGAAAGAACGCGAATAGGCATCGCGTGGAGCATAGCCTTGCTGCCCCGGCAGGAGCGACCTTGCGTCGCGACTGCCGTAATGCGCTACGGCGTCACCGGTCGCGCCATGAAGGCGCTCCGTACCCGTCCGACAGCCCCCATTCTTCCGCTGGCTTTGATCCTCGGCGAGTCTGAGACGATGTTCGTTTCTGGTCTTGCCCGGTGGCTGGTTCTTCCCTCGGTTCTGTCGTCTGGTTCATGCGCAT
>JBFWOF010000045.1:0-53597 GCA_050250665.1 Lysobacterales bacterium | reverse complement strand
GATGCGCATGAACCAGACGACAGAACCGAGGGAAGAACCAGCCACCGGGCAAGACCAGAAACGAACATCGTCTGAGACTCGCCGAGGATCAAAGCCAGCGGAAGAATGGGGGCTGTCGGACGGGTACGTCCGCGATCGTGCACTTCGCGGGCTGATGATCGCGGACAAAGTCCGCTCCCACAGGGCCGCGCCGCTGAAGCAACTACGCTGCCCGGCGTCTTGTCCGCTTGGCGACGTCCCCACGCTCTCTGGCCGCTGCCGACATGGCCGCCTCGATCGACTCGATGTCCTTGACCACGCCCGAGGTCAGCACGTCGGGATCCTTGCGCGTGACCAGCACATCGTCTTCGATGCGCACACCGATGCCGCGCCAGCGCGCCGGCACATCGACCAGATCAGGGGAGATGTAGATGCCGGGCTCGACCGTCATCACCATGCCCGCTTCCAGCAGTCGCGGTTCGCCGTCGATGCGGTAGTCGCCGACATCGTGCACATCCAGGCCGATCCAGTGGCCGGTCTTGTGCATGTAGAAATCCTTGTAGCGCTCGTCCTTCAGGTTCCGGGCGAGACTGCCCTTGAGCAGGCCGAGCTTGATCAGGCCGGCGACGATCACCCGCACGGCGGTGTCGTGCACATCGTTCCAGTGATTGCCGGGTCTGGCCTGATCGATGGCCGCCAGCTGCGCGTCCAGCACCAGCTGGTAGATGGCTTTCTGTTCCGGCGAGAACCTGCCGTTGATCGGAATGGTGCGGGTGATGTCGCTGGCATAGAAGGCGTACTCGGCGCCGGCATCCACCAGCAGCAGATCGCCGTCCTTGAGTTCGGACTGATTGGCCCGGTAGTGCAGCACGCAGGCATTGGCACCCGCGGCCACGATCGGCTCGTAGGCTGACACTGATTGATGGCGACGGAAGGTGTGCAGGATCTCTGCCTCGATCTCGAATTCGCTCAAGCCCGGCCGGCACATGTTCAGCACCCGGGTATGGGCCTCGGCGGCTATGCGCGCCGAGCGCCGCATCAACTGGACTTCGCCGCGGCTCTTGAACAACCGCAGCTCATGCAGCAGGAAGCCGAGCGCGATGATCTCGTGCGGCGCCCGCGCGCCGCGACGCACTTCGGCGCGCACACGATTGATCCAGGCCAGTACCCGCAGATCGAATTCCGAATCGCGGCCGAAGTGGTAATAGACGCGCTCTCGGCCTTCGATCAGCCCGGGCAGGATGTCGTCGATATCGGCAATGGGAAAGGCGTCGTCCACCAGCAGCAGCTCCGGCGCCTGCTCTGGCCCCAGCCGCGGGCCATCCCACTGCTCGCGGGCGCGGTCGCGTTCACGACAGAACAGAATGGTCTCGGCAGCCTCGCGACCCGGCACCAGCACCAGCACCGATTCGGGCTCGTCGAAACCGGTCAGGTACACCAGATCGCTGTCCTGCCGATAGGGATAGTGGGCGTCGTTGTTGCGGATGCGTTCGGGCGCCGAGGGCACGATGATGATGGCGCCGTCGCCGGCCAGTTCCATCAGCTGGCGGCGACGCCGCCGGTACTCGCTGGCGCTGACACTCATGCCCGAGCCGCCTTCTGGCTTGCCCGTTTCGGCGCACGCAGATCTTCACGCAGCAGCAGCGCACCCACCCGGGCAAACTCGATCAGCTCGGCCAATGCGCTTTCGTCCACTTCTTCGTCCTCATCCAGGCTCACCGGTGTGCGCGAAATCTCGATCAGATCACGCAGCACTTCGCGGCCGTCGGCAGACAGCAGCTTCTCATCGGCGAAGCCGCCGAGCCCGAGTCCGCCGACGAAGCCCTGGCACCATTGCAGCAAGGCCTCGGTTCGTTCGGACAGGGGCCTGTCCATGTCCGGCAGCAGCGGCGAGAAGGCGAAGCTGTCGTCGTCCATCTGTTCATCGCTGCTGCGAAACAGCTCACCGACCAGCGCTCGGGATTGGGCATCGGCATGGCCGACCTGATCCAGTGACATGGCCACCAGAAACTGCTCCAGCCCCTGCCCTCCGCCGCTGAGAAAGCCGCACAGGCTGCCGTGAAAATCTGCCGCACCGACATCCGCGTTGAGGGCACGCAGTGCCAGTCCCAGTTCTTCGAAATCAGGAATGGTGGTGTTGTCCATGAGAGTCACAGCATCAAGATCTGTCGATTGTAGAGCACTCGGCGCCCGCCGACGCGTATCGCTCGGCGCATCTGCCTCGTACAATCGCGCCGGGGGGAATCGTGGATCACCATGCGCGCAAAACATTCGATCTTGCTTTGGCTGGGGCTGATGGTTGTCGGCCGGCCGGCACATGCCGGGCTCACCCTGGCTTCCATTTCCGTAGTGCAGTGGCTGTTCGTGGCCTGCTTTGCCGTGATCCTGGGAACCGTCGCCGGCTGGGCGATCGGTCGCCGCTCGGCCCTGCGTGGCAGCCGCATCCTGCCCGATGTCCTGCACTCGGACCAGCGCCTGATGTGGGCGCTCTGGGGCAGTGGTGACACCTTCTGGATCTGGGAGATCGAAGCCGATCTGCTGACCTGGACCAGCACCGAGTCCATGCTCGGATTTGCCGATCAGCACTCGATCAAGGGCTCGGAGTGGCGCCTGCGCGCGGTCCACCGGGACGATCTGGAACGTATCGAGGCCGCCATCGCTGCGAATCTGCGGGGCGACAGCGAGCTGTATGAGGTCGAGTTCCGCATGCGCGGTTCGGATGGTGCCTGGAACTGGGTGCGCTCGCGCGGCCGCGTGGTCTCGCGCGACTCTGGCGGCAAGCCGCAACTGGTTTCCGGCACCTCACGTGTGATCGAGCGCGAGCGCGCCGAAGAGGCGCAGCGCCGCATCAGCGCCGAAGTGATCCGGCACATGCTCGAAGGTGTGTCGATCACCAGCCTGGACTTCTGCTTCGTGTCCGCCAACCCGGCCTTTTCGCGACTGACCGGCTATGGCATCGACGAGTTGATCGGCCAGCCGTCCAGCATTCTCGATTCGGTCAAGCACAGCAGCCAGTTCTACAGCGAGATGCGGCGACAACTGGATCAACGCGGCAACTGGTCCGGCGAGATGTGGCAGCGGCGGCGCTCGGGTGACGATTTCCTGGCCTGGCTGCAGATTGCCGAGGTGCTCTCGCCGGAAGGCGCGCGCACCCATTTCGTCGCCGTGCTGGCCGATATCACCGACCGCAAGCGGGCCGAACAGCGACTGCGCTTTCTCGCTCATTACGACACGCTCACGGCTCTGCCCAACCGTGCCCTGCTGCGCCAGCGCCTGCGGCAGCGCATTGACGGCGGCGGCAGTCGGCGCTTTGCGCTGCTGTTCATGGATCTCGATCGCTTCAAGCACATCAATGACTCGATGGGCCATGCCGCCGGCGATGAACTGCTGCGGCAGGCCGCACGACGTCTGGGGCACGTGGTCGGCGGCACCGAATACCTGGCCCGCTTCGGCGGCGACGAGTTCACCGTGATGGCGACCGAAGACACCAGCAATGAAGGTGTGGAGCGACTGGCCAGCGAGATTCTCGACGCCTTCGCCGGCCCATTGTTGGTCAGTGGCCAGGAAATCGCGATTTCGCCCTCGATCGGCATCGCCTACTACCCCGATCACGGTCGCAACATGGACGAGTTGATGCGCAATGCCGACGCCGCCATGTACGACGCCAAGGCGCGTGGTCGCAACACCTATCGCGTGTATTCGACCCGCATGGCCGAAGATGCCAGCGAGCGCACGCGCCTTGAAGCGGCCTTGCGCAAGGCCCTGGATGGCGACGAGATCCGCCTGGTCTATCAACCCAAGCTGAGTCTGCGCAGCGGCCGCATTACCGGCGTTGAAGCGCTGCTGCGGTGGCGCTCGGGCGATCTTGGCTACGTGCCGCCGTCACGGTTCATCCCGCTGGCCGAAGAGACCGGCATGATCCTCAACCTCGGCGAATGGGCGCTGCGCCAGGCGTTGTCGCAGGCGCGTGCCTGGGCCGATGCCGGCATGCGCGAGTTGCGCATCGCGGTAAATGTGTCGGCGGTGCAACTGACCCGCGGCGGATTCCCGGAACTGGTCAAGATGGTGCTCGATGGCCACGGCCTGTCTCCAGGCTGGCTCGAGATCGAACTCACCGAGAGTGCGCTGATGGCCGATCCCAAGCGCACCGCGCGCGCCGTCACCGAGCTGCGTGAACTTGGCGTGCGCGTGGCCATCGACGATTTTGGCACCGGCTACTCCTCGCTCAGCTACCTGCGCGGACTGGCCATCGACACGGTCAAGATCGACAAGAGCTTCATCGACGGCATCGAGCACAATGTCGATGATGAAGTGCTGACCTCGACCATCATCCTGATGGCCCATTCGCTGGGACTGAGCGTGGTTGCCGAAGGCGTCGAGAGCGACCGGCAGCTGAACTTCCTGCGTGGCGAGAACTGCGACGAGGTTCAGGGCTACTGGCTGGCGCGGCCGCTGGAAGCCGATGCCTGCCGCAGCTTTGTTTCCGGCTACCAGATGCCCAATGGCCTGGTGCTGCCGGGCGCGGCATGACAGCTGTCACCTCCCCGGCCTGACGACCGGAGTCTGGCGTCGGAACCACAGCGGGCAGACACTGTAGCGAATGGCAGCGGGACCAGCGCCGATGAATCTTGCGGAATCCATGCAGAAGTTGGCGAGGCGCGCTTTCGGCAGCGACCAACGTCAGGCCGTGGTGGGTCTGGTCAGCCTGATCTATCTGCTGTTCCTGTTCATCCCCGCGCTGGCGCCCGGCATGGGTCGACCGGGATGGCTGGCATACACCTTGATTTCGCTACCGCCATTCCTGGCGCTCTATGTGGCTTCCTGGCGCACGCATGGACCTTGGGCAGCGCTGCCCATCGCTGCCATGGGTGCAATGGGTCTGGTGCTGCTGCCGGTGAATCCCGCTGCACACACCTACGTGATCTTCGCCGTTGCGGCAGCCAGCGGCGCCCTGACGGTGGGCGCAACAATCGTACTGGGCGGCACGCTGCTACTGAGCTATGTCCTGTGGCACCTGCATCTGGGCTATCCGGCCATGGTGGCGGTGTTCACCTGCGTGCTTTCGCTCGCGATCGCCCTGGGCAACGTTCTGGCCACCGCCTATGGCCGCAAGGACGCCGCATTGAAGCTCAGCCAGGAGGAAGTGCGGCAACTGGCCCGGGTTGCCGAGCGCGAACGCATCGGTCGTGATCTGCATGATCTGCTCGGCCACACGCTCAGTGTCATCGTACTCAAGGCCGAGCTCGCCAACCGCCTGTACGATCGTGACGCCGATGCGGCCCGTCGCGAAATGGCGGAGGTCGAACGGGTGGCGCGAGAGACTCTGGGGCAGGTTCGCCGGGCGGTGATGGGCATCCGCGCCGCCGGTTTGCGAGCTGAACTGGCCGGCGCCAGGCTGGCGCTGGATGCGCTCGGCATCGAGTTGGAGCAACAGATCGACACCGTGATACTTCCGCCAGATTTCGAAACCGCCCTGGCGCTGGTGCTGCGCGAAGCCATTACCAACTGCGTGCGCCATTCCGGCGCCCGCCAGGTTCGAGTCAGGCTGGCAGCCGGCAAGGACGAGTTCAGGCTGAGCATCGAGGACGACGGCAAGGGCACTGCCCGCAACTCGGCGCGCAACGACCAGACTGGCACCGGTATCGACAGCATGCGCGAACGCGTCGAGGCGCTGGATGGTCGTTTCGACTGGGAATCCGACAACAGCGGCACGCGGCTGCAGGCAGTCATTCCGCGCCCGACTGACGGATCCGAATGGCTGGAGAAACCGGAGCCGGTCTGAAAGAGTTCTGCGGCGGCCATTGATCTGCGGCGCACGAGTTTCAGTCTCGCGCGGGGGCACCGGCCCACGCCTGGGTTTGCGTCACAACCGGACACTGGACTTGTGCCCCCGTGCGGCGCTCCTGCGCCCTGCCCCGCCCCTATCTGCAAGGATCACGACCCGTGGCCCGGGCATAGGGTCCGACCCGCTCATCGTGCTCGCTGCCACGGCGCAGCAGCGCCGCGGGCCGCGAAATCTCGCGGCAAGCCTGCGCGCGTGGCACCCGGGATTGGTGCACCCGCTGCTTCGTCCGTGATTTGCCAGTCCCGGCCACCGAGGCGCTGCAGGGATTGTGCTGGTACCAGCGCTGGTCGCCGGACTCGCACAGATAGGACTGCGGTGCAGCGGCTGCCCGGGTTGATCGCGGCCTGGTCGTAGCCGATCGTTGGGAGCGCGCATCCGGCGCTGAACGCGCGGGCTCAGGCGGCAGCGGCTGGGCTGGGGGCACCTCCAGCACCAGAGTTCGCAGTGCGTCCCTGGCGCAGGATGGGCGATCGCTGAACACCCGCTCGCCATGATGACCGGGGCACTCATGAACGGTCACAGTCGCCGCCGACCCCAGGCTTGCGCCCGACAGCAGCCACCATCCGCACATCCACAAGCTACGCATCTTCTGTCTCCGACACTGGATCGGGTCAGAGCATGGAGTGAAACAGGAACCTTTCGCAGCCGACGAAATCCGATTCGTCTGTAGGAAATCTCCTACCGCCGTTCAGCGATTTCCTACGCCGCGGCGGCGCCTATAGTGGTTCAATATTCCTCAACAGCGGCGACGATCAGGTGCGCTATCTGTTGATGCGCCCGGATCCGGATGCAGTGGGCGCCAGCGATGCCTCAGTGGTCGGAAAAACCAATTCGACGCCCGCGGTTTTCGCTGCAGGAGCAGCCATCTATCTGGTCACCATCAGAACCGGCAGTGAACAACTCTCGCGCACCTGGCTGAGTGAGGTCGGCGAGTTCTCGGTGCGCTCGCTTCCAGGCAGTGCCGGCACCATCGACGGTAACTGAGCCACATCGAGAACCTGGGGACCGCAGGAGCCATTCAAGCAGCCTATCGATACTATCAATATAATTGCGTTGCTCTATCGGACCCCAGGCACTAGATTGGGGTACTACATCTGCTATCCATCAAGGGAGACAGCCATGTCGAATGAAGCAAAATGTCCGTTCATCAGTGGGGTGGGCAGCCATGTCACCGCCACTGGCCCGACCAATGCCGACTGGTGGCCCAACCAGCTCAACCTCAAGATCCTGCACGGCCAGTCCTCGAAGTCCAACCCCATGGGCGAAGACTTCGACTACGCCAAGGAATTCCAGTCGCTGGATCTCGACGCCGTGGTCAAGGATCTGACCGCGCTGATGACCGATTCCCAGGATTGGTGGCCGGCCGACTGGGGCCACTACGGCGGCCTGTTCGTGCGCATGACCTGGCACGCCGCTGGTACCTACCGTATTGCTGACGGCCGCGGTGGCGCCGGCACCGGTGCCCAGCGCTTCGCCCCGCTCAACAGCTGGCCGGACAACGGCAATCTGGACAAGGCTCGCCGTCTGCTGTGGCCGATCAAGCAGAAATACGGCCGCAAGCTGTCCTGGGCCGACCTGCTCGTGCTCGCCGGCAATGTGGCCATGGAATCGATGGGCTTCAAGACCTTTGGTTTCGGCGGCGGTCGCGCCGACATCTGGGAGCCGGAAGACGAGATCAACTGGGGTGCCGAACGTGAGTGGCTGGCAACCAGCGACAAGGCCAACAGCCGCTACTCGGGCGACCGCGAACTGGCCAACCCGCTGGGCGCGGTGCAGATGGGTCTGATCTACGTCAACCCGCAGGGCCCTGATGGCAATCCCGATCCAGTGGCTTCCGGCCGTGACGTGCGCGAGACCTTTGCGCGCATGGCCATGAATGATTACGAGACCGTGGCCCTGGTGGCCGGTGGACACACCTTCGGCAAGGCGCACGGCGCCGGTCCGGACTCGAATGTCGGTCGCGAGCCGGAAGGTGCTGATATCGAGGAGCAGGGTTTCGGCTGGAAGAATGCCTTCGGCAGCGGCAAGGGCGAGCACGCTATCACCAGCGGCATCGAAGGTGCCTGGAAGCCGAATCCGACCACCTGGGACATGGGCTATCTGAACACGCTCTTCAAGTACGAGTGGGAGCTGTCCAAGAGCCCGGCAGGCGCCTGGCAGTGGCATCCCAAGGATTGCCTGGAAGAGGACATGATCCCGGACGCGCACAACCCGGCCAAGAAGCATCGCCCGATGATGACCACCGCCGATCTGTCGCTGCGTTTCGATCCGGCCTACGAGAAGATCTCGCGTCACTTCCAGCAGAATCCGGCCGAGTTCGCTGACGCCTATGCCCGCGCCTGGTTCAAGCTCACCCACCGTGACATGGGCCCGCGCGCCCGCTACCTCGGCAAGCTGGTGCCGGCAGAAGAGCTGATCTGGCAGGATCCGGTGCCGGCCGTGGATCACCCGCTGATCGACGCAGCCGATATCGCTTCCCTGAAGTCCAAGCTGCTGGCCTCCGGCCTGTCGACCTCGCAACTGGTGAGCACCGCATGGGCGGCGGCTTCCAGCTTCCGCGGCAGCGACAAGCGCGGTGGTGCCAACGGCGCCCGTATCCGTCTCGCTCCGCAGATGAACTGGGAAGCCAATCAGCCGGCCGAGTTGGCCAAGGTACTGCCGAAGCTGGAAGCCATCCAGGCCGAGTTCAACGCAGCGGCCGCGGGCGGCAAGAAGGTCTCGCTGGCAGATCTGATCGTGCTCGGCGGCTGCGCAGCGGTGGAAGATGCCGCGAAGAAGGCTGGTGTGAGCGTGACCGTGCCCTTCGCACCGGGACGTACCGATGCGAGCCAGGATCAGACCGACGTCGATTCCTTTGCTCCGCTCGAGCCGGTGGCCGATGGCTTCCGCAACTACGCCCGCAAGGGTCTGGAAGGCAGGGCTGCAGAAATGCTGGTCGACAAGGCTCAGCTGCTGACCCTGACGGCACCGGAAATGACCGTGCTCATCGGTGGCCTGCGCGCCCTGGATGCGAATTACGGTCAGAGCAAGCATGGCGTGTTCACCCAGCGTCCGGGCACGCTGAGCAACGACTTCTTCGTGAATCTGCTCGACATGGGCACGAAGTGGCAGCGAGCTGGTAGCGAGGGTGTCCTGGAAGGCCGCGACCGCAAGTCCGGCGATCTCAAGTGGACCGGCACGGTGGTCGATCTGGTGTTCGGATCGAACTCGCAGCTGCGCTCGCTGGCCGAGGTTTATGCCACCAGCGACGCTTCCGAGAAGTTCGTCCATGACTTCGTCGCCGCCTGGGACAAGGTCATGAATCTGGACCGTTTCGACCTGAAGTAAACCCGACGGATCTCTGCGGGGCAGCGACGCTGCCCCGTCAGAGGACACTCATGCGGTAATCCGACATCGCCATGGCAACATGGCGATTTTTTTTTGGGGGTCGGCAAGGCCGCCAGTCTTGACTGCGCGTCTGGATCTCGACGTCAGGAAGTAGCGCGGCTCCGGCGCGCGTCGGGCCGGTGCTGGCGACGAGCAAATTCGCGCCGGCGGCCGCGGCTCTGGGTGTCGCGTAAAGCGCCGGGCGCCTCGCGGAACCGGCTTTGGTCGAGAACACGTCTGATCGCCGCGAGGACCCGGCCTACGCTGGCGGCCCTCAGCTCCGACCGTTGCCACCGAAAACTCGGTTCCGACTGTCTATCTCGCCTGCTGCGCCTGGTATGCGCGTCTTGAGCTGGCAGTCGGCGAATCTGCGGCGCTCAGGATCCTGACGAAGCCAGAATGGCTGATTCCTCTGGCAACGTCGGTGGTGCTGCCGGCACCTCGTCGGCGTGGTCGATGCGCAAGTCTTCCGGCAGTGGTTGGCCGCCGAAGAAAGCCAGCAGGCAACGATTGGTCGCTTGAATGGCATCGAAAGGCGTACCGTGCCGCGAACCGGCCACGACCGCCAGGCGCGCACCCATGCGCCGCGCCCACTCCTGTTTTTCCGCCAGACCGGTGTAGTCCTTGTCACCGGCGATCATCAGCAGATCGGTGCGCAGCCTGTCGATGCGCTCGGCCGCACACCAGTCCGCCAGGGCCCGAGCGCAACGCAGATAGGGTTCGACCGCGGTCGCGCTGAGCACCTCGACCACGCGCTGGCGCATCGCCAGCTGGTGCGGCTCGGGAAACAGCCTGCGCCCCACCATCGTCGCCGTGCGCGGCAATCCGAGCAACTTGACCATCCCCACCTGCAGGTTCAACTCCAGCCATTTGCGCCAATGATCGACGCGATAGCTGGGCAGGCTGTTGATGGTCACCACCTGCAACGTGGCATCAGGCCGCTGCAAGGCCATTTCCAGCGCCACGGCACCCCCCATGGAAAAGCCGGCGATACGCGCATCTGAAAGCTGCCATCGATCGAGCAACTGCCACAGTTCCGCGGCAAAGCCGGCTATCGATACCGCGCCGCTGCCGACTGGGCTGCGTCCGCAGCCGCGCAGGTCGGGAACAATCACCTGGTAGTGCTCGGCCAGCGGGCCGATCTGAAAGGCCCAGTCGTCGCCACTGGAGCCGAGCCCATGGATCAACAGCAGCGGCGGACCCGAGCCGTAACAGCGCACATGCAGGGCGATCGGATGGCCGGAACTCACTCTGCAATCACCAGCACCACCGATGGCCCTATGCGTGCCGCATGATGCTCCAGCGTATCAGTCTGAGCCGGCATTTCTGCCTCAGCAGCAGAAATCCGCTGCAGCAACCGATTCAGGAAGGACACTTTCACCGCGTAGTTCACGTTCTGCGGCAGATCACCGGTCCAGCGGTAGACCTGGGCCGCCGACAGCTTGGCGGTCACCAGACCGACCACCTCACCATCGCGATTGAGCAGCGGCCCGCCACTGTTGCCTGCCTGCACCGGTACCGAGATCTGATACAGACGTGGATCGTCACGCAGGCCTGTGGTGGAACTGACGATGCCGGTGGACAGCTTGGCATTGCTGCCCATGATCTCGGTGTGCGGATATCCCAGGGTAAACACCTCGGCACCGAGCCCGGCCTCGGTGCCCGCCAGCGGCAAGCCCGCAGGCAGAGCGCCGGACACCCGCAACAGGGCCACATCGTTGTCCTTGTCGGACTCACCCACGAAAGCGGTGGCCTCGTGGCCATCGGCGAAACGCACGCGTATCCGATCCTTGCCATCGACGACATGGTAGTTGGTGGCGATCAGTCCATGGGTGACCCAGCCAGTCCCGGTGACTCTCCCGCCGGCTTGCGTAGTCCTGCCCTGCTCTGTGCCGGCTGAAGGCGCATCATCTTGTGCCGCTGAGGCCAGTGACTTGCGTCCGAGCTTGCCGAAACTGCCGCCCAGGCAGGCATCCAAGGCGCGCCCGGCGATGTCGGTATCGTAGTCGCGGCGAGACGCCGAAAACACGAAATTCACGAGTTCGCGCAGCGCGATGTCGTCGACATTCACACCCTCTCGCTTCTCGAACTGACGCATCGCATCACTGGCGGCGCTCACCGACATGCCCGAACGGTTGTATCCCGCCAGTCGATAGGCCAGCGAATGGATGGCCGCGCAGTACTTGCGCCGCTCCTCACTGACCTCGCGTGTGGCCACCACCCGCTGCTCCGATTCGGTACCTTCCGGAGGCGGCGATTGTGTGTACTGCACATTGCCGTTGGCATCGGTCCATTTGTAGAACTTCTGCGCCTGCACGGCGCTCGACGCCAGACCCATCAGCAACAAGACCCCCATGGCCCACAACAAACGACTGGTCGGCAAACGCATGCGAAGTCCTGAGAAACATGGGTATCGGGTGATCATAGTGTGAAGGAATGGAACATGAACACCACCGTTCGTCATGCAAGCAGCTCGCTTCTCCAGCACTGTGCAAGCAGCGTCCAGAGAAGTCCGGACCTACAAGAGCCCGCCATCTCGGTCACTGCCCGCTACCTGGTCCTGAATAGACGGACTCGGCATCGCGCCGGAGCGCCCCCTCCGCGCGGCAGTCAAGGCGTCGGCGAGTCTGCCGGCGCGTTTTCCACCACCTCAGGCGCAAAGGCCAGTCCCATTTCGACCACGACTGGCGGGCGTTCGTGCACCGCGGCCAGGTCCGAGGGAAACTCGCCCTCACCACGGGGATAGCCCTTGGGCAAGTCCACCCCTTCGGCCAGCACCGGTGGCGCCAGCCTCACAGCCAGTTGGCCCGGCGGCAGCAGTAATCGCGACAGCGCACCTTCGACCCAGTTGCTGACATAGCCGCCGTAATCCCATTCGAAGCCCAGGAAGCGGAACGGTCGCCCGTTCATGCGATCGAGGTCCAGGCTGGTATTGCCCAGGTGCAGTCCCAGGGGCCCACGCCAGATCGATTCGGGATCGCGCACATGGATCGCGCTGATCGTGCTTTCCGGATTGCCATCGAGGAAGTAGACGTAGGCACGACGGGCCGGATCCTGCGGATGCACGATCGCGCCGGGCTCGCTCTGCCCTTCGCCCAGCGGCACCTCGGCGGCGCTCACTTGATCCTCGCCAAAGCGGGCGCGCAGATCGGCCATGCGCATGTCCGGCCTGAAGCCGTTACCGCCGACAGCCAGCTGGTACAGATCTTCTGCCGGTACAGCCGGTTTGGGCGGCGCCGGTGGCGGCACCGGGTCGACGACAGGCGCGGGGTCTTCGCTGCAGGCCAGCAGCAGCAACAGCGGAATCAAAAGCATCAGCAGGCGCATGGGGCGATAAGTCCTTGACAGCGCCGCGCCGCAATCAGAGCGCACACGCGGGATTTTGACGGGATCAACGATCGACGGCCAAGCATGGCACTCGGTTCCCTGATTTTGCATCAATGGGCGTCTTGGGTTCCGACGCTGGGCCGGGCGCCTATCGTGCTACCGGCCCTTGTGGAGGGCCGCGCGCCTGCGCGGCCGCTCTTGCCGTTCGCAGGACTCATGAAGCGCTTCCGGTTTCACCAAGAACTGCGCGTTGACCATGAACCGGCGCATGCCGCTGCGTAGCCCGTTGTGCCGCGCAGCGGCTCAGCGGGGCGCTTTCGCTTCACCGCCCGCAGAGCGCTGCGCGCACTTCGGGCTACAAAAGTCGCATAGCCCCAGTCTCTTGAATTCAATCACTGACGATACCGGATCGTGGAAAGCGGCGCCGCAGCGCGGCGCCCTCCGGAGCGAGCTCCAGCAGCGTTCTGACTGGAATGCCAGCCACCGCCATCGCCCACGGCGAAGCCTCGCAAGATCAACGCAGCGCGCCACCCAATGCCTGCCAATGGTGGCGCAGATGATCGGCGACGAAACTCTGGATGAAGTAATAGCCGTGATCGTAGTCGGCGTGGCGACGCAGCCTGAGGCTCTGACCCACGGTGGCGCAGGCCGCCTCGAATCTCTCGGGCTGCAGCTGGGTCGTCAGGAATTTGTCCGCCAGACCCTGATCGATCAGGATCTCGCTGGCGAAAGCGCCTTCGGCGATCAGGGCGCAGGCATCGTGCCGCCACCAGGCCCGTCGATCTTCGCCCAGATAACGCGGCAGCGCCTTCTGGCCCCAGGGCACCTCGATCGGCGCGACGATGGGCGCAAAGGCCGAAACGCTGCGAAAACGCAGCGGATGCTTCAGGGCCAGGGTCAGTGCCCCGTGACCGCCCATCGAGTGTCCGAAGATGCCGCAGCGCTCCAGATCGGCATTGAATTCCTCGGCGATCAGCTGCGGCAGTTCCTGACTGACATAGCTCTCCATGCGAAAGCGCCGGGACCACGGCGCTTCGGTGGCATCCAGATAAAAACCGGCTCCCTCGCCGAATTCCCAATCACCGGTTGCACCGGGAAAGCCGGTGTCACGCGGACTGGTATCCGGCGCCACCAGCATCAGTCCCAGTTCGGCCGCCATCCGCTGAGCGCCGGCCTTGATCGCGAAGGTCTCCTCGTTGCAGGTAAGACCCGCGAGATAGAACAGTACCGGCAAGGAGCCCGTCGCCGCCTGCGGCGGTCGGTATACCGAAAAGCGCATCGGCCCGGCACAACTGGCCGAATCATGCTGGTAGAAACCCTGCACGCCGCCAAAGCAGGCGTGCTCGCTGAGTACCTGGATGGCCATCAGTAGACGACGACGCTGCGGATCGATTCACCCCGGTGCATCAGATCGAAGCCTTCGTTGATCTGATCCAGCGGCATGGTATGGGTGATCAGGCTGTCGATATCGATGCGCCCGTCCATGTACCAATCGACGATCTTCGGCACATCGGTGCGCCCGCGGGCGCCGCCGAAGGCACTGCCGCGCCAGTTGCGACCGGTCACCAGCTGGAACGGTCGGGTCGAGATTTCCTTGCCCGATTCGGCCACGCCAATGATGACGGACGTGCCCCAGCCCTTGTGGCAGCACTCCAGCGCCTGTCGCATCAGTGTGGTGTTGCCCACGCATTCGAAGCTGTAGTCGGCGCCGCCCTTGGTCAAACCGACCAGATAGCTGACCAGATCGCCCTCGATTTCCTTCGGGTTGACGAAATCGGTCATGCCGAACTTTTCCGCCAGCGCGCGCTTGGCCGGATTGATGTCGACCCCGACGATCTGGCTGGCGCCGACCATGCGCGCGCCCTGGATCACGTTCAGCCCGATACCACCGAGGCCGAAGACCACCACGCGCGAACCGGCCTCCACCTTGGCCGTATAGATCACCGCGCCAATGCCGGTGGTGACACCGCAGCCGATGTAGCAGACCTTGTCGAAAGGCGCATCTTCGCGAATCTTCGCCACCGCGATTTCCGGCAGCACGATGTAGTTGGCAAAGGTGGAAGTCCCCATGTAGTGGTACAGCGGCCTGCCATCCAGCGAGAAGCGGCTGCTGCCGTCCGGCATCAAGCCCTGCCCCTGCGTGCTGCGGATGGCCTGACACAAATTGGTCTTGGGGTTGAGGCAGTACTCACACTCACGACATTCGGGCGTGTACAGCGGAATGACATGATCGCCCTTGCGTACACTCTTCACGCCAGCGCCGACATCGACGATGACGCCAGCGCCTTCGTGGCCGAGAATCGAGGGAAACAAACCTTCGGCATCGGCACCCGAGAGCGTGTAGGCATCGGTATGACAGATGCCGGTGGCCTTGATCTCGACCAGCACCTCGCCAGCACGAGGGCCCTCCAGATCGACCATTTCGATACTCAGCGGGGCACCCGCCTTGTGAGCAACAGCAGCGCGGACTTTCATGCTCGGCTCCGATCAGCAGAAGAGCTCGAGTCTAGCCAAGCCCGCGTGGCGGCGGTGCATTCCCTTATCAGACATAGCCCGAAGGCCGCGGCCTTTCGTAGCCCGTTGTGCCGCGCAGCGGCTCAGCGGGTCTCTTCGGCGTCACTTCCCGGACAGCGCTGCGCGCAGTGCGGGCTACAAGAGCCGCCTTTCGTAGCCCGTTGTGCCGCGCAGCCGCTCAGCGGGGCTCTTCGCATCACCGCCCGGACAGCGCTGCGCGCAGTGCGGGCTACAAGAGCCGCCTTTCGTAGCCCGATGTGCCGCGCAGCGGCTCAGCGGGGCTCATCGCATCACCGCCCGCACAGCGCTGCGCGCAGTGCGGGCCACAACGGCTGCGGCCCTTTCCAACAACCAACAACCCGCAACCGGGAACCAGCCTGTCGTAGCCCGCTGTGCCGCGCAGCGGCTCAGCGGGGCTCTTGGCATTGAAGCGATCGCGGGCAGAGCCCGCTCCCACAGTCCGACGCCGTTGGTCCATACCGACAACCGACAACCGGCAACCAACAACCCAACAGTTCAAGCCGCCGCAGCTGACTCGTTGTCCAGATCAGCCAAGCGATAGCCTGCACTGTGAATCGTGTGCAGCAGCGTCTTCTGGAAAGGCTTGTCGATCACCTTGCGCAAGTTGTACAGATGCGAACGCAGGGTATCGCTGTCCGGCAGCATATCGCCCCAGACCTCACGTTCGATATCACGACGCGACACTACCCGCGGCGACTCGCGCATCAGGATCGTCAGCAGCTTCAGGCCGATCGGCGACACCTGCATGTCCTTGCCACCGCGCGTTAGACGCAGCGTGGCGGTATCCAGCACCAGATCGCCAACGCGCAGCACTTCCTGACTGACCTGACGACGATCCCGACGAATCAGCGCACGCACCCGCGCCTCCAGCTCCTTCACTTCGAAGGGCTTGACCAGGTAGTCGTCGGCACCGGCATCCAGGCCCGTCACCTTGTCTTCCAGCGTGTCACGCGCGGTCAACATCAGCACCGGCGTCGACTTCTTCGCTTCCTGACGCAGCTTGCGGCAGACATCCAGCCCATCCATACCCGGCAGCATCAGATCCAGCACCACCACGTCATAACTGTTGCTCACCGCCAGATGCAAACCGGTCACGCCATCCGCGGCGTAATCGACCGAGTAGCCCCGACGCTCAAGAAATTCTCCCACCATCTCCGAAATGCCGCGGTTGTCCTCCACCAGCAGCACCAGACCCGATTGCTCATCTCGCTTGTTCATGATCATCTCCTGGCCCGGGATAGGGCGTTTTCACGTTTGTGAAGATACGCTCCGAGATATCGTGAAGATGTGAAGAGCAACAACCTTCCGTCTCAGTCCCGATCTGGACCGCTGGCTTTGTCGAGGCCGATTGGCCTGAAGCACCCAGAATGCTCGACTGAAATCAGTTTGAAATCAGGGACATCCATCGAACAAGCCAGTGCGGGTTCGGTTCTGGACGAGCTTCGCAGTCGGGATTTGCCGAGACAACCTTAGATTGGATTGCGAAAGGTGCACACAACGCCATCAGGCAGTCTCACCATTGCTATTGTCCGACTGACCCGACGACGTTGACCTACACTGCCCATGGCCACCTTGTTGCTCTGGCTGAGCTGGCGCGAGACTGAACCGCCCGCAGACACCTGGCGACGCTTGCGGGCACGCGCCAGCGCTGGCAGTCGCCACGCGGGAACGGAGAAAGGCGGGCCGGGATTCAGAGCTTACACCGCCAGCACCAGGGCTCAGGAGTCACCGTCATTGCTGCATGGTGCCGGTGACGGGCACTGGCTGTTCATGCTCGATCGGGCGGCTGGACCCGCGCCTACGTCACTCGGCGACAGCGATCAATGGCCGGAAGCGGTCCTCATGGATGGCTCCGCGACTTCCGCCATAGGTCTGCATCTGCCGACGCTGCGCGTCAGCCTGTGCCGGGATCTAATGGGGCAGCGTCGTCTGGTGTATGCGCGCATCCCCGGCGGGCTGGTCGTGGCTTCTGGCGAGCACATTCTGCGGGCGCACCCAGCCATTTCCGATGAACTTGACGATGGCTATCTGGCAGCATTCCTTGCCGGACTTTCTCCTGCCCCAACCGAAACCATCTACCGCGACATCCACCAGATTCCCGCCGGCGCACAACTGCACCTGGATGCCACCGGCGAGCGCCAGGTTCAGACCCGATTGGAGCCGGATCACGCCTGGCGCGGCATGTCCGATGAGCAGATCGTCGATCGATTCGGACAATTGCTGCACAGCAGCGTGGAGCGAGCCTGTCGGGGTGCCGCGAGAGTCGGCATTTCGCTCAGTGCCGGTCTCGATTCGAGCTCGATCGCAGCGATTGCGGGGCGCAGACGACCAGACACGCTGACCGTCACGCAGGGGCTCCCCGGCTATCCCGAGATCGACGAGAGCACCTTGGCGGCCGAACTGGCTCGCAGCCTGGGCATGCATCATCACAACTTCCCGGCCGACCAACTTCTGCCCTTTGCCGATGCCGAGTTGCATCCGATTTGTCCCGATCATCCCGTGCAATCGCCTTTCCGCCCGTGGAAGGAAGTCAGCTACCGGGCGATGGCAGCCGCCGGCGTGGACGTTTGCCTGGACGGTGGCTTTGCCGATGATCTTTTTGCCGGGGACGTCGAATGGGTGGTGAACGCCATTCGCTTTCGACGCTGGGGCGTGCTCCGGGAGCAGTTGGCATACCTTCTCAGTCGGGAGGGCCTGAGTGCCATGATCCAGAACACCGCTGTTCGTCGTCCGTTATCGCGCCTGTTTGGGCGCGTGAAACTGCACTCGGACCGTTTGGATTGGCTGCGACCGAACTATCGTCGTCTCATCGAGCATCGCATGGATGCGGAAATTCGTCAGTTTCGGGATTTCCCGCGACCACAGCAGTGCATGCGCTTGCTCGGGAGTACCGCGGCCTTTGATGCCAGTGCCGAGCAGTGGTATGCCACCCGTCATGGCCTGGAGCATCGCCAGCCCTTCCGGGACCATCAACTCACCCGCTGGTGTCTTTCCCTGCCGGCGGATCTGTTTACACGACAGGGCCAACGCAAGTGGCTGCTGCGCGAGGCCATGCGTGGAATCTTGCCAGAGACACTGCGCAAACGCAGAAAAAGCTCGGACCTGACCCCCGTTTTCGATGCCGTGATCGAGAACAGGAAAGATGCTCTCGAGCATTGGTTCGACGCCGTCAGCGCAAGCCGGCGACGATTTCTGGACCAGACAGCCATGGGAAGACTTTCCGGCGACAATCTGGCCATTTCCAGATGGCTGGCATCGTCTCTGGGCTGCTGGTCGCAGTTCATCGAAAACCGGTCGGATCCGTAAGCTCCACTGCCACCCCATCCTGCAAGGCACTCACAGGACATCCGATCGGGTCGAAATCAAGGTCTGGATGCTGAGCGATGGATTTCATGCAGGTCCGAGTAGCTTGTTCCTTCACCTCCACTGACCTAAACTCCGCGCATGAAAACAAGGGCGCCATTCATGATCGACGCAACCGATGTCTACCTGGCACCGGAACAACAAGCGCCGTCGCCGTCATACGAGAAACCCGAACTCCGCTGCCTCGGAGACCTTCGCGAGGTGACACTGGGTGGATCGCTCGGCACCGGCGATAGCGGCAATCCTGGCATCCAGCAGTTCTGATCCTTCTCGAAGGATCGCGCACAGGGCCACGCTGCTGTCCACTGCGCGCATATGTCGACTGCCCATCGCTTCTCCGGGCATTGCGGTGTCGAGGGTAAACCTGCACCCGGCTGCTTGCGACGTCGACGCGCCCAATCGGGCACAATTTTCCCCTGAGCCCTAGTCTCAATCCTTTCCCAGCGGGTGCGTATCCCTCATGCGGCTGAGCATCCTTGCGTTGGTCTTGCTCAAAATGGCCACGGAAGCCGGCGCCGCCTATGAAGTCGGCCCGCGCCTCATCGATCCCCTGGGCGTCGCCAATGACGGATTGGGATTCAGTGTTTCTGCAGCTCCAATCACCTCCGGTGGCGCCTACATTGCCGGTGGCTCGGTAGGCACCTATGTCGCCATTGCCCGACTGTTGCCGGGCGCTACGGTCGTTCAGATCGAGCAGCGACTAGAGTCGGGCATTGCCAACGACAGCTTCGGACTTGCTGTGGCCTTGGGTGGACCTGAGGGCGAATTGCTGGCCATCGGAGCCCCTGCCGACGACAGCTTTGGCCTCAACACCGGTCGCGTATACCTGTACCGTCGCCCAGCGGTAGGCGGCATGTACGCATTGATGGCTACCGTCAATCCGCCAGCTCCAGCAGAAACCGGGAATTTCGGCACCGCCGTGGCAATTTCGGCAGATGGCAGCCGGCTGGCCACTGGAGAACCCAAGGCGCAACAGGCCAATATCGAACTCGGCGCAGTGCATGTCTATGACCTGAGCGGTCCCTCGATCAGCGCACCAACTACCCTGTACAGCGACCTCGGCACTGGCGGTCGATTTGGGCAATCCCTGGTCATTGACGGCAACAGAATAGTGGTCGGCGCGCCTCTGGCCGACGATCCGGCCATGGTCATGGATACTGGCGCACTGCGGGTACTAACGCTGGTTGGCGGACTCAGTTTCGAAGGACCACCCCTGTACGCCGATGATCGCGCCAACGGCGACCGTCTGGGCCTGTCGGTCGCGCTTTCGGGAGACGTTCTGATCGGCGGCGCAGGCAACGATGACAAGCCTGCCGGCATCGAAGCTGGTTCGGCCTATGTATTCCGACGCAATGGCAGTTGGCAACAGGAAGCCAAGTTGCGCTCGACCCAGGCACAGGCGCAGGAGCGCTTCGGGCAGGCAGTTGCTGTGCATGGAACAGAAATTCTGGTTGGCGCCTACTGCCTGAATGCTTCTGGCTGCATCGGCGCAGGCGCCGTCTATGTCTACCAATTCGATGGCAGCCAGTGGCTGAGCCAGACTCGACTGACCGCTACCGACGGCGCCAACTTTGGCCACGCACTCAGCTACGCCAGGGATCAGCTCTTCGCCGTTGGTGCCTTTGGCAGCAACGGCGCTTTTACCGGTCAGGGCGCACTTTACGTGGCCTATCCCGCCGACGGCTATTTTGCCGACGGCTTCGAGAACTGAGGCCTACTGCCCTAGCTTCAACGCCGGATCACCCAGCAGATTGGCGCCCACACTGACGTCATCGAACTGATCACCCGACAGCTTGAGCTGTTGCTGGGACGCACGCAGGGCGTCGCCGAGGCGGTCGGTGGGGAGCAGCGGCGACAGGGCCGTCATCCAGGCGATATCGCTGGCCGTGTTGGTCAGTGCACCTGCGCCCAAGACGGCAGCCGCGCCGCCGCCGTTCGCCTGCAGCATCAGACCATGCGCCACCGTGTTGTACACGGGATCGACGAAGTAACTGCCATAGCAGCCCAACTGCCATACGACCATCGGCGATTGCGCATTGGCGAACATGCCGCCGTAGACGCCAGCGGCTGTCACCAGACTCTCTCGTGACCAGGAGTTTGGCGAGCTGTGGCCAAAGAAGCTGACCAGCGATTGGCCAGCGTTGACCGCCGCAACCAGATCATTGCGAGCCATCGCCACACCCGCTGAACCGGAGGGATAGTTGCGCAGACTGATACCGCCGCGCGTCCAACCCGAACCGAGCGCATTCCCGACCGTATCTGAATAGGCATCAAAATTCAGACTGCCCTGATCGCGGTCACTGCTCTTGAAATAACTCGGAACACGGGTCGAGTTCTGGAATGCCAGAGTCTTGTCGATGACCGCATTCAGTTCGGCCACGGTTCGCACAGGAAACCGGCCGATTGCCAGTGCAAATTGACCGCCATCCTCAGTCTCACCATAGACCGAGTCCACCGGTGCATAGCGAATCAGCGTACCGGTGTGGCGGTAGTTGGTGGGCACGAAACTGGTCGAATTGCTGCCACCGTAGTTGAAGTAGTCGTAGGTATCGCCACCCACGAGCAGCACATAGCGCGTACCGAGGCGGGCTTCTGCATCCCTCAAGGCGAGCCGGATGGCCGTCGGACCGAAAGTGCCACTGTCATAGTAATCGTAGAGGTCCTCGACATTGATCACGCGCACGCTCAGACCTTCTGCCTGACGAGCAGCCACCAACGGCCCAAGGCTGTTGATGAAGCTGGGGTGGGACACGATCAGATAGTCCGCCGAGGGACCCGCAAGCGGGTCGCTCACTCTGGGTTTGACCGCAAGGCTCGCGCTCACGGTTCCGCTTCGGGGCTGGATCCAGTAGCGGTCTCCGGCCGCTGAAGCAACCGCGAAGGCCAGCTCATAGCCACCCGGCACTGATGTGAATCTCAGTCCGGACAGTTCCTCGGCAGGGCCATTCTGGCGCTGGCGCATCACCACCACGTCATCCCGCGTCAGACCGTCCACGCGGAACGCCGTGCAGCCGGCCTCGTTTGCCCTGCACGCGGGAGCACCGCCCTGTTCGATGTTGTTGCTGAAGATCTGGTCGCTGACCGGCATCACACCACCAGTCGGCATCGCCGGACCGGCAAAAGCCAACTGATCCCCGACAACCCGCAGGCGCTTCGTGTAATCAACCCGGATCGCCTCCAGATAGACCAGATCGGCATACAGACCGGTGTTGCCCACCAACTCGACGGTGAGCGTGTTCGCGCCACTGCGCAGCAAGCCCTGGGGCAGGTCGACAGCAACCAGTTCGCGGGTGATTCCGTCAAAAAGACGCGTGGCGATCTCGGTGCCATTGAGAAGCAGCCGTACGCTGTGCTCAGGACCATCCGGGAAGTCAATGCCGCCCCAGAGGTCAATTTCCATGCGTTCCGGAACCAGCCCCGACGCCATCTCAGGCAGGTTGAAGGTTTCGGTTGCCGATGCCGATGCCGAGTACACGCGCAGGATGCGGGCCGCGTACCAGGGATCACCGCTCGGCGAGGTGAAGTCATAGCCCCGGTTCGGGGCGTGCTCGAAGCGATCCCGGACGGCGTTGGTTGTCGCAAGTGTCCCGGCACCAGCGAACACCGTACGCATCGGCGATGAGCCGTCCACCTGACTCAGGCGATAGGCGGCAGTTCGCGTGTACAAACTTCCCTCCACTGCCTTGCCAAGGAAGCTCAGCACCGACCCTGGCCCAAACAGCTCCGGCCCTTCATAGCGCAGTGGCTGCGCCTGCGAGCCCTGACTCAGTCGAATCTGGTGCGCGGGCACGCCCTGCCAGTCGATGCCCTGCGCCAGCAAGTCCTCATAACTCACGGTCACCAAGCCAGTGGTCGCCACCCGCACTTCCGCCTCAAGCGGCTCACCGCCCCGTGCCTGCAAGGCCGAACGTTGCGCCAGACGGAAGCTGGCCTGCTCTGCCGCCACCGAAGCCCAATCGGTGGCAAAAGCGAGGTCACTTTCGCCGGTGCTGGACCCTACTGCGAACGGGCCGTATCGGGTCAGCCCGCTATCGACGCCGACTTCCTCGATCCAGACCTCGGTCTGACCGGTGTAGGGGCCGCGAACCTCATAGCTTCGTGGCGCGAGACTGGATCCGGAGGCTGGCACAAAATTGTCGTTGACCGTCTGCAGTGCGCGGTCGGCGGGTTTCCCTGCGAGCACTCTGAAACCGAGTGAGCCGGCCTCGACAGCCGTGCCGAAGCGCACTACCAGCAAGCCGTTCTCGATCTGCACGGCGACCTTCGACAGCGTCACCGGTACCGTGCCCTCGGTGAAGGTGCCCTTGCACTTGGTTGCCGGCGTGGGACTGGTCTGATTGCAGACCGGATCGCCGCCATTCAGTCCCACGGCGACATTGTTGATGTCCGGCGTTGCTGCAGCCACCAGCACGGTCACGTCGAAGGAACTGCTGGTACCGGCGCTCAGTACGCCCGAATAGGTACAGGAAATCTTGTGCAGAGGCGAGGTCTGCACCAGGGTGCACGACCAGAAAGGATCAGCCGAGGTGAAGCTGACATAGGTGATCCCGGAACGCAGCGTGTCCTCGATCACCACCGGCGCCACCGTGTCATTGACCGTAGCCGGCGGCCCCTGATTGGTCACGTTGATACGGTAAGTCACGTTGACCGCGGTATTGGTATTCACCGGACCCGCGGGCGCAATACGCGACTTCGTGACCAGCAGATCGGGCAACTTGGTGGTGTAGGACGCGGTGTTGGTAGCCGTGACATCGGGGCCACTGGGCGGCGTTCCCGTGGCCGTCGCCGTGTTCAATACCGTGGTCGCCGCGCCGCTGACGGTAATCGGGCCCACCACGCATTCGTAGATATGAGTGTCGGACACAGTCGGCAGGGTCAAAGTGGTCGGCGGCCCCGCACAGAACGGCCCTCCGGCAATCAGCGGATCGGTGATCCAGAAGCCTGAAACCGGTCTATTCAGGATCGTGTCGCCGGTGTTCTCGATGGTGAACTGGTAATACACCTGACCGCTGGGCGCCAGTGACACGAACTCACCCCAGGGACCACTCGGCGACAGGCTGATGCGCTTCTGCAGACCGATCTTGGGCGCGGGAGCGTTGGCGGTCAGGCTGTCACTGGCAGTGTTGCCGTTCAGCGTAGCCGCGTTGATCACATGCGACACGGCACCGCTGGTGTTGTTGTAGGTACCCGCGACTGGTGCAAGCACCCGCACTGACACGGTGCAACTGGCACCTGCCCCAAGACTGACACCAGAGAGGGTCACGGACCCCGCCCCTGCCGTGGTCGTCCAGGTTCCGCCACAGTTATTGACAGCCGAAGGCGGTGTCGCCACGACCATGGCGCCCGGTGCTACCGGGAAGGTATCGCTAAAGCCGACACTGGTCATGTTGTAACCGGTATTCGGATTGCTGAGCGTGAAAGTCAGCCCGGAAGTGCCGCCGGCAACAATCGGCTTGTTGGTGAAGACCTTGGAAATCACTGGCGGCGCGACCACCCGCAGATTGGCCGAGGCGATGCCACTGGCGCCGGTGTTGGTGCCGGTTTGGGTGGAACTGACAGCGCCAGAAACATTCTGTTTCAGACCGGCTGTGGTACCAGTCACGTTCGCGGTGAAGGTGCAGCTGCCGCTGGCCGCGATCGTTCCATTGGTCAAGTTGATGGTGCCGGCGGGGCTCTGATTCAGCGTTCCGCCGCAAGTGTTGGTCGGGAAGGAATTGATGGTAATGCCAGCCGGCATGACATCACTGACCGCAACTCCGGTCACACCGGACACGGGTGCTGCATTCGGATTGCTGATGGTGAAAGTGAGCGTCGAGGCCTGACCGATGCCAATCGTCGCCGGCGAAAACGCCTTGGTGATGGTCAGCGGGTTGATGATTCGGCAACCGCTGATCTGAACATTATCTAGATGCACATCGGCATCATCGCCTTGCCCGTTAGTATTCGCTCCGGCAAAAACCAAACCGAATCTCGTTGTAGTCAGCCCTGATGTTGGCGCAGTAAAACTGAGCGCATTTGCCCATGAATTCTTGGAAAGCCCCGTAGTCGTTGCAATTGGCGTTGTTCCATATCCGCCCCCATCCAAAGACGAATAACCGCGCGCCACCTGGTTATTGCCATTTGCCCAACCGCCACTAGGGAGGAAATTCACCAAAGATGTCAGAGTAATATTGTAGTACCCTGCGGTGTTCAACTCGAATTCAAAATACCTGGTACCGATTGCCACGGGCGTTGCAGGCAAGAAATCAGGCCAGAAAAACACGCCCGTACCGTTGCCACCAACCTGCCATGAATTGGCATTGGGGGAACCGGTGGCTGCGACAGCTGCCTCTGCGCCGGAACCTGGGAATCCCACAAATCTGGCAACCGGCACTCCCGGAACGTTGTCAACGACCGGAGGAGCCGGACCAAATGGAGCCGTCAGCGCCCCGGTGGCGTTGTTGCTCATATCCCAGACCGCCAAGGTATCCACCAAACCAGACGTGCAAGTCCCTGATGGCGGCGGCAGCACCGCGCTGACCGTCAGAGTAGCTGTGGCAAATCTCCCGGTCGGTGATCCGTCGACAAACAACTCCACAGCATTGGGATTGCCGCTGACCACGCTGCTGCCGTTGACGTAGCTGCCATTGGTGGCCGCGGTGACGTTCACGGATATCGAGCAGCTGCTATTGCCTGCGATGCTGCCACGGGTGGGATTGCCGAAGCTGACGCTGGTCGCGCCAGCGCTCGGCGCAAAGGTCGGCGTGCCGCAGCCCGAGGTGCTAGCGTTCGGCGGGTTGGCTACAACCAGTCCCGCCGGAAGATTGTCGGTGAAATTGTAACCGCTGACTGCTGTCAGGTTGGGATTGTTGATCGTAAATGTCAGGGTGGAAACGCCGTTGGCCGGAACCGTGGTCGGCGAGAACGCCTTGCTGAAGGTGGCCGAGAGCGGATCCACGATGACGATAGTGCGACCACCGACATTAGTATCGGCATTGTAATGAAAACTGGACCCGGAATAATCATAGATCAGCGTATTCAAGGCCGAGGAAGTCCCGCCTGGCACTGTCAATACCTGAATCCGGTAAGTGGTCGAAATGGTTCCGCCAGTCTTACCCGAGCCTTGGCAGCCCAAATAATTGGGCAGTACCGGACTCAACTGCCAATTACAGCCATTGGCGTAAAGAAAAGAAGTGGTCGCCGGTCCCGTGCCGGGGGGCGAGCCATAGAATGGGCTGGTATTGGCGGTATAGGTGGATTCAACCTGCAAGATACGGAATACGGCATTGGAGAAATTGGCAAAAGTCTCCAGCTGTTCGTAACCCTGGGTAGCGGTGCTGGCATCCAGCCGAATATCGTAGATTCCGCCAACCGCCAACCCGAAATTGCCGCCTGCCGAGACTGAAGTCATTGAACCCAGCGGCGTAGGAAATGGCGAAACCAAGGTCAGGGGCGGGCTGTAGCGCACATCCTGAACCGAGTTGCGATTCTGGGAGATCAGTCGCTGGATGTAGAGTTCCCGCGGCTGCGGTGTGACGATCGACTCGGCCCCGTCGCTGGCGGTGATGGTATAGCGCCGAGCACGGTCAAAAGCGGCCGCCTCTTTCTTGACCTCGACCTCGAAATAGGCATCGGCACAAGCGCCCGCGGCCAGAGTGCCCAGCGGCACGGTGCTTAATGAGCCTGTCCTGACCGTCACGCACGGGGCCGGGCCGGCGCAACCGGTGTCGCCGTTGTTGGTGCCGCCCGTCTGAAAGGCGAAGGTCGCAGACACCGAACCGCTGGAAGCAGCGCCAACTGCACACACTCTGGCGGCGACCGGGAACTGAAAGGGTCCGGTGGTCGGGCTGTTGCTGTCCAGCCCGATCACATTCCAGGTGATCGGCGTGATCGTCAGCGCCGCAAGGGCCAGGTTTGGCGCTCCGACCACCAACGCCGCGGTGATCAGCAATTTCGTCAGACCGATCTTCAAGCGACGATTACGTGACATGGATATTCCTCAAGTCTGATCGGTAATTTCGCCGCCTGCTCGCTGCGTGTCGGCAGCCGAGCATCGGGTATGACGAAGCTCTTGTAAGTCCGGGGCGATGTCGAATCCCCCGACCGGTGTCTGCGCATTCCCAGTGTCGCCTTCGTACAGGATTCAATGTCATGCGGCCACGTCGAATGGGAGATGAGACCTTCGCAGCACAGCTTAGGGCTTCTTGCGCTGGAAAGTTGTGCAATATCGTATCGGCCCAAGGGGCGTCATTGCTTCGCCGATAACTCGAGGCCGAATTGCTCTAGTTGGGCAAAAAGGTACTACCTGCCCTCATGGCGCGACTGCGCGACAGGTCTTCGCTTCTTCGACTAGGTCGGCATGGTGCGAGTACCAAATGGGATCGCCCAAGGATGGCGCCCTGAATGACGGCTTTGGTCTGTCCAGGCCCAGATAACAGACGGGGCGCCGAAGCGCCCCGCCGAAAACTTCAATGCCCGAAACAACTCAGTCCGGATTCACCACCATGGCCGGGTCACCCAACAGGGTCATGCCAGTGATCACATCCACCGCTTCCGGCGCCACTTGCCAGACGGCCGTCTTGGCGTAGATCAAGGCGTCGCCGATACGGACATTAGGGGCGCTGACTGCTGGAATGAGTTGCGCCGCAATGCGCTTGTCGGACTCGTTGTAGGTGAGGCTGCTCCCGGCCATCACGGCTGCTGCACCGTTCGAGCCCGGTATCAGCCAGGTCAGGCCGAGCGAGTTGTAACTCGGCTCGACGAAATAACCTCCCCAGCAGCCAAACTCCGTGACGAAAGTCGGACGCTGAGAATTGGCCAGCGCGCCCAGCAGGTCTGCGGGCTGCAGCAAGCGCTCGCGTGACCAGGACGAGGGCGACGCGTGACCGAAGTAGCTGACCCAGGCGCGCCCGGCATTGACTGCCGTCAACAGATCACCACGTGCGGCTGCCACCCCCGCTGGGCCTGCCGGATAATTGTCGAGGTAGACTTTACCGGCCTGACCAGCGAAATCCGGATCCACCTGTGCCAGCAATGAATCGCTGATCGCGCTGAAATCAAGGCCTTCGCTGGGCAGGAAGCGCTCCGCCGCAAACACCGAAGTGTGTGCATTGGGTGCGGTCTCATAGGCCAGCGTCTTGGCCACCATGCTGGCCAGTTCCGCTTCGGTGCGAGCCGGCAGGCGCCCGATCGCGATCTCTGGCAGGCCATCGTCATCGATGTCGGCGTAGACATTGTCGGCCGGCGCGAACTTCACCACCTGATGCAGGGCCCGATAGAAGGTGGGAATCAGACTCACGCTGTTGAGCTGCAACTGGTTCTTGTAGTCGTAGGTGTCGCCGCCCGCCAGCAACACATAGCGAGTTCCCATCTGCGTGTAGGCTTGGCGGAGGTATAGCCGAATGGCCTCCGGATCAATGATCCCGGCGCTGTAGTGCTGGTAAATGGCATCCACTTCCACCACCTTGGTGCTCAATCCCTGCGCTGTTCTTGCATCGATCAGCGGGGCGATTTCTTCGGCAAAACCAGATGGAATGATGGCCAGGTACTCTGAATTCTGGCCCGTCGACAAGGGGTTCGGGTAGTCCTGCGCCACCCGGAGCGCAGGCTCCGGCATGGCCGAACGTGAGGCCGCGTACAAGCGCCCTGTACCCATCGGACCCGGATAGCCATCACCACCCGCATCTGCTCCAATCGGCGGATTGGCCTCCATGGCATAGCCAGATCCAGCCGCAACAACCCGCATGCCGGTGAGCTCCCGCAAACCAGTCGCCGTATCCTGCACGGCAACGATGTCGGCGTCCGGGAATCCGCTAATCCGGATCTGCTGGCAGCCAGCGCCGCAGGCAATGGGTGCAGGAGCACTGTCCTCGAAAGTTGATTGCAGCAGGGCATCGGGAACCGCCTGCGCCGTTGCCGGCACGATCCCGACCAAGGCCTCCTGAGCATTCAACGGTGCCCGATACGCCACAGAAGCGCGCTCAAGTGCAATCCGGTCGGCTGGATATCCGGTGGCCAGGAGCTCCAGCGTCAGCGTGTTGTTGCCGTGCTGGGCCACACCCGGGGGCACGTTGCGAAACTCCCTGATGGTCCGCAGACCATCGAAACTGCCGTCCGCTATCACGAAATCATTGAACTTGAGCCGGTAGCGGTGATCATCTGCTGCACCAGAAAAGTCCAGAACACCAAGCAACTCCGCCGACACGCTGACCGCAACGCTGAGATCGGCGTCAGCCGGAATATGCATCGGCCAGCTGGCCGTAGCCGAGGCGCCTGTCCGGGTGAGCGCGTCGTAGTACCAGGGATCGCCACTGGAAGAGGAGAAATTGTAGATCCGATCGGCATCCAGCACGGTCTCGCGCGTCCCCATCGACGCGACGACACCTGTCAGGGGCGCCGCCGCGACCTGCTGGAAGTCCAGCGCCGGCGCCCTGTTGATGCTTATCCGATAGACCCGGTCATCGGTATACAGACTGCCCTCGACAGCCTGGCCGAGGAACTCGATGGCAGTGCGCGGCCCGAGCACATTTCCGCCGGCTACCCGTGCAGGAATCTGGGTTTCTCCCAACCAGACGGAGACCACCGAGGCCGGTTGACCCGCCCAGTTCAGACCCGTGGCTGCAATGGATTCGAAGGGAATGCGCTGCAGGCCGGTCTTGCTGACCAGCGCCTCCAGGTCACTGCTGCCACGGCTTGCCCGCAGGCGATTGCTCTCCGTGAACAGGCGTGCCCGCTCCGCGCGCACTGGCGCCCAATCCATCGGCGGAACGGCCTCGTCCGTGCCGTAGCGTTCACCCAGACGGTAGGGCCCATAGGCCTTTTCCTTGCCAAACACATCCACTTCGATCAGGAACAATTCGTCGGAGGTAGTGCTCAAGGACGTCTCGTAGTCGCGCGGCTTGAGCGAACTGCCCACCGGACTTCCCACCATCTCGGTGTTCAGTTTGCGCATGCCGCCGTTCGGGGAACGATCGGCGAGGTAATAGCCCAGCGTTCCCGCCTCACTGGCCACGGACCAGCGAACCCGAACACGCCCGCCATTGGTGGACTCTGCGAAGAAGGAGGCCACCGTGACCGGCGTGGTGCCTTCGCCCAACATGTAGTCCTCAGTCTCACCATCGATCACCGAGGTATTCGGCGCAGGCGACGCATCACTGAAGAAGCTGGCGTCCCGGGTCAATCTAACACGGGCGTAGGTCTGCGCGTTGGTCGGCGTGCCGAATCCGCTCCAAACCAACACACGGGTCTGCGCGCCGGAACTCGCTGCAATGTTTCCGGTGGTGAAGGTGTTGTCGCCCGCACCGCCGGTACCGCCGCCCAGGCGCGGCAGTGATCGCTCACCGGCATCGTTGAAATCGCCGTCGCCGTTGAAGTCCAGCCAACCGACCAACTGGGCCACGCCAGAGGTATTGTTGGTCAACGACACCTGCAGGCAATACTCGCCGGGCGCGGTGTTGTAGGAACCACAGGTCATCCCGGCCGCGATGTAGGTCGGGAAGGCACTGACTCCATCTTCGTCGGCACCGTCTCCATCCGCGCCAGTACCTGGCACCGCGTTGATTTCTCCATCAGGCGCATTGGCCCCCAGGAACAGGGTCGTGCGGCGACCGAGGCCGTTGCGTGCAGCGGTTCCGTAGCTGGAGGGCGCATCACCATAGTCGAAGGCGCAGAAACTGAAATCAGTCAGGCCAATGTACTGGGTAGTCGATTCAGAGTTTGGCTGATTGCCTTGTGCGTAGACCACCCGCACACTACTGACGGGATTTGCGAACAGAAATTCCACGTTGCCATCCGTGGAGGCATCGCCAACACCCGAATCCGCCTCTGCCCAATCGCCGGCATAACTCAGATTCGTGGGCTGCCGCAGCACCATCATGTACGGCACCGCTTCGCCGTCTGGACCCGTCGCCTCCATGCGCACCATATCTTCGTAATTGGTTGCGCCGCCAAAATCCACATCCGTCATAGCGAAATTCAGGCCGATCACTGGCGTCGAAAACGAGAACGAGGCCGACTCTGCGCTCAGCTCGGTGTCACCGGTCGTGTCCATCGAAAACGCGTAGTAACCCGAGTGCGCGCCGCGCTGGGTAGCACACGTGCCACCTGCGCCAGCCGCATTGCAGGTGAAAAAGCTGTTGCGACCATCACCCGGCGGCTCACCCGACATCGACGTCTGGGCAATCGTGACATCGTTTACGGTCGCATTGCTGAAGGCTGCTACATTGCCATTCGATCCCCAATCATAGGTCGAGTACGAACCGCACTGGGTCACCGGTATGGATGCGGTCGAGCGCAACACCAATCGCGCACGATTGAAGGTGCCGGTGGTACCCGCCGCGTTGTCGCAAATGCGCAGGCGCCAGGTGCCATTGGCGCTGCCACTGTAAAAGCTGTTGAGATTGGCCACGTTGATCAGACGCCGATACAGCACCGCCCCACCCGCAGAGACCGGATCAGCATCGGTATCGTTGACCGGATTGCCTTCGTCCTGGTTCGCGGCAAACATCGCCCGGACGTCAGCAAAGGCCCCACCGGTATTGTCGTCCTGCAAGGTCACCGTATTGTTGTTGGGCGCCACCAATACCAGTCTTAGCTGATTGCGATTGGCATGGGTAAGCTCAACGCCAACGGCGATCGTGCCAGCTCCGCCGACATTGAAGGTCTGAGGCACAACAAAATTGAAGTCCTGAGGCGAGGCGCAGTTGTTGTCGCCAATCGCCGCGGTCGCGGTGTTCTCGTAGGTGTAGACCGTGCCGTAGCTTGCGGCGGTATCCGAGACGTTCAGTGTGAAGTTCTGAGTGGCATTCGGTGCAAAGCCGTTCGATGCAGTGATCACCAGGGGATACGAGGGCGCAGACAAGGCATCTGGCACACCCGACAGCACGCCAGTGGCGGTATTGAAGGTCACGCCGGTGGGCAGCGCCCCTGAAATGGTGTAGGTGATGGTGGCCGACCCGGTGGCAGTCACCGTGAAACTGCCGTTGATCAGTTCGGTGAAGGTGGTGCTGTTGGCGCTGGTGATCGTAGGCGGCACGCCCGCCACCGTCAGGGTGAAGTTCTGGGTGGCATTGGGCAGATTGCCATTGGCCGCCGTGAACACCAGGTTGTAGACGCCCGCAGTGCCATTGGCCGGAGTGCCGGCAAGAACGCCCGTGGCTGGCGTGAAGGTGACCCCGCTGGGGAGGGCGCCGCTCACGGACAAGGTAGGTGTGGGATTGCCCACCGCAACCACCGAGAAACTGCCCGGTTGGGCCAAGGTGAAGGTCGCGCTGTTGGCGCTGGTGATGGTGGGCGGCCCAGGCGGCACCGGAATCGTCAATGTCAGCGCTGCGGCCGTGACGGCACCCGTATCGCCACTCCAGCCGTCACGAATCCTCAAGGTCCAGGTCCCGTTGAGCTGGGCCGGGGTCAAGGCACTGAATGCGGCCGTAAAATTCGTATTGGCGGCGGGATCAGTCGTTGGGCCTGCGACCGACGTTCGGTAAGACTGAGCGGGCACATTGGCGTTGCTGGCGGCTGCAGTCCACAAATTGTTGGCAGATGCGTTCTCGAACACATAGGTGCCACCGAGATTCGAACCGTAGCCCGAGTCGCCCGCGTTCACGGCACCTGCCCGGCTGAAAATCACGAAACTGCCCGGATTACCTGGAGTGACTCCAGGCGGCGCCAGAACCACATCGAGATCACCAATGTAGGTATGCGTCATGGTGATCGAAAGCGAGATGTTGGTAAGCGACGCCGTTGCCCCACTCACGTTGAAGCTGATGTCTCTGGGCGCCCCGTAGTTGGCTGGTCCTGTTCCAGCAGCATCGGGAATTGCTCCGACGCCGCTGCCGACAAAGGTCTGGGCCCAGAGCGGATTGCCCAAGATCATCCCCGTCAGGAGCAGGCCATGCAAAAGCCCCCTCACCCAATGGCGGCTCTTCAGAGGGGTCAGTTCGCGGTCTTGCGGCATCATCGGATTGTCCTTGCGGTTTTGATGACGGAACGCCGCACTCGCCCCGCCTCCAAGGGGCCAAAGCAAACGTTCCAGCGGACGGGAGACCAGTGTCAACCCGGGCGTTGAGTGCTGCAATGATAGAAAGTATCGGGCGGGGATGTCTGCCTTGCCTGTGGCATCAGGAAATCGAAGGCGGGCTCTGAGGCCGCCTGGCTAACGAAATCTTGCCGAAACCCTGCCACCGCTTTCACGGCTTCTGGCGAGAGGACGGCCGAAAACCGTCAGGAAAGACCGGCAAAACCGTTGTTGCTGCGGTTTTTCGTGCTCGCACAGCGGCTCCAGCGCACTCGCAGGACTGGCGCTGGGCCGAGTCTGTCGATCTGCGCATGAAAGGTCAATTTGTAACGCATTTGATGCACTTTATTGCACTTTGGTACGGGTTGGCCGACTTTTGGTCGACTTGATCTCCTGAATGAAGCCAAGAAACTGCCTTCGACAACACCGATGGCAACGTGCGCCTCATCTCCACCCGCGTCTCGCTGGCGCTAGACTGGCTGCGACTGACAAGCTACCGGATCGGCTGCGCCGGATCGCCCAGCAAGGCGATACCCAGATACACCTCGATGCCCTTGAAGGGATCCTGCGATTGCTCGGCGATCTCGCGTTTGGCCGCGACGATGGCATCACCGATGCGCGTGCCGGGAATGAGCCGGCTGGCCATGGCCTGGGCCATGGCATCGTGACTGGGCTGATCCAGCAGGACCGTGGAGCCCATCACGCCTGACGCGCCACGCTGGGGTGTCAACATCAGCGCATGACCCATGGTGTTGGCTGTGGGCGAAACGAAATAGGTGGTCCAGCAGCCGAACTGCAGCACGATGGGCTGATTGGCATTCGGATTCAGGCTTGCCACCTGGCCCGCGCTCAAGAGCTGTTCGAAGGCCCATTGTGTGGGGCTGGAGTGCCCGGTGTAGCTGATCAGGCTCTGGCCGTCGTTGAAACCGGCGACTGCAGCGCTCTGTGCTGCCGCCGCACCGAGGACATCGGTATAGACCTCGGTGCGTTGCCAAACCGGCACCATGGCGGCTCCCAGACTACTTGCCGACTGTCCGAAATTCAGTTGTTGGTTGCTGTCGGTGGCGCCGGCCACCAGCATCATCCTGGCGCTGGAGGGCTGGGTCTCGTAGGCAATGATCTTGCGCACCGCCTCGGCTGCCTCGGCCTGGGTGCGCACCGGCAGACGCCCCACGGCGATTTCCGGCACGCCATCGCCGCTCAGATCGCCGTACAGCGGGTCGGCGGGGGCATAGGCAACGATTTCGTTGGTGCGCGCATAGGGAGTCGGCACGAAACTGACCGAACCCGAGTTCAGATAGCCGGCAGCATCATAGGTATCGCCACCGACCAGCAGCAGATACTGCGCCCCCAGCGGCGCAGCAACCTCGCGCACGAAACGGGCAATTGCTTCCGGATCCGGGTTGCCACCACTGTAGTGCAGGTAGATCTGCTCCACATCAATCACAGCCGTACTCAGGCCCTGGGCCTGGCGATGCCCCACCAAGGGCGCAATCTGTGCGGAAAACAGGCCATGACTGATGACCCAATACTGCGCCGGCGCAGCCGGGAGTGGCTGCAGATCCACGGCCGGGCTTACCGTGGGCTGCAGCAACTGGTTGGCGCCGGACAGCCACAGCTCGCTGTTCGCGCCCAGGGCCGAGTTCGGAATTGCCCGACCAGGACTCAAGACCAACTCGGTGGGCTCGTCGGCATCCACGCGATAGCTGCGCACGGTGGTGCCAAGCGCGGGGAAGGCGACGGTATCGATGATCGTGCCCGACAGCATCTGGATATCGCCGATGCCATCGGCAAACAGCTGATCAGGAACGCTGGAAGCCGATTGCAATCCAGCACTGAAGAACTTGCCGTCGACCAGTTGCGGTGCGGTCTGATAGCGCAATTCGATCGCTTCCAGGTGCACCAGATCGGCGGCATTGCCGGTGTCGCGTGGCAATTCGATCCTCACGATATTGCTGCCACTCTGCAAATTGTCCACGGGAATTTCCAGATCCCAAGGCACGATGCCGTCGAAGCGTCGTGTGGCCACCTCCAACCCGTTGAGCAACACCCGGACATGGTGATCGGGCAAGGCACCCGGCGGGTAGTCCAGGCCGCCCCACAGGCTCAACTTGAGCCGCCCATTTCCGACCACCGGTCCGACCAGTGTCAACGGAAAATCAGCGGCGGCGGCACCGCCATTGGCTACGATTCGGGCGGCGTACCAGGGATCGCCAACCGGCGATGAGAAGCTGTAGCCCGTCTGCGGAGCGTAGCGCGTCTGCGCCCACTGCCCCGCAGCGTCGCCGGCCTGAAAGCTGATCGGCTCCGACAGCGCCATCTCGCGCACGGAGGCGGGATCGCGCCTGAGTACATAGGTTTCGGTGCGGGCATAGCGATCAGACTTCGGGGTACCGAAAAATTCGATGCTGGAGCCGGGACCGAAGGTGGCACCACCGCGGATGCGGCGAGCGACCGGCGCCTCGCGGCCCAGCACAGCCAATTCAGAGACAGCAACACCGGCCAGATCCACGCCTGCTGCCGCAAGTGCCTCGTAGCTGACCCGTTGCATGCCGCGCTCTGCCACCTTGACATAGGCGGATTGCGCACCACCCAGACCGCGCTGCAGTGCAACTTGCGACAATTCGGCATGCGCTTGCGCCCAGTCGTACATGTCTGCCGTCGGCATGGCCCCGTAGGCCTGGCCGATGGTGAAGGGTCCGCGCTGAACTTCGTCGCCGGTGATGCTGACATCGGCCAGATAGAGCTGGTCGTATCCGGCATCGGGAATGCTCAGCTCGTAACTCTGCGGCAGTTCCGAATCAATGACGCGACTGGCGATCAAGCCGTCGATAGACACCCGTTTGCCGTCCTTGTCCGCGTACAGGCGATAGCCGAGGTTTCCGGCCTCGGCACTGGAAGCGAATTGGATCGTCAGCTGTCCATCCTCACGTCGCGCCCGGAAGAAGCTGTTGGTCACCGGTGTGGTGAAGGTGCTGCCGTCCTGCAGGCACAGCAGCGGTTGGCTGTTGCGGGGTGGCGCGGCGCCCTGGCTGCCGGCACCACCATTTGTGGCCCCGTTCTGGGTGAACTCGGTGACAGACGTACTGGAGCTGGTGCCGCCCAGAGCGCCCAGCACCTGAATCTGTGGCGCACCAGAACCGGCGGCCACGGAAATGACCCCGCCACTACCGCCGCCGCCGGGGCCTTCAGATTCATCATTGGTAATCAACTGGTTGCCGCCGGTGCCGCCGTTGGCACCGAAGCGCACATTGCTGGCAATCGAAAGATTGATGAGGGCAACGATGGTGCCGCCAGCGCCGCCACCACCGGGCGCGTCGTTATGGCCTGGCACCGTAGGCAAAGCGTCAGCGCCATTGGCCTCGATCAACGTGGTGACAGATCCGGCGTTGGTGGTGATGCGCTGCGCAATCAGGAATATGAGCCCGCCGCCAGCGGCGCCACCCTGCTGAGCAGTGTTGTTGCCGTCGCCGGCGCCGCCACCGCCGCCGAAATACAGCCGGTCGACACTGTCTGAACCAAGGGGACGACGGTTGAGCGGTCGCCCGCCCAATCCGCCACGATTGAGGCGGTTGTTGCCACCCCAATTCTGGCCACCATTGCAACCGGGGTTGAAAGTGGTACAGCCCGGGGCGACCAGCGCTGCATCACGGTTCTGGTTGCCAAAGGTATAGCCGCCGCGACCGCCACCGGAGCTGGTACTGGCCGAGGTCACAGTGGGCAGATCATTCGCATCTGCGGTGTTGTCATCCAGGGCCCAGGCGCTGGCAAAACCTGCCGCCGGGTTGCCGCCGCCATTCCAGGCGGCAACGCTGCCGCCATTGGCACCGCCGCCGCCACCGGCATTGTGACTGTTTCCGCCACCGCCACCGTTGGCCAGCGCACCGCGATTGAAGGCCCCGGATCCAGCGCTGCCGTAGGAACCGGTCTCGTTGTTGTCCGCCAGGCTGCCGCAGGTACCACCGTTGTTGTCACCGGCCCAGCCCAGAATGCTCTCGCCCTTGCGCGCTCCGGCATTACAATCGTTGGCCAGATAGGTATTGACTGGCGCGCCTCCTGAGGCGGCGGTTTGGTTTTCCGAGGCACCGCCGCGAAAACCGACCCCGTTGGCTCGAATTCGGCCAGTGCCATTGATGGCAATCGTGCCGTTGGCCGGGTTGTAGGCCGCTCCGATTCGCACATCAAGCGCAATCACACCGCCGGTACTGCCGTTCCAGCTGGAGGCCGGCACCAGCTCACCTCCAGAATTGATCGTCAGATTGCGTAGCTGCGGCACCCTGATCACCATGGCGCCGGCGTCGTAGCTGTTCTTCAGCCCAGTACAATTCGGGGTTGTCGTCACGATGCTGACCGTGTTGGCTGCGACCGAGGCCACGTAGACCAATTCGTAGAGTCCAGCCTGACCGTAGTCAGTGACCGCACCGAAAGCAGTGCTGTCGGTCGTCGTGATCGCACCACCGAGTTCCTGGGGCTGATAGATCATCAGCAGATCATTCGGACCAAGCGCGGTGTTGAAACCATTGCCGCTGGTCGCATTGCTGTTGACGCAGGTACCGGTGCAGGCGGGCAGAGCCAATGCAGCCGCACTGGTTACCGTGAAACTGGTGGCACCTGCCGCAGCACCCGCGCTGAGCGTGGTGTAGCTATTCAGCGAACGAGAACCGGTCAAGGTAACGTCACCGTCCTGAGCCGGGCCTGGGTCGAAGGTGCCATCCCAGTTTACGGTGACGCCCGTCATTGAATGGCGCGCATCGGGCGCGACCGTGTGTTGCGAGGTGCTTGCTGCCGCTGTCGTCAAAGCAATGTGGTCGGCAACGCCCTGGGTTCCGGCGCCTGCCGATCCGTTGGGGCCGATCACCGAAGTCCAGCTGGCGTTGAAGGTGATCACCGGAACGGTGCCATTGGTCGAATTGTGCGCTGCCACAATCTCGACGCCGAGATCCCCCGCGCCCACCGCCAGTCCGGCGCCGAAGGCATTGATGGTTCCGTCATCGGAGTTGTCGCGCGACGTCTGGCTGGCTGCGATCGGGGTGGCCTGATTCACGCCTTCGTAAACTGCGGCATAGACGATATCCCGGTTGATCGTGCCGCCGGAAACGGTGACCGCCAGAGCCGCTACCGTCGGCGTGCTGCTGGTGCCCAGTGCAATCCGATGGATGGACGAGTGGGCCCGATCGGTGTTGGTTTCGGTGCCGGCAATGCGGGTCAGCGCGACAGCGTTGAAGCTTGCGCTATGGGCAGCCTGCGCGGAGTCTCCCGTCGTGGAGGAAGAGACCGCAACGACGAGCAAACGATTTGTTCCCGCGGGCACCGAGAATGACGCATTGATGGTTCCGGCCGGGTGCGCCGCGGTGGAGTTGTATTCGACGGTCCAACCCTTGAGTTCGGTCACTTCGGCGGATGCCGTTGCGCACGCAAGAATCCCTGCCAGGACGACTACCAACCGGACCCAGGTTGAGACAGCGCTTTCGACGCGGCATGGCGCCGCATCGATCCTCGAAGGGACGCACTCTGGAACGCGCGTTTTCGAATCACTGCAACCATCGCCGAGATACTGACCAAACAAGGACATGACTCATTTCCTGTGATTAGAGCACCTGCGAAATCACATGATTTCGCCGTGACCGAAAGTCTCCGCCCCGTCAACTCGCTGAGTTATCGAAGCAGGGATGGCCGTTGGAATCTTACCAATCAGTGCCACAAAGATCCATGGGCCCAATCCAAGCCGTCCACAGTCTAATACGACCTCATGCTCCTTGCGCCTGCCGTCGACGAATGCCGCCCAATCCATTGATGTCAGGGGCCATCGCAGCCGTTGACGCTGCAGGTTCAGTCAGGAACTGCGAGAATCCGCGCCCCGTCTTTTGCAGCTGCCACTGACCCTCGATGTCCGATCACCTCACCGAAACCCGGCGCCGCCGTACCTTTGCGATCATTTCGCACCCTGACGCCGGCAAGACCACGCTGACCGAGAAGCTGCTGCTCTTCGGTGGAGCGATTCAGATGGCGGGCTCGGTGAAGTCGCGCAAGGCGGCGCGGCATGCCACGTCGGACTGGATGGCGCTGGAGAAGGAGCGCGGCATTTCGGTGACCTCCTCGGTGATGCAGTTTCCCTATGCGGGGCGGATCATCAATCTGCTGGACACGCCGGGCCATGCCGACTTCTCGGAAGACACCTACAGAGTGCTGACGGCGGTCGACTCGGCGCTGATGGTGATCGACTGCGCCAAGGGCGTGGAAGAGCGCACCATCAAGCTGATGGATGTGTGCCGGCTGCGCGACACGCCGATCATGAGCTTCATCAACAAGCTCGACCGTGAGGGCCGCTCACCGATCGAACTGCTGGACGAGATCGAGAGCGTGCTCCGCATCCAGTGTGCGCCGATCACCTGGCCGATAGGCATGGGTTCCAGGCTCAAGGGTGTTTACCACCTGCTGCTCGATGAGGTGCACATCTTCGAGCCGGGCAAGAACTTCACGCGTCAGGATTCGACCATCTTCAAGGGCCTGGATGCGCCGGGACTGGCCGAGCGGCTGGGGTCCCAGGTGCTGGCCGAACTCAAGGACGAGCTGGAACTGGTGCAGGGTGCCTCGCATCCCTTCGATCGCGAAGCTTATCTCGCCGGACAGCAGGCGCCGGTGTTCTTCGGCTCGGGCATCAACAATTTTGGCGTGCAGCTGCTGCTGGATTTCTTCGTCGAACACGCGCCCTCCCCGCGTCCGCGCGCTACCGAGACCCGCACGGTCGATCCGCTGGAAGACAAGTTCAGCGGTTTCGTGTTCAAGATCCAGGCGAACATGGATCCGCAACACCGCGATCGCGTGGCTTTCTTCCGGGTGTGCTCGGGGCGCTACGAGTCAGGCATGAAAGCCTGGCATGTGCGCGCCAACAAGGAGTTCCGCGTGGCCAACGCGCTGACCTTCATGGCCAGCGACCGCGAGATTGCCGAATGCGCCTACCCCGGCGACATTCTGGGCATCCACAACCATGGCACGCTGTCGATCGGCGATACCTTCACCGAAGGCGAGATGCTCAAGTACACCGGCATCCCCAACTTCGCGCCCGAGTTGTTCCGCCGCGCCCGCTTGCGTGATCCGCTGCGCCTGAAGCAGTTGCAGAAGGGCCTCACCCAGCTGTCGGAGGAAGGCGCCACCCAGTTCTTCAAGCCGCTGCTGGGCCACGACCTGATCCTCGGCGCCGTCGGCACGCTGCAGTTCGACGTGGTGGCCTACCGGCTCAAGGACGAATACGGCGTCGATTGCCTGTTCGAGCCGGCGCAGATCCACACTGCGCGCTGGATCATCGGCAATGACGCCAAGTCGATCGAGGACATGGAATCGAAGACCATGCAGAACATGGCGCGCGACGCCTCCGGTGCGCTGGTGTACCTGGCACCGACCCGGGTCAATCTGCAGCTGACCGAAGAGCGCTATCCGAAGCTGCGTTTTGCCGCCACCAAGGAACATGCGCAGCCGGTGGAGATGTAAGGCGCTCTGGACCTTCGCCGTGCCACTGTGGACATGCGCGGCGTCGCGCGGCTGATTGGGGCTAACGGGCGTCGCCGCCCGAAAGGCAAAGTAGGTCACGTTGGCCATGCTTCATGGCCTACGTGACATCGCGGCGCCAATGTCACGTAGCCCGCAACGCGGGCAACGTGACCTACGTTCACGGCAACCGACGTGACCGGGCCGAATCGCGGGCGGAGCCCGCTCCCACAGAGAGCGGGAGCGGCCTGACGCTCCGACAACCGACAACCGACAACCGACGGCGTACTGACGATCTCAGGGCAACTTCAGGCCCTCGACCACCAAGCCCCGCTCAAGCAAATCCCGGTATTGCGCGTCATCATGGGCCACGATCAGGGTCGGCTCGCCTTTCGCCAACAGCGGCTGCAGGGCCAGCAACTGGTTGGCGACGGCCTGGCGGTCTTCCTGCAGCATGTAGTGGCTGACCACATGAGGCCGGCCGGTGGTCTGGCGAATGGCATCGGCGTGCCAGGCTATGTCGCCGACAAACAGGAACTCATGGCCATCGGCGCGGCGCACATAGATCAGCTGCGAGCCGGTCGAATGCCCGGGCGCCGGAATCACGACGACACCGGGTGCCGGGGACGTCGGCGTCTTCAGATCCACCGGCGCGAAGCGCTCGAGGTCGCCGGGCTTGAACTGGACATGCGACAGCGTCGGCCCGGTGAGTTGCGCCCGGGTCAACCAGGCTTTGGGCGCCAGCTCAGCCAGATAGGATGACTGGGCGATACCGCCCAGATGATCCAGGTGTTCGTGGGTCACGAGGATCAGCGTGGCCGCCCGCAGGCCCTGCTGCATCCGGTCGAAGGCATCCTGATCGAAACCGGCACCGTCCGGCGCAAAATTCCGCTGGTGCAGCGACAGGTCGTGGGCGCTGTCGATCATCACGGTGCTGCCGTCGGCATAGACCAGCTGGTAGGTCACGATGACCAGCGACTTCTGCGTGAACAGGGACTTCCCCGCCACCATGGCGCCCAGCGGTGCCGAGGCCTCGGCCACCTTGATCGCACGAACTTCGACGGGGCCGGCACCATCGGTGACCAGCCCACGTGCGGCCTGGAGATCGATATTGAAGGCACCAGCGATGGGCGTTGGTGACTCCCAGAGCATCTTGTAGGCAATAGTCGCCAGCGCGATGAATACGAGCGCGATCAGCCAGCGCCAGAACCGCTTCATTCGATGACTCCCGGGAATCCTCGGAAAGCGTCTTTATGCGTGAATGCCGGGGATGATGCAAAGCAACGCCGAGCCCTTGTGGGTCCAGACTTGTCTGGAGGCTCTTGCCGCCTTCCCAGGTGCGCTGCGCTTACCTGGGCTACCTACTCGGCCGCGCACCCTCCTCAGACCTAGGCCGGGTCCTTCGCGTCTGCCGGGTTTGATCGAGCGCCAGTCCACACACGCGAGGCGCCCGGCGGCCGCTCCCGGAGCCGCGGCCGCCGGCGCAAATATCCGCGGGCACTCACCTGCTCACACGCGCGCCGGAGCCGCGCTACAGGCGCTCAGGCAAGAGCGGCGCGCACCCTCCTCAGGGCCGCTGCGACCTCAGGCCGCCCGGCGCAGGCGCGAGTCCTCGGCTGCCAGAGCCCGGTCCAGACCTGCCAGCAGATCGGCTTTCAGGTCGACGAGGTCCTCGATCCCCACCGATACGCGCAGCAGACGGTCAGAGATTCCGGCCACGGCGCGGGCTTCTGCGGTCATCGAGGCGTGGGTCATCGTGGCCGGGTGCGCGATCAGACTCTCCACACCGCCCAGTGATTCGGCCAGCGAGAAGCAGCGCAAACCGTCCAGCAGCGCCCGCACCTGGGCTTCGCCGCCGCGCAACTCGAAGCTGAGCATGGCGCCGAAGCTGCGTTGCTGGCGTTTGGCCAGCGCGTGGCCGGGATCGGATTCCAATCCCGGGAAAAACACTCGCTCCACCGCCGGATGGGCTTGCAGCCCTCTGGCCAGCTCCAGCGCGTTTTCGGCATGCACGCGCAGGCGCGCGGCCAGCGTCCGCAAACCGCGCAGCGTCAGATAGATGTCGAAGGGCGCACCGGTGAGGCCGAGGACGTTGTTCCACCAGGCCAGTTCCTCGTGCAGGGCCTGATCGCGGCTGATGATGGCGCCGCCGACCACGTCGCTGTGGCCGTTCAGGTACTTGGTGGTCGAGTGCAACACCAGATCGGCGCCCAGATCCAGGGGGCGCTGCCACAGCGGCGACAGAAAGGTGTTGTCGACCAGCACTCGGGTGCCCTTCTGATGGGCCAGATCGACCAGCTGGGCGATGTCGACCACGCGCAGCAGCGGATTGCTCGGCGTCTCAATCCAGAACAGATCGACCTTCTCCGAGAAGGCTTGCTCGACTGCGGCGAGATCGCCCTGATCGATCAGCTTCAGACGGAAGCGACCGCGCCGCGCCAGCGTATCGAACAGCCGCCAGGTACCGCCGTAGCAATCGTGCGGCGCCACCAGCAGTCCACCCTCGGGCACCAGCTGCAGCGCCAGCGTCACTGCCGCCATCCCGGTGCAGGTCACCACGGCACCGGCACCGCCTTCCAGTTCCGCCAGAGCTTCGGCCAGCGCATCGCGGGTGGGATTGCCCGATCGGGTGTAGTCGTACTTACGCGGCTCGGCGAATCCGGCAAAGCTGAAATTGCTGGACAGGCACAGCGGCGGCACGATGGCGCCATGGGCGCGATCACTGTCAATGGCGGCGCGGACGGCGTTGGTGGTCTGGCTACAGCTGCTCACGGGCGGACTCCGGCGTTGAATGGCGTGGGCCAGAGCATAACCACATAGACGTCTGGACGTCTAGACGTCTCTACATCCGAAACTCGAAGATGGGCACAGATGCCGGCAGCGTGCTTCCAGACACTTTTCCTGCGGTGGAGGCATGCTGCGAGCCAGCTGTACCGGTCCGACACTGCGCACGGGCCATGAACCACCAGCTGGCCTGCAGGAGCGACCTCGCGTCGCGACCGGGAAGTCGCACGTCCGCACGCAGCGGTCGCGCCGCAAGGGCGCTCCTACAGACGATTAAAGCCAGCGTTGCGCTCACGCAGAGGACAAATCAATAACCTGCGACATGGGTTCATGGAGAGCCGCGTCCGCCGGGGAACGCGCCTGCGGCGCGCACCCTCGGCCTACCCTGGACCGCCAAAAGCTCTCTTGATCAATAGCTTAGGATTGGTGATCCCGAAAATCGGGCATAGACGGGACCTCGCCACCGCTCTTGCCCTACTGCCATCGGCACCGGGTCAGAGCTTGGCGCGCGCCTTGGCCAACTTGGTCTGGATTTCTGCCTGACGCCCCTGGTCGGCCAGTTCGCGCCCAGGCCGCGGCGCTGACGCCGCCGCGTGTTCGAGCACGGTAACCGCTTCGCCATAGCGGCCCTGGTCTATCAGGTAGTCGCCGTAGAAGAAGTTGGCGTCGATGCCGTCGGGCGCCAGCGCCAGCGCCTTTTTCAGCAGTTCCTCGGCCTTGTCATCATCACCGAAGCCCACCGGCCAGCCGGGCACCTGGTAGTAGAGACTTCCAAGACTGGTATAGGCAGAGCCATCAAGTGCCGCCGGATCGATCTTGATCGCCGCCTCCAGGCTCTGTCTGGCCTGTTTGCACAGTGCCAATGCACCCAGCCCGCCCTTGGCGCCGGCCCAGGTCGACAGGATGATGCCCTGCCAGATCAGGGGCTCCGCAGCACCGGCATGACTGTGGACCAGTTGTTCGGCCTCACCGGCCAATTGCTCGAAAGCGTCAGCGCGGGCCTTTTCGGGTGTCTGGTACTGGACCTCGGCCCAGCGCCGCTGCAGGGGCGCGAGCTCATCCATGATGTTGGCGAAAGCCGGTGCAGCGCAGATGCCCAGCAGCAGAGCCAGGGCCAGATGCCGGCTGGTGGCCGATTGGTGCTTCATGATCTTTCTCCGTTCACGATTGGGTTTGTGGTTGAGCATTGCGGGCGTGCCGCTGGATGGTGGCGAGCTTGCTGGACATGGCGCGATCCACCAGTGCCGGGATGACCGCGTTGAGGCGCACGAAGACCTTCTCGGCCAGACCCATCTGCACCCGCGGTCGATCCCGCTCCAGCGCATCGACGATGGCTGCGGCCACGGCCTCCGGCGGATCCTCGGCGACGTTCAACTCGGCATTCATCGCCCGCGCTGAGGCGCTGTTCATCGCGGTTCGGGTGCTGCGAGGTGACACCCACAGCAGGCGCGGTCCCTGCGCACCCAGTTCCCGCGACAGCGCTTCGGCAAAAGTGCGCAGCCCGCCCTTGGCGGCGCCATAGGCGGCAAATCCAGGATGCCCGATCTGGCCCAGCGTGGAACCGATCATCACCAGCGCACCCTGCGGACGCGCCGACAGCTGCGGCAGCAGCGCATGCGTCAACAGCATCGGTGCGAGCAGATCGGTACAGAGCAGTTGCTCGATCTCGGCCGGCTGCATCGAGGCATACAGGCCGAAATGTCCACCGGCCGCGTTCAGTACCACCGCATCGACGCCGCCATCGCTGGCGGCGAAGCGCACCAGTTCGGCCCGGCCATCCGAGGTTGCCAGATCGCCCAGCAGCGAGCGGGTCTCACCCGGCAGCGATTTCAGCAGTGCCGTCATGCGTTCGGCCTTGCGTCCGTGGACGCGCAGACGCGCTCCGCGCTCGGCCAGAGCGCGCGCCAGAGCACCGCCGATGCCTCCGGTGGCGCCGGTGATCAGGAAAGTTCGCTGGGCCAGGTTCATGCGGCCTCCGCCAGTGCCGGCGCGGCCTCGCGTATCGATTCGAACACGGCGCCATACAGGCGATAGAACATCCGCGCAGCACGGGTCACCGCTTCGCGATCGCCGGCATCGTCGAGCCGCTCCATCAAGCCCTCAAAGAAGCCGATGTGTTCCTGATCGAGCTGACCATGCGAGCTCAGGTATCGCAGCGCCGTCCGGTCCACCCCCAGATGCTCGCCCAGCGCCTTTGCCGCGGTGGTAGCGAGTGCCGTGCTGGTGCCCTCCAGGACCAGCACCATGCCGAAGAAACCCACCGGATTGCCACGCATGACGGTGTCATAGGCATAGGCCACCATCAGCTCGGTGGCTGCCGACGGGGCACTGCTCCGGGCGCTGGCGACATCGCCGCCGCAGGCCGCGATGTCGTCGAGGATCCACTCCTGATGGCCATATTCCTCTTCGATGTACTCGGTCAGGGCGCCGCGCAACCATTCCAGTCGTTCCGGCAGGCGCGCGCCGCAAGCCATCATCAGGGGCACGGTGTGCTTGACGTGGTGATAGGCCTCGACCAGAAAGCGTCGGTACTCGCTCAGCGTGACCCGACCGTTCAGGGCATCACGGATGATGGGCAGACTCTGCAGGCGCGCCCGCTCGGCAGAGGTGTCGTTCAACAATTCGGCATAAAAAGCCATGGATTCCTCACTGGGTTTGGGTGTGAAAGACATCGAGCGCGGCGGCATAACGCGCCAGCACCACATCACGACGAACCCGGCCGTTGCCGGTCAGTTGCTCGTTTCCGGGCAGGAAGGGCTCGTCGGCACGCAGGTAGCGACCCACCCGGGCATAGTCGGGCAGCCCGCGGTTGACCTCGGCAACGGCCAGATCGAGCGCCGCATCGGAGAGATCCGGTCGGCGCGGCACCAGGATGGCCGTATTGAACTCGCGAGCTTCGCCATCCACCACCGCCTGAGCGATGGCCGGGTGCTGCATCAATTCGCTCTCGACCCACTCTGGTGAGACATTGCGACCAAAGGCGGTGATGAAGACATTGCGCTTGCGTCCATCGAGCCAGACATAGCCCTGCTCATCGACATGCCCGAGATCACCACTGCGATAGACGGCCGGGCGTTCACCGTGGTCTCCCACATAACCCAGAAACTGGCTTCCGCCGATGAGGATTTCGCCATCGGTATCGACCTCCAGCCGCACGTGTCGAAGCGCCTGCCCGACGCTTCCGGCACGATCAGCACCAGGCCGATTCAAGCTGACTACCGAGCCGCATTCGCTCAGGCCGTAGCCCTGGAAAATCGGCAAACCGGCTGCCGCATCGAGTAGCCGGCCACTGACCCGGGCGCCGCCGACGGCGCAGAAGCGCAGCGAGTCCGGCGCCGTGCCGCCTTGTGCCAGCGCGCCCACCCAGGCCTGCAGCATTTGCGGCACCAGAATCAGGCTCTGCGGCCGGTGACGGTCAATGCACGCACAGAGGGTCTCGGCATCCAGCTGCGCAGCACCGATCAAGCCGGTCTCGGCCAGACTCGGCAGTACGATCGGGGCGCCGACGTACAGTGCTGCATAGACACCCGCTACCTGCTCCAGCAGCACTGCCAGCGGCATCAGACTCAAATGGCGTTGCGGTATCTGCCCAGCCAGCGCATCGACGACGGCCATGGCCACCTCATCGAGGTGCTCGGCAGCCAGGCAAACGCCCTTGGGCGTGCCGGTACTGCCGGAAGTGAAGGTCACCAGCGCGGTCGCCGATGGCATCACCGGTACCGGCGCCGGGACATGCAGCGGATGCAGGTACAGCCCGGCACCGAGGTCAACCGCCCGCGCCTCCCGGCGCGCACTGATGCAAACGTCGGCGCCCACCATCGTTTGCGCGTGCTGCACCTGAGCCTCGGTGAAGAAGGGCGGCAAGGGCAGATGCACGGCGCCAATCAGCCGCAAGGCCAGATCAACGGCCACGGCCTCCACGCTGTTGTCGAGTCGACTGGCGACACGGCGGACATCCAGTTGCTGCAGCAGATCGGCGATCCGCTGCACGCGCGACCACAGCTTCTCCCGACTCCAGGTTCCGGCGCCGTCGACCGCCGCGATCGCTGTGGGCTGAACGCCGGCCTGTACCCTGAGGTGATCGATCAGATTCATCCGCCGGCCGCCAACAGGTGCCGCCCGAAGTGCAAGGGCCCGCCGATCACCCAGGGATCGTGCTGGTAGTAGCTGCCCCAGGCGGCAGCCATCGACCCGAGTCGCTCGGCCCGTGCCGGCGCCAACGCCAGGGGCCGAAGCTGGATGCGCTCGAACAGCTCCCGCAACGGTGCCGTGGCCACAAACACCGCCCAGTCGAGATGGATGCTTTGCAGATACGCGGCAATCAAGGGAAAGAAGCGCCTTCCGGCTCCGTTTCCAGCACCACTCAGATGACCGATTTCCGCGACCTGTGGTCGCGACACCTGGGACGCGAAACGCTGGGACAACAACGTTTCCACCGGGGCATCGAGGTACTGTTCGGCAAACAAGGGCCCCTGCCCTGCACAGCGCAAGCCGGCCGCGGCCTGAACCTCGCCCTTCGAGTCCACCATGACCAGCAGGCAAGGCATGAAACTGGCCACTTCGGCGCCATAGCTCTGGCGATAGCGATCGGCAATGAAGCGCTCGGTCCGCACCCGCAGTGGATGACCGCCGTCCACGAGCTCCAGCGATGGCGGCAATCCCATCCTGCTTCCGGCGGCCACCCGGATACCTCCGCCCGACCCGCCCCCATCCATCTTCGCGTCTCCGCTCGCTGATGGAACTCAAGCTAGGCAGCGGTGCTTAAGCCGGACTTAGTGAATAGTTAGTCACTAGCTAAGAGCGGGTGAAGCGCGGGTTAATCGGCGTCGTTTCGGGGCCTGCGTGCAAAGCGCCGATGAACGGACCTTGTCGGCAGCCAGGCACTGCATGACCGCAACGCAGCCCGACCCGCGTCCAGTTGCCGATGAAAAGCCGGCGATATGAACAAGATTAGAGCAGCGTCGCTGGCGGTGTGGCGGTGCTTCGGGCAGAATGCGCGGCCTTGAGCCCATCTGGCCCTGTGATACCCCGAATGTCCAAAGAAGATCATATCGAGATGGAAGGCACGGTCCTCGAGACCCTGCCCAACACCATGTTCCGCGTACAGCTGGAGAATGGGCATGTCATCACTGCCCACATTTCCGGACGTATGCGCAAGAACTACATCCGCATCCTGACCGGCGACAAGGTCAAGATCGAAATGACTCCCTACGACCTGAGCAAGGGTCGCATCACCTTCCGCCAAAAGTAAGCGCGGGGCAGCGGAGCGAGCTCCGCTCTGCCAGAGTCTGGGTGGACGAGGCTGTCGTAGCGCCGAGCTTGCTCGGCAGGGATTGCGGCTCTTCGAATCACAGCAACATCCCAAAGCCAAGCCAAAGCAGCGGAGCAAGCTCCGCTCTACCAGAGCTTCGGTGCACGAGGCTGTCGTAGTGCCGAGCTTGCTCGGCGGGGATTGCGGCTCTTCGAATCACAGCAACATCCCAAAGCCGAGCCAAAGCAGCGGAGCAAGCTCCGCTCTACCAGAGCTTCGGTGCACGAGGCTGTCGTAGTGCCGACTTTGCTCGGCGGGGATTGCGGCTCTTCGAATCACAGCAACATCCCAACGCCAAGAGCAAGCTCCGCTCTACCAGAGCTTCGGTGTACTAGGCTGTCGTAGCGCCGAGCTTGCTCGGCAGGGATTGCGGCTCTTCGAATCACAGCAACATCCCGAAGCCGAGCCAAAGCAGCGGAGCAAGCTCCGCTCTACCAGAGCTTCGGTGCACGAGGCTGTCGTAGTGCCGACTTTGCTCGGCGGGGATTGCGGCTCTTCGAATCACAGCAACATCCCAAAGCCAAGCCAAAGCAGCGGAGCAAGCTCCGCTCTACCAGAGCTTCGGTGCACGAGGCTGTCGTAGTGCCGACTTTGCTCGGCAGGGATTGCGGCTCTTCGAATCACAGCAACAATCCAAAGCCAAGCCAAAGCAGCGGAGCAAGCTCCGCTCTACCAGAGCGGAGCGTGCCTTGCGGTGATCTGCTTACACCACCGCCGCGTCGGCCGCTTCCGGGGCTGCGGCTGCGGCGGTGACCGAGAGCTGCTCGCCGTCCATGGCCACCGTGACCTTGCCGCCGCCTACCAGAGCACCGAACAGCAGTTCATCGGCCAGCTTGCGCTTGATGTGATCCTGGATCACGCGCGCCATTGGCCGGGCGCCCATCTGCGGGTCGAAGCCCTTGTCGGCCAACCAGGCGCGGGCGCTCTCGTCCACGCTGAGAGAGACGTGCTTGTCGGCCAGCTGCGATTCCAGTTCGATGATGAACTTGTCGACCACGCGCAGGATGGTGGCCCGATCCAGCGCCGTGAACTGGATGATGGCGTCAAGCCGGTTACGGAATTCCGGGGTGAAGCCGCGGCGGATGATCTCCATGGCGTCGGTGGAATGATCCTGCTCGACAAAACCCATGCTGCGCCGCGCTGCCTGCGAAGCGCCGGCATTGGTGGTCATCACCAGCACCACATTGCGGAAATTGGCCTCGCGACCATTGGTATCGGTGAGCACACCGCGATCCATGACCTGCAGCAGCAGATTGAACACATCCGGATGGGCCTTCTCGATCTCGTCGAGCAGCAGCACCGCGTGCGGATGCTTGGTCACCGCCTCGGTGAGCAATCCACCTTGATCGAAGCCGACATAGCCCGGAGGCGCGCCGACCAGTCGTGAAACCGTGTGCGCTTCCATGTACTCGGACATGTCGAAACGGATCAGCTCGATGCCCAGGATCATCGCCAGCTGGCGCGTGACCTCGGTCTTGCCGACGCCGGTCGGACCGGCAAACAGGAAGGAACCGATTGGCTTGTTGGGATCGCCCAGGCCCGAACGCGACATCTTGATTGCGGCGGTCAGCACATCGATGGCCTCTTCCTGGCCGAAGACCACCATCTTCAGATTGCGATCGAGATTGCGCAGCACGTCCTTGTCGGAGGCTGACACGTGCTTGGCCGGTATCCGCGCCATCTTGGCCACGATGTACTCGACTTCCTCGGTATCGATGATGGCCTTGCGCTTGTCTTCGGTCAGCAGGCGCTGGCGAGCACCGGCCTCGTCGATGACATCGATGGCCTTGTCCGGCAGGAAGCGATCGTGAATATGCTTGACCGACAGATCCACCGCGGCCTTGAGGGCTTCGGGCGCGTACTCGACCTGATGATGTTCCTCGAAGCGCGACTTCAGTCCGCGCAGGATTTCGATGGTGTCGGCAATGGTCGGCTCGACCACGTCGATCTTCTGGAAGCGCCGGGTCAGCGCCCTATCCTTCTCGAAGATGCCGCGGAATTCCTGGAAGGTGGTGGAGCCGATGCAACGCATCTCGCCGGAGCCCAGCAGCGGCTTGATCAGATTGCTGGCGTCCATGACCCCACCCGAGGCCGAACCGGCACCGATGATGGTGTGGATCTCGTCGATGAACAGAATGGCCTTGGGGATACGCTTGAGTTCGGCGACCACCTGCTTCAGGCGCTTCTCGAAATCACCGCGATATTTGGTGCCGGCCACCAGCGCGCCCAGATCCAGCGAGAAGATCACCGCATCCTTGAGCACTTCTGGCACATCTTCATCGACGATGCGCTTGGCCAGGCCTTCGGCCAGCGCAGTCTTGCCGACGCCGGCCTCACCGACGTACAGCGGATTGTTCTTGCGCCGGCGGCACAGCACCTGGATGGTGCGCTCGATTTCGTCGGCACGGCCGATCAGCGGATCGATCTTGCCCTGACGCGCCTGCTCGTTCAGATTGCTGGCATAGGCCTGCAGGGCGCTCTGCTTCTCGCCCTCGCCGGCGCCATCGGCCTCGCGATCGCCGCCAGACTCGCCGCGCACCGGATCCTGCGGAATCTTGGCAATGCCGTGGGAGATGTAATTGACCACGTCCAGCCGGGTGATGTCCTGCTTCTGCAGCAGATAGGCCGCATGCGAGTCCTTCTCGCCGAAGATGGCCACCAGCACATTGGCGCCGGTCACCTCCTTCTTGCCCGAGGACTGCACGTGATAGACAGCGCGCTGCAGCACGCGCTGGAAGCCCAGCGTGGGCTGGGTGTCGCGTTCGTCATCGGCCGGCAACATCGGCACGGTCTCTTCGATGATCGAGCGGGTCTCGTCAGAGAGCTTGCCAAGGTCGGCACCGCAGGCCTTGAGCACCTGGGCCGCAGAGGGGTTCTCGATCAGCGCGAGCAAAAGATGCTCAACGGTCATGAACTCATGCCGTTTTGCCCGAGCTTCCTTGTAGCTCTGACTGATGGTCAGTTCCAGGTCCTTGCTGAACATGGACGTCTGCTCCTTCTGCGCCTTGCGCTTAGTGTTTCTACCACATGGCCCCGCAAATACCTGAAATCAAGCGTGACTAATGTGACCGTTCACTCCCTTGTCAGGCCTCTTCCATCGCGCACATCAAGGGATGTTGATGGGCACGGGAGAAAGCGTTGACCTGGGCCACCTTGGTATCTGCCACGTCGCGTGTGAACACGCCGCACACGCCCTTGCCCTGGGTGTGCACATGCAGCATCACACGGGTCGCGTTTTCCCGCGACATGGCAAAAAACGTCTCCAGCACGATGACCACGAACTCCATGGGCGTGTAGTCATCGTTCAGGATCACCACCTTGAACATCGGTGGTTTTTCCAGTTCCGGGCGCGATTCCTGAACCAGGAGATCCTGGTCCTCGCGCAGATCGGTTTTAGAGTCCTCGCTCATGGCGTCAGATTGCGCATCCGCTGCATACACTAGATGCTAGACAGTATATCCAGCTGAACCGTGAGTAGCCGGTCAGCATGCACTTCAGAGCTCCAGCCACCGAAGATGACTTCCGAGATTTCGCTGCCGCGCATTACCGTTGCCGCCATTGTGCCCGATGGCGAGCGCTACCTGCTGGTCGAGGAGCGCAGCGATGGCCAGACCGTGCTCAACCAGCCAGCCGGCCATCTGGATCCGGACGAATCCCTGATCGACGCCGTGATCCGTGAAACCCTCGAAGAGAGCGCCTGGGACGTCGAGCCGGTGGGGCTGATCGGCATCTACCAGCTGTTTCTGCCCCATGCCCACTATGTGCGCATGGCTTTCCTGTGCCGTCCGCTGCAGCACCATCCGGAACGCGCGCTCGACACCGGCATCCTGCGCACCCACTGGATGACCCGCGCAGAACTGGCCAGCGGCGCCATAGCCCATCGCAGTCCGCTGGTGCTGCGCTGCATCGACGATCACGCGAAAGGCCACTTGTGGCCGCTGGAGCAGATTGTGGAGCCCTTCAGGTGAATCGGTTGCTGGTTGTCAGTTGTCGGTTCTCAGAACTTGCCTGGCGGAATCCGCTGCGCGGCTTCCGCCCTACGGTGCTTTTTTCCAGCCACCGACAACCGACAACCGACAACCAATGAATGCCCCACGCGTATTGGTCGGCCTCTCCGGCGGCGTCGATTCCTCGGTGACAGCGCTGCTGTTGAAGCAGGCTGGCCGTGATGTCGGTGGCTTGTTCATGAAGAACTGGGAAGAGGACGATGCCACTGGGGTCTGTCCGGCAGAAGCCGATGCCCGGGACGCGCGCGCCATTGCCGACTTGCTGGGTATTCCCTTCCACGGACGCAATTTCGCGGCCGAATACTGGGACGGTGTGTTCGAGCACTTCCTGGCCGAGCTGAAGGCCGGACGCACGCCGAATCCGGACATCCTCTGCAACCGCGAAGTCAAGTTCAAGACTTTCGTCGAACATGCCGAGGACCTGGGCTACGAACGCATCGCCACCGGCCACTATGCCCAGCTTCGGCGCCACGACGGCCTGGTCGAACTGCTGCGCGGCGCCGATGCCAACAAGGACCAGAGCTACTTCCTGCATGCGCTGGATCAGCACCAGCTGGGTGTGGCCGAATTTCCGATCGGCCACCTGATCAAGCCCGAAGTGCGGCGTCTGGCAACCGCGGCTGGATTGCCCACCCAGGCCAAGCGCGACTCCACCGGCATCTGCTTCATCGGCGAACGCAATTTCGACCCCTTCATCGCCCGCTACCTGGCGCCCAGTCCCGGCCCGATGCGCACGCCCGAGGGCGAACTCATCGGCGAACACCGCGGGCTGCATTTCTACACCGTCGGCCAGCGCGGCGGCCTCAATATCGGCGGCCGCAAGGGCGGCAGCGGCGAACCCTGGTTCGTCGCCGCCAAATCGGTGTCGGACAACACCCTGATCGTGGTTCAGGGCGACCACCCGGCCCTGTACGGCCAGCGCCTGCGGACCGAGGCCGTCAACTGGATTGCCGGGACAGCGCCGGCGGCCGAGTTCCGCTGCACTGCCAAGATTCGCTATCGACAGCAGGATCAGGATTGTCTCGTGCGGCTGCTCGACCCGGGTAGCGGCGCCGTCGAGGTGCAGTTCGAGCAGCCACAGCGCGCGATCACCGCCGGCCAATCCGTGGTCTTCTATCAGAGCGAGGTGTGCCTGGGCGGCGGCGTCATCACGCTGAGCGACGCCTACCTCGGCGGCTTGCAGCCTTTCTGAACGGTGGACCAAACCTGAGGGAGCGGGCTCTGCCCGCGATCGAACCGGCCGCACTGGCGCGAAAACCGGGGACTGCGGTGCCGTGCAGCAAGAGCAGGACGCGAAGGACGCGAAGGAAAAGCAGAAAGGACGCTAGAGCAAAGGACGCGAACAGCTTCTCGTCGAGTACTTTTGCGTGTCCTTCGTGACCTTCGCGTCCTGCTCCTGGGTGACCGTCGCGACGCAAGGTCGCTCCTACAAATCGCAGGCAGCTTGCTGCGTCATGCAGACAGTAGCCTCGTCTACAGAAACCGCTCTTCTTCGTGTCCTTTCTGCTCTTCCTTCGCGTCCTTCGCGTCCGGCAATTCGGTGACCGTCGCGACGCAAGGTTGCTCCTACAAATCGCAGGCAGCTTGCTGCGTCATGCAGAC
>JBFWOF010000044.1:0-54654 GCA_050250665.1 Lysobacterales bacterium | reverse complement strand
TCAATAGAAACCGGTGGATCTGGCGGGCGAACCCGATGCGGCTTTGGCATGTCACTCTCCGAAAAGCCGCCCCAAAACGAGGGATAACTTGTGATCAAGCTGTCTCAGGGATTATTGACGCGTGGGGCAACCTACCCAAACCATGCCAGCCAGAAGCGTCCAGACAGGCAATGTAGGTTGGGCAAAGCCTGCGGCCTTAGCCCAACGGTCATGGCTGCGAGTCACTCGCCATCATGAAAGTCGCTGGTGCCATGACCGTTGCATAGGGTTTCTTGCCTAACCCCTCCCCAGCCCTCCCCGAACATCGGGGAGGGAGCGACAGCACTCGCCTGAACGACTTTCACGGCAACCTACTCAAACCGTACGTGCCAGAAGCCTCCAGACAAGTCCGGACCTACAGAAGCTTCCGGCCTACGGGAACAGCCGTATCACCAGCCCATCGTGATCCGAGACTCTGAGCGGGCTCCATTCGTTGGGAGCCTCGAAGCCGCTGTGCAGCATGTCCTCGCCATAGGTCAGCACATTGGCTGAGGTGCGCTCGAACAACAGCGGTGCATCGACATTGGCGCGGGCGTAGCTCAGGCCGACAAAGACGTTCTGTGCGGCTGTCGACAGCAGCGCGTGATCGATCAGTTGCACGGCGCGGCCGAAGAAATAGCTGTAGCGGTCGTTGGCCGGCACCGAGTCGGCGGCATTGCTGAGATTGGGTTCGACGATGTCGGCCACCGGCGCCAGCAGGCTGTCCGGATTGGGGTCGCCGGCCAGCTTGGCGGTGCCGCGGATGGTGCCGATGGTATCGACATGACCGTCGGTGAACTGGAAGGCGTTGTGGTCGCCGATGATCACCAGCGGCACCGTGGGATTGCTGGTCTGGAAGCTCTGAATCAAGGTGGCGATGGATTCCGATTGGGCCAGGCGCTTCTTGCACAGACGCTCGCCCGGCGCTCCGGGACGGCAGTCGTTGATGCCGCTGAAGGATCGAGTGTGATTGACGATCACCGAGAACGGCCGGTCGCCGACGCTGAACTGACCGGTCAGCTGCAGGGGCGGACGGTCGTGCAGGCAGGACGGCGGCACATCGAAGGTGAACTGCTCGGCCTTGGCCAGTTGGGTCACGGTAAAGCCAGGGTTGACCCGCCCGCTGCGCACCAGGAAGCCCGAATCGATGCCGCCGACATCACTGCCCTCGGACAGATAGGCGGTGTAGACGATGGCAGGATCGTCCTGGGCGATCTTGGCGACCAGGGTTTCCAGCACGCCCAGATTCTCGACCTCCTGCACGGCGACCACATCGGGCGCGCGCAGCACATTGCGGATATAGGCCGAGAATTTGCCCATGCGCCGACCGTACTCGCCTTCCTCGGAGACTTCGCCACAGTTGCTGACGCTGGTACAGGTGAAATTGCCGAAGCAGTTGAGCGAGGCCGGGTTGTTGAAGTTGTTGTTCTGATCGGTATCGAAGAAGCGCAGCATGTTGATCGAACCGATGGTCAGATTGCCGGGTGTGGGCACAGCGACGGGGCGCGGCATCGGTGCGGCCTGCAGAATGGTCAGGCTGCTCGGCCAGATCTCGAAATCGCCGAAGTCATAGCCAATCACGCCCTCGGCGGCAAAGCGGGTGCCGCCGTAGAGCACCTGATTGGGCAGGCCGAGCTTGTCAGGATCGAGCTCGAAAGTTTCGGGATTCAGATCCCACAGCGGAATCGTCGCGGCGATGCCGGCGTAGCCCGGCGTTTCCAGGCCGGGCTCGCGCAGGCCGCGGTCCGGACCGGCCTGGATCACCGCCTCGGCAATCGGATCGGTGCCAAAGCGCTGATTGGGCGCATTGACCACACCATTGGCGATGCTCACGCGCATGCCTTCGATGCATTCGAAGTTGGCAAATTCGCCATTGGCGTTGCTGTAGCACGAGGGCGTGGACAGCACCGGCGAGGGGAAGCTGGCATCCAGCACCACCGGTGGTGGCACGGCGCCGGTGCCGACGAAAGTCACCGTCGGCGAGCCGCTGATCTGGGTGAACTCGAAGAATTCCTGCACCGTGCCGCTGACATTGACACGGTCGCCCACCGCCACGCCCGGGGCGCTGCCGGTGAACACGAAGATGCCGTTCGAGGTCGCCAGATTGTTGTCGTCGCGATTGGCGGGGGTCTGGATGAAGAAACCATTCGGTGCCAATGCGGTGACGCTGTTGTCCAGCGTGGTGACGCTGCTGCCGACCACCGGCGAGCTCGTGCCGCTGCCCTGGATCTGGAAGATCTCCAGCGGATCGTCATTGAGGATCAGACCGCGGCCGCTGGTATCGCCGGCAAAGGCATTGACCAGATCGGACAGCGTGACCGTGAAGTCCTCGTCGGATTCGCCGATCAGATCCTGGTTGACCAGCACTTCGACCGTGGCGCCGGTCTGTCCGGCCGGGATCAGGACATCGTTGAGCGCAATGGCCACGAAATCATCGCCGCTGGTGGCACTGCCGCTGGCGCTGGTGGCGTCGAAGCGCACGCCGCCGGCGGGCGCCGGGGCGTCCAGCGTCACTGCGAACTGGAAGCTGGTGGTGCTGCCGGGGGTATTGCCCTCGGCCAGCGAGACATCGCCGATGCCGATGATCGGCAGACCGCCAAGTCCACTGCCGGTGACCAGCACATCATCCGGGCCAACCCATTCGTCGCTGCCGGCGGCGTTGGTGGTCATGATCCGCAGGATCACCAGCGGCTGATTGTTGGCCGCGGCCGGCAGGGTTACGTCCACCGGCGTGACCTTGGTCAGACTGGGGCCATCGCTGGCATCGGCCACGTAGGCGGCCGGGACATTGGTGTAGCCGCCGCTGCCGCCGACGCGGAAGTGCAGGGCGACCTGCTGCACCGAGTTGTCGGTGCCATCGTCGATGTCGCGCAGGTTGTAGCGCACGCGGATGTTCTCGCGATTCAGCGTGTTCAGATAGAACAGCAGGTGCGGGGCATCGGCGGTACCGCTGCCCTGCATGGCCACCACCGGGTCCGGCAGGCTGTCGAAATCGCCAACGCCGCCAGCGGTGCTGCCGGTGTTGCTGAGGTTGGCGATGACGTCGATGGCCGAGACCGTGGAATAGTCGAGCAACAGCGTCTGCGGATCGACGCCGGTCGGGGCGCTCCCGTTGATATCGCCGAGATAACCGACTACGCCCGGAACGGCGGACCAGTCATCGTTGACCGTGATCGCCGCGCCGGTCCAGTTCTGCGAATAAGGCGTGGCTTGTGCGGTGTCGTTCGCCGATACGCCGCTGGCAACGAGAGTCAAACCCGTGAACAGGGCGAGGGAAGCGCTTGCACGTTGCATCGGTCAGAATCCAGCGTCGATAATCCGCACAGCATAAACCCTGTCGGAGTCGGCACAGTGACACGCTTTGTCGCCGACAGTGGCATGCTTCGCACCCCCGGTCACGATGACCGCTGCCGCTGACCCGCCCATGTCCAAGCTTGCCGACTTTCACCTGCCCGGGATTGATGGCTGGGAACTGCCGCTTGATCGCTTTGAAGGCGAGGTCGTGCTGATCGTCAATGTGGCCAGCCGTTGCGGGCTGACACCGCAGTACGCCGCACTGGAAGCTCTGCACCGGCGCTTCAATGATCGCGGCTTCGAGGTGCTCGGCGTGCCCTGCAACCAGTTCGCCGGACAGGAGCCTGGCACCGAAGCTGAAATCCAGCAGTTCTGTACGCTGAACTACGACATCACCTTTCCGATGTCCGGCAAGGTCAAGGTCAACGGCGAGGAGCGTCATCCGCTGTACCAGTGGCTTGCCGGCGACGAAGCCAAATTCCCCGGCAACATCTCATGGAACTTCGAGAAATTCCTGATCGGCCGTGACGGTCAGGTGGTGGCGCGATTCGCGCCCACGATCAAGCCTGATGCGCCAGAGGTGGTGGCCGCGATCACCGCGGCGCTGGGCTGAAGGCAGGCAGGTTCGCCCGCCCCGACTTCGTTGCGTCAGGTCCGAGCCAGCGTTGCTGACGCTTCAGCTAAGCTATGCCGATGGCACTCCTCGCAGGCCGTCCGGGATCAGTCTCATGCGCTCAGCCCTCAAGAATGTCGCCAGCGTCATCGCCGGATTCATCACCGCCAGCGTCATCATGATGCTGGTGGAGATGTTCAACGGGCATGTGCTCTACCCCGAGCTGAGCCAGGCGGCGCAGGGCATGACCGATCCTGAAGACATACGCGCGCTGATGGCCTCGGTGCCGACGGGCGCCATGCTGGTGGTGCTGGCCGGCTGGTGTCTGGGCGCCGTCGCCGGCGGCTGGGTGACCGCACGCATCGCTGCGCCGGCGGGTTTGCGGCATGCGCTGATTCTGGCAGTGCTGCTGACGCTGGCCGGAATCGCCAACAATCTGATGTTGCCGCCACCGTTGTGGTTCTGGCTGGCCGGGATGCTGGTGCTGGGGCCGGCGGCGATGCTGGGCGGACGTCTGGCAGGGCGCGGATGGCGCCATCGGTGACGATTGCCCGAAAGGGTCAACCAGACAATGACCGCTGCCAGACTGTTTCCTCACCTGGCTCGCTGCGCGGTCGATCTGAGTTACGGTGGGGGCCCGGCGGTCTTGTGCTTGTACTCGCACAGATCCGCGATCGGGCATTCCGGGCACTTGGGCTTGCGGGCCACGCACACATAGCGCCCGTGCAGGATCAGCCAGTGATGGCAATCGAGCTTGAATTCCGCTGGCACCAGGCGTTCCAGTCGGTCTTCCACCTCGCGCACGTCCTTGCCCGGGGCAATGCCGGTGCGGTTGCTGACCCGAAAGATGTGAGTGTCGACGGCAATGGTCGGCTGGCCGAAGGCCGTATTCAGCACCACGTTGGCGGTCTTGCGACCCACGCCGGGCAGCGCTTCCAGCGCGGACCGATCCTGAGGCACTTCGCCGCCGTGTTGCTCGATCAGCATCCGGCACAGCTGAATCACATGGCGCGCCTTGCTGCGGAACAGGCCGATCGTGCGGATGGTTTCGCACAGGCCCTCTTCACCCAGGGCGAGCATCGCGGCTGGTGTCGGTGCCATCGGGAACAGACGTCGGGTGGCCTTGTTGACGCCCACATCGGTGGCCTGCGCCGACAGCACCACCGCCACCAGCAACTGAAAGGGCGTGGCGTATTCCAGCTCGGTGCGCGGCGCCGGATTGAGTTCGCGCAGGCGCTGGAAGATCTCGGTACGTTTGGCCTTGTTCATCCGAAAGTCCCGCTTGTCTGTAGGAGCGACCTCGTGTCGCGACCGATGATGCCCCAGTCGTGGCGATCTCGGGTCCAGGCCAGCACGGCGCAAGGATCCTGGTCGCGCCGCAAGGGCGCTCCTACTGTGGGAGAGTCGCCTCGGAAGCCGCTCGCTGGTAGTCTCCGCAGGCTCGCCGGAGACCTGCGATGATGTCCAATTACCTGAGCAGCCTGCCGCAGTTTGCCGTTTTCCTTGCAGCCGGCTTCCTGCTTCTGGCCCTGTTCTGGACGCTCTACACCTTTGCCACGCCGCATGACGAACTGGCTCTGATTCGCGTCGGCAATGTCAGCGCGGCGATCATGATGGCCGGTGCGATGCTCGGTTTTGCGCTGCCGGTGGCTGTGGCCATGGCCCGCAGCGAGGACCTGATGCAACTGGCGCAATGGGGTAGTGTGGCCCTGCTGGTCCAGTTCTGCGTCTATGTACTGCTGCGACTGATGCACCGCGGCCTGCATCAGGCCATCGAGCAGAATCAAGTTTCGGTGGCCCTCTGGGCTGCCACCCTGTCGCTCAGTGCCGGCATCATCAACGCCGGCGCCCAGCTTGCCTGAATCCTTTCCTGAATCGTCGAGGTACCCATGACCGCACTGACCGCTGTATTCAACACCGCCCGCGGCACCATCCGCGTGGCCCTGACTCCCGATCAGACCCCGCTGACTGTGGCCAATTTCGTCAATCTGGCCAAGCGCGGTTTCTACGACGGTTTGAATTTCCACCGTGTGATCAGCAACTTCATGATCCAGGGTGGTTGTCCCGAAGGCAGCGGTCGCGGCAACCCGGGCTATCGCTTTGGCGACGAGTTTGTCTCCAGCCTGCGTCACAGCAAGGCCGGCATCCTGTCGATGGCCAATGCCGGTCCCGGCACCAACGGCAGCCAGTTCTTCATCACCCACGGCCCGACCCCGCATCTGGACGGCAAGCACACCGTCTTCGGCGAGGTCATCGAAGGTCAGAACGTGGTCGACAGCATCCGTCAGGGTGATGCCATCAACTCGATCACCATCGAGGGCGATGTCGATGCCTTCCTGGCCAACCCCAGGGTCAGCGCCAAGGTCGCCGAGTGGAACGGCGTGCTCGACAGTCGCCGCTGAGCCCGACCATGGCCATCAAGAGTGACCACTGGATCCGGCGCATGGCCGAGCAGACCGGCATGATCGAGCCTTTCGCGCCGGAGCAGGTGCGGCTCGATCAGGCCGGTACCCGGCTGATTTCCTACGGCACGTCGAGCTACGGCTACGACGTGCGCTGCGCTGACGAGTTCAAGATCTTCACCAACATCAACTCGACCATCGTCGACCCGAAGAATTTCGACGAGCGCAGCTTCGTCGATTTCAAGGGACCGGTGTGCATCATCCCGCCCAATTCCTTCTGTCTGGCGCGCACGGTCGAGTACTTCCGCATTCCCCGCAGCGTGCTCACGGTGTGTCTGGGCAAGAGCACCTACGCCCGCTGCGGAATCATCGTCAACGTGACCCCGCTGGAGCCCGAGTGGGAGGGCCATGTGACCCTGGAGTTCTCCAACACCACGCCGCTGCCCGCGAAAATCTACGCCAACGAAGGCGTAGCCCAGATGCTGTTCTTCGAATCCGACGAAGTCTGCGCCACCAGCTACCGCGACCGCGGCGGCAAGTACCAGGGCCAGCAGGGCGTGACGCTGCCGAAGACCTGAGGCCCGCGGTAGGAGCGATCGCGCGTCGCGACCTGCTGGGGTCGCGAAAATCGCGCCCGGTCGCGGACTTGGCCAAAAAGCTCATCGCAGAGGACGCAGAGGAAAGGCAGAGAGAACGCGGAGAGAAGCCATCGAGAATTGCTTCTGCCTTTCTCCGCGTTCTCTGCGAGACGCTTCTTGCTCCGGGCTGGCCCGGTGGCAAGGTTTTCGCGGCGCGGTCGCGACGCGAGGTCGCTCCTACAAGCAGCGGGCTTTTCCTAGGAGCGCCCTTGAGGCACGACCGCTGGCATCGGGTCTTTGCGCGGGAACATGTTGCAGGCTGCGTGGCGGCAGAATCATCAACGCGGAGAACGCAGAGAGTCTCGGAGAACGCAGAGTCGAGCTGATCGAAGATTGTCCTTGCCTTTCTCCGCGTTCTCTCTGCTTTTCCTCTGTGTACTCTGCGTCCCGCTCTTGGCCTCAGCTCACCGCAGGTCCCGGTTTTCGCGGCGGTCGCGCCGCGAGGGCGCTTCTACAGGGCGCTGAACCAGCCGTCGATGCGTGCATCCACCGCTTTCTGTTCGCAGGCGCTGATGTGGGCGAATTCGTTGCTGCGGCCGCAGTAGCTGTAGTCCTTCGCCCAGGACTTGTGCTCTGCGGCCAGCGTGCGGATGGCATCGACGATGTACTGGGCTTCGGCGTTGGTCATGGTCGGGTGCAGCGACAGTCGCACCCAGCCCGGTTTATCGCTGAGAATGCCGCAGCTGATCTGGTCGGTGATCGACTTGGAATGCTCGTGCGAGACCTGCAGCAGGTAGTGGCCGTAGGTGCCGGCGCAGGAACAGCCGCCGCGCACCTGGATGCCGTAGCGGTCGTTCAGCAGCTTGACCGCCAGGTTGTAATGCAGATCGTCGATGTAGAAGGAAATGCAGCCGATGCGCTGGCGTTGATTGGCAGCCAGCACCCGCACATTGGGAATGGCCAGCAGCTGCGGCCAGATCAGGTCCAGCAGTTCCTCTTCGCGCGCCAGGATGTTCGGCACGCCCATCGAATCCTTCAGCTGTATCGCCAGCGCCGTGCGGATGGCCTGCAGGAAGCCGGGCGTGCCGCCGTCCTCGCGGGCTTCGACATCGTCGACGTACTTGTGCTCGCCCCAGGGGTTGGTCCAGTCCACCGTGCCGCCGCCGGGATTGTCGGGCACGCGATTGCGATAGAGGCGCTTGTTGAAGATCAGGATGCCGCTCGTGCCGGGGCCGCCGAGGAATTTGTGCGGGGAAAAGAAGATCGCATCCAGGCCTGCATCCGGTCGCCCGGGCGGGTGCATGTCGATCTGGATGTAGGGCGCGCTGGCGGCGAAATCGACAAAACACAGGCCGCCGGCGCGGTGCATGCGTTCGGCGATATCGTGATAGGGCGTGATGATGCCGGTGACGTTGGAGCAGCTGGTGATGCTGGCAATCTTGACCTTGCGGTCGGCGTATTCGATCAGCAACTGATCCAAGCCGGCGAGATCGACCAGGCCGTCGGCCGTGGCCGGAATGACCCGCACTTCGCAGATGGTCTCCAGCCAGGAGGTCTGGTTGGAATGGTGCTCCATGTGGGTCACGAACACGATCGGCCGCTCACCGCAGGGCGGACGAATCTGCGCCAGATAGTTCTCGTGCACGCGCAGGCCGAGGATGCGCTGGAACTTGTTGACCACCGCGGTCATGCCCGAGCCGTAGGAGACCACCGCGTCGTCCTTGCAGGCATTGACGTGGCGCTTGATGATGTCGAAAGCGCGGTGATAGGCGCGCGTCATCGTGGTGCCGGTTTCCGAGGTCTCGGTGTGGGTATTGCCGACAAAGGGGCCGATCTGATGGTGCAGCAGATCCTCGATGGGCCCGTACAAACGACCGCTGGCAATCCAGTCGGCGTAGACGATGCGCTGACTGCCGAAAGGACCGTCGAAGCGCTGGTCGATGCCGACGGTGTGCTGGCGGAAGGGCGCAAACCAGTCCTCCAGACGGATCGATTCGTGGGATTGCGGCGACAGCGGGCGAACGGCAGACATGGCTTTCTCGATGCGGTGTCGGATGGCCCGAGGGCCGCTCCACAGAGGGCGCCATGATACCCCGCGGAGCATGGCACTGTGCTTCGGGTTGGCGTCGTGCTGTTGTAGGCCCAGACTTGTCTGGACGCTTTTCCGGCAGTGTGCGGGAGGCGGACTGACCCACCGGGAGTTCAAGCGTAGGAGCGACCTTGCGTCGCGACCATCCTGTCGCCGGACTCCGACGGCGGGTCGCGCCGCAAGGGCGCTCCTACGGCGGGTCGCGCCGCAAGGGCGCTCCGACGGCGGTCGCGCCGCAAGGGCGCTCCGACGGCGGTCGCGCCGCAAGGGCGCTCCTACGGCGGGTCGCGCCGCAAGGGCGCTCCTACGGCGGGTCGCGCCGCAAGGGCGCTCCTACATCGGGTCGCGCCGCAAGGGCGCTCCTACAGCGGGTCGTCCTGCGCGTGCGTCAGGCGCTCACGCAGTCCGCCCGCGCGCAGGCTGAGCTGGTTCAGCGCCGCCTGCAGGCTGGCGGCGCTGCTCCAGATTTCGACGCTGCGTTTGGCCCTCGAGACGCCGGTGTAGAGCAGCTGCCGCGACAGGATTCGACTGCTGGCGTCGGGCGGCAACAGCACGGCGACGTGACCGTACTCGGAGCCCTGGGCCTGATGGATGGTCAGCGCGTAAGCCAGTTCATGCTCGGGCAACTCGCGCGGCGAGAGCGTGCGCAGGCTCAGTGCGCCGTCGGCATCCAGGCTCTCGAAGCACACCCGCAACTCGCCGCCGATCGGCAGCGTCAGGCCCACATCGCCGTTGTAGAGACGGCGGCCGTAGTCGTTGTGGCGGATCAGCACCGGCCGGCCCGGATACCACAGCGTGCCACCGAGTCGTTGGCGCCGCTGGGCATCGATCCAGGCATTGAGTTCGGTGGCACCGTAGCGTCCGGAGCGCAGTGCACACAGCAGCTGCAGCTGGCGCATCTCTGCAAAGGCCTGATGCGGATCGACGTCCGCTCTGGTCAGCTGCGCCTGCATCGCCAGCCACTCCGGGCGCCCCAGCCAGCGCTGCAGCTGCCGTGCCAGCGCGGCCGGATCATCGGTGGGATACCAGTTCTGCTCGGCGTCGGCCGCGAGCAGTGACTGCAGTTCGTCGGGCGCGCCGCGGCGGATCGCGGCGTAAATCCGGGCCAGGGTGCCGCCCGCGCGCCAGACATGGCTGAGCTGGGCGTGATGGCCGCCCAGTGCCGGTTCGGCAGCTGCGGCGCTGACCAGATCGGCCAGCACCGAGCCGGCCGAGACCGACACCAGCTGATCCGGATCACCCAGCAGGATCAACGTGGCCTCGTCGGCCAGGGCATCGAAGCTGGCGCGCATCAGTGCCAGATCGACCATCGAGGCTTCGTCGATGACCACGATCTGATGGGGCAGGCGCTGATCGCGGTCGAAGCGGAAACGGTCGTGCTGCGGCTGGAAGCCGAGCAATCGATGCAGGGTCTGGGCGCTTTCCGGAATGGCCTTCAGGGCCTCGGCCCAGCCCTCACCGCGATCGGCCAGACTGGCTGCCAGCGCCTGCTTGCCCTCGCGTAGCGCCTGCGAGAGCCGCTGCGCGGCCTTGCCCGTGGGTGCCGCCAGCGCAATGCGGATCTCGCCCTGATGCGCGCCATGGCGCTGCAGCATCAGCAGCAGGCGCAGCACCGTGCTGGTCTTGCCGGTGCCCGGTCCGCCGCTGAGCACGAACAGCTTCTTGCCCATGGCCGATTGCACGGCCAGCCGCTGACCGGCGACCTGCTGCGGATCCATGCCGGCATGCAGCAGGTCCAGATCCGCTTGCAGTGGCTCGCTGTCAACGGCCTGCGCTGCGCTGATGCGCGCCGCCACCTCGGCGGCGATGCGCTGTTCGTGACGCCAGTTGCGCCAGAGAAAGAAATCGCCGCTCGGGGTCAGCACGCAGGGCTTCAGCTCGCTACCGTCTCCGACCCAGGGATGCATCGCCAGCTCGCCGGGATCGATGTCGGCGCCCAGGCGCACACAGGCATGGCCATCGGCCTCGGCAGCGACCGCCAGCCCGATGGCCCTGGCCAGCGCGGCTGATCCCGAGCGCCGCAGCGCCCAGCGCTGCAGGGCGACATCCAGCGCGCCGACGCGCTCGGGCATGTTCATGGCTGCACCTCGGCGCCGTCGAAGAGCGCATCCAGGGCCTCGATCAGCGCCACCGGGAAGGATCGCCGCCACAGGCCGGCGCCAGGCGCAAGGCCGATCGCGCGCAGGAACAGGTACCAGCTCTCGCCCAGATGATCCTCGGGCCGGTAGTCGTCGATGCGCTGTCCCAGATAGCGATGCAGGGCCACGCTGTAGACCAGCGCCTGCAGGCCGTAATGATGCTCGCGCATGCTGGCTTCCAGTCGCTCGGGCTGATAATCGTCCAGGCTGTCTCCCAGCCAGTTGCTCTTGTAGTCGAGCACATGGAAGCGGCCGTTCCACTCGAACAGCAGATCGATGTAGCCCTTCATCAAGCCGCGCAGCACACGGCCATCATCGGTCGCCGGCCACCACTCGCCGAGGCCATGCGATTGCAGCAGCGCGCCGAGTCGGCCCCAGCGGGCGGCATCGAGGGCGAAGGCGAATTCGAATTCGGGTCGGCGCTGGTGCGCCCGCAAGCGCCCCAGCCTCAGGCCTGGCGCCAGTTCGGAACGAAGGCAGCGGTCGAGCATGGCGGCGATGGCCTTCAGCTGCGCGGGCGCCTGCTCCGGATCGAGGCGCAAACCCTGGGACTGCAATGCGGCTGCGATGCGCTCGAGCTGCTGGGCAAAGCGCAGTTCGCCGGCATCCTCTTCCAGCAACTGATGCATGGCATCGCCGAAGCGTGGGCCCTTGAGCGCGGACAGCGCCTGCAGCTGCGGATGGGCCTTGCCGACCTCGAGCGCGGGTGCAGGCTCGCCCGGCAGCGCGTTCTCGTCTTCGGCGCCACGGCTGCTGTCGCTGACGCTGCTGGCGCTGTACTGGGTCAGCGAGGAAAAGCTGTGCAGGCCAAAGCGTGGTCGCGGCACCCGGCTGGGTGTCCTGGCCTGGCGCACCTCGTTTGGCGCCGGTGCCCGAGTGTAGGTGGCCGCGGTGTCTACGCCCCACTCCAGGTGCAGCGCCGGGACTTCCAGCGCCAGTGCCTGCCAGCGCTCTTGGTCCTGGGCAGCGCTGGCGCCGGCCAGCGCCGCTCCCAGCAGCAGGTCGAGCTCGCCCTTGCCCGGGCGCGCCGGTTCCGGGTCTGCTGCCAGATCGGCGCAGGCGTAGATCTGGCAACGGTAGCGGGCCCGGGTCAGTGCCACATACAGACGCCGCAGGCTCTCCTGCATGTCTTCTTCGGCTTCGATGAGCTTGTGGGCGGCGAAGTTGGCGCTGCCCAGATCCAGTCGGCGCCGATGCTCGGCATCGTGAAACAGCGCCCAGTCGACGCTCGGAAACTTGCGATGACGCCAGGCCATGGGCACGAAAACCACCGGAAATTCCAGACCCTTGCTGGCATGCAGCGTCAGCAGCTGCACCCGTCTGGTCTCGCTCTCGATGCGCAGCTGCAGTTCGCGGCTGGCGTCTTCCTCAGCCAGGCCCTCGCTGCGGGCTCCGATCAGCCAGGCGTAGAGCTCCTCCGGCCCGTAGCACTCGGCCGCGGCGGCCTGCAGGACTTCGCCCAGATGGCGCAGATCGGTCAGGGCGCGTTCGCCGTCGGCGGCGGCCAGCAGCCGCGGCGCCTGCTGCAGCACGATGGCTTCGATGACCGCCAGAATGCCGCGGCGATCCCAGAGCTGACGCCAGTCGGCGAAGCGTGCCAGCTGCGTTTCCCACAGCGAGGGTGTTTGCGCCATCGCCGCGAGCTGGCCGGCATCGAAGCCCAGCAAGCGCGTCGCCAGTGCCGCGCGTACGGCGTAGTCATCGTTGACCTGCAGCAGCGCATGCAGCAGCAGCTGCAGATCATCGGCCCAGGGCGTGTCGAGCACGCTGGTCTTGCCGCTGCCGACCACCGGCACCCGGCGTGCAATCAGGCGTGCGCGCAGCTCGCCGATCTGCCGGTTGGTGCTGAGTAGCACGGCGACATTACCGGGCTGGACCGACCGGCCATCGATCTGCAGCTCGGCGCGGTTGAGCAAATTGGCGATGTCATCGGCGCAGGCGTCCAGAATCGCCTCATCGCGATCGGCCTTGTTCTTGCTGGGCGGCGTCACCAGTCGCAGGTGCAGCGCGGTGCTGTGGTCAGGGTCATGCCAGCGCCCCGGCTCGCCCGGCAGCACCGGCACATAGCTGATCTGGCTGCCGCCGAAGGCCCGGTCCCCGGCCAGCCGGTAGAGATCGTTGAGCGCCCGCAGCAGGGCCGGATGCGAACGGAAGTTGTGGCGGATCGAATACACGCGATCCGTCGGCAGCGCCTCGCGTGCTGACAGATAGGCGTGGATGTCGCCGCCGCGAAAGGCATAGATCGATTGTTTGGGATCGCCAATCAGGATCAGCGACTGCGCCGCCGGGGCCTTGGCCAGTGCCTGGAAGATCTGCCACTGGCGGGCGTCGGTGTCCTGGAACTCGTCGATCAGCGCCGCCGGCCAGGCCTCGGCCAGGCGCTCCGCCAGAGCCTCGCCGCGGGCCCCGTGCAGGCGCCGGTGCACTTCCTCGATCAGGGTCGTATAGGTGATCTGGCCGCGGACCTGCAGCCGGCGACTGATCTGTTCCCGGACAAAGCGGGCGCAGGCCAGAGCGGTTGCCTGATGGACGCCTTGTTCGACCCGCTCGAACAGCGCTTGGGCCTGCGCCAACGCCTGCAGTTCCGGGCGTTGCTCGAAAGGCACGGTGGCGCTTTGCTTCCACTGCCCCCAGAGTTTTTCGGCTGACAGGACCTCATGCAGGCCGGCCCAGTCTGCAGCTGCCGGATCGGCTTGCTCGGCGGCTGCGAGCAGGCTGCGCAGCAAGCGCCGCAGGCGCGAGCGTTCGGCGTTCTTGAAGGCGTCGGCGTCGTCGACGGTGGCCCGCAGCGCGCCGTGATCCTGAGCGCAGAACTCCCGCCACCAATGGCGCAAGGCGTCGATATCGGTGCTCAGGATCGCATCCGGCTCGGCCTGGAGCAGCGGCCGCACCCGCGCCATCAGCTTGCCCGGCCCGGCGGCCAGCACCATCGCCATTTCCCAGAGATCGGGTTGCTCGACCAGGAATCGGCCGCGCCAGAAATCCTCCACGCATTCGCGCAGCAGCGCAGCCTCATCGACCAGTTCACCAAGGTTGAAGGGCACGCCGGTGTCGAAAGGGAAGTCGGTGAGCACCCGACGGCAGAAGCTGTGGATGGTCGAGATCGGTGCCAGATCGATTTCCGACAGCGCCAGCCGCAGCCGCGCCTGCAGCCTGGCCGTCGGCTGCGCCGTCGCCAGTTTGGTGAGCCAGTCACCGAGTTCGGCATCGGCCTCAGCGCCGCCTAGTGCCCGCTCGGCATCCAGCAGCCTGGCGCGGATACGGGCCTTGAGTTCCTGCGCTGCGGCATCGGTGAAGGTGGTCACCAGAATCTGGCGCACGCCCAGTTCGCGCTCCAGCAGCAGGCGCAGATAGAGCAGGGCGATGTTGTAGGTCTTGCCGGTACCGGCGCTGGCCTCGATCAGCGTGGTGCCGGTCAGATCGAGCGCGCGCCAGTCGAGTTCGCGGGGGGCGCTCATGCCAGCTCCCCGGTGGCCGCGGGCGGATCGAGCAGACGGCGCAAGGCCACGGCCAGATCGGCGAATCGGCGTTGGTCCTCGGTGCCGGCATCCAGGAATCCGGCGCTGCCGCCGAGCAAGGCGTTGTAGCCCGGCGTGTAGCCGGATTCGCCGGTGCTGGCAAAGCCGCCGAGCCAGGCCTCGCGGGCCTTCGCCAGGGCCAGTTCCGGCTCATCCGGGTGCTTTCGCAGGGCCTGCGCATATTCATAGCTGGTGCGGGCGAAGTACTGCCCGCTGTGGTCGCCGGCGGCGCCGAAGGTGTCGAGCAACAATCCCAGCCCGCTCTGCAACTGCGAAGGATCGGTATCGAACTCGGTCAGCGCTTGCAGCACCGCGCCGGTCTTGCGGTCGCGATACAGCAGCGCACAGTGGTAGTGGGTGTGCGGATCGCTCAGGCTCAGCGCCGCCCATTGCAGATAGAGCGGCAGCAGCTGCCCGAAATGGATCTGGCCGCCGCTGTGAACCTGCAGCAGCCAGCGGTCCGATCCGTGCGCGTGCAGCGGGCCGATGGCGCCGACCAGCCGACGCTGGCCGATGGCCAGATCGATGGCCCGCGTCTGCGCCTCGGGCGTCGCCGTGCTGAAGGGCGGCAAGCGCCGTGCCGCGGCCAGCAGCGCCTGCGCCGAGGCCCGAATCTCCTCGAAGGCCCTGCCGCCCACCGCGCCGGCCGCCAGTTGCCCGGAGTGCAGCAAGTGTCGCGGCGGCTGCGTCGGGATCTCGTGCCAGCCCTGCTGCAGCGCATGCCAGAACAGCTCGATGCCACTGCGGTCGAAGCGTGCCAGGGCTGGCGTCAGTGCTTCCTGATCTTCCGAGACGTCCTGTTCGAGCGCTTCCCGTGACAGGCCGAGCGCATGGCGGCACAGCCATTCGCTGGGGCGGGCGTAGTAGCGGCAGATCGAGTTCAATTCGATCTGCGAGTCCGCAGCGATGGCGGGCAGGGCGCCGCTGCCATGGCTGAAGCGCCATTCGCCGGCGCCATCGTCGCGGCGCACGGCAGCGTACTCGCTGGAGTAGGAAAACAGCCGCGGATCGCTGTTGGCGCCGAAGTAGCAGGCGTCGAAGGGCTGCAGTGGGTGGCGTACGCACCAGGGCCGGTGGCCACGGTCATCACGCAGCTCGACCGCATGTTCCTGATCGAGAAAGCCCAGCAGCTCGGCCAGCGGCAGTGCCGGATTGCGGGCCTTGCCGTCCTGCGGGCCTTCGGCCAGATAGCTCAAATGCAGCGCATCGCGAGCGCTCATCAGCGCTTCCAGGAACAGGTAGCGGTCATCCATGCGGTTGTCGCGATCCCCCAGGCGCGGATGCTGCTGCATCAGATCCAGCCCGGTATCCGTGCGCGGCCGCGGATACTCGCCGTCGTTCAGTCCCAGCAGCGCGACCACGCGAAAGGGGATCGCGCGCTGCGGCACCATGCCGCAGAAGCTGATGCCGCCGGCGAGGAAAGCCTGGCGTTCGGGTATGCCATCCAGACCGGTCTTCAGGAGGTCGCGCAGCACCGGCCAGTCGATCTCGGGATCGACCTCGGCCTGCGCACATTCGCGGGTAATGCCGGCGACCAGCTTGTCCAGCGCGCGCAGGGCCTCGGCCTCGTCGGCGTCTTCCGGGTCGCCCTCGAACAAGGCCAGCATCCAGCCTTGCAGCAATTCGATCCAGCGTGTGGCCGGCAGCAGCTGATGGCTGTGGTTGCGCCAGTCCTGCAAGATTTCGATCAGCGCCGACAGGGCGCCGAGGCCCGCGGCGTCCGGGCCGTGCACCGGATCCGCCGGCAGGATCTGATCCTGCAGCAGCCAGTCCGGATCTTCATGGCCGACCAGCAGGCCGGCAGCCATACGGTCGATGCCGAAGGCAAAGCTGTTCTGGTCCACCGGGGCCGCCCCGAAATCGGCCTTCATGGCGCCATCCAGTCCCCAGGCCACCTGAGAGCGATCCAGCCAGCGCGCCAGCGCCTGATGCCGGCTCTGGTCCAGGCCCAGGCGCCGGGCCACCGCCGGCAACGCCAGCAGCGCCAGCACCTGGGAACGGCTGATGCGCTGCGCCGGCAGATCCAGCAGTTCGCGAAAGGCCTGCAGCAGCGGATGGCTGCGCGCCAGCGCGACATCGGCCAGATACCAGGGCAGGGCGCTGTCGGCGCGCCCCGGTTCGCCGAAGACCACCGGCAACAGCGGTGCGTACTGCGCCATGTTCGGCGCCATGACCACGATCTCGCGCGGATTCAGATCGGGCTGCGCTGCCAGCCGGTCGAGCAGCGCGTCCTTGAGCACCTCCAGCTCGCGCAGCCGGGTGTGGCACTGATGGACGCGCAGGGAGGCATCGGCCAGCGCCGAGCCCAGGTCCAGATCCGCTGCCACCCATTCGGGCCGCAGACAGCGCACGCTGTGCTGCAGTCGGTGCAATAGCGAGGCCTGCTTCGACAGCGGCGATTGCAGATCCAGATCGGCCAGATCACGGTCGTCCTGGGCGCTGTCGAGCGCATTCAGCAGCAGCGTGAAGTGCTGCCCCATGCGCCCCAATGCCGCCAGCAGCGGATGGCCGATGTCGAGGAAGGCGCCACCCGCCAGCTCGCTGCGGTAGACCTCGGCGCGCGAGCGCAGATCCTCCCAGAGTTCGCGGCAGGGGTCGGGAAAGTACAGGTGCACGATCTGCCGTTGTCCCAGTTGCTGCAGCGCCATCAGCGCATCGGGTGGCAGATGGCTGACGCCGAACACATGCAGTGCCGGTTCTTCCGGGTCGCTCGGCAGGTTGCGCAGCTGCTCGCCGAGCTCGCCCATGCGCTGGCCGCGGTGACTGAGACCGATCCCGGCCACCAGCTGTCGCCACAGCAGTCCCTGCCAGTGGTCGCCCACGGGACTGCGCTGTCGGTGCTCCCAATCGAGCAGCCAGTCGCGGCGGTAAACCAGGTATTGGCCGTACAGTCCGGCCAGCCGATCGGCCAGCTGGAAACGCCGGCGCGGCGCCTCTTCGCCTTCCAGGTAGCGCGCCACTTCAGCGCAATCCAGCTCCGGCAGCAGCTGATAGATGCGCCAACGCAGCGCCGGGCGGCGGTAGGGCGCAATGGCGATGGCCTCGGTGCCCAGCACGCGCTGGGCCAGCTGATCCAGCCATTCGCTGGGCAGCAGCATCTGGAGATTGGCGGCGATGCGCGGCAGGCCCGGGAGCTGCTGTTCGGCCAGCCGCTGCGTCAGCCAGCGTTTCATGCCCAGATGACCGACGATCAGGGTCTGCGGCGACAGCACCGAGCGCGGCCGGAAGCGCTGCAGCTTGACCGCCAGAATCTCGGCCAGGCGCTCAATACGGCTGCTGCGGAAAACCTGAAGCATCGGGGTGACAGAGCGCTGGCGGAACCGACGGTCACTCTAGCGTGCCCGGGGGGTGATCAGAAGCGGGGGGCGCTCTTGAGTGCCGTGGGAGACCGGGTGTGTCGCGAAAACCGTTGGCTGCGGCGAGCTTCCGCCAGAAGCAGGACGCAGAGGACGCAAAGGAAAAGCAGAAAGAACGCGAAGAAGAGCGTTCATGTCTTGGGATGCCCTGACGAGATGGTCATGGCGGTAGCCCGTTGTGCCGCGCAGCGGCTCAGCGGGGCTTTTCCGCGTCACCGCCCGGAGAGCGCTGCGCGCACTTCGGGCTACGCCAAGCGGGTCGATCTTCGGGCCAGCCAATGCGGTAGCCAGTTGTGCCGCGCAGCGGCTCAGCGGGGCTTTTCCGCGTCACCGCCCGCAGAGCGCTGCGCGCACTTCGGGCTACGCCAAGCGGGACGATCTTCGGGCCAGCCAATGCGGTAGCCCGTTGTACCGCATAGCGGCTCAGCGGGGCGTTTCCGCGTCACCGCCCGGAGAGCGCTGCGCGCACTTCGGGCTACGCCAAGCGGGTCGATCTTCGGGCCAGCCAATGCGGTAGCCCGTTGTGCCGCGCAGCGGCTCAGCGGGGCTTTTCCGCGTCACCGCCCGGAGAGCGCTGCGCGCACTTCGGGCTACGCCAAGCGGGTCGATCGAGTTTCAAGGCCAACAGGGGGGCAGAAGATGGCGTCATTGCGACCCCGGACTTGATCCGGGGGAAGCAATCCAGGGGCTCTGTTTCAAGTACACTGGATTGCTTCGTCACTGCGTTCCTCGCAATGACGCTCCAACAATCGGTGGCACCGGAACTTGGCGGCCTTGACGGAGCCTCGGGAACGTCTGGCCATGTCGCCGTGTTCGCACCCGTGCCGGCACTTTGCGGCATCATGCCGATCCGTTTCCTTCCCGCCCCGGTTCCGTGGACGACGCCAACTCATCCTCACGCGGCAACTGGCTGGTTGCCGCCTTCCTGCTGGTCATGGCGTTGGCCTTCCAGGGCTCGCGGCCGCTGTTTGATCCGGATGAGGGGCGCTACACGGCGGTGGCCCTGCAGATGCTGGACAGCGGCAACTGGCTGATGCCGCAATTCAATGTCTACCAGGATCACCTGACCAAGCCGCCGATGACCTATTGGGCGCTGGCCAGCAGCATGGTGCTGTTCGGTCAGAACGAGTGGGCGGCGCGCCTGCCCAATGCCCTGGCTTTCTGGCTGACCGGCTTGCTGGTGTTGCTGCTGGGTCGGCGATTCGTGCCCGAGCGGCCATGGCTGCCGGCGCTGGTCTGGGGCAGTGGCGTGGTCACGGCGCTGGGTGCGAACGTGATCAACACCGACACGCTGCTGGCGCTGTTCGAGACCGCGGCCATGCTGGCCTGGCTGCGCAGTCGCGATGACCCTGCGTCGGCGCTGCGCTGGCGCCTGCTGATGTGGAGCGCTTTCGGTCTGGCCTTTTTCACCAAGGGTCCGCCGGCATTGCTGCCGCTGCTGCCGATCGTGGTCATCAGCGCGCTGGAAGGCGGCTGGCGCCAGGTACTGGCCGTTTTCGACTGGCGCGGGGTGCTGATCTTCCTGGTGCTCGGTGGCTGGTGGTTTGTGGCGTTGATGCTGCAGCGTCCGGAGCTGGTCGAATATTTCTTCGGCTACGAATTGCGTGACCGATTGCTCAGCGATGTGCACAAGCGCAATTCCGAGTGGTACGGCGCCTTCAAGATCTATCTGCCGATCCTGGCGTTGATGCTGCTGCCCTGGATCTGTCTGCGCATCGGCTGGATCAGCGGCATCTGGCGCGGGCGTCGGTTCAGCTGGTGGCGGCAGTGCTGGCAGCGCGATCGGCAGCGCGTCGTCCTCTTGCTGTGGATCTTGTTGCCGCTGGCGGTCTTCTTCCTGGCTCGCTCGCGGCTGTATCTGTATCTGCTGCCGCTGGCGGTGCCGATGGCGCTGCTGATCGCCCGCGACCTGTCGCCGCGGATCCCAACCCCGATGCCGCGGCGCTGGCTGATCGGTCTGGCGCTGTGTGGCCTGGTCATCCTGGGGTTGAAGGGAGCCGGCAGCGCGCTGACCGGCTCGAAGGACGCCCGTCGTTTTGCCGCGCAGATCCAGCAGCTGGCGCCCGAAACGGAACGCCTGCTGTTCTCCGATGTCACCGCCCGCTACGGTCTGCGCTTCTACCTGCAGGTGCCGGTGCAGCAGGTCGGGCGCACCCACTCGAACAGCCCGCTGGCCCGCGCCCAGACCGAGAACGTGCTCTGCGATCAGGTCCGCGCCTATCCCAGGTCCCTGGTTGTCACCCGCGGTACCGCCATGGGCAAACGCATGCTGCCCGAAGTTCGTCCCGAGTGTCCGGGCATCGTGTTCCAGTCCTTGCAGCCCGACAGCGGGTTATGGCGCGTGGATTGGGGGCAGTCGCAGCTGCGGCCGGCAACGGTGGCACCCCACTAGCGACACGCCGCGCCTCAGTCCGGTTCGCCGGCCTGCGCCACCCGCACGCGACTCTTGCCGGGCGCCACCGGCTCCACCCGGATCTGCACGCCGATGCGTTCGGCCATGTCGTGCACATGCGAGATCACGCCCACGCGGCGGCCTTCGGACTGCAGGCGGTCGAGCGCTTCCATCGCGGTGTTCAGGGTGGCCGCATCGAGGCTGCCGAAGCCTTCGTCGATGAACAGCGATTCGACCCGGACCCGCTGCGAGGACAGGGAGGCCAGCCCCAGCGCCAGCGCCAGTGACACCAGGAAGGTCTCGCCGCCGGACAGCGAATGCACGGTGCGCACTTCGTCGCCGAGGTCGCTGTCGATGACCAGCAGGCTGAGCGCCTCCAGACCACGGCGCAGACGGTAGCGCGGTGACAGTCGGGCCAGATGCTGATTGGCGTATTCCAGCAGCACTTCCAGCGTGTATTGCTGGGCGTAGCGCTTGAACTTGCTGCCATCGGCGGCGCCGATCAGCTGATCGAGCATGACCCAGCGCGCGGCCTCGATCCGTCGCTGCTGCAGCTGCGACAATTGCTCGGCGGCAGCCTTCTGTCGGTGTTCGTCTTCCTTCAGTTGCTGGTCGATGGCGCCGATTTGCTGCAGGCTCTGATCACGCAGTTGGCGCGTGGCCTCGAGGTCGGCCTGCACTTCGGTACTATCGCGCGCTGACCCGGCCTGTTGCTGCCACTGTGTCTGCTCCTTGTGCAGCACCTCCAGTTGCGAGCGGATTTCGCCCAGCGCCTGCAGGCGGGCGGCCCAGGCCTGCTGGCGCGCACCCAGATCCGCGGGTAGCTCGGCCAGCAGGTCCCACAGCTGCTGCAGCGGCGCTGGATCGAGTTGATCGGCCTGCAGCTGGGCCGTCCACTCCTGTTCGAGTTGCTGTTGCTGTTGCTCGGCGCGGCCTTGCAGCTGGCTGAGCTGCCGCTGCGCCGACTGCAGCTCGGCCGTGGCTGCGGTGTGCTGCTGCAGGCAGCGTGATTGTTCCTCCGCGCGTTGCTGCTGTTGCGCGCGGGCCGCTGCCACGGCCTGATCCAGTGCCGCGGCAAAGGCCTCGGTGTTCTCATGGCTCAGCAGTGTCCGGCGGTCTTCGATGACTTGCTGCAGCGCCGCAGCAGCGCGCTCGCGGCCCTCGGCCGCCAGCGTCTGCGCCTGCGCGGCGGCGTCGAGCTGCTGTTGCAGCGTCGCCAGCGCCTGAGCGATCTCGCGCACTGATTGCAGGGCCAGTTTGGCAGCGCTACGCAGCTGTTCACCTTGCTGCCAGTCGCTCAGCAGCGGCGGGTGGTCGTCCGCATTCAGCTCGATGGCCGGCAGCAGTTCGCGCAGCGACATCAGTCCGCTGCGGAGATCGGCGTCGATGGCCCCGAGTTCGCCCTGCAGCAAGGTCAGGGCGTGCCGGGTGGGCGCGATATCGGCCTGCAGCTGCTCCACTGCCGCCTGCTGATGCTGGAGCTCGGCGCGGGCCCTGTGTTCGGCCTCGCGCGCGAGTTTCAGCGTCGACTGGGTTTGCTCCAGCCGGGTCTGCGCGAGTTCCAGCCGGGCTTGCTGCTCGGCGAGTTCCTGCTGTCGCTGCGGCAGCCATTCGGCAACCGCCGCGGCGTCATCAACTTCTGGCCACAGGCTGGCGGCGGCGCTCAGCAGGTCGGCTTGCGATTGCACCAGCGCTTGGTCGGCATGGCGCAGCGATTCCTCGATCTCCAGTAGCCGCTGACTGGCAGCGTCGAGCTGTGACCGTGTGCGCTGATCCCCGGCAATCGCCTGCTGGTGGGCTTGCCGCGCCGCCGCCGCTTGCGCTTCCAGCTCATCCAGCAGGGCCCTGACCTCAGCGCTGTGCTGCCCGGCCTGCGGGTGCTCCAGCGCCCCGCAGACAGGGCAGGGTTCACCCGCCACCAGCAGGGTGCGCAACTGTTCGGTATGGGCATCGGCCACCAGGCTGACGCGCTGCAGGGCGGTGTGCGCGGCCTGCGCTTCGTTGGCTGCCTGCTGCAGATGCTCCGCGGCCGCATGCGCTTGCTGGTCCAGTGTCTGCCGCGTCTGCTGCAGCTGTTCGCCTTGCTGCTGCAGCTGCAGCAGCGCTTGCTGGCGTTCCTGGCAGGCATCCAGCCACTGCTGCACCTGAGTTGCGGCCCGATCTTCCGCCAGCCACTGCCGCTGGCGGGCCGCCAGCGCCGGTGCATCGAGTTCTTCCAGCTGCTGTTCTGCTGCTCGCACCTCCGTGCTGCGCTGCTGCAGCGCTGCCGCAGCCTGGTCAGTGGATTCGCGCAAGCTGAGCAGACGCGATTCCTCGCTCGCCAGCGAGCGCTGCAGCGCCTGCTCGCGCCCGCGGGCAGCGGTCTCGCGCTGACGATGCTCGATCAGCGACTGCAGACGCTGACCCAGTGCCGCCCACGGCCCCTCGTCGCCCGGCAGATGCGGGTGCAGCTGTAGCCAGCGCCGGTGCTCGTCGATCAGGATCTGGTGCTGGTCATGCTCCAGAGCGCGCGCCGCCAGCTGCTGCTTCAGTTCGGACTGGGTGGTCCGTGCCCGTTCCAGCTCCCGCTCTGCCTGTGCTGCCGCCGCTCGCGCCAACTCGATCTGCACATCGGCTGCGCGCGCTGCCTGGATCTGCGGCTGCGCGCGGGCTCTGGCTTGTTCCGCCTGCGACAGCGCATCGGCAGCACCTCGACTGGCCCGCTCTGCCGCCTCCGAGGCCTGCTGCGCACGCTGCTGTTCCTGCTGCAGCTGTGGCAGCTGGTGGCCGAGGGCCAGGGCCTCGGCAGCCGTGCGTTGCTGGCTGTCCGCAAGATGCCGCAGCGCCGCCGCCGCCGCCCAGTAGCGCAATTGCAGGCCCAGCCTGGCATCGGTCGCCAGTTCGCCTTCGAGTTCCGACAGACGCGCTGCCGATTGCTGCAACTGCTGGTCGATGGCCGCGCCTCGGTCGTGCCAGGCTGCCTCGCCGACCAGTGCCTGCAGTCGCTGGGCGTGCACATCGCCAGCCTCCAGGGCGGCCGCCCGCTGTTGTGTCAGCTCGGCGCGGGCCTCGTCGGACATGGGCGGGTGCTGCCCCAGTTGCTGCTCCAGTGCCCGCAGCTGCTGCTGTTCGCTGTGGTTGCGCTGATGCGCGAGCTTTGAGATCTGGCTGAAGATCTCGGTGCCGGTCAGCGCCTCCAGCAGTCCGGCGCGTTCTTCCTGGCGCGCCTTCAGCAGTGCCGCAAAGTCGTTCTGTGCCAGCAGCACCGAGCGGCAGAACTGCTCGAAGCTGAGGCCGGTGAGCGTGGCCAGCTGCTCCTGAACCTCACGCACGCTGCCGGCCACCGGCTGCTGGTCGGCGATCCGCAGCAGCGAAACCTGGGCCGGCTGCAAACGACCACCGACCTTGCCCCGCGCCCGCGCCACACTCCAGCGCGCGCGCCAGGACACCCCGGACTGATCCTCGAAATCCACCTCGGCATGACCCTCGCCGCAACCGCGTCGCAGCAGATGCCGTGGGTCCTGCGGGGTCAGGGTCTGATCCTTGATGTCGGGAACGGCAATCTGCGCTTCCTTGGCCGAGCGCAGGCGCGGGGTGTCGTGATAGAGCGCCAGGCACATGGCATCGAGCAGCGTGCTCTTGCCGGCGCCGGTCGGGCCGCTGATCGCGAACACGCCGGCGCTGGCCAGCGGCTCGCTCTGGAAATCGACTTCGAAGTCGCCCGCCAGCGATGCCAGATTGCGACCGCGTATCGCCAGTATCCGCATCAGTGCTCGGCCTGTTCGATCTGCTTCAGCAATTCGCCAAAGGCCGCCAGCAGTTCGGCCTCCGGAGCGTTCCCGGACTGGTCATCGAGCAGGCGCTGGAACAGGATGTCCGGTCTGAGTTCCGACAGCGACAGGCTGGGCCTGTGCTCGGCGTCGGCAGCCGCCGAATCCTTGCGCCGCAAGGGATCGATACGCGCCAGGCGCACGCGCTTGCCGGCCAGTGCCTGATCGACCTGGGCGCGCACGTCGGTGTCGGCCAGCGCCAGCTCGATCGGGACTTCGATCAGCGGCTCCAGTCCGCGCGGCGGATCTTCCGGCACGTCCAAGGTCTGCAGCGCGGCCAGCGCCTCGGCCAGCGGCAGATGCCGTTCCGGCACCCGCAGGATCGGCGCCGGCCGCGGCACCCGCACGGGCTCGGCGCTGAGCTGGCCGGCGCCGTCGATGATCACCTCGACCAGCTGGTGCGGATAGCCGATTTCGTTAAAGGACAGCGGCAAAGGGCTGCCGCTGTAGCGGATGCGGCCGCCATCGAAGGACTGCGCCAGATGCAGATGGCCCAGTGCCACATAATCGAGCTCGGCCGGAAAGATGCTGGCCTCCAGCGCCTCCTGACCGCCGATGACCAGCTTGCGTTCCGACAGCTCCGACAGCTGGCCGCCGCGCACATGCAGATGGCCCATCGCAATCAGGGCCTGCCCCGGCTGGCGCAGCGACAGCGCCGTATCCACGGCCTCGCGGTAGACCTCCGCGACGCCCTCCAGATAGGCTGGCGCCTCGCGCTGCGGCAGGTCCGAGGGACGCAGGAAGGGCAGTGCCAGCACCCAGGCACCGATCGCGCCGTCGCTGCCGGCAATGGGGATGCACCAGCGCGGGGTCTGCCCGGTCTCGCCGCGGACATGGCCGATCACGTGCACGCCCAGACCCTGCAGCAGCGGATGCGGCGCCTCGATGCGCCCCGGCGAATCGTGGTTGCCGGCAATGACCACGATGCTCAGGCGCGGAGAGCATCGGAGCGCCTGGCCCAGAAAGCCGTAATACAGCCGCAGCGCATCGGGGCCCGGATTGGCCTGGTCGAAGATATCTCCGGCGATCAGCAGGGCATCGGGCTGACGTTGCTGCAACTGCTCCAGCAGCCAGTCCAGAAAGGCCCGATGCTCAGCCTCTCGACCGTGCCCGTGCAGGGTCTGTCCCAGATGCCAATCGGAGGTGTGGAGGAGTTTCACGTGGGGAGTTGCGGTGTTTGGAGAGAGTGTCGTGGATTGCGTGCTGAGGTTGCGGTGGAGAGGTAAAACGTCAAACGTGAAACGTCAATTGGCAAGGGCGCAGCTTCGTCGCACCAGCCCTGCTTTCCCGCGACAAGGTATCCAAAGGATGCGTGGGAGCAAGAGCTCGCGGCGTTCAAAATTGACGTTTTACGTTTGACGTTTTACGTTTGACGTTTTACTCCTTCGCCGATTCACCTCGCCATCGCCTTGCTACCCCGCTAGAACACCGTCAACCCGCTGCGCTCCACGAAGGAGCGCATGGCGGCCAAGCAGGCCACCGAATTGCCGTGGGGGTCCAGCCGCGGTGACCAGGCGACGAGGGCGAGCTTGCGCGGCACGATCGCCAGGATGCCACCGCCGACACCGCTCTTGGCCGGCAGGCCCACCTGGAAGGCCACCTCGCCGGCGGCATCGTAGGTGCCGCAGGTCAGCATCAGCGAGTTGATGCGCCGCGTTTGCAGGGGATTGACTACACGTTCCTGGGTGAAGGGGTCGATGCCCTCGTTGGCCAGAAAACACGCGGCACGGGCCAGTTCCACGCAGCTCATGGCCAGAGCGCACTGATGAAAGTACAGGTCCAGCACCTCATCGACATTGCCTTCGATGTTGCCAAAGCTCTTGATGAACCAGGCCAGCGCGCGATTGCGGGCTCCGGTCGCGGCTTCCGAGGCGGCCACGCGCTCGTCGTAGTAGAGGCGGTCGCTGCCGACTCGGTTGCGCATGAACTTCAGCAGATCGGCGCGGGCATTGATGCGACGTTTGGCCAGCAGATCCGCCACCACCAGCGCGCCGGCATTGATGAAGGGGTTGCGCGGTATGCCGTGCTCGCGTTCCAGCTGCACCAGCGAATTGAAGCTGTTGCCCGAGGGCTCGCGGCCGCAGCGTTGCCACAGGGCGTCGCCGCCATCGCGCAACGCCATCGCCAGCGAGAACACCTTGCTGATGCTCTGGATCGAGAACGGCTCGTGGGCATGGCCGACCGCGGCCAGATCGCCCTCGACCGTGACCAGCGCGATGCCGAAACGATTGGCCGGCACCTCCGCCAGTGCCGGGATATAGGTGGCCACCTCGCCACGCCCCAGCGTGGGGATGGCATCGGCATACACCTGATTCAGCAGCTGGGACCAGTTCATGGGCGCGATGATGGCGCATGTACGAGTTCTTGGGTGGTGCCGCGCTGCGATTTTGCGGGTGGTGTCAGTGAGGCACCCAAGCTTGGCCAGAGGAGCGGAGCTTGCTCCGCTCTACCAGAGCGTCGGTATACGAGGCTGTCGTAGTGCCGAGCTTGCTCGGCAGGATGTGCGGCTTTTCGTGCGTCTGTAGGTCCAGGCGTGTCTGGGTCGCTTTTGGCTTGTTCCGGCTGCACGAGCTTCTGTGGGTCCAGACTTGTCTGGACGCTTCTGCCCTGTTCCCGCCAAAAGCGTTCGGACAAGTCCGAACCCAAAACAGCCACAGCAGCCACAGCAGCGCGGCAAGCTCCGCTCTACCAGAGCCACGGACGCGCCGCCCGGATGGGCGGCGCGCCTGAGCCTTACTCGAAGCCGTTGGCGAACAGCGCGTCGCCGCTGACGGTGAACTGCACCGGCACCGTGTTGTTGGCGGTGTTGGGATCGCTGTAGGGCGCAATGACGTTGGCGGTGGCCGTGGTTTGCACCGAGGTTCCGGGCGCGGTGCCGGCGAGGATCACGGCGTTGATCGTGTAGCTGACACTGCCACCGGCCGGCAGCACGATGTTGTGCGAGATTGCACCGCTGCCGCTGGCCGGACAGGTGGCGCCGCCGCTGGCGCTGCAGGTCCAGGTGATGTTGCCGAGCTCGGCGCCCAGCGTGTAGCTGAAGGTGGTGTTGGGCACGTTGATGAGGCTGCTCTGATTGAGCACCGTCGCGCTGTAGCTGATCGCCTGCCCCGGTCCGGACGGCCCCGCATTGCGCTGGTGGCTGACGGCGATGTCGGCAAACAGATCGTCATTGATGATGTCGATACTGACCGCAGCCGGTGACAGCTGCACTGCCGGGGCCGCGGTGGTGCTGAGGTCGACGAAGAAGCGCTCGTCGGCCTCGGGCACGGTGTCGCCGGTGATGCCCAGGGTAATGGTGCGACTGGCATTGGCGCTGCCGTCGAAGCTGACCGTGCCGCTCGCCGCTACATAGTCCTGACCGGCGATGGCGGTGTCGTTGCGGGTCTGGTAGCTCACCGTGAAACCCCCGGCGACCTGACCGGCCAGTTGCAGCGTCAGCTGTTGCGAACTGGTGCCGCTGTCGCCTTCCGCCACCACCAGCGGTGCGGTGGTCACCGTGGCGCTGTCATTGTCGGTGATGTTGGCCACGACATTGGCAATGCTGACGCCGTTGTAGCCGCCACCCGAGGCGCTGTGGGTGATGGTGCCGGTGTGATTGCCCTCGACCACGCTGTCATCGACGGCGGTCACGGTTACCGGCTGCGGCACATTCCAGTTGCCGATGTTGAAGTTCAGCGTCGGCGGATTGACGCTGACCTGCGCGTCCGGGGTCATCGTCAGGGTCACGTCGCCGCTGGGCAGGCTGTTCAGTACGGCGGTGTAACTGTCGGTGGCGCCGCCCTCGGTGACATTGGTGTTGCCGCCACTCTCGACCAGGGTCACACCCGGTGTACCGCCACCGCCGCAGGGGCCACTGCCGCTGCTGCAGATTGCCGCAGGGAGCGTCGCTGTCAGCCGCTGTCCCGGGGCGACACTGGCCGAATTGAAGGAAAACTGGGTGAAGGTCGAGCCGGTGGTCGCCGACTGCACGCCGATGGTGGCCGATGCACCATTGGCGCCGCTGCCGCCGGTGAGTGCGTAGAGGTAAGCAAACTGGTTGCTGGCCTCATTGAACTCGATGGCGAACTGCACGGTGATGGCGGTGCCGCTCTGGTTCACTGGCTCGCCGCGCCATTCGATGATCCACTTGCGGTTCGGTGCCGTGCCGGTGACCTGCTGATAGATGCCGCCGCCGCTGACCGAACTGGTGCGGGTGTCCAGATCGTCCCAGTAGGGCATCAGGACCGGCAGGCTGGCGGGGAAGGAGCCGAGCCCAGCATCGGCGTTGCCGGCACTGGGCAAGCCGCCATTGCTGTAGCTGCTGGACCCGCCGCTGTTGACGATCTGCAGATTGCCGTTGGTGCTGACGCGCAGCGTCGATCCGCCGCTGACGGCGGTGCCGTAGACCGAGAAGTTGAACCCGGCGGGGACCGCCAGATCAACCACGGCATCGTCGGCCTGGGTGCCCGCCACCAGCGTGCCGCCGGCAGGAATGGTGGCGCCGGTGCTGCTGGCGAAGCTGTAGTTGCTCGACCCGGCCTGACCGACCGGCAGGCTGAAATTGCTGACATAGGGCGAGCCGCCGCCGCTGTAGGTCACGGTCAGCGTCAGATCGATGTTGGTGAAGCACACCAGCGCGCTGCCGCTGCTGATCTCGAACGGGGTCAGGCTGGTGCGGCTCTGGCCCACCGGAATATCGGCAAAGCCGGCATTGGGCTGGCTGATGGTCACATTGGGTGTGCTGGTCGACAGTACCGCGCTGACGGCGGTGGCCGTCGCCGTGCCGCTGTTGGAGAGCGTGATCGACAGCTGATTGCACTCGTTCGGCTCGATCAGTTGATTGCCGGTCAACAGCTGTTGTCCGCTGTTGCTCAGCACCGGCAGCGTGCCGCCGTTGCCGGTGATGGTGAAATTGACGTCCGAGATATCGAAATAGACGTTGTTGTCTGCGGCAACCCGGATTCGGCCCTGCGAGGTCGGCGTGGCGCCGGCCAGGATCAGCGTGGCGCTGCCATCGTTGGCTTCGCCGGTAGCCAGTGTCAGCGGGAAGGTGTTGCCGCCATCCAGCGACAGGCTGATGGTCACGGTGGCCGTATTCACCGGTGCCGCATTGGTGCCGGCCACATTCCAGGTGATGGTCTGCGGCTGGGTGGCATCTAGCGTGACTGCGGTATTGGGTGAGGTCACAGCAAAGGGCCCGGACGCGGCATTGATCGTGATTGCGGTCGAGGCTTCATTGGTACCGCCGCCACCAGCGCGGTTGTCGCGCGCAGTCACCCGGAAGTTCATCGTGCGATTGGTGCTGGGCAGCAGCTCGCCGGTGAGGAAACCGCCGGTGGTCTGCGGCGGCACATTGGCATTGTTGAGGATGTACTGCAGCCTGGGGAAGGTGCGCGAGGGGCTGGTCACCGGCGAGAAATTGCGGAACAGCGGGCCGCCGTTGTCGCTGAGCGTACCGGCGGGCGAGTTGGTCGGCCCCAGGTCGAATTCTTCCCACAGATAGGTCAGGGTATCGCCATTCGGGTCGCTGCCGCTGGCGGTCAGCGTGAACGGCGTGGAGCGCGGAATCGTGAATGCGGTCGCCGTGGTCACCGTCGGCGGCGTGTTGCCGGTGGCGGCGGCTGTGCCGCAGCTGGCGCCGCTGCCGGCATTGGTGGTGAAGGCCAGCATTTCGTTCAGGCTGGCGCGATGGAAATAGTCGGCGCTGTTGCTCTGCAGGTTGTCGGCACCACAGATGCCGGCATAGGCCTGGATGGTCAGTCCGCTACCCACCTCATAGGCGGTGGACGCATTGCGATTGCCGCCGCCGCAGGAACCGTTGGAGCTGTTGAAGGTGTGGTTTCCGCCGAATTGGTGGCCCATCTCGTGGGCGACGTAATCGACATCGAAAGGGTCGCCGATGGGCGACGGTGAACCGGTGACGCCACGCCCTTTCTGCGAGCTGTTGCAGACCACGCCCAGGCCAGCGACACCGCCGCCGCCGGTGCTGACCACGTGGCCGATGTCGAAGTTGGCATTGCCAATGACCGCATTCAGATTGGTCTGGTTCTCGCTCAGCATCGCAAAGCCGTCGTTGTTGGTGTACGGATCGGTGCCAGCGTTGGTGTAGATGATCAGGTTGTTGTTGGCGATAAGGGTCATGCGCACACTGAGCTCGCGCTCGTAGATGCCGACCACGCGGTTCAGCGTGGTGGTGATGGCGGCCAGACCACCGGACACAGTGCCGCCATGGAAGGCGGTGTATTCGCCGGTGGCGGCGATGGCCACGCGATAGGTGCGCAGGCTGGTGCCCGAGGACACGTTGACCACCTGATTGCGCTTCTGGAAGTTCGGCGCATCCTTGGGCAGTTCCTCGCCGCTGACCAGGCAGCGCGGACGTTCGCCCTGTTCCTGCGCGTCGCGCTTGCGGTAGACAATGTAGTGATCGAGATCGCCGGGCTGGTAGGGATCGATATAGGTGCTGCCCTCCCAGGAGATGATCTGGGCATGGAAACCGGTCGGCGTGACATCGAAACGTAGCGTCGCCGTGCGGTCTTCGATGCCCTGGCCGAGATAGGTGCGAATTTCCGGAAACTGCGCGGCCAGCGCAGGCTCCATGATCGGCGCCTCGACGACGCGGAAGCTGCCATAGCGGCCGTCGGCCAGCGGCAAGGACAGGATCTTGTCGCTTTCGGTTGCCGGCACTGCGCTTTCCAGCGGCAGCTGGTTCAGCAATGTGCTCAGCTGGTTGCGATCCAGTTGTACGCTGCGATAGGCCAGCGGCACGATCTGCCGCGCGCTGGCCGTGCGTGCGATACCGGCTTCGGGGACGTCAGTCCACATCCCGCCGTCGGCGGCAGCATGGGCTGGGCCACAGAATCCAAGGCTCATCAGTGCCAGCAAACAGACAGGCGCAAGAACGCCCTTCAGCCATCCAGACAGGGTGGTCAACATGAAAGCGCTCCGGAAACGACAGGGTGCCACGACGGCCGTTAGCATGGCCGGGCGCGTCGCGCACGGCAATGACAAGAAAGTGAATGTTTGCCGCCAGGATGCTGCCTGCGCCGCTGCGCAGGCTGAACTCAGCGCTCGTCGCCGATCAAGTCGAAGTCGCCGCAGAGCACTCGGTCCAGACGGCCACTGCGCCAGCCGCGGACGTGATCGCGAACCAGCGGCGCCGGCCCGTCCTCATAGCGGCGGCAGACGCGGCTGTCGGAATCCTGGTCGGATGCGGTGGCCAGAGGGGGATCGCTGCTGACGCGCACACGCGCGCTGCAGCGCAGATCATCCTGATCGCCGCGCACATCCAGCACATGCAGGCCGTTCTCTGGCTGCAGTCGCTGGAATGCGGCGTAGCCGCTGATCAACAGGCACACCGTGCCATCTTCGCCGGGCGCCGGACTCACCCGCAGACCGCGCGCCTTGGCCCACAGCGCATACATGTTCAGCAGTCGATCGCGCCAGGTCAGACAGGCTTCGCTGCGCGGCTCGGCCGGGCGAATTTCCAGTCGCGCGTCCTCGGGTTGTTGCTGCCGAACGGCGTCGATGGCGGCCTGCAATCCCAGCACCAGCAGGGCCAGTCGCCGCAGCAGCTCGCCCGAGGTCCTGCCGCCACCGCGCTCCAGCCGCGCCAGCAGCGAGCGTGCCGAGCGCAGGCCAGCTTCGATGCGATCAACGCGTTCCAGGCGGTCCAGCACCTCCTGGCGCTCGTCGCGATACCAGAAGTCCCTGGCTTGCATCGCCTGCGCGGCGCTCTCCTTCAGGGCTTGCCATTGCGGGGCCAGCAGGAGACGGTCGGCTTGGTCCAGTTCGCTTTGCAGCCGACTCAAGGCCTGTGCGTCGGCCCGAGGATCGAGGGCAATGGCACGCAGATCACCGCTGGTACCGGCGCCTGTGGCAACCGCGCCGCTGTCGGCAGCATCGGGATCGACAAAGCGCACGCGCAGGGCGTCGCCATCGCCGTGGACGAACAGGAACTGCTCGCCGGCCGGCACCCGATGCTCGACCATGGTTCGCGCCAGCGGCGACAGCAGATACTGGTCGATGGCGCGTCGCAGCGGGCGCGCCCCGAGGTCAGGCGTAAAGCCCTTGTCGAGCAGGAATTCGATTGCCGATGGCTCCCATTCCACGGCCCAGTCGCGGCTGCGGAAGCCGCGCCGGCCAAGCACCGTCAGCAACTCCTTCTGCAGGATGTCGCGCATCAGCGCCCGGGTCAGCGGATTGAAGATCACCACGCGATCGAGGCGATTGATGAACTCCGGTCTGAAGGTCTGACCGATGGCGCGTTCCACCAGTTCGCGATTGAAACCGCCGCGATCAGCGATGAAGCCGATGCCGCCGCCCTTGCTGATGGTGGATCCCAGATTCGAGGTGAGCACGATGATGCTGTGCCGGAAGTCGGCGGTGTTGCCGCTGCGGTCGGTCAGGCGCCCGTCATCGAACACCTGCAGGAACAGATCCCAGACTCGTGGGTGCGCTTTCTCGAATTCGTCCAGCAACACCACCGAGAACGGGTTCTGGCGAATGCGTGTGGTCAAGGACTGTGAGCGACCCTGGCCGCCGTCATCGATCAGCCGCCAGTAGGCGTCATCGGACTGGTATTCGCTCATGTCGATGCGCAACAGGCGCTCGCTGGCGCCGAACAGATAGCGCGCCAGGGTCTTGGCCAGTTCGGTCTTGCCGGTGCCGGTGGGGCCGGCAAACAGGAACACACCGATGGGCCGGCGTGTATCGGTCAAGCCGGCCTTGAGCATGCTGATGCGATCGACCAGACAATCGACCGCCTCGTTCTGACCGATCACGGCCGCGCTGAAGTCGGCGCGGACCTTGGCCACATCCAGTGGGCGGCCGACGTCCAGGATTTCGATCGGCAGGCCGCTGCTGCGGGCCAGGGCCGCCAGCAGCTGATCGCGATCCAGCGGCAGCGTCGGCGGATCTGCGCGCAGGGCCGCCGCCAGCGCTTCCTTGAGCAGCTCCAGCGTGCGGCCGGGTTCGGCGCGGTCGGGGAACTGCTGGCGCGCCAGTTCGCGGGCCTCGGTGGCCATGGCCGGGCTCAGCACCGGCGTGCCCAGCTGGGCAGCCCAGCGCTCGCCCCAGTCCTGGGCCAGGGCCAGGGCGTCGGCATCGTCGAGCGGATCGACCCTGATGGTCTGGATCAGGGCTTCAACCCGTGGCCGCTGCGTCAACACCCTTGCCCAGGCCGCCGGCGTACTCTCGCCCAGCAATTGCAGCGAGCCGCGCTCCAGATGTGGCAGCAACAGATCGAGCAAGCCGCGTGGATTGCCGGACCAGCTGCCGGTCTCCAGCAGCGAATGGCAGTCAGGCACGAACCAGATCGTGCGTTGGCCCGACAGACCGAGGGCAAGATTCTCGATGCGCTGCTCGATCTCGCCGATGTACTTCTGCCCGGCCATCAGCTGCGCCGGGGTCGCCTCGATCACCCGCCAGCCTTGCTCGATCAGGCGCCGCAGCGCGCCATGGGCCAGCGTGGTCTTGCCGGCACCGCTGGCGCCAACCAGCACCCCGCTGGGACGGTTCTCGCGCGCCAGTACTTCGATCAGTGCGGTGATGCTGGCCTCGGTGCGGGCGATCTCGGCCACCGGCAGCGGATCGGTGGCGGCCAGTGTTCTTCCCACCCGCGCCAGCTCGATCTGGCCACGGCGCGCGGCATCTTCACGTTCGAGCATGCGCAGGAAATCGTCGATCACGGGATGGCTGATCAGACGCAGCACGTTGCGGCGCTCGTCCAGTTCCCAATCGCCGTCGGCGGTCGCCGGCAAGACCGGCTGCACCTGCAGCTGCTGCTGTCGATTCAGCCAGCCGATGAGGGCGGCACGGGTGCCAGGATTTTCGGTCCACCATTCGCGGCTGCGCAGCAGCAGCAGGCCCGCGGCTTCCGGGTCGGCCACTTCAGCCAGATAGGCGAAAGCAAAGTGCAGCGCCATATAGCCCATGCGCGGCGTGGTCCGGGCCACGCCCTCATGACCGGGATCGCGCAGCCTGGCCATCGCCGCCAGTGAGGCGCAGCTCAGCGCCGTGGTCTGTGAGCTGATCCACTGGCTGCGTTCCTCAGCGGTGAACGGCGGCTGCGTCAGCAGTTCGGTGAGTTCGATGAAGCGCGGGTCAGGCAAGAGGTCGGCACCGCGATCGGCCTCTTCGCATTTGTCCTCCAGATCCTTGGCCAGTTCCTGCACGCGGGCCCGCGGGTCTGCGGGCACTGGCGAGGTCTCGGTCTCCGCTGGCCCGGCCTGCTCCGGCTCTGGGGAATTCTCTTCCGGGGATTGCGCTTGGCTGTCTGCCGCATCCGCGACCGGCTGCGCTGGCGTCGAAGGCTGCTGCATTGCCGTCAGTCGCGCCCACAGCACACCCAGCACCGCGCCGACCACCAGAATGACCAATTCCATTTTGCGTTCCCGTTGTCCGTGGCGGCGAGTCTAGCGGTCCTTCCGGACGATTCCCTTCCTGTTTGGCACTGGCCGGGCGTGTGTAGCGCGCGCGACCGATTCTGGCAGGAGCGCCTCGCACAAGCGCTCACGGCAGGCGCCGGTGCTGACGATCCTGCCGAGTTCCCGCGGGATTTGCTGAACCAGGAACTGGCTCAGCGCGCGGACTCTGGCATTGCCCCGGCTGTCGGGATGGCTGAGCAGCCAGACCGGCATCTGCACGTCCTTCAAAGGCGCGCTGATCTGTTCGACGCCGTCATCCTGGGCCGCGGCAAAGCGGGGCAGCACGGCAATGCCGATGCCGGCCGCGACTGCCTTGATCAACGCCGCCAGCGAGTCGCTGCGCAAGGCCAGTCGAACTCCGGGATAGGTCTGTCGCATCCATTGCGATATCTGCAGGTGGGACAGGCTCTCGTCCAGGCCGACCCAGCGCTCCCCCGCCAGTGCCGGCAGTTCGGAACAACCGGCGTAGGCGCCGCGGCAGGCATAGACGGCGTAGTCGACCCGGGTCAGCTCGCGACCGACCAGTTCCGGTGGTGGTTGCGGAGTGGCCGCAAGGCCAGATCGGCTTCGCGACGGCTGAGATCGGCGTGACGATTGGCCACCAGCAGTTCGACATCGATGTCCGGGTGCTCGCCCAGAAAGACGCCGAGTACCCGCGTCAGCAGTCCGGCCGAGAGCAGTTCGCTGCTGGCCACGCGGATGACGCCCTGCAGTCGGGCATCGGCGCCCACGACCTGACGCTCGGCTTCGATTGCCGCCAGCTCCATCTGCGCCGCGGCCTCGGCCATGACTTCGCCCTGCGCGTTCGGGATGTAGCCCTCGCGCACCCGCTCGAAAAGCCGCGTGCCCAAGCGCACCTCGATGTCGTTGACGCGTCTGAACACCGTCGAATGACCCACACCCAGCGCCCGCGCAGCGCCGCTCAGGCTCTGCGCCCGGGCCACGGCCAGCACCGTGCGCAGATCATCCCAGCTCAGTGTGCCTGTGCGTTCATGCAATGATGACTTGCGCAATTCGAGAATTCCTGAACATTTTTGAACAGCCTAAGCTGTCTCCTGACCCGGGGCAAGCGGCCCCGCAAGAATCAGGAGAACAGCATGAATCGTTTTACCAATCGCTGGATATTGATCACCGGCGGCACCAGCGGAATCGGGCTGGCGACAGCCCAGCGCCTGATCGGCGAAGGTGCCCGGGTGATCGTGACCGGCTCGCGTCAGGCCTCGCTGGACAAGGCCCGAGGCGTGCTCGGTGAGAACGTGGTCTATCTGCAGAATGATGCCGGTGATGCAACTTCCAGTGCGGCCCTGGTGGCGGCGGTGCGGACCCATACCGAGAAGCTCGATGGCATTTATTTCAATGCCGGATTCGGTCGATTCGCACCTTTCGATGCCGCCGAGGCAGCCGATTTCGACGAACATTTTGCGGTCAATGTGCGCGGTCCGCTGTTGCAGGCGCGGGCCTTGAGTCCACTGCTGGGTGCGGGGAGCAATCTGTTGTTCACAACCTCGATCGTCGATGACATGGGCATGCCCGGCAGCGCGATCTATGCGGCCACCAAGGGTGCCTTGCGCACCTTGACCAAGGTGCTGGCCGCGGAATTGGCGCCGCGCCAGATCAGGGTCAATGCCGTGAGCCCGGGCCCGATTGAAACCGCATTCTTCGAGCGCAACGGCATGGCCCCTGAAGCGATCTCCGAATTCGGCTCGCAGGTGGTGGCGCAGGTCCCGCTGGGACGCTTCGGCAAGGCCAGCGAAGTCGCCGCTGTTGCCGCCTTCCTGCTCTCGGACGATGCCTCCTTCATCACCGGCGCCGAATACGCGGTGGATGGTGGCATGGGTCAGGTCTGAGTTCCCCGAGGGATGAACCCTCGGCGTCATTGCGACCCCGGAATTGATTCGGGGGAACAGGTGGCTCGCAATGACGCTGCGTCAGCGGAGCCGCCTGAGCGGCTCCGGAAGGCATGTCGGTCCCTCAATGGCTCTGTCTGGTTTTCCCAGATTCGCCGGGCCTTTCTACGGTGAGTCTGGCCTTGCCGGCACGCCGGAGCTGGGCATTGACGGCAGCCAGTTCCACGGTGCTGAGCTTCTTCCAGTCGCTCAGCGATTGCTCGAGCATCGGCGTCAGCGTGGCCAGACCCTGACGCGCATCCGGGCTAGGTGCGGCGTCGGCGGAGTCGATCGCATGGGCCAGCTTGCCCAGCGCCTGAGCCAGAAAACTGAAGCTGTGGGTGCTTCTGGGCGGCATGGCCCAGGCGTTCTTCGGATTGGGGGCTTCGTTGATGCCGGCAAGCTCCAGCACGCGGGCGTCGTAGGCTCCCAGGGTGTCTTGCAGCTCGGCACCGGCCGAAGCCCTCGCCGATTTCAGCGCCTGATGCAGGGCGCTGGCCTGAGCCTGCGCCGAGCCCAGGCGCAGCTGGGCGGCTTCAATCTCGCGGGCAAACTCGAACTGCGCCCGATAGGCCTCAGGCGGCAGATCGATGCGTGGATCCGGCACCACGGTGAGGGTCTGTACATGATCCTGGCCATCGACACTGAGCACCACGCGGTACTCGCCCGGCGGCGCCAGTACACCGTTGGCGTAGGCATCGCCCGCGGCTCCGAGTGCCGGGTAACGCCAGGACCAGACAAAGCGATGCAGACCGGGCGTGGCCTTGAGCGTGTGCACCTGCTCAGCCCATTCGGCGGCGAATCCGGCGCTCATGGCGTCGTAGCCGGGCGCCTTGTCGCTGCTGGACCAGGTGCGGACGAGTTTGCCGGCGGCGTCGTGGATCGACAGCCGGACTGGCTCTTTCGGGGTCGCTGCCAGGCTGTAATCGAGGTAGGCGCCAAAGGGCGGATTCTCCGAGGTGGGCTCGTCCCGTGGCAGTGGCGTGCCGGTGAATCCGGCCGGGCGCAAGCGCACACTGGTGGCAGGCGCGTACAGCCGGGTCTGGGCCAGGTCGGCCGGATCGATCAGCTGCCGCAGCGCCGACACATCGTCAAGTATCCAGAAGCCGCGGCCGTGAGTGGCGATGACCAGATCGCGATCGTGCACCACCAGATCCCGTACCGAGGTGCGCGGCAGATTCATCTGCAGGCTGTGCCAGTGGTCGCCGTCATCGAAGGAGATGTAGACCCCGAGTTCGGTGGCCGCATACAGCAGGCCCGGTCGCACCGGGTCGGCGCGCACTGCGTTGACGAAATCGCCATCGCGGATGCCGTCCACGATCAGCGTCCAGGTCAGGCCGCGATCGCGGGTGCGGTAGATGTAGGGGCGGCGATCTTCGATGCGATGACGGTCAACCGCTGCGTAGGCGTGGTCGCTGTTGAAGGCCGAGGCTTCCAGACCGGCAATTTTCGCCCAGGGGCCAACGCCGTTGGGCGTCACCGGGAACCAGAAGCGGCCTTCGTCGTCCGAACGCCAGATCAGGCCGTCGTCGGTACCCACCCAAAGCAATCTGGCGTCCAGCGGCGATGAGGCAATCGAATAGATCACGCCACGGCGCGGACCGGTGCCTAGGTGGTTGGCGGCGCTGACTTCGTCGAGATTCGGCGGCACCCCTGGATCTTCGCGGGTCAGATCGCGACTGATGACGGTCCAGTGCTCGCCGCCGTCGTCGGTGCGGAACAATTGCTGGTTGGCCCAGTACAGCACCTTGGGATTGGCCCGGTTGAAGGCCAGCGGCAGGGTCCAGGTGCGCCGGTACAGCTCGGCCGGCTGACCCAGTGTGGGATCGATGTTGCGGCTTTGTTCGGTCTTCAGATCGAGGCGGTCGACATTGCCGCCATAGATGATGCTGGGATCGCTGGGATCGGGCGCGATCATGCCGCTCTCACCGCCGGCGGTGATCTCCTTGAACTGCTGCATGGAGATGCGCGCGTTGCCGATGGCCGAACTCGGCAGGCCGACGGCGCCAGAGTCCTGCTGGGCGCCGTAGACACGGTAGGGAAAGCTCTGATCGGTGCTGACGTGATACATCTGCGCAGTGGGCTGGTTGTGCCAGCTGCTCCAGCTGGCGCCACCGTTCAAGCTGACAATGGCGCCCTGATCCACGCCCAGAATCTGTCGATTCGAGTCCTTGGGGTCGATCCACATCTCGTGGAAATCGTCGCCGGTGTTGTCGCCCTGATTCGCGGCAAAACTGGCGCCGCCATCGTCTGAGCGCAGCACGATGGTGTTCAGTACGTAAACGATGTCGGCATTGGCCGGGTCGATGGTGACGCGTCCGAAGTACCAGCCGCGCTGCCACAGACGGATGTCGGCACTGCTCAGGCGCCAGCGCGCACCGGCATCGTCGGAGCGATACAAGCCGCCCTGGTCGCCGTCGACGATGGCGTACACCCGCTGCGGAGCACTGGCGGAAAGGCCGATGCCGATCCGGCCGACCTTGTCCGGAAAGCCGTTGCCCAGAATCTGCTGCCAGCTCTGGCCGCCATCGCTGGACTTGTACAGGCCCGACCCGGGACCGTTTGCGGGTGGATAGACATTCCAGGGCGTGCGCCGGGTCTGCCACATCGCCGCATAGATCACCCTGGAATTGCCCGGCTCGAAAGCCAGATCGATGGCGCCGGTATCGCTGCCTTCCCCCAGCACCCGCTGCCAATGCTGGCCGCCATCGCGCGAGCGGAACACGCCGCGTTCTTCGTTGGGCCCGTAGGGATGTCCGAGCGCGGCCACGTAGACCGTGTCGGGGTCTTCCGGGTCGATCAGGATCTTGCCGATCTGCTGACTGTCCTTGAGGCCCACATGCGCCCAGCTCTTGCCGCCATCGCCGGAGCGATAGACGCCGTCGCCCTGGGCGATGTCCGAGCGCATGTCGGCTTCGCCGGTGCCCACGTAGAGCACCTTCGGATCACTGTCGGCAACGGCGATGGCGCCGATCGAGCCGATCGGTTGATCGTCGAAGATCGGCTGCCAGGTGCGGCCGGCATCGCGCGTTTCCCAGACGCCACCGTTGACCGAGCCGAAGTAGAAATGCTGCGGCTGCCCGGGCACACCGGCCACCGCCAGTACCCGGCCACCGCGATGAGGTCCTATCGATCGCCAGTGCAGATCACCGAAATCAACGGCCGCTTCGGCGAGGCTGCCGATCAGCGTCAGGCCCAGAGCGATAGCCGGGAGAGCGCGGGAATAGCGATGCTTGCATGCCATGAATCTGTCCCTGTGCGTCGCGAGCCTAGACCGGGACGCAACGATAGGGGATTCGGTCACTGCAGGGATGAAAACAATGCTCGATGGTGTGGCCCTGTCCGGGATCGCCGACTTGCAGTCGGCGCTCTTGCTTGTTGCAGGTTCCGATATCAAGAGCAGCCGAGTACAACTCGGCGATCCCAGCGATCCCGGGATCGCCGACTGGCAGTCGGCGCTCCTGCTTGTTGCAGGTTCCGATATCAAGAGCAACCGAGTACAACTCGGCGATCCCAGCGATCCCAGCGATCCCGGGGTTTCCGGGATCGCCGGTAAGGCGGCCGCGCTAGATCTTCCATTCCAGCTGCAGCCAGATCTTGCGGGTGTCGCGGGCAAAGCTGTCGGCATTGTAGCTGGCGTACTTGACCAGCGCAGTCACACCTTGAGCCACCGGAAAGCCCAGTTGCGCATTCCACTCGGTGCCGTAGTCGGCGCTGCCGCGATCGGCGCTGAAATCGTGGAAGGCGAGCAGCCAGCTGGCTTTCGCGGCCCATCCATCCTTGGCCAATGGTCCGCTGGCGCTGACATAGAGATCGTTGAGGCCGTTGACCGGGGTGGTCAGGAACTTGTCGTCCCAGCCGTTGAAGGCATGGCCGGTGGCAAACGGTGTCTGGAAGGCGTAACGGCCGTCGCCGCTGAGCTGCTCGAAGCCCAGCTTGCCGGTGTAGCCACTCCAGACCAGACCGCCTTCCAGCAACAGGTAGCGGGCATCAATGATGGACAGGCCATCGGCATGGTCGTCCTGTTGGGCGAATTCCAGAGTCGCCAGCCAGCCCAGGCCGTCCGCAGGTCCGCCCTTGGCGGCATAGCGCAAGCCCAGATTGCGGTGCGAAGTCAGCGGCAGCGTCTGGTTGTCGATGAAGTGGGCGTAGCCCGTGAGCAGGCCCGGTCCCAGCGCGTGGCTGGCGCTGAACAGATGGGTGCTGAGATTCCAGCGGCCCAGATCACGATTGGGGTGATCGTCGCCGAAAATGCGCTGCACCCGATCGAGATAGCTGTAGCGCAGACTGAAGCCGTTGCCGAAACTGTGAGTGGCGTCAAGGGCATCGAAGGTCTGCTCGTTCTGGCGCCAGCCGACATTGCCGAAGAATCGGTGGTTGTCGTAGATCAGCCTCTGCCGCCCCAGCGTCACCCGGCTGGCGGCATCGGGTTGATAGTTGACGTAAAGCTGGTTCAGTTCGGCATTCTTCGGGTCGGCCACCACGGGGTAGCGGGTGTTGCCATTGCGGGTGTTGTTGAAGGAGCCGTCGTTGAAATTCGCCGTGCCCTCCAGCTCGCCAAACACGCTCCAGCCCGAACGGGTTTCGCTGCGCCAACCGACTCGTGCGCGCAGCGTGTTGGCATCGGCATCGCGGCTGAAGGCGTCGTCGCTGACGCTCTCATAGCGCAGCCTCAGGTCCAGCGTCAGACCCGAGGGCGGCGGCGGGTTCTGGGCGGCCGCGGGCACGCTCAGCGCCAGCAGCAGCGCCGTTGCGAGCAGTGATTTCATGGCAGGGCTCCAGGATCAATAAAGTCTGATTGATCCTAGGCGCCGGCTCTCGCGCGGCGCCCTGACGCCGGTCAAGCGGAATGCAGACGGGGCACGGGTAACGGGGCAAGGGGCACGGGATGGATGCGGGTTGTCCGGATGACGAGGCACGGTTCAGCACTCGAATCCAGGCAATATGTCCGAAAAGCTTCGCCTCTTCCGTACCGCTCCGCTGTTCCCGTGCCCCGTGCCCCGTAACCCGCGCCCCGTTCTTCCAGCTACTCCCCAGCCGCACGCAGCAGCGAAACCTGCAACTCGACTCGCTTGATCTCGCGCAGCATGCGTCCGGTTTCCAGATGCTGGGCCATGAAGTTCTTGCCCATCATCACGACCTGCGCCAGCACCAGTCCGAGGGTGGCCCATTTCACGGCGCTGAGGGCATCGGCGCTGATATAGACCTGCCAGAAGGCGCAGAAGCTCAGCACCGAGGCCACGAGGATCACCGCGTAGACCAACCAGATGACCCAGCTCAGCGGTCCACGGAAAAGGCCAAAAGCCTGTGCGAAATAGCCGGGCTCGCCATGCCGGGCCAGTAGTTCCTGATCTTCCTTGGACAGGGCCTGCTTCATCAGATCATCCAGCTTGCTCATTTTCCGCTCCTTCCAGTTGCGCACGGATCTTGTTCCGGGCATGCATGAGCCGGGTCTTGACCGTTCCCGGCGGAACGTCCAGAGCGACGGCAATTTCAGGCACGCTCAGGCTTTCCAGATAAAACAGCGCCAGCACCGAACGTTGGGCGTCGGGTAATTTCTGCAAAGCGCCCATGACCTGATCGATGTCGGCGTTGACTTCGCCGGCATCGGATTCGCTGGCGATCTCGGCGTCATCGACGATCTGCGCCTCGGCCGCACGCCGAGCCTGATCGGAACTTCGAAACAGGCGCTGGCAGCGTCGCGTGACGATCTGAAAGGCCCAGGCTGGAAAGGCTGCCAGGTCATCCAGACCAGCCAGACCGCGCAGGATTTCGATCCAGGCCTCCTGCACCGCATCGGCGGCTCTGTCGGCATCGCCGATTACTCGCCAGGCATGTCGCATCAGCCTCGGTTGCCAGCGGGCCACCAGCCGTTGCCAGGACGGCCGGTCGCCGGTCAGCGCTGCGGCGAGCAGGTACTCATCAAGAATTCTTTCGCTGTTGCGCTGCACGTTCAGGCCGCCATTCGGGTGCTGTCACATATTAGGTGCCAGCCAGGGGCGGATCGGTTCAATCGCTGCTGAGAGGTCACTATGTCCGGCTTGCCCGGCATCCGGTGCAGCCCGATCCGGGCGCGGCCTCAGGCGCGCGCCCGGAGAGGGCGAATCACGCGCCGGCCGCCGCACTCGGGCAGCAGGAAGCCTTCGCCGGCGATGCGGCTTTGTCGGTCACGGCAGCCTCCATGTCCGAGCGTGCCAGAGCATCAGGCCCGCGGTCATTCCCATAGGTCGCCGCCTGAGCCATGGTGTGAAAAGCCTCCCAGACGATACCTTCAGGATCCTTCAGCCAGTGCTTGTCGGAGTGGGCGTAGCAGCAGTTGGCGCCGACCTCCGCGGCGCTGCCGATGTTGGCCGCGACCAACGACTGCTGCAGCGCATCCAGTTCGTCGGCCTCGCTGACCTGGATGCCCAGATGGTCGATGCCATTCTTGCCGCCCGGGCGCATCGAAATCGCGAAGTTCAGCTGCGGCTGCTCCAGCACCCACTTGGCATAGTCGGGCTTGTGCACGCTGGGAGCCGAACCGAAGAGTGCAGAATAGAAGGGGATGGAACGATCAAGACTGCTGACGCTGACGTGTACATGGAAGCGTTTCATGGTTATCTCCAAATCACTAGAAAAATAGATATGTTGGTGCAAAAAGAAACGATTGCTTTCAGCCCATACCCACCCCCTTGCAGCAGTCTTTCATCAGGTACTCGGCGATCGCCCGGACTTCGGCAAAAAGCACCCGGTTGAGGACTTCCTTGCCAGCACGCTCGCGTTGCACCAACCCGGTGTCGACCAGCATGGACAGGTGATGAAACTGCGTCGACGAGGCCATGCCGGTCGCCTCCTGGATCTGACCGACCGAGAGCCCGGCCGGGCCAGCCTGTACCAGCACCCTGAGCAGCAGCAGGCGCGAGGGATTGCCCAGCGCAGCCAGGCGCCGGGCCATCAGTTCATCCTGCGATGTGTGCTTTATCGACATATCTAGCATATTAGATATGTATTTGCTGCAGGTCAAGTCCGGAGCCGCGCTACCTCACGGGTTCATGGGCTGTGCGCAAGTGTCGGACTGATATAGGTGGCTCTCCATGAACCCATATCGTAAGTTTTTGATTTGGCTTCAGCGCGGGCGCAACGGCGGCTTTGTTCATCTGTAGGAGCGCCCTTGTGGCGCGACCGCTGCGGCGGACGTGCGGCTTGCCGGTCGCGACGCGAGGTCGCTCCTACAGACAAGCTGGTAGTTCATGGCCCGTGCGGAATGTCGGACCGACACAGGTTGCTCGCAATGACGCGTGCTTTTGTAGGTCCAGACTTGTCTGGACGCTTCCTGAGCAGCTGACCAAGAGCGTCCAGACGAGTCTGGACCTACAAAAGCCCAGAGCTCGTAGCCTTTCCCCGTGCCCTGCGTCCCGTTCCTAGTCACCCAAAATCAGATACTCGCGCTGTTGCTCGGTCACTTCGGCGCGGGTGCCGCTGGCTGCGAACCACAGCACGCCGCCCAGTCCGAACATCACCAGCAGGATCAGATATTCGCCCGGCCAGCTGAGTGCCGCGGGGCTGCCGGGAACCAGCATCGCCGCCAGCATCGCCAGCGCGCCGAGCGCGGCGATGGCCGGGATCAGCGGGCCGCCGGCCAGTCGATAGGGCCTGGCCATGTCGGGATGCGTGCGGCGCAGCCGCCGCAGTGACAGTGTGACCCCGAGGAAAGCCAGCGCGATGCAGAAGGACCCTGCGTTGACCAGTGCCAGCAGTGCATCACGGCCGAGCAGCGGTGCCAGTGCCGTCAGCGCACCGACCAGCGCAATGGCTCGGTGCGGCGTGCCGTGTACCGGATGGGCGCTGCCGAAGGACGGCGGGATGATGCGCCCGCGCCCCATTGCGAAGATCACCCGCGACCCCGCCAGGAAGAATCCATTCCAGCTGGTGAACAGGCCCAGCAGCGCCGCGATCAGCACCAGCTTGGACATCCACGGCGTCGTGAACGCCTGTTCGAAAGCCCGTGCAGCCGGCAGATCGGCATCGACCAGTTCCTGCCACGGACCGACCATGGAAACGCAGACGATGATCAGAACGTAAAAAGCAGTCGCGGCAACGATGGAGCCCACGATCAGCAGAGCCAGCGTGCGTGGAGGCACGCTCTCGGAGGCCTCCTCGGCGCCCTGCGGAATGGTGTCGAAGCCGACGAACCAGAAGGGGATGGTCACCAGCACCGCCAGTAGTCCAGGCAGCAGACTGCCGCTGGCTGCAGGCGCCCAAAGCGGCTGCATGTTCGACACGCTGCCGCCGCCTATCCCGGCCACCACGAAGATCAGCGTGACCAGAACGAAAGCCGTGGTCAGCCATACCTGCAGACGACCGGCGGCGCGCGCGCCCGTCCAGTTGACCCAGGTAATCAAGCCGGTGCACAGCAATCCCAGCAGCACATGGCTGGCGTAGATGGTCGAGCCGTCGAATTGGTACAGCGGCCAGCGGTCGATGGCGGGGAACAGGAAGCTCAGCACCCGTCCGATCGAGATCGCTTCGAAGCCGGAGATGCTGACGTAACCGAAAGCCAGCGCCCAGCCCACTACATAGGCCTTGAAGCTGCCGAAGGCCTTGTAGGCATAGGCGACTTCGCCACCGGCCACCGGCAGCATTGGTGTCAGCTCGGCGTAGCACAGTCCGATGCAGAGCATCACGCCGCCGCCAATCAAGAAGGCGAGCACCGCGCCGGCCGGACCTGCCTGTGCCAGCCAGCTGTCGATGGAGGTGACCCAGCCGACGCCGATCATCGAGCCGAAGGCCAGCGCAAAGAAACCGATGCGCCGCAGTTCCTTCTGCAGCAGCACGCGCTGGGGATCGGAAGATGGTCTGGCGCCAGCAGCGACTTCGGTCATGTGTGCTCCATTGATCTGTGGATCCTTCCACGGGCTTGATGCTCCTATTCATGGTGCCAGCTATTGACAGTTCCTGCCGAAAGCAACCTGAGTAAGCCTTGGTCTGCCTGCGGTTGCCCGCGCATATGACCCTGAAGCACACTGACCGTCGGCAGTAATCCTGGGAGCAGGCATTGATCCGCACGATTCTCTTTCGAGTCGACAGCCGCGAACTGGTGCAGGGTGGGGTCGAGTTGCTGCAGCAATGGTCGCGCGGGTCTGACGATCTGCTGTGGATGGATCTGGCAGACAACGATGCCGCCAGCGAGGCCCGATTGATGAGCGAGGCCTTTGGTCTGCATCGTCTGGCCATCCAGGACGCCCAGCGGGCGCGCCATCAGCCCAAGATCGAGTTCTTCGATCACTACGATTTCCTGTTGCTCAAGGGCATGGGGCCGGATGCGAACGAATTCGAATTCGAGACCATCCAGATCGCGCTGTTCCTCGGCAAGAACTTCCTGGTGAGCCGGCACTCCGGCGCTTCGCCGAGTATCGACCGGGTCTGGCAGGCGGTCATCGAAGACCCCTCGCTGCTGGCCGAGGGTCCCGATGCCGTGATGCTGGAAATTTCCCGGGTTTTGGTCGAGCGCTACACCAATCGTCTGATGACACTGGAGCCGCGTCTGGAAGACCTTGAAGAGCAGATCGTGCGCAAACCCAAGGATGAGATCCTGGCCGAGCTGATGGGTTACAAGACCAATCTGCGGCAGTTCCGGCGGGTGCTGCTCTATCACGTCGGCGTGTTCACCGAACTCAGTCACCGCACGCCCTCGCATGTGCGGGACGACAAGCTGCATCACGTCAAGGACGTCTTCGAGCATCAGGAGCGCGCCTACAGTCTGGCCACGCTGTATTTCGAGATGGCGACGGATCTGGTCGACGGCTACATCTCGCTGGCCTCGCACCGCCTCAACAACATCATGAAGGTGCTGACGATTGTCACCGCGATCTTCGTGCCGCTGAGTTTTCTTGCCGGTATCTACGGCATGAATTTCGAAGTGATCCCCGAGCTCAGCTGGCGCTATGGCTACTACACGCTGCTCGGATTCATGGCACTACTCGCGACCAGTCTGCTGATCGTGTTCCGCATCAAGCGCTGGATCTGACGCATTCTAAAACCCGCATTAAACCGGATTGAACATTCCGGTTCGCGCCCTTGGCTGCTCTACATTCCTCTCACAGCGCCGGTCATCGGCGTACCGGGGGAAATCCGATGCAGACCAGCAGGCGCTATCCCAGTATTGAATCACCCTGTCCTGCCAGTTTTTCCATGGCGCGTGACCAGAAAAGCCGCTGGTGCGAGCACTGCCAGCGCACGGTGCATAACCTTGACGCCCTCGATCGTCGCGAACTCCTGAAACTGGGATCGGCCGTAACGCCACTGTGCGTGAGTTACTCGGTGCGGGTGCCGGTGGCGGTGCTGCTGGCCACCGGCTCGGCTGCAGCGCTGGCGGCGGCTGGCGAGGGCCTGGCGCCGGATATCACGGACGAGGAATCCGCGGTGATGGAGATGGTGGAAGTCGGCGGAATCGGCGTCCAGCGCGAGGCCTGGGAGTCGCTGTTCCAGGAACTGGAAGTTCCGGACAGCTTGCAGATCACTGACGCGAGGCCTGCAGGCGGCGATCAGGAGCCGCAGCCATGAGGCTACCCCTGGATCTGAAACGGGATCTACCCATCGCTTCCCCGTGTCCGAAGCTGCCGACCTTTGCCGATGGCGCCGTGCGCAGTCATTGCCCGGGCTGTGGTCATGAGGTGCATCTGCTGGATCCCGCGCGACCCCAGCAAATGGCCGCTCTGCGCGGATTTCGCGGTGCCTTGTGCGTGGCCTATGCGGTCAGCGTGCCGATGCTGCTGGGCAGCGATCCAGCCAGCGCACAATCGGTCGACAGCGATGACGAGACCGCCTTGATGGAGACCATCGAAATCACCGGGGGTGGCATCGGGCGACGCCAGCTGGAATCGCTGTTCGAGGAACTGGTCGAACCCTGGCCGGGGGAAGCCGAGCCGGCGCCGGCAGTGTCCGAAGGGGCGCAGCCATGAATCGACTGATGCGGGGAATGTGCCTGTGCCTGCTTGTGCCGCTGGCCGCGGCCGCTGCAGGCCCCGATGCGCAGCGTGTCTCGCGCATGATCGATGCGCTGCACAGTTGCAGCATCGACGATGCCGACGATCTGCTCAGCGCCGACAGCCGCGATCTGCTGCAGGCTGTCGCCAGCCTGGCGCGGCATGTCGAGGTCGACACCGAGGAAGATTTCGTCGACATGCAGAGACTGCTGCGGCGCCTGCGTGCGCGAGCTGAGCCTGTGCCGCTGGAATCGATCTACGCCGACTATTGCGAGGTCTTTCTGTCGGAGCGATCACGGCTGCTGTTGTCGGGCTTCACGGCCGGTCGCAGTTTTGAAGCGCAGGACCTGAGCTGGGTGGCCTTGCTGGACCAACGCCGGCACTACTACGGCACCGGGCTGACCCTGGTCCTTGAGGATGCAGCCTGGCGCCTCAATCTGCAGCGTTTTGCCGAGATGGATCTGATCTATCCGCTGCGCGCCGGGCCGGGCTTCAAGCAGGTCTGGGAACAGGCGATTGGCTACTACGGCGGCAGCGGCTTCAACGAGGAAGAGGATCCGCACTGCGCGGTACCCGCTCCGCCCGAACCTCGCCCCGATCTGGCGGCCGGCATCCGCACGCAGCTGGCAGAGCACGATGAAGAACCGCGGCTGCCTGGTCCGCGCCATCTGGTCAGCGTACTCGAACGCCAGGCGGTGGCCTTCTACGCGGCCGGTCGCGAGGCCGCAGCCTCTCCCGCTGCCCTGGCGCTGCAGGCCGAGGTGCTGGTGCGGTCGGCCTACTTCAAGAGTGCGCAGCCGGTGGGCAGCAAGGCCTGGCTGTCGCAGATGGATCAGGCTTTCGAGCTGTTCCGCGCAGCCGATGATCAGGGTCTGGCGCTGGCCCGGGTGGGGCCGATGCTGAGCTGGCTGGGAGAGATCTATCTGGCGCCGGAGTTCGATCGCGCGCCGGATCTTCATCGGGCCCGCATCGCCTTTGACTTGGCGGCTCGACATCAGAATCCGGATGGCGCCGTTCGCAGTGCCCGGTTCCTGGGTTTCGGGCTGGACGGGGCGCCGGCCCAATGCCAGCAAGCGTTGGATCTGCTGGCGCCTTTCCGCGCCGATCTGCAGAACTCGGCGCTGATCAGCAGCGCCTGGATCGCCCTCGAATGCGCCGACCCGGCCGGTCGCGATCTGGGGCTGGCCCGGCAATGGATCGAGAGCCTGCACCAGATCCGATTGTGGGAGGACGATCAGATCGCCGAACTGACACGTCTGGATGCCAGTCTGGCCTGTGCCGAGGCCGCAGCGATGCCCGACTGGCGCAGCCAGTGTCCGTCTCAGCCTGAGCACGATGCGCTCAATTTTCAGGGCGAACGCAAGCTGTCGCAGATGTTCAGGGCCAGCAATACCAGCATCCCGACCTTGTTTCAAAGCGCTCCGGCGCCTTCCTACCTGGGCGATTTCAACCCGGCGATACGCCCTCTACGCTGCGACTGAACCGATCGCAGCCGCGGCAGGCCCGTCAGCGTCCATCCTGTGGGAGCGGCTTCAGCTGCGACAACTCCGAGCATTTCGGCCAGCGATGTCGGTGGAGAGCGAACCGCGGCGGAAGCTCCCACAGTTTGGCCTTGGCGTCAGACCAACAGCAGGACGCGAAGGTCACGAAGGAAAGGCAGCAAGGACACGAAGAAGAGCGGTTGGGGCGGATAGCCTTCCTTGGCGATCTTTCTGCTTTTCCTTTGCGTCCTTCGCGTCCTGCTTTTCCTTCCCAGCTCTCATCAACAGTCATGGTCGCAAGCAGCGTCACGTAGCCCGCTGCGCGGACAACGTGACCTACAGGCGTGGCTGATCGCGGACAGAGCCCGGCCCCACAGTTTGGCCTTGGCGTCAGACCAACAGCAGGACGCGAAGGTCACGAAGGAAAGGCAGCAAGGACTCGAAGAAGAGCGGTTTGGGGCGGATAGCCTTCCCTGGCGATCTTTCTGCTCTTCCTTTGCGTCCTTCGCGTCCCGCATTTTCTGTCCGGCCCTCATTGACAGCCGTGGTCGCGAGCAGCGTCACGTAGCCCGCTGCGCGGACAACGCGGCCATAGGAGCGAATCGCGGCTGAAGCCGCTCCCAGCGCCGGGTTGCCGGGCGGCTATTCCACCAGCGGCCATTCGCCGGGTTCGTCGGCCAGTCGGAACAGATCGGTGACAGCAATACCGAGTACCCGTGCCAAGGTGAAAGCGAGCGCCGCTGAGGGTGTGAATTCGCCGTTCTCGATGGCATTGACGCTGCGCCGGCTGACGCCGGCGCGCTCCGCCAGTTGCTGCTGCGTCAAGTTGCGCAGAGCCCGATAGACGCGCAGTCGATTGACCAGATGCGTCGCACTCATCGGCGCTGGGCCCAGACAAAGGCGCCGAGTGCGCATACCAGTCCCAGCAACAGGCCCAGTTGCGTGGTCGCGCCCACGCCGAGATCGAAGATCCTGGAATCAGCCAGCAACTGGGTCGCGAGCAGGTACACCAGCACCGCCCTGAAGCCGAAGACTTCGGCCTTTTGGCGGAAATGCGTGGCGTGTTCGTCATTGACGGCCGTGAGCAGCAATTGACTGTCGTCGCGGCTGAAGAAGGCGGCGATGGTCCAGGCGCCCAGAAAGCCCACGAGACCGCCGAGCGCCACATACAGACCCAGGTCATCGAGAAAAGGGCGCGCCATGGGCACCGCCAACGCCCGCGCCAGCATGCCGAGCCAGGCCAATGCGGCGGTCACCAGCATGATCCACTGCAATCTCAACACGCGTTGTTCCAATTGATCGGATGACATCACGTACCTCGCTTATAGAAACCAACATAGCTCAATATGATAAGCAAACTTATCTTATTGTCAGATGCCATAGGTCATGGTCGCCGCGTGGTCAGCGGCCAGAGCACGGATTGGCTTCATCCCTCCTTGACAGCTGTCGGACAAATGCGAATGATTCGCATAAACAAGGATGTGCCGAGTGTGCCTGCTGCGGGCTCACCCGCACCCACGCTTCATCGAATCAGGAATCTCCATGCATCAGCAACCCTCGGTCATCTGGCTGGCTGCATTTGGCGCGGCGATCAGCATTCCGGCAGGCGCGACCACTTATTTCTCGGTGGCGGAGGTCAGTGAACAGCTGTTTCCGGCGCAGCTTCTGACCCCGGTGCCGATGGTGCTGACGCCGGCAGACGTCAAGGCCGTGCAGAAAGCCAGTGGCGTGCGAGTGCGGGAGTCCAGGCTGAAGCTGTGGCGCGCCGCCGATGGTGGCTGGATGTACATCGACCGGGTGCTGGGCAAGCATGAGTACATCACCTACGCGCTGGCGCTGGATGCCAACGGCGCGGTCACCGGTCTGGAAATCCTGGAATACCGGGAGACCTACGGTGACCAGGTGCGGCATCCGAAATGGCGGGCCCAATTTACCGGCAAGCAGCACGGTGCGACCTTGAAGCTGCAGGCGGATATCGCCAACCTGTCGGGAGCAACGCTGTCCAGTCTGCATCTGACCGAGGGCGTGCGCCGTCTGCTGGCCACCCATCAACTGGTGGTCGCCGCGCGCGGATGATGGCTGCCGCACCCGCGTCTTCAGTCCTTCCCGGGAACGCAGCGGCGTTGCCGATGCTGGAACGCATGCGACCGCTGCTCGGAACCTTCGTCACCGTGCGTGCTGAAGTCGGCGCTGCGGATGCCAATCAGGTCTTCGCCGCGGCCTTCGGCGCCATCGAGCAGGTGCAGACTTGCTTGAGCTTTCATGATCCCGATTCCGAACTGTCGCGGGTCAACCACAGCGCTGCGAGTGCGGCGCAAGCGCTGTCACCCCTGTTCGCGCGCGTGTTGCGGGCGTCGCTGGCGCTGGCCAGGCTGAGCGATGGCTGCTTTGATCCCACCATCGGTGCACGCCTGGTGCGCTGGGGACAACTGCCGGCGCCGGATGCGAGCCGGCCAGACGAGGCTGCGGATTGGCGCGATGTCCGTCTGCTCGAAGGTCATCAGCTGCGTTTCAGCCGGCCACTGTGGCTCGATTTTGGCGGAATTGCCAAAGGCTATGCGGTCGATCGTGCCGTGGCAGCCTTGAAGGCGCTGGGTGTGCGCCAGGGATCGGTCAACGCTGGCGGTGATCTGCGCGTCTTCGGCGATCAGCCGCAGACCATCCATGTGCGTCATCCGGGGTCGCCGGCTCAGTCCATTCCGCTGCTGCAACTGACCGAGGGTGCGGTCGCGACCAGCGCGGGCTATTTCAGCGCCCGCAGCGGCTACACGGCCCTGGTCGACACCCGCAGCGCCCAGCCCATGGGCGAGGGTGTCTCGGTGACGGTGGTCGCACGTCGGGCCATCTGGGCCGATGCCCTGACCAAGATCGTGCTCTCGGGCCATGCCAGTGCGCCAGGCTTGTTGCGCCGACTGGATGCGCAGGCCGTGTGCATCGACCGCAGCGGCCAGACCACGAGGGTGGGCTGATGCGAGCCCATCAGCGCGAACGTTTTCAGATGCCACGCTGGGTGCGCCTCGCGGTCTATGGCGTCGGCCTGCTGTGTGCTTTCAGTGGCGTGCTCTGGTTGCTGCTGCACCATTTTGTGGCAGTCGAGGGTGATTTTGGTCCCGAGCCTTCGCCCTTCGAGCATCCGCTGCTGGTGTTGCACGGCGTGGTTGCGGCCATGCTGGTCTGGCTGTTTGGCGTGCTCTGGCTGACCCATGTGCGCCGCGCCTGGAAGCGCCGGCGCAATCGTCGCAGCGGCGGCTTCATGGTGCTGTTGCTGGCCTGGCTCGCGCTCAGTGGCCTCGGCCTGTACTACCTCGGCAGCGAGCAATGGCGCCACTACACCAGCATCGGCCACTGGCTGGCCGGAATGATCGCCACGCTGTGGCTGCCCTTCCATATCTGGCGCGGGCGCCGCGCCGTCCAGAAATCCACCTGACGGAGAAACCCATGCACTTGCTCAAATCCACCGGCGCCGCGTGCCTGGCGCTGCTGCTGACGGCTGCTCTGGTCGCGCCGTCGGCGCAGGCTGATGAAGCCCTGTTCGGCTATGTCTACGGCGTGGAAACGCTGCCAAAGGGGCGCATGGAGTTCCAGAGCGCCTGGACCCATCGTTGGGACAAGGGACGGGGCCGGTTTTCGGCCGATGAAGTCCAGACTGAATTCGAATACGGCGTGACCGACCGCTTTTCCACGTCGGCCTATCTGATGTTTCTGGGGCTTGATCATCAGGGCGCGTTTCCGGCCACGGCGGAAGACGGCGAGCCCTTGTATCCGGATCGCGAGGGCAGCTATTTCCGCGGTGCCAAGCTGCAGTTCAAGTACAACCTGGCCTCGCCCTATCTCAACGACGGCTGGGGTCTGGCGCTGATGCTGGAGCCGCAGTACATCCGCCGCTTCCGCGTGGATGGCGCCCGCACCCGGCAATGGGAACTCGAATCCGGGCTGCTGCTGCAGAAGAACTTCCTCGATGACCAGCTGGTGCTGGCCTACAACGCCACGATTGCACGCGAGCGCCGGGTGCTGCTGGAGGATGGCAACGTGGTCGAGCACGAGTGGGAGTACAGCAACAGCCTGGGCGCGTCTTATCGGGTGGCGCCCAAGTGGTTCGTCGGTCTGGAGGCACGCCATCACATGGACGTGCTGCAGGATCCGGACTCGGGCGACTATGGCAAGAACCAGTACAGCTTCTTTGCCGGTCCCACCCTGCATTACGGCACCCAGGGCTGGTGGCTGACCGCCACCTATCTGCGCCAATGGCGCGGCAACCCCACCTACGCACGCTCGGTGGGCGAGGTCATCGGCGGCGTCGACGATTCGCTGCATCTGGACGAGAACGAGAAGAACGAGTTCCGCATCAAGTTCGGTATCGATTTCTGATCGCGCTCAGCTGTGCGACTGACCGGCCGGCCTTCCTGTCCTCGGCTGGCTCAATCCGTGCACATGGCGTGGCAGTGCTGCGCCTGACCGTTGGCCTGGGATCCGCCGTCGATGGCGATCAGAATCCAGCCATTGCCATCGGGCTGGACATAGCAGCCCGATCCAGTGCCACCCGAGCTCACGCCGGTGAGCGCGCAGAAACGGTGGCTGCCGAGGCTGACGATCTCCTCACCACAGGCGTCGCACAGCGCCTTGTAGCTACCTGCGCCGAGTGTCCTCTGGCTTGCAGGGCTGGGGGATCCGCCACTCGGCTTGCTGTCGCCGATGTCACCGATCTTCTTGCCGGTCCAGGCTCCCTTGGCGGAGCTACGGAACCATCGGCCAGTAAAGGACTTGCCGTCATTGCTGAGCGTCAACTCGAAGTTGCCGTTCTTGGTCGTCCAACGATAACTGCCGCTGAGGGTATTTCCCGATACCGTGCCCTCGAAGGAGCCGCTGACACCGTATGTACCGGTGGCCCGGTCGCCGTTCTGGTAGATCAACATGGTGCCTTGATTGGTGGACCATTTGCCCTGGAATGAGGCCGCCATGGCGGATCCTGCAAACAGCAGCAACACAGCTGCCCACAGCTGAAACACAACACGCATCTTCATCAGATCTGCTCCTCTCTCAGTGAATGGCTCATGCCTGATCAGGCCCGCAGGGCGTTGCTGCCGGGCGCGGCTGGCCCGTCTCAACCTGTCGGCACTTGCGGAGTCTCAAAGCCGTCGAAGTACAGCTGGTCGCTCCACTCATCGGCGCCCAGATCAAAGGGGCCGCTGTGATTGGGTACGCCGGGAGCGTCGAATCCGCGCTGCTGACCGTCGATGTCCAGCAGGCGCGGCACCGAGGTAGCGGTCGGGTTGTAGCAGTAGTCGATCAGCGGTGAACTGGCGGACAGGCGAAAATCATCTCCGGCCGGATTGACGAACAGCGGATCGGCCACGATGAAGTCGGCGCCGATGACGATGAAGGGCTCCACGCTGAAGTCGATGCAATCGAAGCTGGCCGACTGGGCAATGAAGGCATCGATGGTGGTCACGCCAGGCGCTTCGTAGATGATCGAGTTGTGTATCTGCAGCGTGCCGAAGCTGCCGCCGATGGCCGTGGTCAGGTTCGCGTTGTGAGTAACGGTGTTGTAGTACGCGCGCAGATTCGAGTTCACCGATTCGATGACCGATTGCGCCAGGCTGTTGCGGGCGATGATGTTGCCCTGCAGCCAGGCATCGCTGTTGGCCAGGCGAATGGCGCTGCCGGCCGCGGCCCGGTTCGCGGTGACCCAGGTGCCACGCAAATCCAGGCTGTA
>JBFWOF010000043.1:43973-55163 GCA_050250665.1 Lysobacterales bacterium | reverse complement strand
TGCCAAACATTTGATACGCTCCCTGATTATCAGAAGTTCCTGCCTTTCCATGCCCTAAGAACCTTACCAAACACCTCAAAATCCATATCCGGTGTAATGGTCCAAGTTTCATACTCCTTGTTCTGGCGGTAATCCCCCCAATAAATAAGTGACGCCAGAAGTGGAATTTTCTCATAATCCGATCTGAGGAGATTCCCATGAAAAAGTCCCGTTTTACCGAGAGCCAGATCATTGCGGTGCTCAAGCAGGCTGAGGCAGGCACCCCAGTTCCGGATCTGTGCCGAGAACATGGCATCAGTTCGGCCACCTTCTACAAATGGCGCAGCAAGTTCGGCGGCATGGATGCCTCCATGGTGTCCCGGATGAAGGAGCTTGAGGAGGAGAACCGTCGCCTCAAGAAGATGTACGCCGACGCCCAGTTGAGTGCCGAGCTGCTCAAGGAGGCGCTCGCAAAAAAATGGTGAGGCCATCTCAGCGCCGTGAGATGGCCAAAGCAGCTGTGGCAAGCGGGAGAGCCTCTATTCGGCATGCCTGCCAGACGTTTGGCGTTAGCGAAACCTGCTATCGCTATGAGTCCAATCGTCCTGATGAGGATGCCGTGATTGCCGACTGGCTGATCCGGCTGACCACAGCCTTCAAGGACTGGGGATTTGGCTTGTGCTTCCTCCATTTGCGCAATGTGAAGGGCTTTGAGTGGAACCACAAGCGCGTCTACCGCATCTACCGGTTGCTGGAACTGAATCTGCGCATCAAGCCCAGAAAACGACTGGTACGCGCCGTGCCGCAGCCGTTGTCTGTCCCGTTAGCCATCAATCAGGTCTGGTCAATTGACTTCATGCATGACGCTTTGAATGACGGCCGTAACTTCAGGCTATTCAACGTGCTGGACGACTTCAATCGTCAGGGGCTGTGCATTGAAGTGGACTTCTCGCTGCCGACGCAGAGGGTCATCCGGGCTCTGGACCAGGTTATCGAATGGCGAGGCCAGCCACGTGCCATTCGCTGCGACAACGGCCCTGAGTACATCAGTGGACAATTGTTGGCATGGGCTGAACAGCGTGGCATTCAGATCAACCATATCCAGCCTGGCAAGCCGCAACAGAACGCCTACGTCGAACGCTACAATCGCACGGTGCGCTATGGCTGGCTCAGCCAGATGGCCTTTGATGACCTGGAAGAGGTTCAGGAAGCGGCCACACAATGGCTCTGGACATACAACAACGAGCGGCCGAATATGGCCATTGGCGGAATCACGCCAATGCAGAAACTGGCACTAGCCAACCACTCCACTTCTGAAGGCCACTAAAAGTGGGGGGATTACCGATGGATTATCCAAAGATCCGAGCTCTGCAACGCTCAGGTTCAAGTCTGCGTAGGCCTGGTGCATTTCCTGAAGCGATGGCACTTTAATGGAGTTCTGGCCACGAATTGTGTAGCCAACAGCTTGGCCAATGACGCGAATGCACGCCCAGAATGGTTTTGTCTGACGGGAGAAGCGGGGGTTAGCTTGCATTGTTTTTTTCGATCCAGGCGAGGATTTCAATAACCGGAACATTAAGCACCCGGCATATGGCTACCAGCTCAAAGACATCTAGGGTTTTTTCGCCAGATTCGTACTTGCTGACATAGGACTGAGGACGCCCAAGGGCGCCTGCTACGTCGCTCTGACGTAGCCCAGCCTGGAGCCGCAACTCACGCAAATGGCGCAAGAACTTGATTTGCATAGGGTCTGATTGGGTAGACATGGGCAATGTATATATTCGATTGCCGAATATCCCAAATACGAATATGATCAGTTATCGCCGTAGAGGCGTCATTTCTTAGAGGCCGAGCGAATGCAGAGCGCAGTTCTTTTTGAGGATGTTTCCCAAAGTCAGGTTGAGCCTTTCAAAACGCAACTGCTTAAGTGGATTGGCAACAAACAACGCTTTGCACACGAGATTGTCGCGCTGTTTCCCGAGCGCTTTGGTACGTACTACGAGCCATTTCTTGGTAGCGGCGCAGTTCTCGGAACTCTTGCGCCTTCAAATGCCGTAGCTTCCGACGCATTCCTACCACTGGTTGAGATTTGGAGGGCTTTGAAAGAGAACCCAGACGAGCTCAAGAGCTGGTACAGGGACCGCTGGGAAATGCATTCGACCCTCGGAAAGACCGAAGCCTACGGGAAAATCCGCGAGAGCTATAACAGTTCTCCAAATGGTGCCGATTTGCTCTTTCTGTGCCGATCCTGTTACGGCGGCGTAGTGCGCTTTAGGAAGTCAGACGGCTATATGTCTACGCCTTGCGGCGTTCACGAACCAGTTTCCCCTGAATCTTTTTACCGTCGTGTTGATACATGGGTAGAACGAGTTGGACATGTGGACTTTAGGCATATGGACTACAAGGACGCCTTTCAGAGTGCGAAGAAAGGCGATCTTGTTTACTGCGATCCGCCGTATGTCCACAGTCAGTCAATTCTATACAAAGGACAGGGTTTTTCCTTTGTTGAGTTGCTTGAGCAAGTGGCGAAAGCAAAGCGTCGTGGGGTCTATGTTGCGCTGAGCATTGATGGTACTAAGAAATCAGGCGAAGTCACTTGTGAACTGCCTATCCCAGAAGGGCTTTTTGCGCGTGAGGTATTCGTTAACCTCGGCCGCTCGATGCTTCGGCGTTTCCAGATGGAAGGCAAAACCCTAGAGAATGAACTCGTTTCCGACAGGCTCTTGCTTACCTACTAACAGAGCCGATAAAGCGCATATAGCTTGCGCGAGAAGGCTAAGAAGAGGGCAAGCAATAAGTTATTTAAGTTCTATAAGTTGTTTAATTTGTTCTGCCTCGGGAAGGGCCGAAAATGCAGCAATGGCGGCCTTTACCACATCTGACCGGCTGGCTCGAAAGTCCCTTGGCACTAACGACAGTCGGTCGATTTCCTTAGAGACCTCGCTGGTCAGCGAGAACATGCACCGCTCAAAAGTCCGTTCCTTGCCAACCTTCAGAGCAGCCACGCGCTTGCTGGCTCCCTTGATGAAGTCCTCGGCCTTGATCTCCTGGACGTGGCGTTCGTCTTTTCCCAGACCTTTCAGTGACATTTTCAGACCCCCAGAAATTCATGTGCGATGGAGCTGATTTCCTCAGCTGCCTTCGGATCGGCTTTGGACTCCAAGACGGATGCTCCGTCCTCGTCGGCGTCGTCGTAGATGTTCCTGGCGAATGTCACGGCATCGAGGGGTAATCCCCCCAATAAATAAGTGACGCCAGAAGTGGAATTTTCTCATAATCCGATCTGAGGAGATTCCCATGAAAAAGTCCCGTTTTACCGAGAGCCAGATCATTGCGGTGCTCAAGCAGGCTGAGGCAGGCACCCCAGTTCCGGATCTGTGCCGAGAACATGGCATCAGTTCGGCCACCTTCTACAAATGGCGCAGCAAGTTCGGCGGCATGGATGCCTCCATGGTGTCCCGGATGAAGGAGCTTGAGGAGGAGAACCGTCGCCTCAAGAAGATGTACGCCGACGCCCAGTTGAGTGCCGAGCTGCTCAAGGAGGCGCTCGCAAAAAAATGGTGAGGCCATCTCAGCGCCGTGAGATGGCCAAAGCAGCTGTGGCAAGCGGGAGAGCCTCTATTCGGCATGCCTGCCAGACGTTTGGCGTTAGCGAAACCTGCTATCGCTATGAGTCCAATCGTCCTGATGAGGATGCCGTGATTGCCGACTGGCTGATCCGGCTGACCACAGCCTTCAAGGACTGGGGATTTGGCTTGTGCTTCCTCCATTTGCGCAATGTGAAGGGCTTTGAGTGGAACCACAAGCGCGTCTACCGCATCTACCGGTTGCTGGAACTGAATCTGCGCATCAAGCCCAGAAAACGACTGGTACGCGCCGTGCCGCAGCCGTTGTCTGTCCCGTTAGCCATCAATCAGGTCTGGTCAATTGACTTCATGCATGACGCTTTGAATGACGGCCGTAACTTCAGGCTATTCAACGTGCTGGACGACTTCAATCGTCAGGGGCTGTGCATTGAAGTGGACTTCTCGCTGCCGACGCAGAGGGTCATCCGGGCTCTGGACCAGGTTATCGAATGGCGAGGCCAGCCACGTGCCATTCGCTGCGACAACGGCCCTGAGTACATCAGTGGACAATTGTTGGCATGGGCTGAACAGCGTGGCATTCAGATCAACCATATCCAGCCTGGCAAGCCGCAACAGAACGCCTACGTCGAACGCTACAATCGCACGGTGCGCTATGGCTGGCTCAGCCAGATGGCCTTTGATGACCTGGAAGAGGTTCAGGAAGCGGCCACACAATGGCTCTGGACATACAACAACGAGCGGCCGAATATGGCCATTGGCGGAATCACGCCAATGCAGAAACTGGCACTAGCCAACCACTCCACTTCTGAAGGCCACTAAAAGTGGGGGGATTACCCAGCCGCTTAATAAAGCCTTCGTGGCCGATTCTAAAGAAATACACGCCATCGTGGTCGCAGACCTTGATTCCTCCATCTACCAAGACTGGATCGCCAGGGTTGAAGGTGTCCGGCATGGAGTCGCCAAAGCCTGTCACGATGCAAAGATTCCGTGGGCTCGTGCAGTGCGGAACATTCGCTTGCAGCCATTCCCTGTTGACGCTCCAGTTCTGGATAATGCCAGGCTGGTCGCGCAGAACTAGCCCGCCATTTCCTCCCAGCCCGCCCGTTTCATATTGGGGAATAGCAATATCGTCAGAAGATGATGGAATCGCTGTCGGCCTTCCTTTTAGTAGGCTTAATCCTTCCGAGGCTGGATTCGCGTACCCATCCAGCGTCCCTCTAGGCACTTCAAGGCGAGTTTCAATCAACTCCACCATGTCATCACCTATTCGCTTCCTCCCGGCCTTCCCCTCCGCATAAAGCATCCGAGACACATAGGACGGATCTCGGCCAATCCGCTTGGCCAGAGTTGCCGACCTCCCATCGCATTTATCTTCAATCAGCTGTCGCAGTCGCAGCCGACGCAATTCGTATTTGTCCATCCTGCTATTTTCCGGGAGATGGCCTTTGGGTAAATAACCCACTGGTATTGACTTGAGTGTACCTATGTGTAAATATTGGGCGCATGGATAAATTGCGCACATACCTCAACTCCCTAAGCACCGCAGATCAAGAGGCGTATGCCAGATCTTGCGGGACCTCTATCGGCTATCTGCGAAAGGCGTGCTCGGCCAGGCCGCAGTTGGATGGAGCCTTGTGTCGCCGTCTTGACGAGGCCTCGAAAGGAAAGGTGCCAAGGGCAAGCCTGCGCCCAGATATATGGCCGGAAGAAGTCGAGCCGACCGCCTAGTTCCACCCACCCACCACAACCGAGGACGCCATCCATGGCCATTCAACCTGAAGCCCGACCCGTCGGGTACGTCTCAACCAAAGACCTCCATACGGAGGAGGTGAAGGTCCGCCTCAAGGAAAAGGACTGTGGCTTGCTGGAGGCCATTGCTCGTCGTGAAGACGTTCCGCCTGCAGTTATCGCCCGTCGCCTGATCGTGCAGTACCTGTCACGCCAGCAATCTGAACACAAAGCCGTTGCCTCCTGAAGGCCCGGCCAGGGACTGCATCGAATGGAAACCAGAAACCCGATTTCAATTTCGCTGGAAACGTCGCTCTCGGCGAATCTGGCCCGAGTCGCGGCGGAGCAGGGCGTCAGCCTTGATGACGCTGCCTCTCTGGCCATTTCGTCCGAGCTCGATCGTGCAATGCAGTCCCTCTTGGGGCCTGCGGCGGTTCCTGGTGACAACGTGCTTTTGTTTTCGCGCAGAAGGCCCTGAAAGGGGCTCGTGCGATTCCTCGAAAGAGGGGTCACACGGATGCCTCCTGCTGTCAGCAGGAGCTTCCACCCTTCCGATGGCGTAGCCGTGGAGCGGCGCCAAGTCATCCGGAGCGGCAGGGGGCATCGCGTGTGGGTTGAAGCGCAAGCGCAGACCGGGCAATTCCGCCCGGGTAGGACGCCGGCATCAGGGCTGCGCCCCTAAGTGATGCCCGCCCACTCAATATTGCAGGAGGAACCATGGGGAAGCGTATTCGAGAGGTCAGAAGAATCGCCATAGAGCGATCTGGTGCCTTCCGCTGTGATGTGTACCAGTGGTTGCTGGACCCGCGCAATGTAGAGGTCTGGCGCATGTTCGAGCGTGAGGCCAACAGGGTATGGCTGAACAAGGCCAACAAGCATTACAGCGCCAGGACCATCGTCGAGTATCTGCGGCACCACTCGGCAGCTAATGACTCTGGGTCCGACTTCAAGATCAACGACCACCATGCCCCGGTGCTGGCCCGCCTGTGGACGTTCCTGTACCCGGAAAGGGCTGGGTTCTTCGAGTTTCGTGGCATCACGGTAGGGGTGGCAGCGTGATTGATGCGCCGTACCCCTCAGACCTTGAGGCAAAGGGCTGGAGCCTTGATCTGGACTACGAGCGGATCGAGCAGTCAGACACCTGGGCGATCGCATCACCCGAACAGCGTCCATGGCTGCTGATGCTCTGGATGATTTCGTGGCGTCAGGTTCCTGTTGCCTCTCTTCCCAACAACGACCGGCTGATTGCCGCCCGCATCGGCATGCCTGTTGAGCAATTCACTGAATGGAAAGAGGTTTTGCTCAGTGGCTGGGAGCTGGCTACCGATGGTCGCCTGTATCACAAGACTCTGACGGCTCATGTGCTGCGCATGGCAGAAAAGCGCAACAAGGACAGGGCGCGAGTCGCCGCGTTTCGTGCGAAGTCCGCAAAACACCAAACTGGTAATGGTGATGTAACACGTTACACAGGTGCTACTAACGCAGAAGACACAGGTGACTCCCCTGTGAGTTCAGCACCAACACCAACACCGACAGATAAACCCACACACACAATCGCGCCCGACGACTCGTTCATCGGAGCTGTCCGCCAGTGGAAACCGGTTGACACGATCCTGTCGGCAAAACTGGCCATCGCTGGAATACCACCGCCAGACCCGTCGCAGATACCCAGGCTGCTGGACGAGTTTCATGCGCACTACGCCAGCAAAGCCTTCACCGACGCACAGTGCTACACCAAGTTTGTGAACTGGATCAGGAATGACCGACATGGAAAACCCACGCAAGGTGTCCGACCTGTCAAGCCAAGTGGTTTCGAGATTGGCGACGCCATCGGGGAAGAATGGCTCCGAAAAGAGCGCGAGCGCGAGGCTGGAGCTATCAGCGGATTCGATTGAAACCCTGTTCAAGACCTTCGCCCGTCGCTGGTCGCACCGCTGGGACAAGACATTCACCGATCCGAAGGCCCGCGCCCTCTGGAGGCGCGATCTGCATGCTCTAGGGGTAACGGACGGGCTCATAGGTATCGGCCTTCACAAGTCTGCATCCCTGGAGTGGCCTCCCAGCCCAGCCGAGTTCGCAGCCTTGTGCCATCCAACCGCCGAGGAGCTGGGGTTGCCTGACATCGATACCGCCTACCGCAGTGCCTGCGTATCGAACTGGACTCACCCGGCGATCTACGAGGCGGCCAAGCGAATCGGGACTTTCGAGATTCGCAGCATGCCAGAGAGCAAGAGCCGTCCGTTGTTTGAGCGTGCCTACAAGGCTGTATGCGCAGAGGTGCTGGCCGGCGCTGTGTTCGAGGTGCCGAAGCGTCCTGCTATCCAGCACAAGCCGAAGCCGGCCCGGCGCGAGGTGGCAATGGAGTATTTGGCCAAGATGAAAAACATTGTGGGGTCGGCATGAAGAAATTTGCAGCGCAGATGGCAGGCTGTTTCCTGATAGGCGTTGCCATGATGGCCGGCATCAGGCTTGTCGAATGGATCATTCCAAGGCCAGCCGCAACCACTTTTGTCTGCATTGTGGACGGCATCAATGAGACTGAGTGCAAGACGATTGATGAGCTCAAGAAGTCACGCGGGGTAATGCTGTGAGCAGGCCAGAGGAAATCGCCAAGAGCTTCCTTCGCGCTGGCGGAAGCATGGAGCAGGCCGCAAAGGAAATGAAGCGACAGGGCTACCGCGTCACCATGGACATGCTGCGCCGCTGCCGTGATGAAGTGAGGAGAGGCAAGTGAAAGCCACCTGGACAATGCAAACCGGCCTGCAGGTCATCGGTCAACATCAGCCCGGCAATCCGCGCTACTGGACTGTCAGTGCCTGGGCGGCATTGCCCGATGGCACGAAGGAGCGCGTCACCGTTCGGCCCAGAGGGAAATGCACCTTGTACGACCTGATCCCTTTCATCAATGGCGAGCTGCTGAAGTTCGAGCAGGAGGCTGGTATTGCCACGACTGATGCAGGCTTTACGGCGGTAGCGCGATGAGCGAACTAGAAAGGCACGGTATCGGCAAGGTCTGCACGAAGTGTGGCGAGCGCAAGCCGCTCACGCAGTTCAGCCCGGACAGGCGGCCCAAGGCAGACGGCAGCCCTAACTATGCCAGCCGGTGCAAGCCGTGCATGGCCGCGCTCTCGAAGGAGATACGGGATCGCAAGCGCGAGGCTATGGGTCGGACTAAGCAATGCCGCCAGAAGGAGCCGCCGGCCGTACATATCCCTCCCTACATCGCCGCCGCTCTGTATCAGCCATGGTGACAGAGGTTCAGCAGGAGGCGATCCGGATATGGCAAACGGTTCCGGAAGATCAGATGTATCTGGAGTTGGACAAGCTGCCGGAGTTCAAGGTGATCTGTGGGGTGAAGTGGCCTTTCCGGATGGCAGTGGAAGAGTTGATGAACAAGGCGACGGCGGCCCGAGGGACTGTTACGACATACCCGGGACTGACTGCGGAATTGCGTTGTGTGGGTGTCGATTCATCCGAACGGGGAGCTGGTGATGCTGCAACTGAGCTTCGATCTGGCGGTGGGGCCTGACAAAACGAGCGCGGCAGTGCAGTTCAGCCAGCCAACGCGGGCGATCCTGTTTCTTGACCTGCGGATCTGCGGGAATGAGACCTGCATAAGCGGTGGCGCCCTATTGCCAATGGCCATGTTTAGCTACTGCCGCATCAAGGGCCGCATCTACAGGCGCAGCTGGTGCAAGGTCTGTGAGGCGGAGCGGGAGAGGCGTCGGCATCACGAGGTAGTGAAGATGAAGCAGGCTCGTGAAGATGCTGAGACAGCCAGCTTTTCGAGGATGATGAAGAAGTTCTGGAGGGTGCCATCATGAAGATACTGGCCTTCCCTGTCGGTAATCGCGACATCCGTTCCGTCTTCAGGATGGCATGGGACATGGCTAACCAGATTGAAGATTTCTCGACATGGGAGATTGTGCTTCGGCCAGCCAGGAGCAAGAGAACTCTGGACCAGAACGCGAAGATGTGGGCCATGCTGTCAGATATTTCCCGCCAGATCGACTGGGTTGTTGATGGTCGCCTGCAGAAGCTGGAGCCGGAGGAGTGGAAGGACATTCTCACGGCAGGCTTGAAGCAGGAGTTGCGGGTGGCACAGGGCATTGCTGGCGGCGTTGTGTTGCTGGGGCAGCGCACCCGAAAGATGACGGTCAAACAAATGTCGGACCTGATCGAGCTGATGTACGCCTTCGGCGCTGAGAGAGGCGTCCGCTTCTCGTGCCCGAAAGATCAGGTGCCAGCTTGGTATGAGAGGGAAGCAGCGTGAGCATCACAAAATCCAAAGACAGGGCCATGCAGATTAAGAAAGGCATTGCTGCCTACGCCAGAGAGCAGGAAGTCTTGCTGAGGTTGATGCGGAAATGTGGCGGCTCGTTTACAGAAAGGCAATTTGATACATGGTTCAAAGGAAGAGAGTACGGGACTCGCCTTGTTCATGGTCAGTTGCGGTACAGGATTATGCGTTTGTCGCGTGTCGGAATTTCTGGAGATGCCTTTCTTCTTGGCGGGATGGATAGCAGCGACTGGGCGCTCATGCTGGATCTTCTTCAGCACATGGTAGCGGCAGGGCTTGTTGATGCGAAGAGGGATGTGAGTGGGATGATTTGCTATTCCGAGACCGCGTGATGGGCAAGATCGTCAGCAAGCACATCCGCGAGTCGGCAAGGGGCGAGGCCTGCACCCTGAACATTGCCCGCGTCTGCAATTACAACAACGAGACGACTGTCCTGGCGCACCTTCCTGATCAGTCTAATGGCATGGGCACAAAGTCGGACGACATCAGCGCCTGCTATGCCTGTGGCGATTGTCATCAGCTTATCGACAGTCCCGGCGACCCTCGCCTGACAAGCGAAGATCGCGAATGGTACATGCGCAGGGCCATGGTCAGAACATGGCGCCGGCTGCTGGAGAAGGGCATTGTGGGAATCAAGGGGGTGAAGCCGTGACTATTGACCATGCCGAATCCCGCGAATGCCTTGCCCCGATGAAGTGGGCTTCTGGAGATAATTATGCTCGTTAAAGGAAATAAAGCCGCATTTAAGCATGGAATGAATGGGACTCCTGAGCATAGAGCATGGAGTCTCATGAAAAGTCGGTGTCACAATCAGCGACATCCAAGATATAAAGACTGGGGAGGAAAGGGAATCACAGTCTGCAAGGAATGGCGAGGCGACTTTATGGCTTTTTTCATGCATTTAGGCAGAAGGCCATCGCCTCAACATAGCATCGACAGGATTGATGGCAGTCGAGGATATGAACCTGGAAATGTTCGTTGGGCGACGAAGCAGGAGCAAAGTGAAAACAGGCCTTCATTCGTTCGGCATATTACATTTGATGGGGAGACGAAAACTATTTCTGGTTGGTCGCGAACGTATGGGATTAACCGCGAATGCCTCAAATATCGAATTGATGCTGGATGGGATATTGAGACGGCACTGAAGACCCCAAGCAGGGCGAAAAAGTGAAAGTAAGTGAGCATCAAGAGCAGGCGCTGGTTGTCGCTTGGTTTGACTTGCAGTACCCGCAATATAAGAGGCTTTTTTGGGCTACTCCAAACGGAGGTGATCGTCACCCAGTCGTGGCTGCAAAGCTCAAAGCGGAGGGCGTCCGCGCCGGTGTATCGGATTTGGTTCTGGCTGTGGCTCGCAATGGGATGCATGGCCTATTCATCGAGATGAAGGCCATTGGCGGGCGAGTGTCAGTCCCGCAGAAGGAGTTTATCGAGGCGGTTCGCGCCCAAGGATATGGGGCTGCTGTTTGTTATGGCTTTGATGAGGCAAAAAGGGTCATCCGGGAGTATCTGGGATGAGCTCTTGGATCCCGGCCAGCAGGACAAGGCAGCAATGGGAGTTGAAGGTATTCCAGCTGATCGAGCGGAGTCTGACAAAAG
>JBFWOF010000043.1:20125-43873 GCA_050250665.1 Lysobacterales bacterium | reverse complement strand
GTCTGACAAAAGAGGCGTGCGCATAGTCAAGGCTCTGATGCACTAGCAACCTGCAAGAGTGATTCGACATGCGCAAGAACGTGATCCTTGATCTGTGGTCTGATGCCTGGAGGGTTTCCGGGATTCTGATTGCGGCAATTGTTGTTCTGCTTGCCAGCCCGTTCGTTGCTGGCGCCCTCGGCGAGCCGGGCATCGAGGTGTTTGGTGTCTACACAGCAATGCTGCTTGGCGGTGTCGCTGTCGCTCACGTTGTTCGCCGACTGCTTTTCCCGGGTATCGGGATGAGGCGCACTGCCAATGATGCTTCCTCCTCACCTGTGGGCAGTGGCCTCGTTTTTATTGGTATCTGCATTGTCCTGGCCTCCGTCATCTTCGGCGTCAGGCCTGTTGCCGCAAGTATTCCGGCCAATGCGAAGCTGTACCTGCCTCTTCTGGTCGAGGAGCAGCAGCGATATTGGTCTGACGCCCCTATGCCATCTGTGCTTGCCAGCCAGGTCGAGCAGGAGACGTGCCCATCCCATACTCATCGAATGTGCTGGAGCCCGATGGCTGAGCTGCGGACATCCCGGGAATACGGGTTTGGGCTTGGCCAGCTGACGGTCACGAGCCGGTTCAATGCCTTTGCCGAAGTGACTGCGAAGCATCCCAGTTTGCGGGAGTGGGCATGGGCCGACCGGTACAATCCCCGAATGCAGGCCCGGGCGTTGGTGCTGAAGCTGCAGGACAACTATGCCGCCATCAAGGGAACCCACAACGACTGGGGCCGGCTCGCCATGGCACTGTCCGCCTACAATGGCGGCATGGGCGGCTTGAGCCAGGACCGTCGATTGTGCCGGGCAACTCCCGGGTGTGACCCGTCCCGCTGGACCGGGCATGTAGAGCGAACATCCTACAAGGCGCGTATCGCCGTCTCCGGGTACGGCAAGAGCTTCTTCGCCATCAACCGCGAGTATGTGCGGAACGTGATGACGGTACGGCGAGCGAAGTACGATCCCTATTTCCATCCCAACAATGACGGCCGGCAAGCATGAGCATTCGCATCATGGCCGCCGTCTGGTTTGTCTGGTCGCTGTTCATGCTGTGCCTTGGGGCTCTGATCTACCATGAGTGGACGAAGCCTCCGGCCAGTGTAGCGCGTGAGGCCTTCACTCAGCAGGAACGCCAGGCAGACGGATCGGTAAAGGCGGCCAAGGTGCCTGTTCCGGAGAAGGTCATCCCGCCAGCCCCACATATCATCCCGAAGGGCTCCAAGGAGGAGCGGCGCATCAGTGTCACCGTCAAGCCCGCCCAGCCGAAGCGGGATCACCCTCCGTTCCAGCCCGAGGCGGATGGCCAGTGCCGCATCCCTGATGCCTACGTCTGCCCACCGGTGACCGTGGATCTGTCCATTGTCCGTAACGACAAGGGCAGGGATGTCATTGCCAGCTCCCCAGATGGCACCGTGCTGACCGCCATCAATATCCCCATCGAGGAGCCGCGGCGCGACTTCCGCAACTCCATCGACGCCATCTATGGCGGCAAGGACCGGTACTCGGTCACCTATCTGAGAGAGACAACTGTCCTTGGCATCCCGGTAGGGGCCGGGGCCGGGGTGATGCGCTTCGATGATGAAACCGTTTCTGCCCTTGCGTTCAGGGCTCGCTTCTAAGGAGAGGTCATGACGATGTCGACTGACACCCGACTCGCCTTGCTGGAGGACGCCCACAAGCGACAAGAGCGGTGGGGCAGAGGTATTGAGGACACTCTTGGCGAAATCAGTCGGTCCATTGCCATGATTGCCGAGACATCCAGGCTGGCAGAGGCCAGACACTCGGATCACCGGGAGACAGTCAACCGCATCTTTGCCGAACTGGCCGAAGCCAACAGCCGGCTCAATGGCCACGATGAGCGCATGCGGGAGATTGAAACCCACATGCCGGGCCTGAAGGAGGTTCGCCGCTGGGTGGTGGCCGGTGTCCTGGCGGTTGTCATGGCCGCGGCATCGGTGGTGTGGCTATCCGCTGTAGAGGGGCCGCCCGTTCACCTTGAGCCTGCCAAGGGGGGATGAGCATGCAAAGCAGACGGATTCTTATCTCGATGGCTTTGGCCGCCGCCGGTCCCGCTCTGCTGGTACAGGATGACGTCACCGTCCGCACCTTCGATATGCGCCTCCCCCGGGGCGTCCCAGACATTGATGACGGGTACGCCAGAAAGCAGAAGGCCTGCTACCAGAACTCGGGGCCTTCCAGGAAGCGCGGAAAAGGTAAGTGCTGCCGCTGGTAGCCTCGTCTGACAAAAGCACATCGCCATGATGAGCCTACATCCATGTAGAGCTTCACCCATGACGACGACGATCAAGGCGCCGTCCGCAGCACCGGAGGCGCAACAGTGCCAGCCCTGAAAAACGCCAAGCACGAGCATTTCTGCCAGCTGATAAGCGACGGAGCCACCGAGACAAAGGCTGCCGTCCTTGCCGGTTTCAGCGAGCGCAGCGCCCCGCAGCAAGCCTCCCGCCTGTTAAAGAATGATGAGATTCGCGAGAGAGTCGCCGAATTGAGGGCGGAGAAGGAGCAATTCCACGCCAAGGCCGTTCAGAGGGCCATGGAGAACGCCGGCATCGACAAGGAATGGGTCATGCGCAACCTGAAAGAGGTTGTTGAGCGTTGCATGGAGGTGGCGCCCGTCGTGAACCAGAAGGGGGAGCAGGTGGTTGTCGAGACGCCGGAGGGTGAGCTCAGGGCCGCCTTCACCTTCAATGCCAAAGGGGCCATTGGCGCCTTGGTACCGCTCGGCAAGGAAATCGGGATGTTCGTGGAGCGGAAGGAGGTTCGCCACGGCAAGCTCGAGGATCTGCCTGATGCGCAGTTGGATGACCTGATTCGGGAGCTGGCGACAGAGGCCGGCATCACGCCGAAGGTCGTTCACTGATGACGCTTCCTCCTTCAGTTGCTGATCTGCCGCCAAAGACGCTGCTGGCCATGGCCTTGCAGGAGCGGGTCAAGCGCCGTCGCGAGAACAAGCTGGCCCTGTATGAGCCCTACGAGAAGCAGGCCGAGTTTCATACCTCTGGCGCCAGCTTTCGCGAGCGCCTGTTCATGGCCGGGAACCAGTTGGGGAAAACGTGGTCCGGCGCCTATGAGGCCGCCTATCACGCGACCGGCAAATACCCGGAGTGGTGGGAAGGGCGCAAGTTCACGAAGCCCACGGTCGGCTGGGCATCTGGCGTTACCTCTGAATCTGTGCGCGAAACCACGCAGCGCCTGCTGCTGGGTCGCCCGGGAGAATGGGGCACCGGGACCATCCCCAAGGCCGATATCATTGAAATCAAGATGGCCAGGGGTGTCCCTGATGCCGTCGATAGCGTCACGATCCGGCATATCTCCGGCGGCATCAGCCGTATCAGCTTCAAGTCATACGAGAAAGGCCGCGAGAAGTGGCAGGGGGAGACGCTGGATTGGGTCTGGTTCGACGAGGAGCCGCCGCCAGGCATCTACACCGAAGGCCTGACGCGCACGAATGCCACCGGTGGCATCGTCTGGATGACGTTCACCCCGCTTCTTGGCATGTCGGATGTGGTTCGCCGCTTCCTGATCGAGAAGCCGCCGGGCACGACCGTCATCAACATGACGATCCACGATGTCCGGCATTACTCCAAGGAGCAGGTGGAGGCGATCATCGCCAGTTACCCACCGCACGAGCGCGAGGCCCGGTCAAAGGGCATTCCGACTCTGGGCTCTGGCCGCATCTTCCCGGTGTCCGAGGATCTGCTGAAGGTCGAGCCATTCCAGATCCCAAAGCACTGGGTCCAGATCGGAGGCATCGACTTCGGATGGGATCACCCGACAGCCGCTGTCCGTCTCGCCTGGGACCGTGACGACGATGTGATTTACGTCACCGCCACCCACCGACTCAAAGAAGCAACTCCACTCCTGCACACCGCAGCCCTGAAGCCATGGGGAGACTGGCTGCCGTGGGCATGGCCGCATGACGGACTTCAGCACGACAAGGGGTCTGGCGAACAGCTCGCGACTCAGTACGAAAAGCACGGCCTGAACATGCTGGCCTCTCGCGCCACCTTCGAGGATGGCAGTAACGGCGTGGAAGCCGGCCTGATGGAAATGCTCGACCTGATGCAGTCAGGACGCTTCAAGGTGTTCAGCAACCTGAACGACTGGTTCGAAGAGTTCCGCCTGTATCACCGCAAGGACGGAAAGATCGTCAAAGAGGCCGACGACATCATGTCGGCAACTCGCTACGCATACATGATGCGCCGCTTTGCCGTGGTGAAGCCTCGCCCGGCAGAAGAGAGAAAAGCAGCCCGTCACCGCTCATGGAAAACCATGTAACCAACCAGCCCCGGAGGGCTTTGCAATGTCTGACCGTGAAATTGAAAAGAAAATCCAAGCCAAAGGCCTGACAGCTCCGCGCATCACGCCGGCCGACATCAAGGCGAACATTACCAGTGAGTTTTATTTCACGGGGGCACAGGGCGCTGACGGTGCAGCCGGCTACCAACAGGATGCTGTGCAGGGCTGTATCGGCTACGACCAGCTCCGCTTGCTGACCTTCTGCGTCCTCGTCCTGCGCAACGGCTTCACCGTGACCGGTGAGAGTGCCTGCGCCAGCCCGGAAAACTTTGATGCGGAGCTGGGTCGCGAGATCGCCAGGCAGAATGCCGTGAACAAGGTCTGGCCGCTGATGGGTTACTCGCTCAAGGAGCAGCTGTATCGCGGAGAGGGAGTAGGAACATGCAGTGATATGGATGGCCTCGTGCTGACCGAGGCTGATGCCATTGCCGACCTGAATGGCGAGCCACGGCCTGATGCCGGGCAAGAGGCTATCCGCCGCGGAATGACCTTTGGCGGGGCAATCGCCATGCTCAAAAATGGCTGCCGTGTTGCTCGTGCCGGTTGGAATGGGAAGGGCATGTGGATATCACTGTCGTGTGATGGCTCTCGCGAAGTGGCTGCGGAGAACTTCTGGTCACCGCACAACGCCGAGTTCGCTCGCGAGAATGGCGGAAGCGCGATCGTTCAGCCGTGCATCACGATGAAGAATGCACAAGGCGAGATCCAGATGGGATGGGCTGCCACTCAGTCCGACATGCTTTCTGAAGACTGGCTGATCGTTTGAGTGTGGTGCCGCCACGGACGGCGGCCTTCCGGAGCAATGACATGACCGAAACCATCTTTACGCCACACTCCTGCCGCACCTTGCAGATGGCCGGGTCAAGCCTGGTGGCCTTCGCGCGGAACATCGACGACGAGGACAGCCTGATCCTGCGGAATATCACGGCTGGAAGGACCGTCATCGTGCCTTTCAGCAAATTCGGCGAGTTTGCCTTGAGCGCAGATCACATCGAGCGCTCTGCCGCTGCCTATAACAATCATCTGTTCAGGGGTCGTCTGACAAAGACAGAAAGCCATCATCTGATGGACTTCATCCTGAAGAATTATGACCTTGTGTTCAATTACAAGCCGGAGGCTCAGGTGGCGATCGAGAAGCTGCTGGAGCGTGACAGGGTTGTGATTGAGCTGAATGGCGAGAAGATTGTAGATGCCAGCTGACGACATCGAGACGCGCACAAGAAAGCGGCATGATCCGTTCGAGGATGAGCTGGACGGCCCTGACGACTCCGAAAACGAGGAGCCAGAGCACAGCTTAGACAGCGAGGAAAGCCGAGAACTTCTGGGCCGGCTGAAGGGCTGGCTCCAGAATGAGCGCGATCGCCAGCGTGACAACCGCGTCCAGATGGCCATGGATGAGGACTACTACGACTCCATCCAGTGGACAGAGGAAGAGCGAGCAATCATTGAGGCTCGCGGACAGCGCCCGGTCGTCATCAATGAAATTGCTCCCGCAATCGACTGGATCCTCGGCACTGAGCGCCGGACTCGTGTAGATGGCCGAATCCTGCCGCGTGGACCAGAAGATCAGGGCGGCGCCCTGGTGATGACCAAGCTGGCAAAGTTCATTTCCGACATAAACAAGCTGCCGTTCTGTGTCTCCGAGGCATTCGCAAAGGCCGTGAAGGCTGGTGTCGGCTGGCTGGAAATCGGCGCCCGCAACGATTGGGAGGATGATCCTCTTTATATTCGTACCGAAGACTGGCGCAACATCTGGCACGACTCTATGTACCGTGAAGTCGACGCCAGTGACATGCGCTATCTTTTCCGCGCCCGAGTGCTGGATCTGGATGTCGCCGAAAAGATGTTCCCTGATCGGGTCGAGCAGCTGAGAGCCCAGGCAACTGACGTTTCCTCCCTGCCGTCCGCTGACGACGATTACGAGCTTGAGCTGGGGGAGGGTGTGTACGGACGGTCGGCGGACGACCATCAGGCCGAACGCAAGGTGGTTCGTATCTGGGAGGCATGGTATCGGGAGCCCGGGACGCAACAGATCCTTCGTGGCGGCCGATACTCCGGCCGAGTGTATGACCCGAACAACCCTGCTCATGTGAAGCAGGTCGAACAGGGCCTTTCCAGCACGTTCGACTGCATTCAGATGGTGGTGAAGTTCGCCTGCTTCGTGGACCGTGGCGACCTGCTGCTGGTGCGCGACAGTCCGTACTCCCACAACCGCTTCCCGTTCGTGCCGATGCCGGCCTTCCGTTACGCCCGGAATGGCCTCTTCTACGGCGTCATTCGCCGGCAGCGCGACCCCCAGGACGGTCTAAACAAGCGCAGGTCAAAGGCTGACTTCTTGCTGGCAGTCAACCGCGTCATCATGGAAAAAGGCGCAGTCGATGATCCAGAAGAACTGCGTGATGAGGCCGCGAGACCGGATGCTGTCATTGAGGTCAATACCGGCAAAGAGCTGGAGATTGAAAACAACCTTCAGTTGGCGACCGCTCACATTCAGATTGAGGAGCGCGACAGCGCCTATATCCGCCAGACCTCCGGAGTGACCGGTGAGAATCTTGGCCTGCAGAGTAATGCCACATCCGGCCGTGCCATCGTCGCCCGCCAGGAGCAGGGCAATGTCGTTCTAACGCCCCTGTATGACAACAAGCGCCTTGCTTTTCAGCTGCTGAACGAGATTCAGACATCCCTCATTGGTCAGTTCTACACGGACGAGCGAATCATCCGCATTGGTATCGATGAGAAGAGTGAAGAAGCCGAGTGGCTGGAAATCAACCGGTGGGCTCCTGACGAAGGAATCTTCAAGAACGACATCACTGCTATTGCGGTTGACTACATCGTTTCTGAGCAGGACTACCGCGAATCCCTGCGTCAGGCCTTCTTCGAATCCATGATGGACATGATGAGCCGGTTCCCGCCAGAGATAGCCATTCGCTTGCTGGATCTGGTCATTGATATGTCCGATCTGCCGAACAAGGCGCAGTTCCTGGAGCGCATCAAGGAAATCGTGGCGCCACAGCCGCAGCAGGCGCCGCCTCCGAACCCGGTGGCCGAGGCGCAGGCCAAGAAACTCATTGCCGATTCTGAATTGACCGAAGCGAAGGCTCGCCGTGAGCGTCTTTTGACGCTTCGTGAGGCCCTGCAAGGGGCTGGCGATCTTGCATCGGCGCCAGAGTTGGCCCGTATCGCTGACGAAATGATCCGCGAAATCGAATCTGAGGCGCCGCAAGCAGTGGCGCCAGTACCACAACCGATGACTCAAGAGGGGAATCCCAATGCCGAATCCTGAAGATTATCTGTCCGAGGCGGAGCTGGCCGCCATGGCTGAAGATGACGATGACACCACGCCTGCTGCTGATGACGGCGCAGATCCGTATCTGCCGCCTGAAGAAGAAGACGATGACGCTGATGCCGACGGCGAAGGTGGTGCAGATGGCGATCCGGAGGGTGATCCTGACGGCGACGAAAGCCATGACGAAGGTGCCGGCAATGATGGCCAGGACGGCGAGGACTCGTCTGACAAAGGCGATCAGACCAAGAATGACGATAAGGAAGCCCTGAAAGCTGCCGAAGAGGCGGAGCAGGCTCGCAAGGCAGAGGAGGAGTCACGCAAGACTCGCCTCGCCGAGCTGGAGTCCAAAATCGAAGCGCTGAGCGATCAGTTCGACGAGGGCGACATCACCAGCAAGGAGTATCGCGAGGAGCTGAACAAGCTGCAGATGGAGATTCGCGACATCGAGAAGAAAGCGCTTCTCGATCAAGCAAAGGCCGAAGCAGCTGCCGAGCGTGCCAAGGCTGACTGGGAAAAGGCGCAGGCCGACTTCTTCCGTCAGCCGGAAAACAAGCGGTTCTCCGAGGACGAGAATCTGCTGCTGGCGCTGAACAACCAGGTCGTGAAGCTGGCCAAGGGCGAAATGGCCGATGCAACAGGGCCCGAGATTCTGGCAAGGGCTCGTGCAAATGTGGCGAAGTCCTTCGGGTTTGCGGATACCACTCCGCCGAAGGACGACAAGGGTGGAAAGCCGAACCGTCCGCCCCGCCCGAAGATGCCGCCGGACATTGGCGGGCTGCCGGCAGCGGCGGCAGAGCGTCCGCAGGATGGCAAGTTTGCCTACCTGGACAAGCTGAGTGGCGAGGCACTGGAAGAAGCGGTGGCCAAGCTGAGCAAGGCGGAGCAGGAAGAGTGGGCGTCGAGGTAAGCTGATGGGCTTGCATATAGATTTTGGGGTGGGAGACACCATCGTCATTGGCGATGTGGAAATCACCCTCCAGAAAAAGACCGGGCACCGGTCGCGAGTGATCGTCACCGCGGACAGTGCCCTTCCCATCTCGCTCAAGAGCGCGGGGGGGAATGACAAGGTTTTCTCGGGTGGCCGGGAAAAGACAGCGCATGAGTGCTCAAACGACGACAAACCGTTGAGAGGTAACACTCATGGGCATCACTGTAACCGGGGTCAATGATCCCAAGGCTGTACGCAAATACTCGGCCTTCCTCGCGAATGACACTCCGAAGAAGTCCTATTTCACTTCCCGCTTCGCTGGCAAGGGTGCCGAATCTGGCGCGCCTGTCCAGATCCTGACCCAGCTGGAAAACGAGGCCGGCGACAAGATCACCTACGATCTGTCCTTGCAGATGGCGATGGAGCCTGTCGAAGGCGACGACATCCTCGAGGGCAACGAAGAGGATCTGAAGTTCGCCAGCGACGAGATCCTGATCGACCAGATACGCTGCGGCGTGAACACTGGCGGCAAGATGTCGCGCAAGCGCACCGTGCATGACTACCGCAAGATTGCGCGCAAGCGTCAGTCCGACTGGTGGGCTCGTGCCATGGATGAGCTGCACTTCATGTACGGCTCTGGCGCTCGCGGCGTCAACACGGACTTCATTTTCCGCTCGACCTATGCCGGCTTCGCTGGCAATGCCTTTGCGGCTCCGGACTCGGATCACCTGATCTACGCCAATTCCGCCAACACCAAGGCGGCCATGACGGCTGACGACAAGATGACCCTGGCTCTGATCGACAAGGCCGTGGCCATTGCCGAAATGACCGGTGGCGGCATCGAGCAGACTCCTGCCCTGCAGAAGATCAGCATCGACGGCGGCGAACACTACGTTCTGGTCATGAATCCGTGGCAGGCGCACGACCTGCGCACCGCGACGGGTGAAGGCAAGTGGCTGGACATCCAGAAGGCTGCCGCTGGCGCTGAAGGCAAGTCCAACGCCATCTTCACCGGCACCATGGGCCTCTACAACGACGTTGTGCTGCACAAGCACAAGAACGTCATCCAGTTCAACGACTACGGCACCGGTGCCGTGAAGGCCTGCCGCGCCCTGTTCATGGGTGCTCAGGCACTGGAAGTGGCCTACGGCTCCGCGAACGGCGAAACCCGCTTCGGCTGGCACGAAGAAACCCGCGACAACGGCAACCAGGTGGTGATCTCCTCGTCCTGCATCTTCGGCATCAAGAAGACGCGCTTCAACAGCAAGGACTTCGGGATCATGGCGCTGGATACCGCTGCCAAGGATCCGCGTACCTGATCGCTGCTGTAACAGATAGCCCGGTTCGCCGGGCTGTCTGGTGGTGAATCCCGTTTCCGATTTGGAGTGTTGAAAAATGCCGACTGCATACCAGTCCACCAAGATTGCTCGCAATCAGCCCGCCAAGACCAGCTCCGGCTATGGTCCTGTGGCAGACCGCGTCGAGTTCGACCTGACGGCCGCGCTCGCCCTCAATGACACCATCGACATGGTGAAGCTGCCGGCCGGCCATGTGCCGGTTGACCTGATCCTGGACACCGATGATCTGGACTCTGGCGTTGCCGCCATCGTTCTGCATGCCGGCCTGCGCAAGGCCGACGGCACGAATGATGACCCGGATGCCTTCATTGCCAGTTCGACGGTTGCCCAGGCTGGCGGTGTCGCTCGCCTGTCGGCAGTTGCCGGCCTGCGCATTGCCGCTGCTGATGTGGACCGCAACGTCTACATCACGGTTGCCACGGCCCCCGGTACTGGCGCCACCAGCGGCAAGATCGGCGTCACCCTGATTTCGCGTCCCGCCTGATCAGGTGTAACCCAACCGGATAGGGGGCAATAGCCCCCTGTCTTTTATCCCCTCCTGTTCAAGAGAGCACGCCCATGAAAATCGTTTGCAAGGTGATCCGCGAAGGTGGCAGCAATGTCGAGTTTCCGGATGGCAAGAAGTATCACTTCAAGCCTGACCCGAACCAGAACAACCTGCACATCGCTGATGTCACCGACCAGAAGCACATCGACTGGTTCCTGTCGGTAACCGAGGCCTATGTGGCGCTGGATCGCGTTGACGAGCCCGAGCCCCAGCCTGAGCCGGAACCGCCTGCTGCTCCGCAACCGGTGGCCGAATGGAACAACAAGAAGACCTTCGCCTATGCCAAGGAAGTTCTGGGCCTGACCGTGCCCGAGGACAAGAAGGCGATTGCTGCCCTGGCTGAAGCCGCTGGCCTGAAGCTGGATGCCCGCAAGGGCGCCGCCCCGATGCTGCGCGAGTACATCGCTCATGTCGGCGTGGTGGATGACGACACCGAGGAATGAGTAAATGCTGGCGAGCGAGCTGCTGGGGAATGTCCGCAAGGCGCTGAACGACCCTGATGCCGTTACATGGGAGGAGGCCGATCTGATCGGCTTCCTGAATCAGGCGCTGCGCATGCTGACCATTGCCCGGCCAGATGCCGTCTCGACCAACACCATCCTCACGCTGGCGGCCGGCTCGGAGCAAACGCTCCCTGCCGGTGGCCTGCGCCTCCTGTCCATCTTCTGCAACGTGAATGGCAGCGGCGGCCTGATTGGCCCTGCTGTCCGTCACATCGAGCGCCTGTCGCTCGACGACATCATGTCGTCATGGATTACCGCGGCGCCGGAGGCCGTCGTCACCGAGTATTGGTATGACGAGCGCAATCCGACCCGCTTCTGGACCAACCCGGTCACGGCCGGCGCCAAGGTCCGCGCCCATTACTCCATCACTCCGACTGCCATCACGGATGCCGGCGACACCGTTCCGGTTGAGGACGCCTTTGGCCCGGCCATCGAGGAGTGGATGCTGTATCTGGCGTGGCGTGGCGATGACGAAACATCGCCGACGCTCAATCGCGCCCTGGCACACCAGAAAATCTGCTTCGAGCTGCTGGGCGTCAAGTCGCAGTCCGACATCAACAGCTCGCCAAAAGCCTCCGGGGGCTGATAGATGCGCACCTACATCCTCATCAAAGAGCTTCTGCCGCTGGTCCTGCGTGACTGCCCTCATGTGCCGCAACAGGTTGCCCTGCACGAGTTGAGGCAGGCGGCCATCCGGTTCTGCACCAGGACGCGCTTTTGGCGCGAGGACATCGTGCCGCAGCAGACGCTGATGACCACATCGGTCACGGAATACGAGGTCTTCTGTCTGGCGCCCGACACGCGGCCGGTGGCAACCATTTCCCTGCAGGCCGACGGCCGTCCGCTTGAGCCTCGCACCGAGGACGAGCTGGATCGCAACGAGGCGAACTGGCGCCAGCGCGAAGGGCAGCCCTCGCAATTCATTTCGCCGTCTGCCGCATGGGTGCGCCCCGTCCCGATCAGCACCAGCAAGGTTGTGACGCTGACCGGCAAGATTGCGGTGGCGCCAACACAGGATGGCAAATACATCCTCGATGACCTGTATCAGTTCCATGGCGAGGCCATCGCCGCCATGGCGAAGAACACCCTGATGCTGATGCCAGGCAAGCCGTGGAGCAATCAGGAAATGGCCGTCTACTTTGGCCGGCTTGGCGATGAGGCCATGGCCGATGCGACTGCGACGGCTTCCCGCAACTTCTCCGCAGCGCCCAAGCGCCGCGTCAAGCCGTGGTTCTGAATATGGCAATTCTTACGATCCGTCTCGCGCAACTGGGCCTCGATGTCGTTGAGGGAGCCACGATTGCCCTCTGGGTCCGGCAGAATGAGTCGTCTGGCGCCGTCGTGCCCGGCCAGACCACCTACGCCTTCACGAATGCCTCCGGCATTGCCACGGCCGAAGTGCCGGCTGCTGCTGCCGGCGAAGTGAACGAGGTCCGCATTGTCAGCCTGGGTGATCTGGTCTTTTCGGCCACCTTCACCATGCCGGGGACGGACGCCTATCTTGATGAGCTGCCGCTCAACGTCGATGGCGACAGCCCGTCTGGCCCGACACCAGTTGTTGCCGGCGTCTCTACGCTGCAGAACATCGGTGGCGGAGCGGAGCTGTTCAAGGGTCTGGCGCTTACCGTGGCGCAGCTTCGGACGCTGGTTGCCGGTGATAATGTTTCCATTTCCACTGTCGGCGACACCATTGTCATTACCTGCACGGCGCCTGCTGGCGCGCCCGGGGCCAATGGCGCGAATGGCGCTGCCGGCGCAGATGGCGACTCTGCCTATGATATTGCCGTGGCCAATGGCTTTGTCGGCACGGAATCGCAGTGGCTCGACTCCTTGCGCGGCGAACAAGGCATCCAGGGGGTGACCGGCAATACCGGCGCCACCGGCCAGTCGGCCTATGCCTTGGCGGTGGCGCTTGGCTTTGTCGGCACGGAGGCGCAGTGGATTGCCTCACTGAAGGGGGTGAAGGGCGACATTGGCGACGATGGTCCCCCGGGCGATACGGGACCGGCGGGTCCGGCTGGCCCAGCAGGCCCGGCTGGCCCGCAAGGCGTGCAGGGCAAGTCCGCATATCAGGTTGCCGTCGAAAACGGCTACTTGGGAAGTGAATCAGAATGGCTTCAGTCTTTGGTCGGTCAATCCGGCATCACGGCATGGGACATGACGAACGAGACGGTCTCTTGTGCATACCCGCTGAACCGCACTCTCTCGGACATCATCATTGATGGATTTACCGGAAGGCCATCGCTGTCGCTGGACTTCGAAGAGGCATCCTATGCGATTCAGGCGCAGCTGGTATCGCAGAGCACCTATGCTGCCAGAAGCGCCGCCCTAGCGGCCATGCCAGTCGATTCCGACCTGCATGTCATGGAGTGGAGTATTGCCAGCGAGGCGCTGACCGGTGGCGCTGGCACGAGCGCGCTCAAGATCCGCTTCGGCCTGATCGACAAGACGACCCCCGCCAACGTGGTCGGCGTTCTCGAGTTCAACCTCCTGGACGACGGCGTCATCACCGTGACGCTGATCACCGACTTGGGATCGAGCACGGCTGTCACCCTGGTCGGCATGCCGACACGCGCCTCGATGGCATTCGATGCGGTGGCCGGCACGATTGCCGTCAGGCTGGATAATGTCGCGCAGGCCTTCTCGGCCAGTACCTATACGCCGACGGCTGATGCCACTCCGGAAATCCGCTATACCGAGCCGGCCAGTGTGATTGTCGGCCTTGCCGGGAAGGCATTTGCTGTCCGTCAGATCACGGCCGCCCACCAGATCACCGGGACGCATGCTGCTGGCGCCTTGGACATGTGCGGTCATGTTCTTGGGGAGGCTGGCCTGCCGACTGGACCGAATACCATCCTTTCTGTCAGCCAGGCCGGAACCTACAAAGGCGAAAGCTATACGGCGGGCAATCTCCTTGTCGTCAATCCTGATGGGGTGACCGTTCAGCTGCTCGCCTCGGGTGGTGGTGGCGGCGGCGGAGGGGAAGTCGTCCTTGGAAACGTCACGATCAGCATTCCGACCGATCAGCCGACGATTGCTGCTCTCAAAGCCTATCTGGCGGCACATGCCTTCAATGGCAGGGTGACCGTTGAGATTGAGGCGGGCTACACGCTGACTGAGCCGCTGTGGTTCGATGATCTGGATATGCCGAACCTTCATATCGTGGGGATGGACCTTCCCCAGAATATAAATGCAACGACGTTCCCGGCCGTCCTGGCGGGCACGTACAAGGCGGTGATTGGCGGTATCAATTCGCGAATCGGCAGCATTACTGGCACCTTTTCTGTTTCTGCCGGAGACAGCGCTGTTTTGTTTGCAGGGGCTGGTGTCAATTTCAGTTGTGCCTTCGGGACAACTGACGGTTTCACTTCATCTGGCTGCGCCATCACTGGCACGTCTCAGTCGTTCATTTTTATTGGGAATGGGACGCTCAAGGGGAACGGCGCTCTTTCGTCGAATGCGCCTGCCGCCGCCAGTTTTGCTGGACCTCACATTGAGGGTCTTTCGCTTTCTGTTGTCGATGATGTTGGGATTGGCCTATTTAACCCGGGCACTGGGCCTGTGTTCATGCCATGCAGCGGAAAATTCAAGTCGATTGACCTGAGTGCTGGGGCTGGTGAGCCAGTTATCACTATCGCAAACACCACTGTGTCTCTTGGTCAAATTGAAACTGGCGGGCAACCATTTGTTATCTTCCCAGCCTATGGGTCAAAAGTGAGTGCCATGTTCAATAACAACCTTAATGTTGGTCTTTCACAGGCAGTTTCACCTTTCTATGCGCAGGCTGGATCAACCCTTGATGTCGAGGTGATTGGAGCCCTGAATTGGGAGCCAGGAAGTGCCATTTTTGAGTTGGCAAGGGCTACGACGGGGGCAACAATCAAGCTCCACATGAATGATCTAGCTATCAGCAATGCCACAGTCACACCAGACAAGATTGTCGAAGCGCTTACCGGCTCCGAGATCGTGATCATTTCTGATAACCCGGTGACCGGTAGCTATACCGCCATTGCCAATATCGCCGAGAACGTCATTGATACAGCCAGCGGGGCTGTGGTGAGGACGAATATCTGAAGGCCTTGAATGTCTGACAAATCAGGCCGTGCCAAGGTAGCGTACCGAAGCCTTGCCGGCCTGATGTCATGCGTATCCTTCTGTCCCAATTTGGCGGAATCGCCCCGCGATACTCCCCCGAGAAGCTGCCTGAAGCGGCTGCCCAGGTCGCCGAGAATGCCGACCTTCATACTGGCAGCATCGCCCCCTTCAAGCAGACCGGCATTGCCACGGCTCTGACCACTACTAGGCCCATTCTCCAGACAGCCTACCTGTGGCGCGTGAACGCCACGGAATACTGGTTCCGCTTCCAGCACGAGGTCGAGCTGGCGCGATCGCCCATTGCGGACGATGAGAACAAGCGCATCTACTGGACGGGCGACAACCGGTTTGTCGACGCCAACGGCGAAGCCTACCCGCAGATGAGCTACACGCCGATTGCCTATGCCGGTGGCACGGACTACCCGCAGAACAGTTACCGTCTTGGGGTGCCAGCACCCTCCCTTCCGGTCAGCACGACCGTCACCGGCAGCACGGATGATCCGGAGCTGACCGAGTTTCGGTCATACGTCCGCACCTATGTTACGGAAATGGGGGAGGAAGGCCCGCCATCCGAGCCGACGGCGCAGCTTGGGGTCGGGCCCGGGCAGTCGGTTGCAATCACTGGCCTTGGCCTGAATGCGGGGGACGGCACGGCGCGCAACATCACCCTGCAGCGCATCTACCGCACCAACACCGGCAACAGCGGGGCAGCCTTTCAGTTCGTGGCCGAGTTGCCGATTGCGGAAACCACCTATACCGACTCGCTCGATGGCGAGGATCTGGTTGAAGTGCTGCCCTCTGCCGACTGGTATCCGCCGCCGGCCGGCCTGCGAGGCCTGCGTCTGATGGCAAACGGCGTCATGGTTGGGTTTCGTGGGAATGAAATCTTCTTCTCTGAGCCCTATTTTCCGCATGCCTGGCCGCCGCGGTATCGCCTGACGGTCGATTACCCGATCGTTGCTCTTGGCAGCTTTGACACCACCATTGTCGTGGCGACCGAGGGTCGGCCGTTCATCATCACCGGTTCTCACCCGGACGGCATGAGCCAGCGCGAGCTGGACCTGATCGAGCCCTGCGTCTCCATGCGGTCAATGGTCAGCATGGGGCATGGCGTCGTTTACGCCTCCAGGAACGGGCTGGTCTACGTCGGCAATGGCGGCGCCAATGTGGTGACGGGCGGCATCGTGACGCGGCAGGAGTGGGCAGCCTTCCAGCCGGCCACCATCCGCGCTTGCGAGTACCGCCAGCAATATGTCGCTTTCTTCGGCTCGAGCGCATCAGACGGGGGAGGCTTCTTCATCGATCCACTGTCCGCCGACAGCGGCATGGTTACCCTGAGCCTGAAGGCGAGGGCGGTTCACCGTGACCCGCTGAACGAGGATATGTACCTGCTGGACTGGTCGAAGAACATCGCCAAGTTCGAAGCCGGCGCCGCAGCCCTGCCGGCCGTGTGGCGCAGCCGCGTGATCGAGCTTGATGTCCCCGCCAGCTTCACAGTGCTTCGCGTCGAGACGGTTTCGCCAGGAAGCACAGAGGTCCGCATTTACGCCGACGGTGAGCTCCATTCGGCGACCATCATCACCGACAACAAGCCGAAGCGGCTGCCACGGAGAGGGCGGGCGCGCCGGATCGAGATCGAGGTTCGCACCACCGGTATTGTCCGGTCCGTTGCGATCGCTGAGTCTGTCGCGGAGGTCTGAGCGTGAGCAACAAGGAAACCAAAGTCCCGTCACTTCCAAGCCCAGGGCAAGACCCGGAGGGATTCCTTCGGGCTGTTCACGAGATTGTCGGTGTGCGCGAGGGTTCGAGAGGCAATCCGCTGGACCGTGGCGTCACCTTTCGCGACCTGGTTGATGCAGGACTGGCGGCCCCAAACCCCTCTTTTGCAGGCAAGGGCAGGATTCCAGCCGACAAACTGATCCGGCCGGCCTCTGGTGGCGGCGTTGGCGGCGCCATCGGCACCGGTATCAAGCCGACCCTGACCACTCCACCGACCCCGCAGGGAGTGGCTGCCGTCGGCACCTTCACGACTGTCTTGGTGACATGGTTGTCGCCCGGGTACGCCAACCATGCCCATGCGGAGATTCTTCGGGCGGACACCAATGACATCGGGCAAGCGGTTGTCATCGGTTCTTCTGTCGGTACGCAATACCCTGATGCGGTTGGTGAGCAGTCCGACAAGTATTACTGGGTGCGCTTTGTCTCAACGCAGGGCGTCAAGGGCATGGCCTCGCCCGGGGTCAGGGGAAAGACCGCCCTGAGTCCTGAGTTGGTCATGGCCAACCTGCTGGCGACGACATGGGCGCCCAACACGAACTACAGTCTGTTCCAGTACGTTCAGCCGACCACGCCGAATGGCATGCTGTATCGCGTCAGCCAGGAGGGCACGAGCGGCGCAACAGAGCCAATCTGGCCGACGACTGCCGGGCAGACAAAAACCGACGGCACTGTGCGATGGACGGCCGCAGATGCGAACGAGCGCGTCCCTTTCGTCATCGGGACCGTGAACGGGCAGCCGGCCGTGGTCATGGACACGGCATTCATCGCCGATGCCACCATCACGACCGCCAAGATCAAGGAGGCCTTCCTCGACAACCTGACCGCCATCCATGGGACGCTCAACTTCGCCCGCATCGAGCGAGGCAATGTCTTTGAGCTGACCATCGGAGACAGCATCAGGTCGGAGACGTTTTCCCCCTTCAACAACGAAGGGTTCATCATCCGGAATGAGCCTGGCCGTGATCCTGACACCCCCGGCATTCGTGAGTATGTGGCGGAGTTCTACGGGAACACGATGTTTTCCGGCGATATTCGCGCTGCCCGCGTCATGGGGGGCGTGATCGTTGGATCGGTTTTCGGGGTTCCTTCTGAAACCGACAATGGGGCGTTCGAGTTCATCAGTATCAGGGGCGTTGTCAGTGACTCCGTTTCAGCATCGAGGACTGACAACTACGCTATCAGGAGCCTGAATATCTCCGGTATCGGGCCGCGAAACTTCATCAACGGCTACGCATGGCAGTCGCAATACAACGGCTGGATCGGATATGTAACTCCTTGGGCTGGAGTGGAGTCCGCAGGCCCGTACAACTCCGCCGATACCATAGCCACTTTGCCGCCATACGGAACGCGCTATCACCTCCAGCGACTGAGCAATCTGGTGTGCTCGTCCGCCAAGATCAGAACCAATCCGCTGTCCATTATTTCGGCATCCGCGATTGCGCCATTAAATTACAACCGCTATCGGCGCCGCCTCGTTAATGCCGTGATCACGTTCACGCGAGACAGCCAGATCGGCATGCTGCCTGATGGGGATTTTCAGTATGGCTGGGCCTATCCTGACTTGATCATCCGGATATTCAAGGGGGCGACCAACGAGGTTCTTCTATCGAGAGTCCTTCAGGTTCGCGGCTTTATTGGCTATGAGATCCAGAAGTGGTTCACGCAATACATCATGTACAGCTTCCCGGACAAGCTGATTAATTTTGAAAACAGCTTTCTCAAGATGGTTGGGCGGGTTGTCACAAAGAACACCCCTGTTTCCATTGGCGGCGACCCTATTCCCGCGCTTTTCCTTGCGGCCGGCACCACCATCACGCTCAAAAGAATTGACTTCAACATCCCGGAGCCAGTCGGCATGTCGTGCGAATTGGAGGTTGCCTATCTTGACCTGAATGGCAATCCAGACAGGCGCCTGCCGTCAGGGATGGATTGTGCCTTCACTTTCTCAACGGCCATGGATAACAACGCATGAGGCATATCCTGATCTACCGCCTTGATGACGGCGCGATTGAGTCGGCCATGACGGTCTCGTACGCAACCATCCCGAAAGCACCGCCTGGCATGGGTATCTGGGCGGCCGGAGCCGCGCAATGGGAGCGCGCCATCCGCGTGACGAAGGAGGGCCTGGAGCTGTCGGCGACACCGGTCAGGTTCAGTCCGGAAACGCCGAGCCGAGAGGCCGTCATCATGCAGGCCGGGCTCTACCAGGCAGCCAGACGGGAACAGTATGACCCGGTTCCTGAGCAGTTGGACCGTATCACCAAGGCACTGGCGCACCTGAAGGATTGCGGAGTCGACATTGGTGAGGACGGTGATCGGCAGGTTGATCACTGCCAGAGCGTCAAGAGCAGGTTCCCGAAGCCGGTACTCTGACAAAGCCTGATTCGGCATGGTTTCGGCATTGTTCGGGCCTTTGCCCGTAGCGAGGTAAGGTGATGGGGCCACTAGCGATTGCATCGTTTGGCATGTCGGCCATTTCGGCCATTTCTGCCAGAAGCGACGCCAAGAAAGCCCGTAAACTGCAGAAGCAGATGATTGCGTTGCAGCGCGATCAGTTGGAGTTCGCCAAGAAGCGTTACAACGAGGCGCAGGCGCTGTACGGGGAAACCCGGCGCAAGCTGGTGGACACTGCGAATGAGGGCGTCCAGGCTGACCTTCAGGGCGTGACTGACCGTGCCTCCGCCGATGTGGCGCAGGCCTTCCAGAAGTCGCAGGAGGAGACGGATCGCAACCTTGCCCGCATGGGGATCAACCCGAACAGCGGGCGCGCCATGGCGGCAAAGGCGGGGACAGGTGTTGCAAAGGCCGCTGCCGAGTCTGGCCTGATCAATACGTCACGGCGCGAGGAAAAGCGGTACGCCGACGATACCACCTGGAATCGCCGTGCCTTTGTCGGTCAGATGGGATCGAATGAAATCAATGCCGCTGCCGGAGGCGTTGGCAGTGCCACCAACTCCCTGTCGGGCGCCATGGGCGACATGGCAGACGGCTACCAGCAGTCCGCCAATTCCGCCTTCCAGACGGCTGGCCAGTTCGCAGGCATGGGACTGAAGATGCTGTCGCCAACCAAGCCTGCAGGGACTAATCCGTCGTCGCCGACCTATATGTATCTGGTTGGCTCGGCCAATGGCCCGACACCAACGCAGCCGGTCGACTATGGCAACGTGATCAACGGTGCTACCAGTGTTCCGGCTTACCTGATCCCGAAGCCGGCTGCTGGCGGCCTGACCAACTATGTGATGAGGGGCTGACATGAAGGGCGCCAACATCAATGCAGCGGCCACCGGGCTGATGCAGGGCATTCAGTACATGGACGAGCGCAATCGTCGCGCCAAGCAGGACGAACGGGAAGCGCGCCGTGATGAGCTCTACGAGAAGGACTATGCCTTGCGGGCCGAAGCGCAAGGGATTCGCCTGAAGAAGGAGCAGAACGAGCTTGCCGACTATGAGGCGGACGCCCCGCTCCGCGAGGGTGAGCGCGAGTCCAAGCTGAAGGCCATAGCCGACCAGCAGGAACAGGAGGCAACCATGGATCGTCTGGCGGAGGCCATGGCTCGCGACGACATGACGGGTTCCCTCGATGGGCGCATCAGCTTCTTCAACGAGCTGGGGCAGGAGTTTGGCACCCAGGTCAAGGCCGGTGCTCGCGATCCCAAGACCGGCAAGGTGTCCGTCACGTTTGTTGGTCCGGATGGCAAGGAGCAGACCGGGGAGTACGCCAGCATCGATGAGCTCGATGACGACATCCTGACCATGGCGAACAAGGAGTACCGCACCAAGGCGCTGGCAGCCCGCCAGTCCGCGAAGACGGATTCCGCGAAGGAAGACCGGGAGCATGGCCGGAAGAAAGAGCTCAAGCAGATGGAAATCGAGAGCGCCGAGCGTATTGCCCGCATGAACAATACGACGAAGCAGGCAATTTCAGATGCCAAGGCGGCCATCATGGAAAGCCGAGGCCGTGGCGTCATCGAGAGCCAGGCCGACCGCCGGGTCCAGACAATCAACCTTCTCAAGACCATGAAGGATGATCCGTCTCTGAAGTTTCACACCAATCCCGACGGCAAGCCCGACCTCAAGCGCCCCAAGTCATTCGATGACCAGTACAACGAGGTCTATTCCCTGCTGTATGGGAATGATGCAGCCCCTGCGGTAGCGCCTGCTGCACCTGCCAACCCGGCCGCAGCAGGCGTCAAGCCGGCGAAGCCAGCCGCACCGAAGACCCCCACTCCCGTCATCGACTTCAGCAAGTACAGGATGCAGTAACCGTACTCTGACAAACTCACCTGTCGAATAGTGATGGCCTGATCCATGCCACTCTATTCGCAGGTGTCCCATGCCGCTTGATCTTCAGCTCCTCCGCAAGGACTTCACTGACCAGCAGATCGTCGATAACTTTGGCAACCAGCTGGGAATCGATGTCCAGAAGATGCGAGCTGACAAGATCAGCGATACCGTCATTGCCGAGAACCTGGCTGCGCAGTACGACAGCCTCATTGCCAGCAAGTCCGCACCCAAGCCGGACCAGGGTGGTGCCGGCCCGGCCATCAAGCCGGTTTCCCTCGAAGATACCTTCACTACCCAGCAGGTACTGAATCCTGCCGCCGATGCGCCTGATGCTGCCAACCGCCAGATCCTGAAGGAAAAGGGCTTTGCAGCTGCGTCTGCCGACGCTCGCGCTGGCATGAAGGCCCGCAAGGCCGAGGACAAGGCCGCGTTCGATAAGGCCAATGCTGCCGCCAAGAAGGGCGAGGGATACACCGAGCGTAGCCGCGAGGAAGTCTGGTCTGATGCTGGCATTGCCGGCAAGCAGGGTCTGCTGAACGTGATGGGCAGCGCCTCGTGGCTGGTGGACAAACTGCCTGGCATTGATACGGATGGCTTTACGACCGCCATGCTGGAAGCGGCGAAGGCAGAGGAAGCCAACAAGAGCGCCGAGACGCAGATCGCCAATCGTCGTGTCCAGAAGGCAGAGGGTATGGCTGAAACCCTTGATGCACTGCTCGATGATCCGATGGCCATCGCCGACATGGTGTTCCAGAGCGCGCCGATCATGCTGCCCGGCATGGCTATCGGCTCCGTGGCGGCTCGGGTGGCGGCGCGCAGTGCTGCCACCAAGGCTATTGCTGCAGGCGCAACGAAGGAGGCTGCGAGGGCTGCTGCCGCAAAGGCTGCCATGACGGCCGCTGCTGTCGGTGGCGTGGCAGGCGAGGGAGCTATCTCCGGCGGCATGAGCGGCGCACAGACCGAAGCCGAAATCAAAGGCATGTCGCCCGACAACCTGGAGAAGGTGTCGGCCCGCTACCGCGAACTGAATCTGTCGATGTCGCCGGAGGAGGCTCGCGATCAGCTGGCCGCCGAAGTGTCGCTGGTGACCGCCGTCGCGACCGGTGGCGCAACGGCCGGCCTTGGTATTGCTGCCGACAAGGTCTTGAAGCTGGCCGGCCTTGGCGATCCGTATTCTGGTGCGCTGCTGAAGCGGCTCAGTGCCACCCAGGCCGGCAAGAATGTCCTGGCTGAGGTCGGGCAGGAAATCCCGCAGTCGATGGGGGAGCAGGTTGCCGGCAACCTGACCAACGTCGATGACAGCAAGGAATGGAGCGAGGATGTCGGTAAGGCTGGCGTGATGGGTGCTGTTGGCGCCATCGGCCAGTCTGGCGCCATGCAGGCCGGCGGTGCCGCCTTGCGTGCAACCGGTCTTGTGCCGACGATTGATGATACTGGCGCCCCTCCCGCCCCGGCGGCCCCCTCTGCCGCACCTGCGGCACCTGTTGCTCCGGTCAACCCGGCCGCTACCGGCATTTCGCCGGCCGGCGTTCCTCCTGTCGAGGCGCTGCAGGCGCAGGCTGATTCCGCCGTAGCCAAGTCGCAGGAGTTGGCTGCCCTGGCTGACGAAGCCCGCGGCATGGGCAATACCGAGCTTGCCAACCAATACGAGGCGGAGTCTGCTGCTGCTGCCGCTGACGCCAAGCAGGCACTGGATACCATCACGGTCGAGCACACCGGCCTGCAGGGCGTAGTGAATCGCACTGGTGTCGCGGCACTCCCCTTGTCTGCTGACGAGCTGGCAAAGGGTCAGATCGATGCCGGCAATCGCGCTGCTCTCGGTCTTGACCAGCTTCGCGATGACGAGGAATTGCAGCCGGTCGCCCCTGCTGATGACGGGACATTAGCGGCTAATGTCCAGACACTGGATACGACACCAACCGTTAATGTCGCACCGGAGGCCGATCCTGTCGGGCCTGCTGGCGGACTGGCAATGGCCACCCCTGCGGAAGAGGCTGCTGCACCAGATGTCGCCCAGGCTGCTGCCAACCATAGCGGCCAGAAGCCGGAGAATCAGGGGAGGCCATCCGTAGCCAGCCAGTTCTACATCAAGAACCCGGAGACGGGTGAGGATGTACCAGTCGAGTCCATCGAGGACGCTGATCGCAAGTTCAAGGCTTTGATCGCAAGCACTGGTGCCGACTTTGAAGGCGGCATGGATGTCTTCGATGCCACGACCAATCAGCCGGTCGCCAACCTGAAGGCCTCCGGAAAGCCGACCCGCGTGGAAACCGCTGATGAGAAGCGGGCACGGTCGGCTGAAGACATTGCCAAGATGACCGCCCTGGAGCGCGTCGAGCCAGCTGCCGAGAACGAGCAGGCTCTCAGCAAGCGCATGGCCTACCTGCGTGGCGCCATCACCGCTTCCAGCGACGACAAGTTCAAGGCGTCTGCCAAGGATGAACTGAAGCAGATCACCAGCAAGATCAATGCCCTCAAGGGCAAGGCGCCTGGCCGTGCCGAGCGCGTCAACGCACTGGGCGACGACAATGCCGATACCTCGCCCATGGTCCCTCGCGACAAGCGCGATGATCCGGAAGCGCCTACGGAGACGGAGAATCAGAAGAGCCTTCGGATTGCCGA
>JBFWOF010000043.1:0-20025 GCA_050250665.1 Lysobacterales bacterium | reverse complement strand
GATTGCCGACATCGAGGAAGTCGCCAGCCAGCAAGCCAACAGCATGGAAGAAATGTGGGCCATTGGCGCCAAGCTGCTGAATGAGGAGGTGGCGAAGCGCAAAGGGAAGCCTTTGGCTCAGTCCAGTGAGCAGTCTGCCGCTGCCGCCGCTCCGAAAACCGGAGCGAGCCCGACCGGCCTGCGCTACCCGAATCGCAAGCTGGGATTTGAGGTCGCCAGAATCGAGGACGGTGGCGATCCCTCTTCATGGGCAAACATTGCCCTGGCCAACCTGCAGCCCGATGACAAGGTGACAGTCAATGGCGTCACCATGACCGTCAAGAGCATTGGCGCCAAGGCTGTGACCTTCACCAAGCCCGATGGCAAGACGACCAGATTCGATGTCGATACCCCGCGCATGGAGCAACTGGTGCGTGACGTTGCTGGCCTTCTTGAGGCCTCTCACCACAGCAGTCACGGCCGCGACTGGGTGTCCGTGCTGTCCCGCGACCCGACGTTTGGTCGCACTGCCGGCGTTATCAACCTGCAAGATCGCGGCACGGAAGCGACGGCCAGCGTTGACGCCATGAACCTGGCTGCCCGGCATGCTCGCCTGGACCGCGCCATTGACCAGCTTTCCGATGCCGAAGTCCATGCCCTGTACCGCAAGATGGGACTGGCCGGCGAGTTGCTGAATGTCGACAAGAAGCGCGAGGCATTGAAGCAGGAGCACCCGGACGACACTGAGGCCGCCATGAAGGCGAAGCCTGAAGCGGCAAAGCCGGAGGTATCCGACAATACAGTGTTCACGGAAGATGCTGCCGAGAAGGCCCGCGAGGTTCTACGGCAAGCCCTTCGTGGCACCCAGCTGAACACTGGCCTTGATCCGAAAGTCCTGCAGGCCGCCCTGACACTGAGCGGGTATCACGTTGAGCGTGGCGCCCGTACCTTTGCCGCCTATTCACAGGCCATGATCAAAGACCTGGGCGATGAAGTTCGTCCCTACCTGAAATCGTTCTACATGGCGCTGAAGTACGACCCGAAGGCGGCTGGCATAGCCGAAGGGATGAGTTCTGAGGCTGAAGTGAATGCTGAGCCTCGCACAGAGGACCGTCGCCAGACGGATGAGGCTGTTGCTGTCGACCGGCGCAGCGGCCCGCGCCGCGTTGACGACATGACGCCGGATGAAATGCGCCAGGCACTGCTGATCAACCCTCTGACCGATCTGCCGAACAAGCGAGCCTTTGAGGAAGATGCCGACCTTGGCTGGCCTCACGTTGCCGCCATGGACATTGATGGCTTCGGATTCCTGAATGACATCTGGGGACATGACCCGGTTGATGCCATCCTGAAGCAGATTGGCGGCATGATGTCTGGGTTCTCGACGGACGCTGTGCGCCTGTATCACCGCAGCGGCGACGAGTTTGCCGCTCGCAGTAACGACAAGGAGGCCCTGCAGCTCGTCCTGAAGTCCTTGCAGGATCACTTGGAAGCATCCACATTTACTGTAGATGGGGTAAGCGAAGACGGCCGCCCCCTGAAGTTCATCAAGCACGGTATTGGCGTCACGTTTGGCATCAGTACCGACTACCAGCGAGCAGACAATGAAGCCAATGCCGACAAAGAGCGCCGACTCGCCGCAGGCCAACGTGGCGCCAAAGGAACAAACCCTGGGGGAATGGTTGAAGTCGATGCCGAAGGGGTTCAAGCCGACCTCGGTCCGCGTGGAATTTCCCGACAAGAAACCGAGCGACTACGGAATCGTGGGAGCGAAGGGGGGCTAGACCCGGAGCAGGCGGCCGCCAACCGCCAGGAGGATATTCGCCAGCAGCGCAGCCAGCGTATGAAGGCCATGCTGGCGGAGCGGGCCAAACTCAAGCCGACCGATGAATTGCTGACTGCCGTCGCCAAGCTAGGCGGTCTGAGCAAGGCTGATGCCGAGTCGCAGGGCATTGACCATGCCTATTTCAGTGAGCAGCGTGCTGGCATCAAGTTCGTTTTCAGGCCTTCCGGCAAGAGCTTTGACGCCATGGCTGAGGCCCTGGACGCCGAGGGCTACCCGGTTCAGGATGATCAGGGCCGGTACAGCGCCAACGTGCTGCTCGACCTGGTAACGCGCTCCCTGTCTGGCAACCCGGTCTACACTTCGGCAGGCTATGATGCTGTGATGGCCGCTGAAGATGTCCAGCGGGCTCTGGAAGAGGGTGACACTGCAGCATTGCCGCCATCCGAGATTGAGGGCTATTCGCCTGAAGAGTCGGTGGCTATCGTTTCATTTAACGATGTCATCAATGCGGGGTATGACTGGACGACCGTCTACCGCATGATTGGTGACAATGACACCGAGGCGGAAATGCACCGCCTCTTTTCCGGATTGATTGCAGGAGAGCAGGAATATGTCGAACGCTACCACGCCGAAGCAGCGGATCTTGCAAGGGCTGCTGGAATACCGTCGCAAGCTGAAGGATCAGAAGCCGAAGACATCCCAGGATTCGGCGAAGGACAAGCAGCCGACGACCTGACCGATGACGAGCTGACTCGCCACTTCAATGGCGAGTCACTGGAGTCCATTCGTGCCAGCCGTCAGGCTGCCGACTTTTCCCTTTCCACCCAGACGGAAGAAGACCTTGCCGCACAGGAGGCGACACTCCGCGCCGAGGAGGCCAGGCAGGCCGAAGAGGATGCTGCTGCCGCCCGCAAGGCAGAGGCCGACCGCGACCGCGATCAGTTCATTCTGACGGGCTCCAATCGCCAGGCAGATGCCAATCCGAATCAGAACGATATGTTTGGCGCCAGCTCTCGCCCATCGGCCGTCGAAGAGGCGCCAAAGGGCAATAAGCCGGCGACCACTCAAATTGCCGATGCCGGCGACAGCCTGCACTGGAACCGCAAGAACCCATGGCGCAGTGGCGGCCTGACATGGAGTGACGTAGCCGACAAGAACGTCACCCTTCGCATGACCATGGCCGTCAAGTCGAAGATATGGGCAAAACCGGACTGGGAAGAATACCTGGCTGAAGTGCCTGACGATCTGCGTGACGCGGTGACACTGGCGGCGCGCATGGTAAAGCAGGTGTATGACGCCATTGCAGCAAAGCCGCGCACAGAGGCAGGCATCAAGGATTACATCGAGTCCGTAACCAAGGCCCGCGATGCGGCCGAGGCCTTCCTGAAAGACACTGATGCCGTCCGCGAGTTTGCCTTGGCGATGGCCGACAAGGCGCAGGCCCGGCTGGCTCGTCGCGTCTCGATTCTTGATGTCATTGGATCAACCAGCGCAACCGACAAGAAGAAGTCGCAGCCGATCTTTGCGGCAATGTTCCCGGAGTCCATCGGACAGCGCCGGTTTGCCGAAAGCGAAGAAGGGATGGCACGAGCCATTGGCCGCAAGGCGGTTTCCGCCATGCAGTTTGATATTCCGGAAGTCGTCAAAGCGATGAAGGACATCAGCGACAATGGCTGGCCATCGAAGCGCGAGGCCTGGCAGGTTCGCGGGTACAGCGTTGTTGAGCGGAACGGCGTATTCGTTCTTCGCCACAAGCCCAGCAGCAGCCGGTTCACGCGAGACATCAGCGAGCACGGATCCGAGGCGGAGGCCATCGAGGCTGCTCGTTCCCTTGTGGCTCGGCCGCAGTCGGAAACAGAGCCAAGACCCGAGGCCATTGCGCTTGATCGCCTGACCCGCACCGGTCCGCCTCGCCGCCAGTCTGGGGAGGATGTCACGCCGCAAGACCTGATCGATACATTCGGCTTCCGCGGCATCAATTTCGGCAACTACGTTCCCAACGATGAGCGTCAGGCGCATATCAATCATGCCTTTGACGCCATGCTTGATATGGCGGAGGCGCTGGATCTGCCGCCGGCAGCCATGAGCCTTGGCGGCATGCTGGGGCTGGCCTTTGGTGCCCAGGGTAACGGCGGCAAGAATGGCGCGCATTTCGTTCCTGGCGTCAATGAAATCAACCTGACGCGCAAGTCTGGCGCCGGGGCGCTGGCGCATGAGTGGGCGCACGCGGTTGACCACTATTTTGGCGTATTGGGTGGCCTCGCCACGGCCAAAGAGCCGTTTGCATCATGGTTGCATATGTTCCGCCGAACCGGCGAAAGCAGCATTCGGCCGGAGGTCAAGTCGGCCTTCGAGAGCATTGTGAACGCCATGCAGAAGTCGAAGGAGACGATAGGGGATGCACGGAATCGCATCGAGTCCTATCGCGTCACCTCCAAGCAGAACCTGGACGCGCATATTGCCCGCTACGCGCTTGATGACAAGGTTGCCGGCAATGCAGATGCCTCCGCTGCCCTTGAGCAGATCAAGAATGGCGAGCCCGGCGAGTATGTCGAAAAGCCGCGCCGTCCGCGTCAGCGCAGGGCCGAGGCAACAAACGCCAATGTTCTGGCAGTGGCGCAGGCTGCCGGCCTTGATAACGTCGATCTTGAATTGCTGGCCCAGGCTGCGCGCAGCTACAGCTTTGCGATGAAGGAGGCAGTTGACGAGGCGAACCTCCGCACAGTTCACACGGAGTTTTATCGGGACAGCAAGACTGCCGACAGGGACGACAAAAGGGATTATTGGGCAACGAACCATGAAATGTTCGCTCGGGCATTCGAGGCCTATGTGCTGGACAAGCTGGCATCAAAGGAAGCCCGCAATGATTACCTTGTTGCGGCCTCGACAGCAGAGGGCGCTGTCGCCGAAAGGACGCTGAAGGTATATCCGATTGGCGCAGACAGGAAAGCGATCAATGACGGGTTTGATGCCCTGTTTGGTACGGTTAAGCACAAGCAGGAGGATGGCAAAACGCTGTTGTACTCCCGCAATGCCTGGTACTACTCCCCCCTGACTCGCGCTGTTGAAGGCCTGAAGCAGGAAACTGCGCCAGCACAGCAATGGATCGCCACAATCGCCAAGCAGGCCGGCGTGAAGGTCGATGAGCTGGAAGCCACGGGATTGACCGACTGGCTGCAGATGAAGAGTGGCAAGGTCACAAAATCCGAGATCCTTTCCTTCCTTGGTGACAATGGCGTGCAGGTGCAGGAAGTCACGCGGACAACTCCGGGCGGAGCAGCCGCAGATGCGGCCGTGATCGCCTCCAAGCACGGCTACTCCGTTGAGGAAGACTACGGCGATGTGGTTTTCGTCAATGCCAATGATGAGCCTGTCGACTTTGATGATTTGCCACAAGCCATGCGGGATGAGCTCGGACGGTCATCGAGTGGATTGTCGAAGTATGACAAATACACTCTCCCCGGAGGCAAGGATTACCGTGAGCTGCTGATCACGCTGCCAAATTCTGTTAGTGAGCAGATCGCTGATTTGCAGCGCCGACGTGCTGCCATTGAGGAGCCCTATCAGCGTCGTGGTGAAGACCTGCCTGAAAGCGTCATGCCGGAGTGGCGCAAGATCAATAGCAAGATGCGCGAGCTTCAGGATAAGCGGTCGGATGACTACAGCTCATCCCATTGGGATGAAAAGAACGTCCTCGCCCACGTTCGTTTCGATGAGCGCACCGATGCTGATGGCAAGAAGGTGCTGTTCATCAATGAGATCCAGTCTGACTGGGGGCAGGAAGGGAAGAAGAAGGGGTTTGGCCGAGTAGCGACCGGCGAGTTTGTTACGCCTCCGCAGGTGCCTGGGATGCCAACTGAGCCGCTACCAGTTTTTCGTGAAGGCGTCCCAGCCGCCCCCTTCGTCACCAAGACTGACGCCTGGGTGGCGCTAGCCATCAAGCGCATGATCCGCTACGCCGCAGAAAACGGCTTTGACCGGGTTGCCTTCATCAATGGCCAGCAGGCGGCTGATCTGTATGACCTGAGCAAGCAGGTCGACCGCATTGCTATCGGAAAGTTTAGCGGAGGGTATCAGGTAGTCGGTCGCAAGAACGGTGAAGTTGTTGTCGACAAGGTTGCTACTGACGAGAGCGGGCTTGAGGCGCTTGTCGGGAAAGACATTGCGACAAAGCATATTGAAACTGGCCAGAGCACATTTGAGGGAGCCGACCTTCAGGTTGGCGGGGTCGGCATGAAGGCCTTCTATGACAAGATCGTCCCGAAGGTGGCCAGCGATGTCATCAAGAAGCTGGGTGGCGGGAAGCTGGCCGCAACGAACATTACCAAGGAGGAGCCGAAAGGTTACTTCGCCAGTTACTATCAGAGCGACAATACTTGGCGCGTGCTCGATAGTCGCGGGAATCGTATCGAAACCTTCGATACCGAAGATGAGGCTTTGGATCGTGTAAGAGAGTTGCGAAACACACCGGCGTTCATCCCGCAACTTGGCTTCGACATCACCCCTGCCATGCTGGATGCCGCATTGGCTGGTCTGCCGCTCTTCGCCAAGAAGAAGGGCAAGGCGGGAACTACAAAGGCTGATGTCGAGAAGGTTATCGCTCCGGTAATCGGACAATGGAAGAACGGCCCGCGCATTGAGGTCGTCCAGTCAGTGTCGGAACTTCCGGGCGGTTCGGCTCCGCATGATGTGGAGGGAGCCTATGCCGGTAACGGCGTGGTTTACCTGGTGGCTGACAATCTGCCGACCAGAGAGCGGGTCATGGAAGTGCTGGCGCATGAGGCGGTTGGCCATGCTGCCATGGAGAGCATGCTGGGCGCTGATCTGATGGCCGAGCTGACCCGTGAGATTGGCGCATGGGAGCGCCGTGGCTCTGCCTTCTTCGTGAAGCTGGGCAAGGACGTTGACGCCAGCCAGCCCGGCCTGCCCGCAGATCGTCGCGCCAAGGAAATTGTGGCTCTGATGGCCGAGCGGGGACTGCACAAGACAGGCAGCCTTTGGCAGCGCGTGACCGGTGCCGTTCGCGCCTGGCTGCGCTCGATGGGCTTCAACGGCCGGTGGCTGAATCGGCTGACCGAAGGCGATATGTTCAAGATGCTGGCTGACGCCGAGCGGTATCTGACGGATGGTCCGAGCGGGCCCGGCTCTGGGCGCAGGAATGCAGAGGCGGCGCTGGCGTACTCCCGTTCCTACGACACGAAATCCTCATACGAGAAGCGCATTGATGAGCTTATGTCTGGCGCAGACGGCAGCCGAAAGGGCGTCATGGTTCTTGAGCGGGCGGACATTCTTGACTTGCTTGGTCATGGCAATAAGCCACTGCATCTTGTTGAGTCTGCTGTTGGAAAGACTGATGCAAGCGGAGCAATCAAGCACCCAGGCATGACTGCGGCACAATGGAAACTGGTTCCTGAGTGGATAGAGAATCCGGTTGCCGCCTTCAAGTCAGATACGGATGCTGGCCGCATAACATTGATCGCGCCGGATCTTGTTGATGGGAAGCCTGTCCTGATTGTGCTGCAGCCAAATGGCGCAATGGGCGGACTGAGTGCGCATGTGCTGGTGAATGCTTACGAGAAGGACAGACCGGGGGCTGTGCCAGTGCAGCGATGGGTAGATGAGCAGAAGCTGCTCTATCTTGACCAAAAAAGAAGCCCCGAAATCAGCGAACGGTCTGGGCTCCAATTGCCCAGGGATGTCCGCCAACTGCGAGGCTACAAGGCTAAGGTACTGACCGAGGCCGATTTGGTCAACTATCGCCAGACAAATGGAGGGAGCGGCGATGCGCTGTTCTCCCGCTCCTCGCCCTCTGTCGTTGGCGACACCTACAAGCTGCCGCCGGTCCGGTCCTTCATCACCAAGATTTTCGACCGCTTCGACCGCATCAAGCAGGTGCAGAAGGCGGTGAAGGAGCAGGGCGGCACGGTTACCGACCTGTCCGACATCTATGGCCAGGAGGAGGCCTATCACTCCCGGGCGGCATCGGCCATTGACCGGTTCCGTCGTCACCGCATGGGGGCGCTGTTCAAGCGCATGGCCCGTGCCGGTGTCGCTCTTGAGGATGTCGGCCTGTACCTGTATGCCCAGCACGCTCCGGAGCGTAATGCCCAGATTGCCAAGCTGTACGCAAAGGGCGGCCAGCTGAACCTTGATGGGATGGGTGACGCCAAGATGCAGGATGGTGGCTCCGGCATGACCAATGCCGAGGCGCGGACTATCATGGCGGAGTTTGCCGATCGAGGCATTGCCAACAAGCTGGACACCTTCGCTCGCGAGCTGCGCGACATCACGGCCGATACCCGCCAGATCCTGCGCAACTCCGGGCTGGAGTCGAATGACGCCATTGATGCCTGGGAGCAGGCTTATCAGTTCTATGTCCCTCTGTCTGGCAAGGACGAAGCCAACAACGCCAGCAATGTGATTGTCGGCCGTGGCTTTGATGTCCGTGGCGGCCAGAAACGGGCGATGGGCCGCAAGGACAAGGCCAAGCACATCATCGAGCAGATTATCATCCAGCACGAGCAGGCCGTGATCCGGGCCGAAAAGAATGCGGTGGGCAAGCGCCTGCTGCAGTTCGTGAAAAGCAATCCTGACGGGAAGCTGTGGGAAGTTAACCCGACCGAGCAGCGCCGGTACATTTCGGCAGATGGCCAAGTCGAATACAGGGACCAGCCGCTGCGCACCGATCGCAATGTCGTGTCGGTACGCATCAACGGCAAGGATACCTTCGTCCTGCTGGCCGACCAGGGTATGGCCGACGCCATCCACAATGTCGGCACAGAGGATGTCGGCTTTGTCCTGCGCGCCCTGGGGGAAGTATCCCGGTTCACCTCCAAGATGTTCACGGCCTTCGCGCCGGCCTTCATCGCGGTCAATGCCTTGCGAGACTTCCAGACCGCCATGCTTCACGGTTACCAGGTGGGAGGCATCGACTATTCCCGCAGGATTGCCAAGAACATGCCGAAGGCAATCGCTGAGCTGATCCGCGATGTTCGCACCGGAGACAGCAAGCTGGTGAAGCTGTACGAGCAGTCCGGCGGCCGCACCGGCATGGTCTTCATGATCAAGGACTTCGAGGAGAAGCATGACGAGGTCATGAAGCAGATGGCGGCGCTGCAGGGCGTTAGCCTGAAGGAGATTCAGCAGGCCTTTGCCGTGGGCGCCAAGGAAGGGTTCAAGGCGGTGGGACGCAAGGCCCGATACAACCGGTTTACCGGAGTGTTCAGCGCCTTTGTGGAGGTCGTGGAAACCATCAATGGCGTGGTCGAGAATGCCACCCGCCTGGCGGCGTTCAAGGCGGCCATGGACAGTGGCCGGTCTGCCAAAGAGGCCGGCAGCATCGCCAAGAACCTGACCGTCAACTTCAACCGCAAGGGCGAGCTGGCGCCGCATCTGGGCTCGCTGTACATCTTCTTCAATGCCAGTGTGCAAGGCACGGCCCGCATGGGCGAGGCGCTGAAGGACCGTCGCCTGCAGGTGGTGGCAGCCGGTCTGTTCATGGCTTCCTTCCTGCTGGCTGCCTTGCAGATGGATGATGACGAAGACGAGGACGGCCGTGCCGACTTCGAGCAGGTGCCGGTATGGCAGCGGTCGCGCAGCCTTGTTATCAGCGTAGGGGATGGGGAGTACATCAAGATTCCGCTCCCGTTGGGCTGGAACGTGTTTCACATGCTGGGCACGGAAGCTGCCATCATGCTCAAGAGCAAGAGTCGCGAGGCCTACGGCGCTGGCGCATGGAACATGCTTTCCCAGACGGTTCAGGCATTCAACCCGGTCGGCGACCTGACGCCATCAGTGGTGGCACCATTCCTTCAGATCGCCCGCAATGAGACCGCTTTTGGCGGCCCCATCTATCCGGACTACAAGGATCAGCTGCCGGACAGCCAGCAGTTCTATGACGGCACCGAGGGCAGCGTTTACCAGCGTGCGACGGCATTGGCCAATGAGGCAACAGGCGGCAACGAGTTCCGGCCCGGGCTGATCGATGTCAACCCGGAGAAGCTGGAACATGTCGTCGAGTTCTTCGGTGGTGGCGCCCTTCGCTTCCTGACGGATACGGTTGATGCAGTGTCTGCCGCGACCGATGGCGGCCCGAGCCAGCCAGCGGACAAGCAGCCGATCGTGCGAGCCTTCTACGGCAAGCTGCGTGACGAGTACCAGACCAGCCGGTACTACGAGAACAAGGATAAGGTGGAGGCTGCTGCTTTTGAGCTGAAAGGTCTTGAGGACTCTGGTCGCATGGAAGAGGCGGCCGCGCTGCTCGACGAGAAGCCTTGGGTGTATGGGCTTTCTGCCATGGCCGAGGACATGGAGAAGCAGAAGAAGTTTATCAAAGAGCTGGAGCGCCAGATCCGGGCGGATGATTCTCTGACTGATGGCGAGCGCCGGGCCCAACTGCAGGAGCTTCGCGAATTGCGCGGGCAGCTGGTCAAGCCGTTCAACGCGGCCTATGAGGGTGCCATGGCGAGGTGATCGGTCCTCGCCCTGGCATCCCTTTCCATGGGTGCATGTCGCTAGCTTCCGCTGCTAGGGCGAGGTGGACTGGATTCTCTGGGGTGGCTGCCCAGCATGCAATACGAAGAATGCCTGAAGGGACAAGTCCCCGGACCCCGGGGCCTGTCCCATCCCGCCAAAAAATGCCAAACTCCGTGTCTTCTCTGATCAATCAATGTCTTGTGCCATGAGCCTCAACAGATCCTTTCGATGGCGTTTCCCTCTGTCCTGGCAGGCTTTTGCCTGACCGTCATTCGCCTGCCGGCCCAGCGACTGCAAAAATGGGTAACCCGGTGGGTATCAAAAGTGAGATTGAATGCTAATAGCCATCAGAATCAATAGGATAGGCTTAAAATGATATTGATGACTGGCGCTCCTCCGGAACATGCTGAATTGTCAGATTGCGAACCTGCGACTCCAACTCCCGAATCCGCGCATCCTTCGCATCAAGCTCGGCCTGCGTTATGGATGTGGCTGGCTTCTCAAATAGCGGGAAGCGGTCTTTAAACCCTAGCGCCTCATTTGGAGACAGAAGAATTGCTGGACATCCTTTTATTTTCGCTCTGCCAGTGTGGTACAAGCATGCATAAGCCACCGCCTCCCCCATCAACGGCACGGCTGATACCGACCACGCAGCAAGCAGCATTTGTTCAGCAGTCGCCCACTTGTCCTCGTCAAGCGCGAAGCTCAGATACTCTCCAAGTTTCTGCAACGGATGGCCAGCGGGCGGCACTGGTGCGGTTGTCGGGTCAAGCCACCCCATCACCGGCACCTGCGCGGCTTTTCCTGTTCCCGCACAGAAATCGCATTTATCGTCTTGGTATCCGGAATAAGCCGATACAAATCCACCCACCATTCCGCGACCATTGCAGGCGGAACAATTCCGAACCTGCGCGGCTTCGGCAAGGGCGGCGCGGATGGCTTGTTCCATATCAGGAACGCGAGTTCCACATACGCCGCTCCAGTATTCCATTGCAATCTGCCTGATTCTCTCATCGCTCAACATAATCACTCTCCCTCATCAAAAAGGCAGGCGCTTGCCGAAGGGCAGCGGCCAGCGCCTTCTCTGCCCGCTCAATCGTCTGGTTGTCGATAGCGCAGAGCCGGTCAGGATCGTCCGGCAGCGATACGCCACGGCGCGTCTGGATCAGCAGCAGCTCAAGGCTGGTGATGAGTTCCTGTAGCTGATTCATACATCACCCCCAGACCGCAGCAGACAGGCCGCAGGTGCAGGCCTGCTCGCTGAGTGCGCCACAGTCGTGCTTGTGGTTGCCGTAGGCCAGCAGGGCATCGCGCAGCCGGCGTTGCAGCTCCAGCAGGCCATCGGCCCACCGGGCATCAAAAGCCATCTGATTCAGGCTTGGCTTCTTTCCTCTTCGGGCTTCACGCCACGCTGCATGCAGTTGCCGCAGCGTGACACACCCAGCACCATGATACTCACCGGAACGAACGGCACGGACACAGCAGTCGTTGTTGCGGTTGTTGTCGTTGACATTGCCGTTGTTGAAGTCGACCACCCAGACGGCGGACGTATTGCCATGCGCTTGAGACCCCGTCTCACAGCCAGTGAGGTAGTGTGACGTCGTCATGGATTGGCCCCGGCATAAGCTGAGGCGGCACGGCCACTCAGTATCTGAGCACGCTCCCGCACCAATTCAGGCGCGGAATTCTGGCTCTTGGGGTGCTGCTGGCGCTTCCAGCCTCCGGCCTGCCTGCCGAGTTCTTCGGCTTGGCGGATCAGATGCTCGAATTGCGCGAAGCTCTTGAAGGCATGCAACTGGCTGCCCAACTGAAGGCTCAGCTTCAGCTCATCAATTGACCACACCAGCTCATTGATCCAGTGAGCCTGACGAGCACGCTCCCGCCATGCGCGATGGCATGTCCGCACCACAGTCATTGCCTGGGCGCGAAGATCACTCCCAAGGCTGTACTTGTGATAGCGGGCAAAGCCGCGAACGGCCTGCTCAATATCACAGAGCAGGCGTTCAGCGATTTTGGTAATGGGCGGGAGCGGTTGCTTTGTCATGGCATCAGACCAAAAAGTCAGAAATTACTGACCGGAACGAACGGCACGGACACAGCAGACGAAGGTGCGGTAGTAGTCGAGGACAATGCCGTCGTCGAAGTCGACCACCCAGACGGCGGACTTCTCTGCCCATGCACATGGCGTCTGCGTCCAGTACCAGTCGTTGGCGGTATCCGGGAAAGCCTCGACATCAATGGCGGGTTCGTAGCGGGTGCGATCAACGAGCGTGGCCAGCTCGTCAACGGTGGGAATGCGCCAGCCTTCGCCGAGTTCAGCCACTGCCTTTTCGGCATCGGCAAAGTCCACGTCCTTGGCGACGGTGTTCTTCGTCCAGATGAGGCCAGTCTTTGTGTCAGTGACGGTGTTGTCGCCGTTATCGATAAAACGCTGCATGGTGTTACTCCTGAGATAAAAACAGAAAACAGAAATTACTGACCGGAACGAACGGCACGGACACAGCAGCCGCGGTTGCGGCCGTTGACGACGACATGGCCGTAGCTGAAGCCGACCACCCAGACGGCGGACTTCTCTGCCCATGCACATGGCGTCTGCGTCCAGTACCAGTCGTTGGCGGTATCCGGGAAAGCCTCGACATCAATGGCGGGTTCGTAGCGGGTGCGATCAACGAGCGTGGCCAGCTCGTCAACGGTGGGAATGCGCCAGCCTTCGCCGAGTTCAGCCACTGCCTTTTCGGCATCGGCAAAGTCCACGTCCTTGGCGACGGTGTTCTTCGTCCAGATGAGGCCAGTCTTTGTGTCAGTGACGGTGTTGTCGCCGTTATCGATAAAACGCTGCATGGTGTTACTCCTGAGATAAAAACAGAAAACAGAAATTACTGACCGGAACGAACGGCACGGACACAGCAGAAGCTGAGGCGGCCGTTGACGACGACATGGCCGTAGCTGAAGCCGACCACCCAGACGGCGGACGAATTCCAGGCGCACGGAGAGCTGGTCCAGTAGTAGGCGCTCTTAGTGTCCGGGAACTTGTCGGTGTCGATAGCCGGGTCGTGACGCGACAGGTCCAGAATGGATTCCAGCTCCTGACGGGTCGGCAGACGCCAGCCATCGCCAAGCTCTGCAACAGCCTTCTCGGCAGCTTCATAGCTGACGGACTTGCCATCCAGCAGCGTGTGGCTCCACTCCAGCGTGGACGCAGGCGTACTGGCATCGTTTGCGGCAGGTGCTTCGATCAGCAGGCCAAAGGTGTCAGCGCCAATGTCACGCGCATCACGCGCCTTTCCGGTGTACGGGTTGAACACCCATGCCACCTGTCCGTGGTGTTTACGGTACTGGTCCGGATGGGACGGGTAGGGATTTTCATTGCCCGTTGCAGGATCAAATTTCAGAAGGTTCATATTTTCGTTTCCTTGTTTGGTGAATTGGTATTTATGCAGCCCTGTTCTGCTTCTGTTTCTCGATCCACTTGTCAATCTCAGCCTCAGACCACAGGGAGTCGCGGCCGACCTTGATCTGCTTGGGGAAGTGGCCCTCCTTGATCAGGCCATAAATCTTGGTCGTGCCCATGGACACCTTGTCCTTGACCTTTTTGATGTCCAGCAATGCATCAGACATGGCTGATTCCTCTGTGTTGTCTCTGACCCTCCCGCAGGGCTGCCTGAAGGAGGGACTGATAGGGGCTGTTGTGCTGTTTCGGATCAAGCAGCAGAGACGAAGCCGTATTCGCGCAGCCAGGCATCAGCCTTTTCTTCGGTAACGCCGAACTGCTCTGCAATGACCTTGCGCAGCTGTGCATCGCTGGGGCGGTTGCTGGCGGGCTTGGTCTTTTCGACGGTCTTGGTTGCAGCGGCAACTGGCGCCACCTGCGCCGGTTCGACGGGAGCAGAAGCCACAGGCGCAGTAGCTTCGGGCTGTGCCGGCTCCTGCTGCTGGGTCGCCTTGTCAGCCTCTTCGGCACGCAGGCGCTCCTGCTCCTGTCGGCGCTTCAATTCAGCCTCGATGCGAGCTTCTTCAGCGGCCTTGTGCTCGCTGATGCGGTTCTTGATGACCGCAACCAGGTCGTCATTGGCCTTCATCACCAGCTGCTGGGCATCGGCAAACAGGTGTTCAAAGCCAGCGGCATGCTCGCGCAGCGATTTCAGGTTCAGTTCCATGGCATCAGCGACCTGGCTGCTTTCGATCTTCACGCGGGCTAGTTCGGTGTCGCAGGCATTCTTCAGGCTGGCGACGGTCTTGAGCCCCTTCATCACGCCAGCAAAGTCGGCGGTAATAGCCGGCAGACGGATCTTTCCGCCAAGGCGGGCATTCAGCGCCTCCATGTGATCGAACAGGGACTGCTTGGCGGCGTTCAGAATCTCGATGCGCACAGCTTCCTTGCGCGCCTTGACCAGCTTGTCCAGCTCCAGACGGGTCGTGCGGGCTTCTGCGCTCAGTGCGTCCAGGGTGCGCAGCACCAGATCAAGGTCGGCGGTCTGCGAGAGGGCGTTTTCCTTGGTGGCCGACAGCTTGTCCTCGATCCCCTTGCACCATTTCACCGTCTTTTCGGCGTTGGCAAAGTCCTCATCGGACTGCAGGTCACGATTGATGCCCTTGAATACAGCCAGTGCCTGATTCTTGAAGGACTCCAGATCCGGAGCGCTGACCATGGCCTTAACGTCGATGCGCAGGGCAGGCAGGTCGTCCGGGGCGCGGCCAATCACTTCCACCTTGGGGGCTTCAGGGACATAGGCGGCCAGATCGGCATCAAACTGCTTCCATGCAGCAATCAGTTGCTCGGCACGACCAGCAACAGGGCGGTATTCCATCCAGTGCAGGTTTTCGGCAGTGCCATCGGAGGTGACAAAGATGGCCTTTTCGGCGCCACTGATCAGCAGCTGCTGCTCCAGCTGCCAGTAGTAGTGCGGCTCCAGTTCTTTGGCCTTTACCTGGGCAACCAGATCAGCATTCAGCAGCTTATGTTCAAACACGATGTCATCACCAATGGTGATGCCGTCGAAAGAAGCAGCCAGCCAGCCATCATTATCAGTGGCCGACACCGGGTACAGGTCTTCGCCAATAATGGCTTCGACCAATGGGCGGGCCAGTGCCTCGGTTTCATGGCCGCGATCAAAAGCGGCCTGCTGGAAGTCATTCGCTTCCTTTTCAATGCCGCCAGACTTCAAGCGCAGCAACTCGGCGCGACTCATGTACTTGTGCTGGTCGAACACGGCAGCAGCTTCGCTGGCGTTGTTGTGATTGGCGCGGTGGGCATGCCATTCCGGGCTTCCCTGAATCAACCCTTCGATGACTTTCATTCTGCGTGCTCCTGCTCGCTGGTGGGTGCGCCGATAGCGCTGATTTTGGCAATCTGCTCATCCGAGAGGCTGCCTTTGGTTTTTGCCTTGGCGATCACGCCAGCGGGCGTCAGCTTTCCGGCAAGGACGGCCTTTTCCCATGTGGGGAAGTTCTTTTCGAAGTCGGTTTCCGGGTAGTCAAGCTGCGCAGGCTCACGAGCCACCACATCAGCGGCACCCATGTCCTTGGCTGGCACCATGTCCTGCAGTTCCTCGGCAATCGGCATGCCGCGCAGCACATCAGGGAATACGTCACGCAGTGCCCAGGAGCGGGCACGCATCTGCAGCATGCGCTTCGGGTACTGTGACCACGGGCCTTGCTTGTTCAGCAGACCAGCCTTGAGCGCATCGGCCTTGGTGAAGGTGCGGGACTGTTCCGGCTCGCCATGGCGCTTCACGCGGCAGACAGCAGCGTCATCGCTGGTTTCCTCGACAACGTATTCACAGGCCGGCGAGGACTTCACCAAGGCGATAACAGCATCACCCCAGAGCGAAGGGCGGCCATTGATGACCGCAATGTTCTGCATGGCCTGCATCGGCTGAAGGCCAAGCTCCATGCCCCATTGAATTGCGACCAGAATGTTTCCCGGATTGCCGGAAAAGTCCTTCGGCACCAGGTTGGACTTGCTCATCATGTCGGCGAAGCGCATGGCTTCTTCGATGCTCTGCGGCGCCAGTGAGAATTGCTGCTTTGCTACGGGCATATTCATTTTGGATTCCTCAGTTATGCGGCTTCGATCAGGCGCCACGTTTCCAGTACAACGCCGGCCTTGCCGACACTCTTGCGCTGCCAGCGCTTGCCCTTTTCCAGTTCGCTGATGCTGTGCGGCATGACTGGCGCCTTGTGAACGGCCATCTGCCACTCGGCGACCATCCGGCCATCACTGTGCTGGCTTGCCCGCTCGACGCGGTCGTATGCGAGGATCAGGGTCATCAGTGAATGCTCCTGGCTTGCCACAGGCCGTCTACGAGGAGGCCAGTGAGCTTGATGCCATTGGTGCGGAGCTGCTTCACGGCATCAGCCAGCTTCAGACCGCGAGGCAGGGAGTGGATGGCGCCATCGGGGGCGCGGTAGCGAATGACGTTCATGCCGCCACCTTCATCTGCTGCTGCGGGCGAATGGGCGACCAGTCAATGCGGTAGGCCGTGGCATCGCAGGCGGCCAGATACCACTGCACCGCGGCTTCGTGTTCGATGGCCATCTGCTTGGTTTCGTCGCTGATGGCGGGGTCATTCAGAATGACCTTGAGCGAGAGCTTCATGCTGCCTCCTTGTGTTTTTCCTTGAACATTGCTTCCAGTGCCGGCAGGTGCCGGTGGTACTTCGCTGCAAAAAACTGGGGGGTTCCGAGTCCTTCGAGCTTCATGCGCTCAAAGAGGGGGAAAGCGGCATCAACAAAGATTTCGTCCAGACGGGCCTCGTGCCGGGCACGGCCTCCAGCGATGTATTCGGCCCGACGTTTTTCAGCAGCCTCGTCGGCAATGATCTGCTCAGGGGTACGGGCAGCCAGACGCAGGCGCTTGGCTTTGTCAGCCAGGAAGGCGTATTCCTGATGTGCCTGGCTGCGTGCCGCCCCGAAGCCGCGATCCACATACTTCAGGTCTGAATCAATGCGGAAGGCGCAGATTTCGAGGTATTCGGCATAGGTGATCAGGTGCTGGTTCATGGATCAGTCCTCAATCCAGTCCAGCAGTGCGGCGTCTTCCCGGGTCTGCTCGGCGCGTTCCTCGCGCAGGGCTTCTAGGCGGTCGTCCTCTTGCAGATCGAGGAAGGGAAGGTGTCCTTTGGCGTCCATCACGGCGGCGACTCTTGTCTGTGCTTCGATGGACGTATTTACCACGGGTAACATTATTCGACAATACTCACGGGTAAACTTTTTGGGGGCTCCGACGAACGGTAGTGTTCGTTACTGGTTGTTGGCGTTCGTGAGCGGGCTGTCTTTGGCGATGGACGGGAGCTGGCTCTGCGTTAGCAGGCTGCTATACTCTCATTCGGAGAGGAGAACCCATGAAGCCAAATAATCTACTGCTGCGCTGCTACGCTTATAGGGCGGGTGATGGCCAATGGTATGCTGTGTGTCTTGATTTGTGCCTTGCGGTTCAGGGAGAGAAATACAGCGATGTAAAGCGTCGTCTTCACGATCAAATTGCAGACTACGTTCGCGAGGCCGTAACTGTTGATAGCAAGCATGCTGAGTATTTGCTGTCGAGAAAGGCTCCGCTTTCTCAGTTCCTTCATTACTACTGGATCAAGTTTAATCTCGCTCTGGAAGCATCAAAGCTGAAGCTAAGGGACGGCATGGGCAGGCTGTTTACTGAGACTCTTCCGCTTACTCCTTGTTGAGGCATGCGCCACCGACCTGTAAACAGGTCAAGGCCATGCTGCTTGCCGAAGGATTTGCCCATCGAGACGGCAAGGGGTCACACGAGCACTATGTTCACTACAACTACAATGGCAGCTATCGAAAGGTCACTGTAGATTGCCCAAAGGCCCCATTTGGGGATACCCTGGTTTCGTCCATGGCAAAGCAGGCTGGGATGAGCCGAAGGGATTTCCTAGAGAAATGCAGTAAGTATTAAAAGGCCAGCATTAGCTGGCCTTTTTATTTGGTGCGCGTTCGCTCAGTAGCCAATCTGGCGGACTGCATCCTCTGTGAGGTAATCAGCATACTCTTCGGCCGCCAATCGGCAGCCCTCAACGAACGAAGGCGGAAAGTAAAGAAAAGCCCGGCACTGCCGGGCTTTTTAGTTAGGGGATCAGCCGCTCTTGCTTGAATGGAGCCTTATGCTCCATGACGCTGGTAATGGCGTACTCGGTCATCAGGCGGCTGGGGGTTTGCGACTGGTCGACTCGTAGAACCACATGAAGTCGGTCGCCTTTCCCGAAGCGCTCAATGCCATCCTCGATCTTCTGCAGGAAATCGGCATCCTCAATGGCGGCATGAAAGGTCACACTGCCATCAGATACCTTCCATTTGTTGCCATCCTTGAAGGAGGGCGATTCGATCAATAACCAGCACTCGCGCTCATAGGAGTTCAACGGTTCAGCATCGCGCTCTACATAGGCAAACCAGGCGGACTCTTCCTTGGTGATGCCGCACTCTATGGCGTCATCGGTGCCGCTGGCGAAGGAGTCAATGCCATCGTTTTGCAAGGGGTCATGGATCACGCCCTGCAATGCCTTCATGGTGGCGGCATCCTTCAAAAGGGCCAGCACTTGAAGCTCAGTGATGATGGAGTCGTCGTCTGTCTCAATCTTGACCAAGCCATCATCAAGGGTGGTGACGGTGACAATACGCCTGCCACGCAGCCATCGAACCACGCCGATCAGGCCATTGCTGACGCTCTTTGCCGCATCCTTGGCGGAGAGCCCCAGTAGTGCCAGGAGAGTGGCTGTCGCCTGTGTCTCCCGAGTGGTCAGCAGGTCAATCATCTGGTCTGTAATAGACTGAACCAGCGCTATATCAATGCCAAAGCTGCCAGTTTTGAATGAGCCCTTGACGTTGACAGCCACCTTCCCCCGGCTGCTGCCTACGACATGGTTGGCAGACTCCAGCAGGTCGCCCAGCGCATGAAGGGCAGGCGCAAGCTGTCGCACTTCCATCTCATGCGTCTGGAGTGCGGTGCCATCGTAGGTGATACGGAAATGGGTGCTCATGTCTGGCATTATCGGGCTTCTTCTTGTTTTTTGCTATGACAGACTATCGGCGAACGTCATCAGCCGTCCCAATGGATTAGCTATCGTCGCCTGCCGCCGATTCGGCATACACCTGACATCCCTCTATGAAGGATTGCGAGTTACCCGAGCAGTCACTGGGGTCGGTGATGCCCTTGGATTCGGCCCATTCAAAGCCGGCCTGATGGCCTGAGCAATCATCCTTGCAGTTATCGAATGCCGGCGCCGATGCCGTATATTCTGCAGGTTCGTAGGCATCGCCATCGTCATACCGGTGACCGCCAGAAGTCCCGACAAAGGGTGCTGCGATGATTGAGCCGACAATTAATATCGTTGGCAGGGTGTATTCATTGGCCATCAGTAGTCTCCAAACTCACTCATACATGCGATATGAATGAATCTCGCTGCCTCTGATGACATGCCGGGCTTTATCTTAGCTATGACGCATTCTGATCCGCTCTTAAACCGTTGTTTTTTATCTTGCGTAGCGGCATAAGTCAGTATTGCAGCAGCAATTACGACAGACAGAGCCGTTAGTTGCCACCTAAGCATAATGCGGTCATATTTCTCGATTGCTACCATGGCTTCGGAATGTGTAATCCCTCCGTCAGACAGAAGCCCTATTACTTCTTTTGCGTGCTTGCTAATGCCAAACATTTGATACGCTCCCTGATTATCAGAAGTTCCTGCCTTTCCATGCCCTAAGAACCTTACCAAACACCTCAAAATCCATATCCGGTGTAATGGTCCAAGTTTCATACTCCTTGTTCTGGC
>JBFWOF010000042.1:0-55445 GCA_050250665.1 Lysobacterales bacterium | reverse complement strand
CAAGCCTGTCCCCTTACCCGGCGCCCCGGGCCCCGCGCCCGGTGCCCCGGGCCCCGTGCCCCGTGCCCCGCGCCCCGTGCCCCGCCACCCGACACCCGACAACCGACAACCGACAACCCTGAACGGCCTCAGGCCAGATACCCGCCATCCACCGGCAGCACGGTACCGGTGACATAGGCAGCGCCGGGGCTGAGCAGATAGAGCACGGCGGGGGCGATTTCGTCGGGTTGGGCCATGCGCTGCTGCGGAATCAGCGGCATGATCATCTTCAGGATGGCCGGCGTCTGGGTGATGGCGCTGGCAAACTTGGTGTCGGTCAGGCCCGGTAGTACCGCATTGACGCGGATCTGCTGCTGCGCCAGTTCCTTGGCCCAGGCCTGGGTCATCGAAATGATCGCGGCCTTGGAGAAGGAATAGACGCCCTGGCCCCAGGCCGGACGCACGCCGTTGACGCTGGCGATATTGACGATGGAACCGCCCTGCTTCATGCGTTTGGCGGCCTGCTGGGTCATGTACCAGTAGCCGCGGATATTGACGTCGACGGTCTTGTGATAGGCGTCCAGTCCCATGTCGAGCATGGGCCCGAAGTAGGGATTGGCGGCGGCGTTGTTGACCAGCAGTTGCGGCGTCAGACCTTTCTGGTCCAGCTCCGCGAACAGTGCGTCGATGGCTTCGGGCTCGCCGATGTGGGCGGCTACCGCGACAGCCTCGCCGCCACCATCGCGGATGCTCTGGGCCACTGCCTCGCAGGCATCCTGTTTGCGGCTGGAAATGATCACCCGGGCGCCGTGTGTGGCCAGCAGGCGCGCAGTCGCCTCGCCGATGCCGCGGCTGGCGCCGGTGATCAGGGCGGTCTTGCCGGAAAGGTCGAAAGTGTCGGCGGACATGCAATTCTCCTGAGCTTTGGCTTGAGCGGATGGCCCCAAGTCTGCATGCTAGTGTGGTGTGTCATAAATACCTTGAATCATTTCCGCGTCTTTCGACGCCGGTGCTGCGTTGCTCGTCGGCGCCATGGCGCTGCCAGGACTTCTCCCTGCGCCTTTCCTCGGGCCGAAATCCATCGGAAATTTGTTCAACCCGTTCATGACACAGCACACTAGATCGTGATCTATCCAAGGGGACAGGCCATGGCGGGGCAGCGGGTGCTGGTGACCGGTGCGGGCAGCGGACTGGGCCGTGAACTGGCACTGGGTTATGCCCGACGCGGCGATCGTGTCGCCTGTGTCGATCTCTATGCCGATCGGGCCGACGAAACCGTGCGTCTGCTGCCGGGCGGCGGACATCTGGCGCTGGTCGCCGACGTTGGCTCGGATGCGGCCATGGCGGCGCTGAAGGCTCAGGTCATGGGCGCGTGGTCGGGGCTCGACGTGCTGGTCAACAACGCCGGCATCGCCTGCGGCGGCGAATGTGCTCGTACCAGCGCCGCCGAATGGCAGCGCACCATCAACATCAATCTGATGGGTGTGGTTCGTGGCGTGCGCGAATTCGTGCCGATGATGGAAGCCCAGGGCGCTGGCCGGGTCATCAACGTGGCTTCCTTCGCCGGGCTGGCCGGCGCGCCCGGTCTGGGCGCCTATGGTGTGTCCAAGGCCGGCGTGGTGGCCCTGTCCGAGGGCATGCGCGCCGAACTGCAGCCCAAGGGCATCCACGTCAGCGTGCTCTGCCCGAGTTTCTTCAAGACCAATCTGCTGCAGTCCTTCCAGGGCGAATCCGATGTGCCGCTCAAGCATGTGGCCGCAAAGCTCATGGAAAGCAGCCCGATCAATGCCGCCGATGTGGCTCGCTACACCATCGAGGAGAGTGAGCGCGGTCGCTTCCTGCTGCTGCCGCACAAGGACACCCGCATCCGCTGGTGGCTGAAGCGCTGGCTGCCGGGCCTGTATTTCCGCGAACTCCTGCGCTACGTGGCGAAGAACACGCGCAAGGCGGGGTGAGGGCGGGTTGTCGGTTGTTGGTTGTCGGTTGTCGGTTGTCGGTTGTCGGTAAGAGCGGGTGTTGGTGGCTGGTGTTGGTGCGGGTAGAACAGCTCAGGGCGGGCTTTTGTAGGTCCAGACTTGTCTGGACGCTACTCGCCTGGTCCCTTGTCCGGAGTGGTCGGACCAGTCCGCGCCTGCACGAGTTGCCACACGTGGAGCGTCACGTAGCCCGCTACGCGGCCAACGTGACCTACGAAAGAGGGCGCTGCTGCACGTGAGATCATTCTTGCCAAACCAGCAACCAGCAACCAGCAACCAGCAACCAGCAACCAGCAACCAGCAACCGACAACCGACAACCAGCAACCGCCTCAGCTCTCGCGCTCAGCCACATAGTGAGCCAGGCCGCGCAGCGTGTCGGCCTTCTGATCGAATTCACTGAGGGCGCCGATGGCGGCCGTCAGATGTCGTTGGGTCAAGCGTCGCGATTCATCTATGCCAACCAAGGCGGGATAGGTCGGTTTGCCGCGGGCCAGGTCCGATCCCTGGGGCTTGCCCAGGGTTTCGGTGGTGCCGAGCACGTCGAGGATGTCGTCGTGAATCTGGAAGGCGAAGCCCAGCTCCCGGCCATAGCGATCCAGTGCTGCGTATTGCTCACTGTCTTCAGCGCAGCCGGCCGCCAGTGCCCCGAGCAGCACCGAGGCCCGGATCAACTCACCGGTCTTGCAGCGATGCATCCGCTCCAGTTCCGGCAGTGTCAGGGTCTGGCCGACAGCGGCCAGGTCTATGGCCTGACCGCCGGCCATCCCGCGCGATCCGCAGGCGCTCGCCAGCAGCCGCAGCATGGCCAGTTGTGCTGTTGCCGGCCACAGGCCCGACGCGCTCGCCAGCACCTCGAAGGCCAGGGCCTGCAGCGCGTCTCCGGCCAGGATGGCCTCGGCCTCGCCGAAAGCGATGTGACAGGTGGGCTTGCCGCGACGCAACTCATCGTTGTCCATCGCCGGCAGATCGTCGTGGATCAATGAGTAGGCGTGGATGATCTCCACCGCCGCGGCGGGCGGATCGAGCAATGCCGGTGGTGCACCCAGCGCCTTGCCGGCGGCGTAGACCAGGGCCGGACGCAGACGCTTGCCGCCACCCAGCACGCTGTAGCGCATGGCCTGGTGCAGGCGCTCGGGCAGTTGCTCCGCCGCGGGCAGTGAGGCTTCCAGCGCGCGCTCGGCGCGCTCGGCCGCCTCGGCGAGATAATCCAGAACCGGAAAGGGCATGGTGCAGTAGCTCAGGGTGTTTCCGGGTCCAGCCGCACACGCCCGCTGGGGTCGTTGCCCTTGAGCAACAGATCGACACGCAACTCGGCCTCGTTCAGCGCCTGCTGGCAGTTCTGGTAGAGCAGCATGCCGCGCTCGAAGGCCTTGACCGAATCTTCCAGAGTCAGTTCACCGTGCTCCATGCGCGCTACCAGCGATTCGAGTTCGTCCAGAGACTTCTCGAAATCAGCGATGGCGCCGGGCTGCGTCGCGGGATTGGATTCGGTCGTGCTCATGGGCGCGCAAGGTAGCGCAGCCGCCTTGCCGGAGCAAGCACCCGTGCCGCAGAAGAACTTTCCCGGTGAGCCGCAGTCCATTAACCACAGGCAGGCTAGAATGGCCCGATGTACCTAGACTTCTACGGCCTCTCCGAGGCACCCTTCTCGATTACCCCGGATCCGCGCTTCGTCTATCTGAGCGAGCGCCACCGGGACGGGCTGGCACATCTGTTGTACGGCGTCGGTCAGGGTGGCTCTGGCGGATTCGTGCAGCTGACCGGCGAGGTCGGCACCGGCAAGACCACCTTGTGCAGGCTGTTGCTGGAGCAATTGCCCGACAAGACCCGCGTGGCCTTGTTGCTGAATCCGCTGCTGAGCCCGGTGGAACTGCTCGAAACCATCTGCGAAGAACTGCACATCGAGATCGAGGATGCGCGTGGCAGTCTGAAGACGCTGACCGACAGACTGAACGCCTTTCTGCTGAAGGCACACGCCGCCGGCGAGCGGGTGGTCGTGATCATCGACGAGGCCCAGAACCTGTCGGTCGAATCGCTGGAGCAGGTGCGGCTGTTGACCAATCTGGAAACAGCCACGCAGAAGCTGCTGCAGATCATCCTGCTGGGTCAGCCGGAACTGCGCGAGTTGCTCGACCGGCCGGACCTGCGACAGCTGGCGCAGCGCATCACCGCGCGCTACCACCTGACACCGCTGGACGCCGACGAGACCGAAACCTATGTGCGCCATCGGCTGCATGTGGTGGGCAGCGAGCGACTTCCGTTCACACGACTGGCGCTGCGCACCCTGCATCGCCGCTCCGGCGGCGTGCCGCGCCTGATCAATGTCATTGCCGACCGCGCCCTGGTAGCGGGCTATGCGCGCTCGCTCGACAGCATCAACGAGCGGGTCATCGACGAGGCCGCCGACGAGGCCCTGCATGGCGGATCACGCCGCCGCCGCCGGTTGTGGATGAGCGTGGCCGCGGCGTTGGCGCTGATCGCGCTGTCGCTGGTGGCGTGGCGCTGGCCGCGGGCACCGGATCCGGGCACTGAAGCTGTCGCCGCCGATGCGCCAGCGGCGCCCACCGAGGCGCCGGCCGACGCGCTGCAGCGCTTGCTGGCGAGCCACGAGGAGTCGGACATGCGCCCCTGGCAGCGTCTGGCCGAGCTCTGGCAATGGCCGGCGAATGCGGATCAGCTGTCCAGACTTGCCGCCTGCGGTGGTCGGATCGAGCCCGGCATCAACTGTTTGCGGGCCTCCGGGCCACTGGGACGGCTGGGCAAGCTGGGTCGTCCAGTGATCCTGCGCCTGCGCAGCGAAAGCGGTTTTGCCTCGGCAGTGCTGCTGGCACTGGATGAGCGGCAGGCCCGAATCGAGCTCGGTGGTGAAACCCTGACCCTGCCGCGGTCCTTGATCGAACTCCACTGGTTGGGAGACTATCGAGTCATGTGGCGTGCACCAGAGTGGGTGCCGGCTACCTTGCGCAACGGCGATCGCGGACCCGGAGTAAACTGGCTGCGTGAACGATTGGCCGCGGCTGAGGTCCAAGAAGGACTGGAAGGCCCGATTGGACAGGGTGAAGTCTTCGATATCGAGTTGGAACGCCGCTTACGACGATTGCAGATTCGTCTGGGGCTGGTCGCTGATGGAATTGCCGGGCCGGAAACACAGATGGCCCTGGCCAGTTACGATGAGGAAGGCCCGCGCCTTGCGCGCCTGGAATTGCCCCGAGGTTGATGTATGTCCCTGATACTGGATGCGCTGAAGAAATCCGAGGCTGAACGCCGACGCGGTCTGCCGCCGAATCTGCATGCGCAGTTCGGTACGCCGCGGCGCCCGCGCCGCGCCCCCTGGGCGGTGGGTGCCGGTGCCGTGCTGTTGATGGCCGGACTGGGTGGCAGCTGGTTCTTTCTGGCGCGGGATCCGGCGGCACCCACCCCGGAGACGGCCGGCGCCGCGCTGGCTGGAGTTGATCAGATCGAAACGGCGAATGCGGCCAGTGCGGCGCCGGCCATGGTTGCCAGCTCAGCTGAACCGGTTGCTCCTGTGGCGACAGCGGCGGCGGCTCCGGCAATGCCCGCTCGCCCCGGCGCCGAAGCGGCCTTCGGTGGCGTCGGTGGTGACGGCAATGGCGGCACTGTGTCCGGCGGCGGACTACCGGTGCCGCAACGCGCGGCCTTGTACACGCCATCGGTCAGCCCGACCACGACCGTGGTAAGTCAGCCGCCCGCAGTTCCGGCGGCCGCTCCGCCGAGCGCACCGGTCGCAGTGCCGACGGCGCCCGAAGCCATGCCCGAACCTGCTGCCGCAGCTGTGGCTGCGCCCACGGCTGCGGTGGCGATGGCCACGCCTCCGACCGAGTTCAATCCCGCCGCGGCTGATCCGTCGACGATGAAGCCGGAAGAGAAGCTGCCGCTGATGTATGAGCTGCCCTATGGCACGCGCAAGGAGTTGCCGAAGCTGGATCTGACCATGCATGTCTATAGCCCGGTGCGCGAAGAACGCTTCATCGTGCTCAACGGCAAGCGCTTCACGGTGGAGTCGCCGGCCCCCGGGCCCGAGTTGACCCTGCTCGATATCGTCGCTGATGGCGTGGTGCTGGAATTCCGCGGTCAGCGCTTCCTGTTGCCGAATCAGGCCTTCTGACCCGCGCGGAGCAGGCGGTGTTCGTTCAGATCGACGAGAAGCGCAAGCGCAAACTGCGCTGGGCTACGCCCATGCTGGTCTGCGCCTGCCTGTCGATTGCGGTCTGGCAGGCCCTGATGTCTCCGTCCGAACGGTTGCTGTTGCTGCAGAGTTGGGGGACGGTACCGGCCGAGTTGCAACTGAATATCTCGGCCCTGCTCGCAGGGCCTGGGTTGCGCTTGTTCAGTGCCCTGTTCGTGCATGCGGACTGGACCCATCTGTTCGGCAATCTGCTGTTTCTGGGGCTGTTCGGCAGCGCCGTCGAGCGCACGCTGGGTCCGGTCAGGATGCTGCTGTTGTTTCTGATCGCCGGCGCTGCCGCAAACCTGTTCGCGGCGCTGGTCTCGCCGCTGGCCAATGCCCCGATCATCGGCTCCAGTGGCGCGGTGTCGGCCCTGATCGGCGCCTACGTGCTGTTGTTTCCGACCTCGAACCTGGGCGTGATTCTGCCGCTGGGGCTGTATTTCCAATTGGTGCGGGTGCCGGCTGTACATCTGATCGGCATCTGGCTGCTGTTCCAGGTGCTGGAGACCATGGGCTCACGAACCGGCGCCATCGCCTGGTGGGCGCACGTTTTCGGTTTCGTCAACGGCCTGTTCCTGGCGCTGACTCTGCGGCCGTGGCTGTATCGGCGCGATGCGAGGTTGGTTTAGCGGTGAAGCTTGCGGGGAGTAAAACGTAAAACGTAAAGCGTCAATCAGAGCCGGATGCTGCGGCGTGCGAACATTGACGTTTTACTTTTTACCTTTGACGGCTTTTGAGATGGCCACCAAGAAACTCTACAAGATCGTCTTCCACAATCAGGGCAAGGTCTACGAGCTCTATGCCCGACAGGTGAGCAGCAGCGAACTCTGGGGTTTCACCTGCGTGTCGGATCTGGAATTCGGTTCGCGCGAAGGCGTGCTGGTGGATCCCACCGAGGAGCGCCTGCGCGAGGAATTTGCCGACACCAAGGCCTTGCATCTGCCGATGCAGAGCATCGTCCGCATCGAGGAGGTCGCCACCCGAGGCGTTGCCGTCATCCGTGACGGTGTCAGCGGCGACAAGATCGTGACCCTGCCCTTGCCACCTTCACGAATGGGTTGAGGCGGGTTGCTGGTTTCGGGAAGAGCGGTTCAAAGCGGGCTTCTGTGGGTCCAGACCAGACGCACAGCCGCAGAAGCACTGGGTTGCTTCGTCGCTGCGCTCCTCGCAATGACGCACCAACAACTTGTGACTTGGATTCCTGGAAAGCCCAGCGAAGCAATCCAGACCCACAGCTTCAGCAGATTGGATACTCCCTTCCCTTCCCGTCCCTGGTCTGCCTCCAGGCCTTGGCCTGAATCAAAACTGGATCGTCGCATCCCCGGTCCCGCCGCAAGGGCGCTCCGCAGTCCTCACTCGCGCGCGGATTCTGCCGGCGCCTCGGCCACGTTCTTGGCTGCGCTATTAGCCGGCGTCGTCCAGCGCGCCAGGGCCTTGAGGATGTTCAGCGCCTCGCCGAGCACGAAATCGCGGGTCGGATCGCTGGTGGGGACTGCCGTTGCCACTGCGTCGGCATCACCCTCGGGGGCACTGCGGCCGTTGCCGTTGCCCAGGTGACCCGGCAGATCGGCCTCGGTCAGATCACGATTGATGGAACTGAGCGGCTTCAGTTCGGCGGCCTGCAGCTGCACATCGGGCTCGATGCCTTCGGCCTGGATCGAGCGGCCGCTGGGCGTGTAGTAGAGCGCGGTGGTGAGCTTGATGGCTTCGCCACTGGCCAGCGGCAACACCGATTGCACCGAGCCCTTGCCGAAGGTGCGTTGGCCCAGGATCAGCGCTCGTTTGCGATCCTGCAGGGCACCGGCGACGATCTCGCTGGCCGAGGCTGAGCCGCCGTCGACCAGGATCACCAGCGGCGCGCCCTTGAGCACATCGCCCGGATTGGCGGTGAACTCGGCGCTGGCCAGCGCCACCCGCCCGCGCGTGCTGACGATCGGACCGGACTCCAGAAACAGGTCGCTGACGTCGACGGCGGCGTCGAGCAAGCCGCCGGGATTGCTGCGCAGATCGAGCACCAGACCATCGAGCGGCTTGCCCGGCTTGATCAGGGCAGCGATGCGCTTGGCGGTTTCGGTGGCGGTATTGGTCTGGAAAGCGGCGATGCGCACATAGCCGAAACCCGGTGCCAGCAGGCGTCCGCGCACGGCGGTGACGTCGATGACCTCGCGCACCAGGGTCAGATCGAAGGAGGGCTGTCCGGCGCGCATCACCGTGAGTTCGACCTTGCTGCCGGCCTTGCCGCGCATGCGGTCGATGGCGACATCGGCGTTCTCGCTCTCGACGGCGACGCCATCGATGCGGGTGATGACATCGCCCGGCTGGATGCCGGCACGCGCCGCCGGGGTGTCGTCGATGGGGGCGATCACGGTCAGCATGCCGCCGCGGATCTGGACTTCGATGCCCAGGCCACCGTAGCGCCCGCTGGTGTCATCGGTGAGCGATTGCAGATCGGTCTTCTGCAGATAGGCGCTGTGCGGATCCAGATCCAGCAGCAGGCCGCGGATCGCCGACTTCATCAGCTGCTCGGCACTGACTGGCTCGACATAGGAGCGCTGGATTTCGCGGAACACGGCCGTGAACACGCGGATGTCCTCGACACTGACTTCGTCGCTGACAGTGGCCTCGGGCTCCTGCGTCTCCGTGACCTCCTCGGCGGCCCAGATCGCAGGCGCGCAGAGCAGTAGCCAGGGCATCAGGGTTCGGATCAGCAGACGTGCATTCATGGGAGCCGGTAAACCAGGATCAGAGGAGGACATATTTGGCGACGACGCGCGGAAATGCCAGAGCTTTGTGCGGGGGATTGCCGGCTGGGCCACGTGTCTTGCGTTTTTCCGCTGTCGGGACTCGGGACTCGGGACTCGGGACTCGGGACTCGCGACTCGGAACTCGGGACTCGGGACTCGGGACTCGGGACTCGGGACTCGGGACTCGGGACTCGGGACTCGGGACTCGGGACTCGGGACTCGGGACTCGGGACTCGGGACTAGACCCCCGGCGTCATTGCGACCCCGGACTAGATCCGGGGGAAGCAATCCAGTGGCGTGCGGTCATAACCTGGATTGCTTCGTCGCTGCGCTCCTCGCAATGACGCAGGCTCTGGTAGGTCCAGACTTGTCTGGACGCTCTTGGTCTGGTGTTCGAGAAGCGTCCAGACAAGTCTGGACCTACCGAAGCCCTCAAGCCTGTAGCCTTTCCCCGTGCCCCGTGCCCCGTGCCCCGTGCCCCGTGCCCCGTGCCCCGTGCCCCGTGCCCCGTGCCCCGTGCCCCGTGCCCCGGTGCCCTCGCCCCTACTTCCGCCACCACGCAGCAGGATCCAGGGCCTGGCCGCGGTGGCGCAGCTCGAAATAGAGGCCGGTCTGGCTGGCGCCGCCGGAGTCGCCGGCCAGGGCCACGGTGGCGCCGGCATCCACCCATTCACCTTCGGTGGCGAGCAGTGACTCGCAGCGTCCGTACAGACTCATGTAGCCATCGCCATGATCCAGGATCAGCAGCAGTCCGTAACCACGCAACCAGTCCGAGAAGGCCACCCGGCCGCGGGCGACGGCGTGTACCTCGGTGCCGCGCGGCGCACCGATGCGGACACCGGCGCTGGTGCGGCCCAGGTGTTCCTCGCCGAATCCCAGTGTGAGTTCGCCAGCCAGCGGTTTCGGCAGGCGGCCCTTGAGTTCGACGAAGGGCCGATCGTCCGGCATCAGCGCCGGCACATCGCCGATGACGTCGCGCAACTGGGCCAGCAAATCCTCGATCTCGCCGCGATCGCGGTCGAGCTCCCCGACTCTGGCCTCGACCTTCGCCAGGGCCTTGCGCAGCCCGGCCAGGATCACCGCGCGCCGCTGGCGCTCGTCCTTGAGCGCGGCCACATTTTCCGATTCGGTCTTGCGCAGCGCCGCCAGCGCCGCCTTGGCGGTTTCCGTGTCCTGCTGCACCTGCTGCAAGGAACGCAGCAACTCGCGCACATGGGTGATCCTGCTCAGGCGCACCCGTTGCAGCTGCGTTTGGTAGGCCAGCAAACGACCGGTATCGGCCAACTGATCCTGGGCCAGCACCAGTTTGAGCGTGTCCAGCTTGCCGAGCGCGTAGGTGGAGCGCAGCAGCGCAGCCAGCGACTCCTTCTCCCCGGATAGTTCGGTTTCGAGGCGGGTGCGTTCGGCCAGCAGTTCGATCAGCTTGGCTTCTTCGGCGGCCGCTTTCTCGGCCAGTTCCTGGAGTACCTTGTTGCGCTCGGCGATCTGGCGTTCGATGCCGGCCAGTTCAGCCAGCGCCTGATCCACCGCGCCGGCGCGCTCGGCGCGTTCGCGTTCGGCGTTCGCCAGTTGTTCGCGCACCGCAGCCAATCGGTCGACCAGACTGGCTTCATCGCTGCTGCTGGGCAGATCCTGTGCCCCAGTCGCGGCGCAGCACAGCAGCAAGATCAGCAGCGCGCTGCGCATCGGCTCAGGACTCCCCGGTGCTCAGTTCAACCAGAGACTCGCCGGTCATCTGCGCCGGTTTGGGCATGGCCATCAGCGCCAGCACGGTCGGTGCCACGTCTCGCAGCGATCCGCCGTTGCGCAGGCTGGCCTTGCGGCCGACATAGACCAGCGGCACCGGGTTGGTCGAATGCTGGGTGTTGGCCTGGCCGCTGTCCTCGTCCCACATGTCTTCCAGATTGCCATGATCGGCGGTGATCAACATCTCGCCGCCGACGTCGATGATCGCCGCTTCCAGCGCGCCCAGAGCCACATCCACGGCCTCGACGGCCTTGATCGCTGCCTCGAGGATGCCGGTATGCCCCACCATGTCCGGGTTGGCGATATTGCAGACGATGAAGTCGTGGCGCTGCTCGCGGATTGCCGCAACCAGCCTGGCGGTGACTTCCGGGCAGCTCATTTCCGGCTGCAGATCGTAGGTGGCGACGCGGGGCGAGGGCACCAGCACCCGTTCCTCGCCGGGATAGAGCGCCTCACGTCCACCGCTGAAGAAGAAGGTCACGTGTGCGTATTTTTCGGTTTCGGCAATCCGCAGCTGCGTCAGACCGGCGGCTGCCAGAATCTCCGGCAGCGTCTGTTTCATGCTCTGCGGCGGAAAGGCCACGGTGGTGGGCAGATCGCTGGCGTATTCGGTGAGACTGACGAAGTCGGCCAGCGCCGGCACATGGCGGCGGCTGAAACCGGAGAAATCGGCGCGGACAAAGGCCTGGGTGATCTCGCGGGCGCGATCGGCCCGGAAATTCATGAACACCACGGCATCGCCGTCGGCGACGCGGCAGCCGCCGGCGATGGTACTGGGCTGCACGAACTCGTCATTTTCGCCGCGAGCGTAGGCGGCTTCCAGCGCCGCCGCGGCATCGCCGTAGTCAAAGGCACCGTCGGCATCGACCATGGCCCGCCAGGCCCGTTCGACCCGATCCCAGCGCTGATCGCGATCCATGGCGAAATAACGACCGCTGATGCTGGCAATGCGCGCCGAAGGCAGGCTCTCGCACAGCGACTGCAGCCTGGTCAGAGATTCGGCGGCGCTGCGCGGTGGGGTGTCACGGCCATCCAGGAAGGCATGGACGGCAATGCGGGCACCGTGTTCGGCCGCCAGTTTGATCATTGCAAAAACCTGCGATTCGTGGCTGTGCACGCCGCCCGGAGACAGCAGTCCGAGCACGTGCAGTGTGTGCCCGCCGGCCTTCACTGCCTCGGCCGCACCGACCAGAGCCGGATTGTGCTTGAAGCTGCCGTCGGCGATGGCCGCATCGACCCGGGTGAGATCCTGGTAGACGATGCGACCGGCCCCGAGATTCATGTGTCCCACTTCGGAATTGCCCATCTGCCCCTCGGGCAGGCCCACGGCCAGACCATCGGTGCGGATCAGCGTGTGCGGCCACTGTACGCAGATCCGCCGCCAGTTGGGGCATTGCGCCTGGGAGATCGCATTGTCAGCGGCGGCCTCGGCATGGCCCCAGCCATCCAGAATCAGCAGCAAGATCGGTTTGGGTCGCATGGGGTCCAAGGGCAGGTTCCGAGGGCTGTGATGGTAGCTTGACTTGCTTGTCGGTTGTCGGTTGTCGGTTGTCGGTTGTCGGTTGTCGGGGCATGGGGCACGGGGGGACCCAGGATTTGGGGCCTTCCCGTGGATGGCGTCATTGCGACCCCGGACTAGATCCGGGGGAAGCAATCCAGGCAGGCTCTCGCTGGATTGCTTCGTCCCGCCACGCTGCGCTCGCGGCTAAAGGCGCGCTCCTCGCAATGACGCATCTCGGGGCAATAGCGTCCCGATTCTCGGGCAAGGGCCGGCCTTGTTCCGACAACCCGCGTGCCTGGCACATGCGGAGCCCGCGGCCGCCGGCGCGACCAGCCGCGGCCCACAACCCGATCTTCCGCGCGCCGGAGCCGCGCTACCTCGCTGATGGCCTGTGGGTTAATGAAGCGCAAAAGCGTCCAGACGAGTCTGGACCTAAAGATGCCTCAGGTTCGGGCAAGAGCCTGCCCGTGCCCGGTGCCCCGACAACCATCAACCACCAACCAGCAACCAACAACCAACAACCAACAACCACCACCCAACAACCAACAACAAACAACCAACAACCAACAACCAACAACCAACAACCGGCACCCCCCCCCTGCCATCGGTTTACCCGCTAACCCGTAACCAAGGGCCCTGTCGGTGCGTCCAATGAATGGCATAGGGTATGTGTCAACGCCGAAACACGGAGACCACAAGGAGTCAGACATGGACAACTCAATGGAACAACGCTTCGTCGATCGCCTGCTGCATGCCCTGGCTGAGATCAGCGAATACGCACCGGCTCTGCCGGTTGCTGCCGAGACTGCGGAGAAATCCCCGCCGGCAGCAGCCAGCGAGCACCCTATTACACATTGAGGTTGATGCCATGAGAAAACAGATTCTGGTTGTTGCGTTGTTGACGGCTTTCGCCGGTTCGGTTTGGGCTGCCACAGTGGTGGAGCCGGGCACCAGCGGCGATTCAGTCAACAAGTCGCTGACCGTTCGTGCCGGCACGGTGGTCAAGGATGTCGAGACGGTCAACGGCAGCATCGGCCTGGAAAGCAAGTCCAGCGCCGATGGCGTGGAAACGGTCAACGGCAGCATTGATGTCGCCGACGATGTCAGCGTAGGCAAGCTGGAAACCGTCAATGGCAGCATCCGCGTGGGTGCAGGACTGAAGGCCACGGGCGATGTTGAAACGGTCAACGGCCGTATCGAGATCGGTGCTGGATCGACGGTCCAGGGCTCGGTGTCCACGGTCAATGGCCGGGTTCAGCTCGATCAGGTCAGCGTGGCCAAGAGCGCAGAGACCGTCAACGGTGGCTTGCTGCTGCGGGCCAGCCGGATTGGCGGCAATGTCGAAATGGTCAATGGCCGTGCCGATGTGCTCGACGGCACCATCGTTGCTGGCGACATCATCGTGCGCAAGCCCAAGGGCAACTGGGGCTGGGGCTGGGGCAGCAAATCGAAGCCGCCAGTGGTGGTGGTCGGCCCGGGCAGCGAAGTGCGCGGCCAGATCCGGATCGAGAACGACACAACCAAGCTTTACATCAGTGACACGGCCCGGGTTGGCAGCGTCGAAGGTGTGAAGGCGATCAGCTACTCGGGCGCAGAAGCCCCGGAGTGATTCTGTTGTCACAGAGTGAACAGCGCTCTTGCTGACCCGGGACGCTGGAACTATGCGGAGCCAAGCCGGTCTTAATGGCAAGGGCGCAACACTCCTCATTCTTTCCCGGGAATGGCAAGCGACAGCGAACGGGATTTGACGCCGGGCAGGACGCCCGGCGTTTTTTTGTGGGATGGGGCAGCCGGCGTTCGAACCACCATCGTCACGTAGTCCGCTGCGCGAACAACGTGACCTACCTGCAGCTCCAAGCGATTTTCCCGTGCCCCGTGCCCCGTGGCCCGCAGCTACAAGTCGCTCATGCCCTCGGGCGTGCCATCCACACCCACGCGCAACAGCTTGAGGGTGTTGGTGCCACCGAGCAGGCCGGTGTGATCGCCGGTGGTGACCACCACGCGATCACCGCTGCTGAGGCGGCCCTGGGCGTGCAGCAACTCGACCGCCAGTCGGGTGGAATGGGTCACGCCGCCGCCCTGGGGGTCAAAGGCCACCGGATAGACATCGCGGTACAGGCTCATGCGTTGACGCGCCATCTGGTGCCGGCTCATCGCGTAGATCGGAATCCGCGAGCGGAAACGCGACAGCCACTGCGCGGTGGCGCCTGACTCGGTCAGGGCGATGATGGCGCGCACGCCGATGCGGTTTGAGAGCGCCATGGCCGCCATGGCGATGGCCTGATCGGTGCGGTGGATTTCCGGCGGCGTGACCATGCTCGATTCCATCGGCTCGAACTGGCGTTCGGCGGCCTCGCAGATGCTGCGCATGGCCGCCACTGCCTTGTTGGGATGCTTGCCCGAGGCGGTTTCGGCCGAGAGCATCACCGCGTCACTGCCGTCGATTACGGCGTTGGCGACATCCAGCACCTCGGCCCGGGTCGGTATCGGCGAATCCACCATCGATTGCAGCATCTGGGTGGCCGTGATCACCACGCGCTGGCGCGCCAGCGATTCGCGGATGATGCGTTTCTGCAGGCCAGGCAGCTCGGCGTAGCCGATCTCCACACCGAGATCACCGCGTGCCACCAGCACGGCGTCGGAGGCGTCGATGATCTCGCCCAGATTCTCGATCGCCTCGGCGCGCTCGATCTTGGCCACCAGTGCTGCCGAGGAGCCGGCGCCGCGCAGCAACGCCCGGGCCTGATTCATGTCCGCGGCCGAGCGCGGAAAGGACACCGCCAGATAGTCGGCGCCCATGCGGGCGGCCAATTCGATATCGCGGCGATCCTTGTCGCTGAGCGCATCCACGGACAGGCCGCCGCCCAGGCGGTTGATACCCTTGCGGTCGGAGAGCATGCCGCCGATCAGCACCCGGGTGTGAATTTCCAGACCTTCGATGCGCTCGACGGCCAAGCTGAGCAGGCCATCGTCCAGCATCAGCGTGTCGCCCGGGAAGACGTCCTGGCACAGCCGCTTGTAGCTGACGCCGACGCGATGCACGCTGCCGGGCGCCGGCTGGTCGGCGCAATCGAGGATGAAGGGCTGTTCCGCTTCCAGTTCCACCGGGCCCTCGGCGAAGCGCTCGATACGAATCTTGGGACCCTGCAGATCGGCCAGGATGGCCACTTCCACGCCGAGCGAGGCGGCAACCCGACGCAGATCATCGGCCCGACGCAGCTGGTCTTCGGCGGTACCGTGGGAGAGATTCAGGCGGATCACATCCGCCCCGGCTTCGATGACCTTGGCCAGCATGCCGGGTTTGTCGGTGGCCGGTCCCAACGTGGCAATGATCTTGGTTCGACGACTTTGCGCCATGCGTGATTCCCTTCCCGAATGCTGACAAGCTGCCTAGAGCCGCGACTCTAGCAGGCTGATCCGACCACTGATCGCCGCCCGTCACGATGCCAGCGTCATGCCATCCTTGGTTCACTCCGCTGACCCGGTCGACGCCATCCGTCGACTTTTCCAATCCGGCATTCAGGCTAGACTCGTCCGATCTGGCCATGCCGGGTAGTCCATGGAGCCATCCCCCAAACTCATCGCCGCATTTGCCGACAAGGCCAAGGGCGTGCTGGTCGAAACCCACCGGCTCAACGCCGGCAACTGGGAGGCTGATCAGGTCGAGCGTCATCAGGATGATCTGGGCAATCTTGCCGACTACGCCGGCAACCTGGCGCTGGACGCCATCCACGCCGCGGTGCTGGATCTGTATGCCTATGTCAGCGTCTTTGCCGAGGGCACGGTCAAACCCAGCCCGCAGCAGCGCAGCGAACTCGATCAGCTGATCCAGAACGCCCAGGCTGCGGTGATGGAGCTGACGCCAGCGCTGGGCTCGGTCTCCGGCGCTGTGGTCTTCCTGCTGGCGCCCAGCCTCGAGGTGCCGACCAGTCTGCGGCCCCGGCTGCGCCAGGAGGGTATGCAACTGGCGGTTTTCGACGACGGCGATGCCTTTGCCGATGCGCTGCGCACTCACCTGCCGCAATCGATACTGGTGGAATCGGCGCTGGTGGCCGCGGTATCGGAGCTGTTGGATGAGCTGGCGCCTTCGGTGCCTGAAGCCACCCGGCTACCGTTGATTGGCGTCAACAGCGGCGAGGCTTCGGCGCGACTGCAATCACTGGTCGGCGGTGCCGATCTGTTTCTGGCGCAACTGGACGATCCCACCATCGGCGCGCAGCTGAAGGAACTCCTGGCCAGTCAGAACACCGAGCCTTTCCGGGTGCTGGTGGTCGATGACGATCGCCAGATGTGCACCTATTGCGAGTCCATCCTGGGTCGTGCCGGCATGCGCGTCGAGTCGGTCATGGACTCGGCCGCCGTCGTCAATCGCGTGCGCCAGTTCAAGCCTGATCTGATCCTGATGGATCTGTACATGCCCGGTGTCGACGGCCTGACCCTGACCGCGCAATTGCGGCTGCAGGCCGATGCCGTGGTTCTGCCCATCGTGTTTCTGTCCGGCGAGCAGAGCGAGCAGGCGCGGTTTCAGGCCATCCAGGTCGGCGGCGATGATTTTCTGACCAAGCCGATCCGGCCGCGGCATCTGGTGACCGCCGTCCGCAGCCGAATCAAGCGCGTGCGGGCGCTGGGCAAGCAGCTCGGCAGCCGGCCGGGGGATGCCCAGGGCCATATGCGCCGCGGTGCCTTTCTCGATCTGCTGCGCCAGGTCAAGCAGCGCCCGCCGGGCTCGATCGTCGGTCTGATCGTGATCACCGTCGATCAGGCCTCCGAGCTCCAGGAGCGGCTCAGTCTGTCGGTGGGGCACGAGCTGGAGCAGGCCATTGCGCTGAGATTGGCGCAGAGTTTCGAGCCCGGCGACAGCTACTGTCTGATCCAGGAGTTCGGTTTTGGCCTGTTGATCGAGCGTCAACGCCGGGATCAGTTGCTGCCTTTCGTCGAGGCGCTGCGATTGGCCGTGTCCGAGTTGCCGTTCAAGGTGGACGGACACGACATGCCACTGACGGTCAGCCTGGGCATGGCCCTGATGCCGCGGGTGGACCGCAGCGTGGACGACTGGATCAATGCCGCCTTTGCCGCCGTGCGCACCGCCGCGCGCATGGGGGGCAATCGGGTCGAGGGCATCCTCTCGGAGTCGGGCGGTCTGTCGCCCGAGCGCTTGATGTACATCCGCGAGTTGCTGCGCAAGGGCATCAGCAAGGCGGCGATGGCGATCGACTACCAGCCGCTGATTCCGCTGCGGGCCAGCGAACTCGGACGCTATGCCCTGAACATGCATCTGCGCGATCGCCGCTCGCCGCTGTCGGGCATTGCCCGTCAGGAGTTCGTGCCGGTGGCGCGGGAGCTCGGCTTGCAGGCCGAGATCGATCGTCTCGCGATCAGTCTGGCGCTGCAGGCACTGGACGACCAGCGCAGCCGCAATCGGGTCAGCGACATCCTGCTGCCGGTGGATTTTCCGTCCATAGACCGCAAGCAACTGGCGTGGATCCAGGGCGAATTCAGCGAGCGCAAGCTGGTGGAGCAGCGCCTGACCCTGGAATTCGACGCCGCCTTCCTGACCGAATCCAGCCATGCCGGCCGGCTGCTGGATCGGCTGCGCACCCAGGGCGTGCGTCTGGGGGCGGTCGAACGCTCCGGCCGGCTCTCGCACATCGAACAACTGGCCAAGCTGCCGCTGCAGGTCATGCGCTTGCCGGCGGCTGCGCTGCAGGCCATGGAGCCGGAGGTCATCGGTCCTATGCTCGAAGTCTGGTACCGGGGACGGCGCGAATTGATTGCCGAGGATGTGCGCGATCTGACTGCCATTGCCCGCTTCTGGAGCATGGGTTGCGACTATCTGCAGGGTGATTCCCTGGCCGCCGCCAGTCCGCGCCTGGATTTCGACTTCTCCGAGATAAACCTCGGTTGAGTGCAGGCTAGACTCGGAGCACAGCCGATCCCTGAAGGCCTACCGTGCAGTCATCGTCGAACCCGATTGCGGCTTTTGCCGAAAAGGCCGCGGCCGTACTGGTTGAAACCCGGCGGCTGATGGCGGCAGATTGGCCCAACGAGGCGACTCAGGAGCATCAGGACGACCTGGCCAGCCTGAGCGATTACGCGGGCAATCTGGGTCTGGATGATGCCCAGGCGGCCATCCTCGATGTCTACGCCTACGTCGGTGTCTTTGCTGAAGGTGCGCGGTTGCCGAGCGCGGCCCAGCGCGAAGAGCTGAACGCGCTGATACAGGCCGCGCAGGATCGGGTCACGAAGCGCGCACCTTCAGGCCGCACCAGCGCAGGCGCGGTGGTCTATCTGTTGACCCCCAGCCTGGGCGATCCCGTGGGCCTGGAGGCCGCCTTGCGGCTGCAGAATCTGCTGCTGGCGGCGTTTGCCGACATCCAGACCCTGTCCGATGCCCTGCAATCGCAGCTGCCCGAACTTCTGTTGGTCGAGGCGGCTCTGGTGGCCGATGTGGCCGAGCTGCTGGACGAACTGGCGCTGACTCTGCCTGACGCATCACGCCTGCCGCTGATCGGCATCGACGGAGGCAAGCCGGCGGCGAGGCTGCAGGCTCAGCTCGGTGGTGCCGATCTGGTGCTCGCGCAGCTGGACGAACCTGCGGTGGTGGCACGCATCAAGGAGCTGGCGGCACCCACGGGAAGTGAGCCGTTCCGGGTGCTGGTGGTGGATGACGACCCCGATCTGTGCGCTTTCTGCGAGGTGATGCTGGGCCGTGCCGGCATGCAGGTCCAGAGCACGTCCAGACCCGAGGCAGTTCTGTCGCTGGTGCGGAGCTTCAGCCCCGACGTGGTACTGACCGATCTGTACATGCCTGGCATGGATGGACTGACCCTGACCGCGCAACTGCGCCAACAGGTCGACACCATGGTGCTGCCGATCGTGTTTCTGTCGGCAGAACACAGTGAACAGGCGCGTTTTCAGGCCATACAGGCCGGTGGGGACGACTTCCTGACCAAGCCGGTGCGACCGCGCCTGTTGGTCAGCGCCCTGCGCAGCCGGGTCAAGCGCGTGCGTGCGCTCAGCAAGCAACTGAGCCGACGTTCCGGGGATGCGCAGGGGCATATGCGCCGCGGCGCCTTTCTCGATGAGCTGCGCACCGTCGGTGAGCGCGCCAGCGGCGAGAACATCGCGCTGATGGTCATTCTGGTGGACCAGGCCTACGAGTTGCAGGAGCGCTTGAAACTGTCCGTGGCGCACGAGCTCGAACAGGCGATTGCCCTGCGCCTGGCGCGGCATTTCGCGGCTGGCGACCGCTATTGTCTGATCCAGGAGTTCGGCTTTGCGGTACTGGCTGAACGCAAGGAGCGCGAGCACCTGCTGCCGCTGGCGGAGACACTGCGCAGCAGCGTGCACGAGTTGGCTTTCAAGGTGGAAGGCGAGGACCGTTCGCTCAGTGTCAGCATCGGTCTGTCGCTGGCGAGCAAGACCACCCGAAACGTCGATGACTGGTTGACAGCGGCCTTCGCTGCGGCGCGGACGGCAGCCAGGCTCGGCGGCAATCGGGTCGAGGGGATACTCTCGACCTCGGCACACGGGCTGTCCCCCGAACGCATCCTGCAGATACGCGAACTCTTGCGCAACGACACGGCGCTGCGCGGACTGGTTGTCGACTACCAGCCCTTGATTCCCCTGCGCGGTACCGAGGCCGGGCGTTATTCCATGCAGTTGCATCTGCGTGATCGTCGCCAGGCGCTGGCCGGCATCGCCCGACACGAGTTCCTGCCGATCGCCAGGGACATGAAACTGCAGGGGAGTATCGATCGCCAGGTCATCGCTCGCGCCCTGCAGGCCCTGGAAGAGAAGCACGGACCCAACCGGGTCGGCAATCTGCTGGTTCCGGTGGATTTTCCGTCCTTCGATCGCGAACAGCTGGTCTGGCTGCATGCGGAAGTCACTCGTCGCAAGCTCGGCGATCAGCACCTGACGCTGGAGTTTGAGGCCTCTTTCCTGATCGAGTCGGCGCACGCCGGGCGCTTGCTGGAACGCCTGCATGCCCTTGGACTGAAGGTGGGTGCGGTGGAGCGCTCGGGTCGACTGGCCCATGTGGCGGAACTGGCCAAGTTACCGCTGGACGTTCTGCGCCTGCCGGCCGGTGTGCTTCAGAGCAGTCAGCCCGAGATCATCGGACCGATGCTGCAGCCCTGGTATCGCGAGCGGCGCGAACTGATTCTGGAAGAGGTCAGTGACCTGACGGCGATTGCCCAGTTCTGGAGCATGGGTGCCGATTACCTGCAGGGTGACACGCTGGCCACCGCCGGTCCGCGCCTGGATTTCGATTTCTCCGAGATCAATCTCAGCTGAAGCGACCGGGACTCTCACCCCTGCCCCTGGCCTTTACGGCGCCACCAGCGCCGGATCGAGTTTGACCTCGAACCAGTTCAGCCCCCAGTGCAGATGCGGACCGCTCGCCCTGCCGGTCATGCCGACGGCGCCGATCGGGTCGCCGGTCTTGAGCGTCTGGCCCTCCTGTACATCGGTGCGGCTCATGTGGATATACACCGAGTTGACGCCGTGGCCGTGGTCGACGATCACGGTCTGTCCGGACAGCAGCATGCCCGGATGGACCAGCGTCACCACCCCCGGCGCTGGTGCCCGAATCTGGGTGCCGGCAGGAGCGGCGATATCCAGGCCCATATGCGGGCTCTTGGGCTCACCATTGAGGATGCGCTGACTGCCGTAGACGCCGCTGATGCGACCTTGCGCCGGGCGCACCCAGGGCAGCAGGAAATCACTGCGCGGCTCGTCGCGCTCGCGGGCCTGCGCAATCAGTGCATTTTCACGTGCAATCCGCGCTTGCTCCGCCGGATCCGGGGTCACCGTGGCTTGCGGCAAGCCACTGACACGCTCGATGGCGTAATCGCGCGCTGCCACCGCCAGACCCGCGCAACGGGCGGCGCGGTCGGTGGCCAGTCGTACGCACAGGCTGACCCGTCGCTGATCACGGCCCACGCCAAAGACGAAGCGACCTTGTGCATCCACCCGCAGATTGCGTTGATCGACGCTGATCCGTGCCCCGGCTTCGGTGTGTCCGATGACCAGCTGGCCCTGGCGCAGCGCTTGATCAAGCGTGATCCCGGCCGGCGGCGAGGCCGACAGCGCGGCGGTGGAGACACCGAACAGCAATGCCAGAACGAGCGCACAACGGCCTCGACGTTCTACCCGGTAGCGGCGGCTCGGTTTGGCCTTGTGGCTTTCATGGGTCCGGACTTGTCCGGACGCCTGTGCTCTCGCCCTTCCCACTGTCATCCATTGAACTCCCTGTCCTGGCGGTGGGGTCATCATGCACCACCATGCGCGGGCGCGCGCTGGGTGGCGCTCCCCGGCCGTGGCAACAGTGGCCGTCGGGAGATCAGCTGGCAGCGGCCAGCGTGGTGCTGGCCCACAGCGACAGGCCTTCGAGCACCAGGTTCGGCAGATGCCGATAGGGCATGCTCAGGTGCGGAGCCAGCGCTGGCATCGAGCCGCCGGCCAGCAGCAGTTCGACATCGGCACCCACGCCCAGCGCGCCGTGGCGGTAGGCGTGGCCGATCAGCGCCGTGCAGGCGAGGCAGGCACCGCTCCACACGGCATCGTCGGTGTTACGCGCGAATTCACGGACCCGCACCAGCTCGCCGGTGCGGATGCCGGCGGTGCCGCGATGCAGGGCATCGCGCATCAATACCGGGCTGGGCACGATCAATCCACCCAGATGCTGACCACCGTCATCGACCATGTCCAGGGTCAGGGCGGTACCGGCATCGGCCACCAGAAAGGCGCCCGAAACCTGGGCTCGGGCGCCAGCCATGGCCAGAAAACGGTCGCTGCCCAGACTGGCGGGTTGGTCGTAGGCGCTGCGAATGCCCAGGGCCTCCTTGGGCGAGACGAAGACCTGGGTTTCCAGGCCCAGGTGTTCAGCGACGGCCTGAATCAATGCCGGACTCAGGCTCAGCGCGGTGGACGACAGCCAGACCGAGCCGGCGTCGGCTGCTGCAGCCCACAGCGGCGCCAGATCGCCCAAGCCACCGGGCTCATGGGCGACGGGCACGCCGATTTGCAACTCGGTGCCATCGCTCAGCCCCCATTTCAGGCGGCTGTTCCCCAGATCCAGCAGCAGTCTCGGGCTTGTCATGAGCTTCACCTCGATTCAAAAGGGACGGACGCTGACCTCGCCAGCCGACAGCAGCCGCAGCTTGCCGTTGATGTCCACGCGCAGTCTACCGAGCTCATCGACCCCGAGGGCATGACCGCGCTCAATGCCGGCGCTGCCACGCCACCAGATCTGTTGCCCGGACAGAGCATCGGCGCCTTGCCACTCGTCGGTGAAAGCGCCGAAGCCGGCGGCTTCGAAACTGCACAGCACACCCTGAAGTTCGTGCAGCAGGCGGCCAATCAAAAGATTGCGTGAAGGCAGCGGTGACAGCCAGTGCGAGAGTTCGGTCCAGGGCTGGTCCAGATCCTGAGTGGTGCTTTCCGGCAGCTGCAGATTGAGCCCGATGCCGATCAGCAGATGGGCGCCAGGTGCCCGCGCAATCACATCGATCAGCACGCCGGCCAGCTTGCGCTGGTCCACCCAGACATCGTTGGGCCATTTCAGACGGGCATCGATCTGCCAGTGCGCCAGCGTGCGGCGGATTGCCAGTCCCACCGCCAGCGACAGGCCGGCCAGCTGCGCCGGTGTCCGCGCCGTGGGCCAGATCGCGGTCACATAGATCGCCGCGCCGGGTGGCGACAGCCAGCGGCGGCCCTGCTGGCCGCGACCGGCGCGCTGGGCGTCGGCGATGACCGCGGCCGGACCCGCCTGGCCCTGCAGCAGACGCTGGCGGGCACGATCCTGGGTCGAATCCAGCTGCGCGTGGATCTCGAGCTCGAAGACGCGGCTGTGCCGGGCGATGGCCTCGGCGTCGAGCGGCTCAAGGGTCTGCATGGATCAGCGTCGGGCGGCCCGGTTCAAGGGCCACGATGTCCGAAAAGTCGCGCCAGCAGACGCGCCTTCTCGAAGCGGTGCTCGTTGCCGGCGCGCAGGCGTGCCAGATTGCTGCGATGGGTGTAGACCAGCAGCGCGGCGGCGGCCACGGCCATGGCCAGGAGGCCGGCGCTCAGCGGTGACTGCAACAGATACAAGGCGATCGGGAAGCAGAGGCCGGCCATGACCGTGCTCAAGCCGACGTAGCCCGTGCTGATCAGCACCAGCAACCAGACTGCCAGCATCGCCAGCGCGACCATCGGAAACATCCACAGCACCACGCCGATCAGCGTGCCGGCGCCCTTGCCACCCCGGAAACCGTGGTACAGCGGGTAGCAGTGACCGACCGCGGCGGCCAGTCCGCAGGCCAGCTGAGTCTCGGTCAAGCCCAGCGGCGAGTCGGCGAGCGCCAGCGGTGCAATCAGCGCCGCGGCCAGCACGCCCTTGCCAAAATCGATCAGCGCTGTGCCCAGCGCAAACAGCTTGCCCTGGGTGCGCAGCGCATTGGTGGCGCCGGCATTGCCGCTGCCGGCATTGCGGATGTCGACCCCGCGCAGACGCCCGAGCAACAGGCTGCCCACCACGCTGCCCAGCAGATAGCTGGCCAGCAGCTTGGCCAGCAGCACGATCACGGCTCAGCGACCCATTGCAGACCAACCACCAGTGAGCCTGGCCCGGCGTGCACGCCGATGGCGGGCCCGGTCTCCACCACCCAGACCTTGCCCAGCGTGGGAATGGTCTGGCGCATGACTGCCGCCAGATTGGCGGCATCGTCGGCGGCATCGCAATGGCCGACCATGGCTCTGCAGCTGTGGTGTGTGGGCAGGCGGCGCGCGATCACCGCCGCATAGCGCTCGATCAGTCGCTGCTGCCCGACCAGCGCCGAGAAGGGTCGCACCAGCCCGTCCTTGTCGGCGATCAGCACGGTCAGGCCGAACCAGCGGGCCAGGCGCTCGGCGATGGCCGGCATGCGGCCACCCTGCACGCCGTAGCGCAGATCGCGGATCAGGGCAAAAGTGCGGGTGCGGGTCATGGCATCGCGGGCGGCCGCCAGTACCGCATCGGCATCGCCGCCGGCCTGGGCGCACTCCGCCGCCACCATCGTGATCAAGCCCTGACCTGCCGAGGCATTGCGGGTATCGAGCACGCTGATGCGCTCGCGCCCGCTCTCCCTGGCGGCGGTCTGCGCGGCCTGGAAGGTGCCGGACAGCCGGCTCGACAATTCCACCGACACCAGCTGCTCGCAATGTGCCAGCACCAGGTCGTAGGCCCGGCGGAAATCGCCGGGTGGCGGTTGCGAGGTCTGCGGCGGCTTCGGGTTCTGCCGAAGGCGGGCGTACAGCTCACGCGGCGACAGGGTGATGCGATCGAGATAGTCATCGTCACCAAAATTCACTCGGACCGGGACGATGGTGATGCCCAGGCGCTCGGCCTCGACCGCCGGTACGTCGCCAGCGGAATCGGTGACGATGCGCACACGCTGGAAGGGCGCAGCCCGCATCCGGGCCTGGGCCTGCATGTCGTCGGCCTTGCGCTGGGCCACGGTACCGAGGCCCGACAGCATCTCGAAGAGCTGATTGGGTCGGTCGATGTGCGCATGCACCCGCACGCGCTCGCGGCCACCGGCCACCACCAGCGAATCCAGCGCCAACTGCGTCAGCGCGCCGCGTACCCGGGTCAGATCCAGATCACTGCCGGTGAGCACGCACTCGGTGCAATAGCGGTACTGACTGGCGCTTTCGACCGCCTCCAGGTGCACCTCGTCATGGGCGCAGCCATCGTGTACGCGCGCATCCGGGGCCACGCGCAGGGCAATGCGACCACGCTCGATGAAATCCTGGACGCCCTCCAGAAAGTCGACGAAGCCGGCGGCGCCGGCATCGACCACACCCGCAGCGCGCAGGACTGGCAACTGGTTGGGCGTATTCGCCAAAGATTGGCGAGCTCGCTCAAGTGCTCGCTTGAACAACAGCGCCAGATCAGCCACGCCCAGTTCGACCTGACGCTTCAGTTCATGGGCGAAATCGGTAATGACGCTGAGCATGGTGCCTTCACGCGGGTCCGCCAGGCAGGCACGGGCGGCCAGAGCCGCGCTGCTGGCGGCGCCGGCCAGATCCGCCGCTCCCGCATCTCGGCAGCGCCCCAGGCCATCGGCAAGTCCTTGAAAGAACTGGGCCAGAATCGCGCCCGAATTGCCGCGGGCACCGTCAATGGCTTCACGGGCAACGCCGCCCAGCACGGTGCTGACGTCAGCACCGCGCAGACGGCGCACGGTCTTCAGCACGGCGATCATGGTGAAGGCGAGATTGGTGCCGGTATCGCCGTCGGGCACCGGAAATACATTGATGCGGTTGAGATCGTCGCGCTTGGACAGCACGCGACCTGCGCCGGCGATCAGCGCGCCTTTGAGGCGGGCGCCGCTGAGCCGATCCAGCGCCTTCGAGGTGGGCCATTCGATGATTGCTTGCATAGACTGCCGAGCATAAGGTGCGCAGCCGCCGCGGTCGTGCTGCGCTGCAGCGTGTCCGCCACCGGACACCTGGCTGTACGCCAGCGGACGCGCCTTGTTGCGCTGCCGACACTTCGGCGCGCCAACGGGGCATTTCAGGGCGTGAAGACGCATTCTCCACGGCTTTGGGATCATTCTTGCGCCTGGCACGAATTGTGCTCGAACGTACCCGAGCACGACGCTCGAAGAGGTGGATCATGAACTCCAAACGCATGCGCTTCAGCATTCTGGTACTGGCGGTCTACGCCGTGCTCGGTGTGGTGGGCGTCTTCAGTCAGGCGCAGTCTTCGGGCGATGCCGACTGTCTTCCGAACCTGGCCGAGATGGTGGCGCCGTCGGAACGTGGGATCGGCAGTTCAGGCGGTGACGTTTCCGCCGAGCAAAGCCTGCAATGGCACTCTTTCCTGCCGGGTTCCTTCCGCTGAGTCTGAATCGGCCATTCTTGTCGGGGCGTGGCGGCGGCAATCGCACCACGCCCTGCCTCCCGATCTGACGCTGATCGGTAACCGCTGCCGATGGCTACCCCTGCGGATCCGTTCATCCGCATTACTCCGTTGTTGCGGCCTCAAACCTGATCGCGTGTGTGGCGACGCTCACCGCAGCTGCAGTGGGTATTTTCCGGCGACAGCATCCGGGCGAGTGGCACCAGAGTGCGACGCCCCGCTTATTTCGGCCCGATAGGCCCTATTTGACGGTTTGCGCTTGCCGCTGTCATGGGCTTGGGTTATATAGCTCGGCTTGCTTTCCGGCGCCCCGGTCGGCGGCTACTGTGATCGGCGCGATCCGAAGTAGAGGAGAGACGTACAAAAATGGCGACCACCAAGGCAAAGACCAAGGCAGCCAAGCCCAGCGCTGCTGCTGTCAAGGCCGCAAAATCGAAACAGAACAAGAGCTTGCCCGAGTGGGTGAGTGCAGCTGATCAAGCCTTGCCCAAGGGTTATGTGCCCAAGCTCGAATTGCCGGCGGGTTACCGCCCGAGCAGTTCCGAGGAGTACATGTCCCCGGAGCATCTGGAATATTTCCGTCGCAAGCTGTCCATCTGGCGGCACGAGCTGATCGAAGAGTCGCAGCAGACCATCGAGAATCTGCGCGACGAGGTCCGCGACGTCGGTGACGAGGCGGAGCGGGCTACCCGTGAAACCGAGAACTCGCTGGAACTGCGCACCCGGGACCGCTATCGCAAGTTGATCGGCAAGATCGACAAGGCGATCAAGCGCATTGATGATGGCCGCTACGGCTATTGCGAAGAAACCGACGAGGAAATCGGCCTGGAACGGCTGGAGGCTCGTCCGATCGCCACGCTGTGTCTTGATGCCCAGGAACGCTGGGAGCACCGTCAGCGGCAGATGGGCGACTGAGCCCACGGCTCGGCTGATCACTGGCGCCTGTGGCTCAACCCGCCGCGGCGCCTGGTCCATGCCGCAACAGCGTTTCACCCAGGCTGACGGCTTGGTTCACTCCAGCGGCAGGACCTTCAGCATCGCAGCGAGGCGCTCGCGTCTCGATCCAAGCTCGATGGTGTCCTCGGGCAGCGGCAACACAGCCTTGCGCGTCCAGGAACGCATCTTGAGACGCTGCTCAGGGCTGAGGAAGAAAGCGCTGATGCCGAGCGCCTCGGCCAGCAAGGCCAAAGCGATGGCCGGCATGTCCTGCAGGTTGAGGTCATCGTATCCACGCTTGAGCTTGGCCAGGCGCTCGCCGCGGGTCTGCGTAGACTGCAGCGCGAATCGACTGCCGCCAATACGCCCGAACAGGCCGCCCGACAGACGATGCACGATTCCCAGCCGCTCGAAGCCGTCGAGCAGATCGCTGCGCACCGACCACATGCGGCGTCGCAACCGGGCCACAGCCTTCTCTGGCGCCAGTCTGGCATCGCCCAGTGCGTGAGCGGCCTCGGTCAGCAATCGATGCGACTGAGGCAAGGGATCGACCAGTCGAAAATCGCCGTTTTCCAGCATCACAGCCCCGCGCACGATCAGGTCCACCAGCAAGGCCCGCGCCAGCGCATCGCGGCTGGTCGCATGCTTGCCATCGCCAACCAGGCCTCCGACGGGATCGATGGTCAGGATCAGCAGATCTTCGGCCAGCAGCATTGGCACGGGTGGGGCTCAGCTCAGGGTGGCGCGGGCGTACTCGCGAATCTTGGCCAGCATCGCAGCCAGGCCATTCTTTCGAGTCGGCGACAGGTGTCCGGACAGGCCGATGCCCTCGACGAACTCGGGCTCGGTATTGGCGATCTCCTCGGCGCTGCGCCCGGAGTAGACGCGCAGGACCAGCGCAATCAGGCCGCGGACAATGGCCGAATCACTGGTCGCAGAAAAATTCATCTGTGAAGCCGAGCCTTCGGGCTTGAGCCAGACCATGGACTGGCAGCCCAGCACCCGCCAATGCTCGTTGCGGTCGGCCTCCGGGTAATCCGGCAGCTTCTTGCCAAGGTCGATCAGATACTGATAGCGCTCGGACCAGTCACCGAACAGGGCGAACTCATCGACAATGTCTTGTTGGCGGGAATCCATGGGGAATCAGCGCAAGCGGGGCAGGCGGCAGAGGGCAGGGGGCAGGGGCGCAAGACCGCCAGCGATACGCTCAGACGGGAGTGCGCGCAACAAGCCGCGGGCTTTGGGCTTTTCCCGTGCTCCGTGCCCCGTTTCCCGTGTCCCGCTCTTCCTCAAAGCAGCAACCTCCGAATATCCCCCAGTTGTTGTGCCAGATAGCTGGTGAAGCGCGCGGCTTCGGCGCCGTCGATGACGCGGTGGTCGTAGCTCAGCGACAGGGGCAACATCAGTCGCGGGCTGAACTCCTTGCCATTCCAGACCGGTTTCATCGCGCTCTTGCTGACCCCGAGGATGGCCACCTCCGGTGCATTGATGATCGGCGTGAAGGCGCTGCCGCCGATGCCGCCCAGGGAGCTGATCGAGAAGCAGCCGCCCTGCATGTCGGCCGGGCCCATCTTGCGATCGCGCGCCTTGGCCGACATCACGCCGAGGTCCTTGGCCAGTTCGACCAGACCTTTCTGATCGCAGTCGCGGATCACCGGCACCACCAGACCGTCGGGTGTGTCCACGGCAATGCCCACATGGAAATACTGCTTCAGCACCAGATTCTCGCCGCTGGCATCGAGCGAGGCGTTGAAACTCGGGAAGCGCTTCAGCGCCGCCACCACGGCCTTGATCAGGAACACCAGAGGCGTGACCTTGAGCTCCTTGTTTTCCTCCGCCAGACGCTTGCGGAAGGCTTCCATCTCGGTGATGTCGGCTTCGTCGAACTGGGTGACGTGCGGAATCATGGCCCAGTTGCGGGCCAGATTGGCGCCGGAAATCTTCTTGATCCGCGACAGCGCCTGGGTTTCCACCGGTCCGAACTTGGAGAAATCCACCTGCGGCCAGGGCAGCAGATTGAGCCCGTTGCCACCTCCGGCGCGGGCTGGCGCGTTGGCTGGCGCTGCCAGCGCCGCCTTGACATGCGCCTGCACGTCCTCGCGGGTAATCCGACCCTTGCGGCCACTGCCGCTGACTCGGGTCAGATCCACCCCGAGTTCGCGTGCAAACAGGCGTACTCCCGGACTGGCATGGGGGCGTTCAGCCGGAGGCAGTTCGCTCGCCGAGGCGCTCACCGCGGCCGCTTCAAAGGCTGATCTGGCAGCAGGAGCCGGCGCCCGCGATGAGGCCGGGACGGGCGATGCATCGGCTGTCGGTTTTCGAGCCGAGCCCGAATCCGCAGCCGAGGACTTGTCAGCGGATTTGTCGGACTGGTCCGGGGCCTTGTCCGTGGGCTTGTCCTTCGACTTGTCTGCGGACTTGTCGGCCCCGTCCGATTCGCCGGCCTCGGTTTCGATCAATGCCACCAGATCACCTTCAGACAAGGTGTCGTCGACCTTGACCTTGAGCTCGATGATCTTGCCGGCGGCGGGCGATGGCACTTCCATCGTCGCCTTGTCGGACTCCAGGGAGATCAGGCCCTGGTCGAGTTTGACCACGTCGCCGGCCTTCACCAGCAGTTCGATCACAGGAACGTCTTGATAGTTACCGATATCCGGTACTTTGGCTTCGATGGTGGCCATGTGCTCTCCCGACGGCGCTTGCAGCTGGGCTCGACAATACAGGAGCCGGCGCCCGACTTTGGAGTCGGCGCAGCCAGCTCATCGACCGTGCCGGCGGGAGGCGATCGTGCCGGGGCGCGATGGCCGCGCCCCGCCACGACAGAGTCAGAAGCGCACTACGCCCGAGGCAGAGTAGCTGTCGACGTTGTCGGACCAGTCGGCAGCCAGATCGATCTGGAAGCGCGGAAAAGCCCAGCCCAGGCCCAGCGTGTAGTGCATCTCGTCGCTGCCGCGGCGGAAAAATGCGCGATCCACATCGACATTGGGATCATCCACCGGCCCGGTCGCCACCAGCGCGTGTTCGGGTTCATGCCAGAGTCCGCCGCGCAGCGAGAAGGGAGTGGCGAACTGGGTGAATACGTATTCACCGCCCAGGCGAACCTCGGTGCCGTCGCTGGACTTCAGCACCGTGGCCGAATTGAAGATGTCGTCATAGCTGTCGGTCAGCCGGCTGTAGGAGACGCGGTTGACGTCCAGTGCCAGCGCAAAATTGTCGCTCGGCCGCCAGCTCACGCCCAGTCCGAAGACGTGCGGCACATCGAAGCCGGTGTCGACCACAATCAGGGGATTGCCGTTGGTGTCGAAATTGCCGGCGCGATACTTGAAACTGCCGCCGCGGCGGTAGGCGGCGCCCAGCGACCAGCGATCGTTGACCGTCCACAACGCGCCGACGGTGTAGGTGAGGTCGGAATCATCACCGCGTTGCAGCTGGATGTTCTGTCCGGCACGGATCGTGTCCGACTTCAGATCGAACTGCGAATAGACCAGGCCGATGCCCATCGAGAAATGCTCGTTGAAGCGGTAGGCGCCGGTTACGCCGTAATTGACCAGATCACTTTCCAGGCGGGTGGCCTTGGTCGGCAGGTTGGCAATCTGGGTGCCGCCCGGGTCCAGCACGGCGATATCGTCTTGCAGGTATTGCAGATCGAAGGCCAGCGGCTGGTGCCGGTAGGCAGCCAAAGCCCAGCCGTCACCGGCATAGGTGTAGGACAGGAAAGACAGCGAGTCATTGTTGCTGTCGGCATTCGAACTACCCAGATTGCTGCCGTCGAAGGGCGTGGTGCGGAAGCTGCCGCCGGAGCTGAAGGGCGTGGTGAAATCGGTATGGCGATACTCAACGGCAATTTCCGAAGCCGCCAGAATCGTCAGGCCGGCCGGATTGGTGTAGGCGGCCGTGGCGTCATCGGCGAGACCGAGGAAGGCGCCGCCCATGCCCAGAGCGCGCGCGCCCGGATTGGCGAAATTGAACTGGATGCCGGCATTGACCTCGTCCGAGGTGATCGCCAGAGCCTGGGTGGCGATGGTGCCGGCGGCCAGGGCCAGGAACAGTCGTGTGAGGCGCATGCGGAGACTCCCGACAAAAAGTTAACAGAAGGTGAAGTTTGCATCCTGCTTTCGGCTCTGTAAACGGACGAAAGTCAGGGGCGGGGCCGCCTTCTGGCCGCTGTCCCCAGAAATCCGGGAATTTGCCGACCTCGGGCGCGCGAAACCGACGACTGCACTTTGCCATCAGCCTGCCCGCGGTGTTTTCGCTTTACATGCGCTGGCGCCGTTATGCTCTGGGCCCCCGACTTTTGGACGGCCTGCCGCCATGTTCTCGCGCTCGATGACCATTGCCGATCTGGATCCCGAACTCGCCGCCTCGATGGTGGCCGAACGCCAGCGCCAGGAAGATCATGTCGAACTGATCGCGTCGGAGAACTACGCCAGCCCGCGTGTGCTGGAGGCACAGGGCTCGGTGCTGACCAACAAATACGCCGAAGGCTACCCGGGCAAGCGCTATTACGGGGGCTGCGAGTATGTGGACGTGGCCGAGCGCCTGGCCATCGAGCGCGCCAAGCAGCTGTTCGGCTGCGACTACGCCAATGTGCAGCCGCACGCCGGTTCGCAGGCCAACGCCGCGGTTTTCCTGGCGCTGCTCAATCCCGGTGACACCATCCTCGGCATGAGCCTGGCCCACGGCGGTCATCTGACCCATGGTGCCAAGGTCAATTTTTCCGGCAAGCTCTTCAACGCCGTGCAGTACGGACTGGATCCGGTCACCGAACAGATCGACTATGTCGAGATGGAGCGGCTGGCGCAGGAACACAGGCCGAAGATGCTGATTGGCGGCTTTTCGGCCTATTCGCAGGTGGTTGACTGGGCGCGCATGGCCGCGATCGCCAGGTCGGTGGATGCCCTGTTCGTGGTCGACATGGCCCATATCGCCGGTCTGGTGGCGGCCGGGGTCTATCCCAGCCCGATTCCGCATGCCGATGTGGTCACCAGCACCACCCACAAGACTCTGCGCGGTCCGCGCGGCGGCGTGATCCTGGCCAAGGCCAATCCGGAGATCGAGAAGAAGCTGCAGTCGATGGTGTTTCCGGGTACCCAGGGTGGTCCGCTGATGCATGTGATCGCGGCCAAGGCAGTCGCCTTCCTGGAAGCCCTGCAGCCCGAGTTCAAGGCCTATCAGACCCAGGTCGTGGCCAACGCCAAGGCGATGGCCGCAGTCCTGATCGAGCGCGGCTACAAGATTGTTTCCAGCGGCACCGAGAACCATCTGTTCCTGCTCAGCCTGGTCGGCAAGGAACTGACCGGCAAGGACGCCGAGGCGGCGCTCGGCGCGGCCCACATCACGGTCAACAAGAATGCCGTCCCCGGCGATCCGCGCTCGCCCTTCGTCACTTCGGGTCTGCGTCTGGGCACCCCGGCCATCACCACCCGCGGCTACGACGAGAAAGAAGCCCGCGCGCTGGCCGGCTGGATCGCCGACGTCCTCGATGCCCCCACCGACGAAGCCGTCATCGCCCGCGTACGTGCCGCCGTGACCGAGCAATGCCGGCGTTATCCGGTGTATGGGTGAGGAAGCGGTAAAACGTAAAATGGAAAACGTCAATTTGACTCCGCAGGTCTGTACCTCCGTCGCGACCAGCGGCGCCCAGCACCGCGCTTGCCCAATTGACGTTTCACGTTTCACGTTTTACCCGGCTTCACGTCAAAGCGTTGAAGGGCGTTCGACTCGCCCTGCCGGAACCCCCTGACATGCGCTGCCCCTTCTGCAGTCACGACGACACCCGGGTGGTTGATTCGCGGGTGACCGAGGATGGGATGCAGGTGCGTCGGCGCCGCGAGTGTCCGGAATGCAACGCCCGGTTTTCGACCTATGAAACGGCCGAGATCAAGCTGCCGCAGATCGTCAAGCGCGATGGCCGGCGTGAGCCCTTCAATGAGCAGAAGCTGCGCGGTGGGCTGGCAAGAGCCTTCGAGAAGCGGCCAGTGTCGCTTGAAGACATCGATCACGTCATCGATGTGCTGATGCGCAAGCTGCGAACAAGCGGTGAGCGTGAGATTCCGGCCGGCACCGTGGGCGAGTGGATGATGGAAGAGCTGAAGCGCATCGATCAGGTGGCTTATGTGCGCTTTGCCTCGGTCTATCGCCGCTTCGAGGATGTGCAGGCCTTTCGCGAGGAGGTTGAGCGCCTGGAAAAGGAGTTGCCGGGGCTCAGCGCGCAGCAATTACCCTTGTTGGAAGAGCTGGTCTCGGTCAACAAGAAGAGCTGACCGGCTGCGGTTTTCACCCTTTGTCACGGAGGCGTGATGAGACATCCCGAGCGCGCGCGACATCTACTGGTTATGACGGCGCAATCGCTGTGCCGGGTGTTTCCAGTCGATGGACAACTTCAAGAGCGAATGCAGCGACAACACGCGGACCGCCGCCGATGCGGATCCGCGCTGGTCCCCACAGCCGGGTCAGCAGCTGGCGGTGATTGCCGGCGAAGGCCAGGGCTGGATGGCGCAGGTCATTGCCGCGCAGGTCGGGGCGCGCGAACGGGTTTATTGGGTGCGTCTCGCCGACGGCCGCCGTCTGGTCAAACTGGCCAGTGAACTCGCCGAACTCAGCGGGATCGACGACGCCGACTGGACCATCAGCGGACGCCATTTCGGCTGATCAGCACTACATGCGCCAGGCGCTCGAGCTGGCGCGCCTCGGGCTTTACACGACTCATCCGAACCCGCGCGTGGGCTGCCTGCTGGTGCGGGATGGGCAGATCCTTGGCTCCGGCTGGCATCGGCGTGCGGGCGAGGCCCATGCCGAAGTGCATGCGCTGGCGCAGGCCGGTGAACTGGCCCGCGGCGCCACGGCCTACGTCACGCTCGAACCCTGTGCCCATCATGGGCGCACACCGCCCTGCGCCGACGCGCTGATCGCGGCGGGCGTGGCGCGTGTGGTGGTGGCAATGGAAGATCCCTACCCGCAAGTGGCCGGCGCCGGTCTGGCGCGGCTGCGTGCTGCCGGAATTGCCGTGGACGTCGGCGTCGAAGCGGCTGCTGCGCATGAACTCAACGCCGGGTTCATTTCCAGGCAGACCCGCCAGCGACCGTGGATCCGGGTCAAGCTCGGAGTCAGTCTGGATGGCCGGACGGCGCTGGCGGATGGTCGCAGTCAATGGATCACCTCGCCCGAGGCGAGGGCGGATGTGCAGCACTGGCGGGCTCGCTCCAGTGCCATCGTCACCGGCATCGGCAGCGTACTGGCCGATGATCCGCGACTGACCGTACGCCTGCCCGACGCTAGCGACCACGGCACGCCCGAGCGCATCGTGCTCGACAGTCACTATCGACTGCCCGCGGACTCACGCCTGCTCGACGAGCCCGGACCGATACTGGTGGTCACCGCTCCGGATGCGCCAGATCGGGCCGAGCTGGCCGACCGGGTGGAGCACATCACGGTGCCGCTGCAGGAGGGTGGTCTGCAATGGTCGAGGCTGGTGTTTGCGCTGGCACAGCGCGGCCACAACGAAGTGCTGGTGGAAGCCGGTCCCAGACTGGCCGGCGCGGTGATCGAATCGGGACTGGTCGATGAGCTGATCTGGTACGTGGCGCCGACCTTCCTGGGGCACCAGGCGCGACCGGCCTTGCAGCTGCGCGAGCCGGCCACTCTGGACGAACTCGAGCGCTGGTCCTGGCATTCGATCGATCGCATCGGTCCTGATCTGAGGCTGATCCTGCGACCACCGCCGCCGGCGCCCACCTGGTCGTGGACCGATCCGGCCCGTGCTCCCGGCAGCTGACTCCCTTCGAACGCACACTCAAGGTACAAGCATCATGTTCACCGGATTGATACAGGCGGTAGGGCGCATCCAGGCCGTGGAGGCCCGCGGCGGCGATGTTCGATTGCGCATCGCTTGTGGCGGGCTGAGTCTGGATGGTGTCAGCGAGGGCGACAGCATCGCCGTCTCCGGGGTTTGTCTGACCGCGCTGGATCTGAACGCCGACAGCTTTGCCGCCGACGTCTCGGTGGAAACCCTGGAGCACACGACACTGGGCGCCTGCCGCGCCGGCGATGCGGTCAATCTGGAGCGCTCGCTGACGCTGGCGACACCGCTGGGCGGGCATTTCGTCAGCGGCCATGTCGATGGTGTCGGGATCGTTCGATCGATCGTCAACGAGGCGCGCTCGCAGCGTTGGGTATTCGACATACCCGCCGCGTTGCGCGGCTTTGTCGCCAGCAAGGGCTCCATCGCCGTCAACGGCGTCAGCTTGACCGTGAATGAGTTGTACGACGAGGGTTTTGGCGTCAATCTGATCCCGCACACGCTCGAACACACCACCTTCGGCACGCTCGCCACAGGCGCCGCCGTCAACATCGAAGTGGATCTGCTCGCCCGCTACGTGGAGCGCCTGCTGCAGGTGCGCCAATAGCCGGGCCAGAGGGCAGACATTGTTGACCGTGTCATCTGAGCGGCGCGGGTAGACTCAGCCCTGGTGCGAAGGAAGGGGTTGCCGTGAAAGTCGGTCAGGCGAGTGCTGTCGCTCCCTCCCCGATGTTCGGGGAGGGCTGGGGAGGGCTCAGGCAAAAAAACCCATGCAACGGTCATGGCACCAGCGACTTTCATGATGGCGAGTGATTCGCTGCCATGACCGTTGGGCGAATGCGGGAGCGCGCCGTTCGCATGCTGGTGGGCTGGATCGATCACTTTCTGCCGGGAGACATCTTCCCGCGCAACGATCTGCGCCGGCGCATGCGTGGCAGTTTTGTGCTTGCACTGGTGCTGATGCAGGGCGGCGCCAGCGTCCTGTTCGCACTGTCCGAGCTGGTGGTCGGTCATTTCCTGGTCGCGGCGCTGCTCGGTATAGGCGCGCTGATGCCGGTATGGCCGGCCTGGCGCCTGCGCCGCGATGGCGATGTCGATTTCTGGTCGCAGGTGTTCATCGCCAACATGTTCTTCCTGACCGGATTCATTCATCTGGCGTCTGGCGGGCACAGCATCGGTATCGTCATGGCGCTGCCGGCACTACTGATGATCAGTGCACTGGTGTCGACGCTGCGCCAGATTCTGTTCTGGGGGCTGGTAGTGGTGATGATCCTGGTGATCGGCAATGTCCTGCGCGAGCTGCCCGGCCCGTGGTGGATCAACATCGATCCGGCCTGGGCCCGGGCCTCGGTGGGCAGAGTGCCGGTGATGCTGGCGATCTGCCTGCTCGGCATGTCGGTACTGCTGCGCTGGTTACTGGACAGTGTCTTCGCTGACCTCGGCGCTACCCGGCAACGGGAGCAGGAAGCGATGGAGCGCGCCCAGTTCGATCAACGACGATTTGCCGACTTTTCCGAAATCGCGGCGGACTGGTTCTGGGAAACCGATGCCCAGCTGCGCATGGTTTATGTTTCGCCCACCCTCACCGAGCACACGGGCCTGCGGCCGGAGCAACTGCTGGGTCAGCACCCGCTGAGCTTTGTGCGCACTCGGCGCCCGGACAATCCGCGGCTGCGCGAGATCGAAGCCAGGATGGCGCGTTGTGAGCCTTTTGCCGATGAACTCCTGGCGTGGCACGACGAAACCGGCAAGGTCACCATGTTCCGCAATGTCGGTCGGCCGTTCCGCGACAGCAATGGCCGCCTGCTGGGTTATCGCGGCGCGGTCACGGACGTCACCGAGAACTGGCGGCTGACGCGTGAGCTGGAACGCCTGGCGCGCACCGATTCACTCACCGGGCTGCTCAATCGCCGCGCCTTTGGCGAGGCCCTGAGCAAGACCCTGGCGCAGGCGCGCGAGTCGGACGGCAACTGGTGGCTTTTGCAGATGGATCTGGATCATTTCAAGCAGGTCAATGACCGATCCGGCCATGCCGTGGGCGATCAGGTACTGATCAAGGTCGCAGAACTGCTGCGTCAGAGCGGCATGCCCACCGAAACGCTGGCAAGAGTCGGCGGCGATGAATTCTGCGCTCTGGTGCGCGAGCCGGAGGTCGAGGCGCTGACAGATTATGCCGATCTGATCCTCGCCGGCTTCGCCCGGCTGGCCACCGAGTTCGGTCAGCCGATCGGGGCCAGCATCGGCATCGCCAGGCTGCATCCTGAGAAAGGCGACGAGAGTCATCAGCTGCACGTGGTCGACGAAGCCTGCTACCAGGCCAAGCGTGAGGGCCGAGGTCGGGTGGTGATCGCCTGATTCCGGGTTTGCGTCGGCGCATGAACGGCCGCACCGGTCGCTGTCCGTGACGCTTGCGCCTGCGGGGGCGCGCTGCAAGACTCCGCGCTCACCGTTGCGAGTGTGGTCATGCCCATCGTTTCACTGCTTTGTCCTGTACCGATCCGTCGCCGTCTGGCCATCGCGCCGCGCGACTACGCGCGCCGGGATCGTGCCATCGAGGCCTTCGAGGCCGGTCAGTACCTGGAATCGGTCAGCGAAACCGTGCGCTACCTGCTGCCACGGGTGGAGCTGCCAGACCTGTCGCAGCAGCCGCTGTGCTTCGTCCAGGGCTCGGCACGAGTGCGGCTGGTGATCGACAACGGCGTGCTGCGGCTGACGACGGGACTGGCCGCGCTGCGCGAGGATTCGCAGTCGACCGCAGCGCTGCGCTATGTGCTGACCCGGCTGAGCGCCACCGGTCAGCTGTTCCAGCCGCGCCTGCGCGGATCGGAGCTGACCCTGGAATTCAGCGATCGGCTGTCGCTGCTGCATCCGGCCAAGCTGGCCGAGGTCCTGCAACGCCTGCCGATGGAATCGGACAGCAATGATGGCTGGCTGCAGGAGCGCTTCGGTCTGGATCCTTTCGACCGCGAACCCATCCCCGAGCTCGATGCCGAGGAAATGGCGCGGGCGCTGGAGATCTGGAATTCGCACTGGGCGGCGGTGGACGAGCTGATGGTGGAATCGCGACGGCGGCGCTCGGTGCGCTTCCTCGATGCACTGGGTTCCTATGCCGCCAATCAGGTGCGCTACACGCTGCCGCTGTTCGGTAGTGTCCGGGCGCGTCTGAACGAAAGTGCCGACGATTTCACTGACAAGGACGAGAACCCGAACAAGCGCGACAGCGCCCTGGCCAAGGCCATCAAGGAAATGCGTCAGGTCGGCGAGGCCGAGTTGCGGCAGTGCCTGGGCCATGCCGAGTTTGCGATGAATCCGCTGTACGAAGGCACGCCCTCGCTGCTGACATCCATGCTCGGTGCCGGACAGCGCATGCAGACCACCGGCGAACTGCGCGCCACCGGGCGCTCGCTGGAGGCGGCGCTGGAACTGATCGCCGACTACCTCTATCTGCTCGCCGAACATTCCTGGCCGGCCGAGGTCGAAACGGCACTGCGCACGGGTCTGGATCTGGTGTCCGGCAAGCCCTGGCGCGAAGCCGCCGACGTGCTCTGGAATCACGCCAACCAGACCGCCCGCATCTTCGGCAGCCATGGCGAGCGCGATCGCGAAGAAGAAGAGCCAGACTACGGCCCGGGGAGTGCCAGCTATGAATCCTGAGATCAGCGCAGCCGCGCCGGGCCTGAACACGCTCGATGACATCGACAGTCTCGGCGTCTATCAGGTCTACACCGGCACCGGCACCGGTTCGGGCTTTCTGATCGATGCCACCCATCTGGTGACCAATTGCCATGTGGTCCAGCCCTACCGCGAAGTGGCCATCGAGATGCGCGACCGCAGTCGCATCATCGGCCGCGTGCGCCGGGTGCACCCGCACCGCGATCTGGCCATTGTCGAGCTGTCACGGCCGGTCAGTGGTGAGGTGCTGGAGCTCAGCGACGGCGAGCAGCTGCGCCCCAAGCAGGCCGTGCACATCCTCGGCTTTCCCGTGGGCCTGCCGCTGTCGCTGACCGAAGGCGTAATCTCGCACGCGCGTCAGCTCCTCGATGAACAGTATTTCCTGCAGACCGATGCGGCCATCAATCCGGGCAACTCCGGCGGGCCGATGCTGGACGATCACCGCCGCATCATTGCCGTCACCACCTGCAAGTTGAACGCCGCCGATTCGGTCGGCTTTGGCATCCCGATCGCCGACGTGCGCCGGTTCATCGATGAATTCCGGGCGCAGACCGTGGATTTCGGGGTCAATTGTCCGACCTGCGAGGAACTGATCGATCAGGCCGTGCGCTACTGCCCCAGCTGCGGCTCCGATCTGGAAACCCACCACGATTTCGGCGAGTACTTCGAGGCCCCCGAAGCCCATCCGCTGGCGGAATTTGTCGAGATGGCCCTGCGCAAGGCCCAGATCAATCCGGTGCTGGCGCGGCATGGCAGCCACAACTGGTCCTTCCACATCGGCAGCGCCCCGATCAAGATCTGGTGCTGCTGCTCCGAGCATCTGAATTTCTCTTCACCGATGGCGCAGACCGGTCCGCGCGGGCTCAATGAGCTGTTCCAGTACCTGCTCTCGGCCGAGCACCTGCCCTATGCCTTCGATCTGGTCGGCAGCACCATCCGCCTGAATCTGGTGGTGCATATCTCCGACGTCTTCCTGCCTGAAGAACACGAGCACCTGGCCGAACGCGTACGCCAGTTCATTGCCAAGGCCGACGCCACCGACAATGTGCTGATCAAGGAATATGGCTGCCAGCCGGCGCCGGAGACCCAGCTCGACACGCTCAAGGGTGGCGAGCATCACGGCGGATAGCGGGGACGAGGGCAGGAGGGCGAGAGGGCACGCAGGATCAAGAGGGTGCGCGAGGGCGTCAATCGCCGCGCGCTGGCGGCAGCCCTTCCTCAAACCCGTCGGCAAAGATCTCCGGCGGCGTTCCCGGCTCGCAGTTGTAGCAGATCAGGGCGAAGTCCTGCTGCGGCGTGGCCGGTTCCCAGGGATTCAGGGCGTCGGCGGCAATCACGGCCGCCAGCACGCGTACGCGGAAATCGTTGCCGCCGTGTACCGCCGGCGCCAGAAACACACCCTCCAGATTGTTGCGGTCGTCGGCCACTCCGCCAGGAATCGAATAGCCGCCACCCTCGTCAAACACATTGCCGAGATAGGTGTCCTCGCCCAGCCGCACCTGCAGATCCAGATCATTGGTCCAGGAGGGCGTGGTTCCGCCGAGGCCCGGGCCGGCGGCATCGGACCAGGCCAGCATGATCCGCACCGGTTGGTCCGGATCTGCCGGGCGCAGGTAGGCGTTCCAGGCCGCGCCGCTGTCGCTCAACACTTCGGTCTGATCGAGTAGCCAGACGGCAACACCCGGGTTGATCACCGCGTCCAGATCGAGGCGACCCCAGCCGGCAAAGCGATTTGGTCGCTGCGGCATGGCCCGGGCATCAGCATCGAGGTGACCGGTCAGATTGGTGGCCGCCGCGGTGAAGGCCGCCTTGACCAGCGCCGGACTCGGATCCAGTCCATGCAGCTTGCGATATTGCTCGAAGTACAGGGCGGCGGCGCCAGACACCATCGGCGAGGCCATGCTGGTGCCGCACATCAGCGTGTAGGCGCTGTTGCTGCTGCCGTTGGTGCTGTCGGTGTAGCAACCCGGCGCCACCAGATTTGGAACCCTGCGGCCATCACAGGCGGGTCCATGGGCGCTGTTGATCGAGAGGTCGAAGAGCGCATCGATCTGTCCGGCACTTGCCGACAGCAGCTGCGTGGAGCCCACCGACAGCAGATTCTTGGCCTCATCGGGCGAACCCAGCGAGCTCGGCGCGCAGAGGCCGGTGTTGCGTTCGCCATTACCGTTCATGATCGACCACACCGCCAGCAGCTGCTGGTTGCCCGGCATCGATGCATTGGCGTCGCGGGTGATCATGTCCACCTGCATGGTCGGGATGTCATAACCCTGCGGCGTGCCGGTCGGTCCCCAGGAGTTGTTGGCCAGTTGCGCGCCACTGGTGGCCACATCCCGATACAGGTTGATCATGCCGTCGGCCACCATGCTGCCGGGGCCGGCCGCCAGAAACGGGGCGTAGCGATGCTGGATCACCTTCGCACCCGGGGCCACGCCCAGGCCGCGCAGGAAGCCGCCGCCATCGAGAACGTTGGAGAAACCGGTGCCGACGATGGCGCCGGCCACATGGGTGCCATGGTTGTCATTGAGACTCGTACAGCTGCCGGCCGTACCCTGGCAGGGGGCGACATTGCCGAGCAGATCCTGATGCGAGCTGCGGAATCCGCCATCGACGACGCTGACTTTGACGCCGAGACCGGTGACGCCGCTGGCTGACAGCCAGTCGAGGTAGCCCGGATAGATGCCCGGATTGCCGTTGTAGCCGCCTACGATCGATTGATTGCTGATCTCGCCGCGCGGGCCGGCGCCGGCGGCGATGTGCTGCAGCGTGTAGACCCCGGGTACATGCGCCGCGGCCAGATACTGCTCGCCCGACAGCGTCAGCTGGACCAGAGTCAGATCCGGCGTCAGCGGCGTACGCTTGACCAGACTGGCGCCGAGCTCGGACAGTGCCGCGAGGACGTTGTCGGCGCTGTCGGCATCGATCAGGGCCATGCTCGGTGTCAGACCGGGGCCCAGATCACGACTCTGCGGCGGCACCCGTTGCGCCGGCAGCAGCGGACCGCTCCAGCGCGCCAGGGTGCTGCGCGCAGACATGCCATCCAGCTGCGCCTGATCGGCCCAGACGATGTAACTGAACGGGGCCAGATAGCGAACGGGTCTGATCCCGGCCGCCCGCAATGCCTGTAGATCTTCGCTGCGCGGCGGGCCATTGAGCTGCAGCAGATGGAAGTCCGCGGCGGCCGAGGGCAGATCCTGCCACCAGGGATCGGTGGACGCGGCCGGCAGCGTCAGCGGATCGATCGCCTGGCCATCGATCACCAGGTGGAAGGGATTGGCCGATCGGCTGACGCGGGCGCCGAGTTCGGCGTCCGGGCGGGCCACCGCCGGCATCCAGACGAAACCGCCGTAATCGACCGCGCCTGCAGGCAGATCAGCCCGCAGCGCGGCGCTGGCTTGCTCCACCCGCAACCAGGTCTCGGCGCGGGACGGGGAGCACAGGCAGAGCAGGGCGATGGCAAACAGACGATGCATCGGGCTTCCGGGCGGCGCTCCCGGGCAGGCTTTGGCCCGCGAGCGGAGGAGCGGCAGGGTACACCAGCGCGAGCGGGCGCCAGGTGACGGACGATATTGCGCAACGTAAACAAGTCTTGCCTGGGGCCGGATCGGCCGACACCCGCAGCGCTCAGGCCGGCGCCGACACCGGCAGGCGCAACACGAAGCGGGTGCCGAGGCCGGGGCTGCTATGCACTTGGATATGCCCGCCCAGGCGCGCGTTGACCTGATTGAACGCCACATGCAGGCCCAGACCCACACAGCCCTCGGATCGGCGAGTGGTGAAGAAGGGCTCGAACACCCGCGGCAGGTCCTCGGCCGCGATGCCCTTTCCATCATCGGCAAAGCTCAGTTCGATGTGTTCGCCATCCAGCGCTCGCGCCTGCAGGCGCAGGATGCCGGGTACCCCCGGCTCATAGGCATGCTGCACCGCATTCTGGGCCAGCGTGGTGACGATCTGGCCCAGTGTGCCCGGGTAGCTGTCGAGTACCAGAGCGCTGTCGCAGTTCAGCGTCATCTGGATCGGTCGGCGCTTCCAGACCACCTCCAGACTCTCGACCAGATCGCGCAGGTAGTCCAGCAATACAAAGCGGCGGCGCTCGTCCAGGCTGCGGTCCACCGACACCTGACGGAAGCTGCGCACCAGATGTGCGGCGCGCGCCAGATGGTCATCGACCAGATGGGCGGCGTGGCTCGCGGTGGTGACGTACCGTTCAAGATCCGAGGCCTTGAGCTCATGTGCAGCCAGCTGCCGTTTGAGCAGGCCCAGCTGCTCGCTCTGTACCGAAGCGGCGGTCAGGGCGATGCCCAGCGGTGTGTTGATCTCGTGGGCCACGCCGGCCACCAGCTGACCCAGCGAGGCCATTTTTTCGGCGACCACCAGCTGCTTCTGGGTGCCGCGCAGCTGCTCCAGCGTCTGCTCGGCTCTTTCCTTGGCCACGCTCAGTTCGGCCGTGCGCTCGGTCACCATGTGCGCCAGCGCGCGCTCGTGACGGCGGATCCGCGCCAGATGGCGTCGATAGCCGGCGTAGCCGATACCACCCAGCGCCAGTGCGGCCAGCATGGCGAACCAGGGCGTTTGCCAGTACTCGGGAAGCACCTTGACCGGAATGCGCAGATTCTGGTCAGTCCAGGCGCCGCTGCGATTGCTGCCGCGGATCAGCAACTCATAGTCCCCCGGCCACAGATTGCTGTAGCTGGCGATGCGGCGATCAGCATCGGTCTCGATCCATTCGGCATCGAATCCGCGCAGTTGATAGGCGTAACGGATGCGCTGCGGCGCCGAGTAGTCGAGCGCAGCAAATTCGACACTGAAGGTGCGCGCCGCGGCCGGGATCAACAGCCCGTCAGCCCATTCGGCCGATGCTTGAGGCCGGCCATCCACCCGGACTTCGGTAGCGACCACGGGCGGCTCATAGCCCCAGGCCTCGAAGCGCTCGGGATCGACCAGCGCCAGCCCCTGACTGCCGCCGAAGAGCAGCAAACCGGCGCGGGTCTTTGCATAGGACCGAAACCAGGCCGTGCCGATGTCCATGCCATCGGCGCGGCTGAGTTCGTAGATCGAATCCCGCCCTGGATCGAGCACGTGGCGCTGGGTCCAGATCCGGCCGCGCTGATCCTCGAGCAGATTGGCACCGAAGGGACGGCCGCCGAATCCCAGACGGGTACTGACCGCATCGAAGCTCGCGCGCCGGCCGTCCCAGCTCAACAGGCGCAACAGACCTTCGGAGGTATCCACCCACAGCCGGCCCTGCCGGTCCAGCAACAGGCCGACGATGCTGTCCGCCGTGGGATCGTTGGCTGGGTCCTTGGTATGTACCGCGAGCAAGGCCTTGCTGCCCGCTTCGAGCACAAACAGTCCGCCGGCGCTGCCCACCCAGAGTCGCCCCGAAGACTCCAGCTGCAGCGCATTCACATCCGCGGCCAGACTGCTGCCCTCGGTGGTGGAAATATCGATCGCCCGCCCGCTCTGCGTCTGCCAGCGCGCCAGACCGGTGTTGCTGCCTATCCACAGATCGCCGCCCGGTTCCGGCATCAGTACCCGTACCGTGGTCCCGCTCAGGCCTTCGGTGCGGCCGATGCTCGAGAACTGGCGGGTTTTCGGATCCTGACGGTAGAGCCCGGCCAGCGTCCCGGCGTAAACGGCGCCGTCGGCGGTCTGAGCCAGGCTGATGACCATGCCGTTGCCGAGCGCCTGCGGGTCGTCCGGGTCGGGCCGGTAACCGCCGACGATGCCGCGCTCGGGATCAAGCACGTCGATGCCATTCTCGCGCGTGCCCAGCCAGATCTCGCCGGTGGCCAGTTCCAGCACACTGCTGATGCTGGGACTGGACAGCGACCCCGCCTGCACCGGACTGTGATGGAGGATGCGCACCGCGTCATTCTGCGGATCGTGTCGCTGCAGCCCGCCGCTGTACCCGCCCACCCAGATCTGACCGGCCTGATCGGCCAGGAAGCAGCGGATCTGGGCATGGGCCAGACTGGAGGCGATGGAAGGATCAGGCCGTATCTGGCGCACGATCCGGCCGCTGCCGGTGTCGACGACGGCAATGCCGCCGAAGGAGCCCAACCAGAGCTCGTCCTCGCGCGGCTGAATCATGGCCAGGGCCAGGGAGTCACTACTGCTGGGTGTATGCGTCAGCCCCACCGGAATCGCGAAGCTGTCGAGCGTATCGGGGTGGATAAGATGACTGCCGACCTGGGCCGTGCCCACCCCGATACGACCATCGCGCAGCTGATACAGGCTCATGATCAACTGCCCGACGAGTGCACTGCCCGGCCCGCCGTCGGCCCCGACCCGCAGATAGGCGCCCGATTTCTCGCGCCGCACCGAGAGTCCGTTCCAGCTGCCGATCCAGAGATCGCCAGCCTGATCGACCAGCAGCGCGAAGATGCGGTCGTCGCTGGCGGTGGCGCTCTGACCGTGAACCTGTGCGTAGTGTTCGAACACGCCCCTGGCCGGATCAAAGCGATCCAGTCCGGCGCGGGTGCCGAGCCAGATCTGACCGTGCCGATCCTCGGCCAGCGCTCGTACCTGATCATGCGCCAGACTGCCGCTGTCTGAAGGATCGTGGCGATAGCGCCGGAAGCGGCCGCTGGCAGGATCCATCACCGACACGCCGTCGGCGTCGGTGCCTACCCAGAGGCTGCCGTCCGAGGCCACCAGCAGCGCCCGTATGAACACGCCACCGATGGACTCGGGATCGTCCGGATCGCGGGCGTAGCGGACAAAGCGGTAGCCGTCGAAACGGATCAGCCCGTTGGGCGTGCCGATCCAGATGAAACCGCGCCGATCCTGCACCAGCGCCGTGACATTGTTGTCCGGAATGCTGTCGGCATCGCCGATGGTCTCGAAATAGGCATCGCCCAGATCGAGCATGGAGGCCTGCGCCGGCAAGGCCAGCGACAGCAGCAGCACAAGCATCCAGGGCAGGGCACGCATGCCCCTATCCTAGCCCGCATTCCTCACACCGGCGTGAGAAATGCGGGATAGCGCCGAAAACACCGCCGCGAACGCTGCCCCGAAGGCGCCGACCGTCATTCCCACTTTCGCGCGCTTTCGCGGGAATGACTCCCTGGAGGCCGCCCCTGAGTCGCCGCGGCCTCGCGCTTCCATGCCGATTTGGTGAGAGGATTGTCAGGGTATGGGCTGGCCGCAGCCGAGGAGAGCAGCGCATGAAGCAAGGACATGACCCCGACGGCACCCGCTTGCCGATCAAGCTCGACAGCACCAGCAACGGCGAGTTCGAGCCCATCCCGCTGGAACCCGTGCATCTGGAGGCAAGGCGGCAGGCGCTGATGCAGGCCAGCGAGCACGCGCGTCGGCTGGGACAGGACCGCCGCAGCTTTCTGGTTTCCCTGGCGGGCGCGGCGAGCACCCTGCTGGCAATGAATCGCAGCTACGCCCAGGCCGGCCGCACCGGCGGTTTCTTTGCCCTGCCCAAGGAGGCCGCGCTGGAGGAGGACGCCGCCGCCAGCGTGCTGGCAGGCAAGGAGTTCATTTTTGATGTGCAGGGGCACTTCGTCAATCCGACCGGGGCCTGGACGCGGCGCGTCAAGCCGGGCGTCAAACCGATCGGTTTTGCCGATACCGAGGGCTGCGCCGCGGCGGCACTGCCCGGCAATCTGGATCATCTGCAGTGTCTGGGACCGGATCCCTTCATCCGCGATGTGTTCATCGACTCGGACACTGACCTGATGGTGCTGAGTTTCGTGCCATCGACCCGCGCCGACGAGCCTCTGACCATCGAGGAAGCGGCGGCGACGGCGGCCATCGTCGAGCGCATGGACGGCACCCATCGATTGTTTCTGCACGGCCGGGTCAACCCCAACCAGGACGGCGATCTGGCGTCCATGGATGCGCTCGCCGCCAATCACCCGATTGCCGCCTTCAAGACCTATACCCAATGGGGTCCGGACGGCAAAGGCTATTTCCTCGATGACGAGGTCGGGCTGGCCATGATCGAGAAGGCGCGGGCGCTGGGGGTCAACAACATCGCCATCCACAAGGGTCTGCCCTTCGGGCCGCAGTCCTACGAGCACAGCACCTGCGTCGATGTAGGACGCGTGGCCAAACAGTGTCCGGACATGAACTTCCTGATCTACCACTCTGGTTTCGTCACTGCCGCCGGCGAGGGGCCTTACGACCCCAGGCGCAAGGACGGTGTCGATCAGCTGATCAGCTCGATACGCAAGGCCGGCCTTGGGCATGGCAGCAATGTCTATGCCGAGCTCGGATCCACCTGGCGCTTTCTGATGCGCGATCCGGATGCCGCCGCGCACACCCTGGGCAAGTTGCTGGTGCATCTGGGGCCGGACAACATCCTCTGGGGCACCGATTCGATCTGGTACGGCAGTCCGCAGGACCAGATCCAGGCCATGCGCGCCTTCCAGATCTCGCCCGAATTCCGCGAGCGCTACGGCTATCCCGAGATCACGCCGCAGGTGCGCGCGAAGATCTTCGGCCTGAACGCCCTCAAGGTCTACCAGGTCGACAGCGCAGTGCTCAGGCCGCTGCTGGCCGCCGATCGCATCGCCCGGCAACGCGAAGAAGGCCGCAACGCGCCGGATCCGAGCTTCCTCAGCTACGGACCGAAGACCCGCCGCGAGTTCCTGCGCCTGCGGGCAGCCTCCGGGGGGCCGTAGCGGGGCGAAAGCTACCGTCTCGGGGCTTCAGACCGCGCTTGGAAACTGTGGGAGCGGGCTCTGCCCGCGATCGCCACGGCGGCAAACCCATTGCTGCCGATCGCGGCTGAAGCCGCTCCCACAGGCTTGCCGCCTGCTGCTGCTGCATTGGACACTGGGCCCCGTTCACCCCTGACCCGCATCTACGGACCAAGCCATGCATCGCAGTCGCCTTTGTGGATTCATCATCGATTGCCAGACCGACGATCTGCCGGGAGCGGCCCGGTTCTGGAGCGCTGCCCTGGGCATGGGTGTACTCGGCGAGGATGGTCCGAGCTATCAGCGGCTTGATGCCAGAGCGCGCGATCTGGCTGTCGAAGTGCAGCAGGTGGAACACGAGAGCCGGGTGCATCTGGATATCGAATCCGACGATATCGAAGCAGAAGTCTTGCGCCTGGAAGGTCTGGGCGCAAAGCGCGTGCATCGCGGCCGTCGCTGGTGGGTGATGCAGGCCCCCAGTGGTCAGCGCTTCTGCGTGGTCGAAGCGCGCGAGGATCTGGCGCAGCTGCCGGGTGTGAATGTCTGGGGTGAGGCCTGAGCCGTGAACGGTGAGGGTAGTCCGTCAGCGTGACCTATGGGCCCGGCAGCGGGTAATGGCCCCTGTATGGGCGATCTGATGGTTGTGGGAGCGGCTTCAGCCGCGAAATGGAATCCATAGCTTGCCGCTGCACCGATCGCGGCTGAAGCCGCTCCCACAGTGCCTGTCGACACCCGCAACCAACAACCAACAACCAACAGCCAACAGCCAACAACCAACAACCCTGTCACCCGCGGCCCTCGCGTGCGCTTCTTCGCAGGCGGTACATTTCGGCATCGGCGCGGGCCAGGGTGTCGCCCAGGCTCTCGCCGTCCTCGCGCAGGGCCTGGCCCAGTGAGTAGCGGCAGGGCGCGGCGCTCATGTCGGTGCGCAATCGCGAGATCAGTGCCTGCAGCTGGGCGCGGCTGGCATCGGCCAGCAACAGCACGAATTCATCGCCGCCGCTGCGGACCACGGCATCGCCTTCGCGGATGTGTGACTGCAGATAGCGGGTCATGGCAATCAACACCTGATCACCAGCCTCATGTCCGCGGCTGTCGTTGATCTGCTTGAAATGATCGAGGTCCACATTGACGACTCCCCAGGCGCGCTCACCCAGGGCCCGCTCGAACTCGGGGAAAAAACGCCGGTTGTAGGCCTGGGTCAGGGCGTCGCGCAGATTCTCCGCGCGCAGCGCTTCTGCCTCGCGTTGCTGTTCGGTGATGTCGACGGCGCTGCCAATGGCATAGCCGCGCGTCTCGGAGACCCTGGTGCTGTACTGCCACAGGCGCTCGGTGGCATCCATGCGTCGTACCTGCATGGTGCCTTCGTCCTGATGCTGCATGGCCAGTCGCCGCAGATAGGCCTCGAAGTCCATGCGCGATTCATCGCTCAGGAAATCGCCCAGCGCGCGTCCCACCAGTTGTTCCGGCAGTGTGCCCAGAGCCTCGGCGGTGGCCAGATTGACCATGACCAGCTCACCCCGTAAATCGTGCAGAAACACCATGCCCTTGCTCAGGCGCAGCAGATCGGTGGCCTTGGATTCGCTCTCGCGACGCGCGGCCAGCGCCGCTTCAAGCCGCCGATTCAGACGCCGCTGCAACACGAAGAAGAAGGACAGGATCAGGACGATGCCCAGGGCCGCGAACATCAACCAGCGGGTCAGCCGATTGGACTCGGCCAGCGCCTGCTCCCTCTCCCCGGCCAGTTCGGCCTCGCTGGCCAGGCGTACGACCTCCAGTTCCTGGGTGGCATAGGTCAGGCGCGCCTCGTAGTCATCGGCGGCCTTGGCTCGATCGCTTTGGCTGACCTCACGATCCAGAACCAGAAAACGGTCAACCAGCTTGTTCCAGGTGGTGGAATCGGCATCGTGATCGATCATCAGCTCCATCAGTTGCCGCGACAGCCGCAGCTCGTCACGGGCCAGCCCCAGCTGATGAAAGGAATCGAAGGCGGTGCGCAGTTCCTGCTCGGCGGTCGCGCGATCGCCCGCGTCCATCGCGGCCAGTCCGAGCACTTCATGACCGAGACCATCGAGTTGGGAATTGGCCAGCTGCTTGCCCAGATCGAGTACTCGCCGGCCGCTCTTGATCTGGGTGTCGATATCGCCGTCCTGGCGAGCCACACGGGCTGATTCCAGCGCCAGTTCGGCGGCGAGCTTGGGATCCTGGACCGCGTCGGCCGCGGCCAGTGCCTCGGTCAGCGTGGCGCGCGCGGCCTCGATCTGCTTGAGCTGCGCTTCGGCGCGGGCGCGATTGCGCAGCAGGCGAGCACGCATGGCCAGCGCCCGGTTCGGGCCCAGCTGTTCCAGTCCCAGATCGGCGTAGCGGGCGGCGGATTCGTGCTTGCCGAGCATGAAGCTCAGCGAGCTGTAGCCCAGATAGACGTCGGCCGCTAGCGCCGGCGAGGGGTGTTTCTCCAGCAAGACTTGGGCATCGCCGAGCAGATGCTCGCCGCGGGTGTAGTCCTGACGGGCGAAACTGCCGCGGCTTTGCGCGATCAGCCCACGTACTTCGAGGATGGGGTCCTCGGCCATGCGCGCGGCCAGGGCCGCCGCCGCACCGGCATCGCGCTGACAGGTCCAGTCTGCCACCACGCGACAGGCATTGGCGCGGGCCAGCTCCAGCAGTGCCTGCAGACGCGAATCACGCGATTCCCGAGCGCGCTCGAGTTCGGCCGGCAGCACTTCCAGCACCTGATCTGGCTGGGTCAGGGCCTGAATTTCGAGCGGGTGCCGCGGCAGTTCGTCGTCATCTGCCTGTGCGTAGGCAGCCAGCTGCAGGCCGGCCAGCATCAGGCAAAGCAGCAGACCACGCCAGATGCCTGTGGGCGCAGTGCAGCACTGGGTGTTCCCCAGCATATCTACTCTCCGGTTGAACCGGCCCCCGTGACCAGCGGCGTGAATTCTAACCCATGCATGGCCCAGTCATCGGAGCCCGAACAAATGGCTGCAGTCACCATGAATGCCGATTCCCTTCAGCTGCGACAGCCTGCTAGCTTGGCTATCCCAATCGCCGGCGCCGACATCGGAACCACCCATGCATTACCTCCTGATCTACCAGCTCTCTCCCGACTACCTGTCCCGGCGCGGCGAGTTTCGCAATGCCCATCTGCAACTGGCCTGGGAGGCGCAGGCAAGCCGGGAACTGATCCTCGGCGGCGCGCTCGCCGATCCGGCCGATCAGGCGTTACTGCTGTTTCACGGTGACACGCCGGCGGCAGCCGAGCGCTTTGCCCGGGCGGATCCCTACGTGGCCAACGGGCTGGTGCTGAGCTGGAGCGTGCGGCCGTGGAACACTGTGGTTGGCGATCAGGCCAGCAATCCGGTGCGACCCGCGCCCTGAGAGCGAAGGTCCAAGCTGTGCGAGCATCCGCCTTTCGCTCACGGATTCGATGATGTCGACCTTTGTTCTGGTGCTGTTCCTGTGGATCTTCTCGGTCTGCCTGCATGAGTTCGCGCATGCGGCCGTCGCCTATCAGGGCGGCGATACCACGGTCAAGGACAAGGGCTATCTGACGCTGAATCCGAGCAAATACCTGGACCCGATGAATTCGCTGCTGCTGCCGGTGGTGTTTCTGGTGATGGGCGGTATCGGGCTGCCTGGCGCGGCGGTCTACATCAACCGCAGCCTGCTGCGCTCGGCCCATTGGGACAGTGCGGTGTCGCTGGCAGGCCCGGCCATGAACCTGCTGTTGCTGGTGTTGCTGGCGGGCTTGCTGGGCATGCCCGCCGTGGCCGGCAGCGAGTACGCGCCGGCGCTGGCTTTTCTGGCATTGCTGCAGGCCAGCGCGGTGGTCTTGAATCTGCTGCCGCTGCCCGGTTTCGACGGCTACGGTGTGATCTGGCCCTATCTGCCGGCGCATCTGCGCGCCCAGTTCGATCGCTATGCCGGCTATGCCGTGCTGGTGCTGTTCTTGCTGTTGTTCATGGTGCCGCCCTTCGCCCGCGCCTTCTGGGGTCTGGTCGGGCTGCTGGTCGATGCCGTGGGCGTGCCGTTGGGACTGGCGCGACTGGGTTATGCCGAGTTCCGTTTCTGGGATTGAAGGAACGGGGGCGGGGGCAGGGGCGCGGGAGAGCAAGAGCGGGGCAGGGGGCAGGGGACCAAGTTTGAGGCCCGATCGGGCTGCGCGCGGGTTGGAAATGAACGCTTCGGCCGTCTGGTGCAACGACCGAGGCTCAGTACCCCGGCCGCACCTCAGTGGCGAATCTTGAATCAAGGTCAATCCCCCGCCCCCTGCCCCGCTCCCCCGCTACTGCCGCCAGCTGCGACGATCGGCAATCCGGGGCGGGCCGTGGCTGGCGCGGTAGGGGTTGATGTCCAGACCGCCGCGACGGGTGTAGCGGGCTTCCACGCGCAGTTCTTCCGGGGCGCAGCGCGCTTGGAGGTCGACAAAGATGCGCTCCACGCACTGCTCGTGGAACTCGCGCACTTCGCGGAAGGACACCAGATAACGCAGCAGGCCGGCGGCATCGATGCGCGCTCCGCGATAGTCGATGATGACGCTGGCCCAATCGGGTTGTCCGGTCACCGGGCAATTGGACTTCAGCAGATTCGACACCAGCATCTCGCTGACCTGGTGGTTGACGTCCGAAGCCAGCGCCTGCACTTGCAACTCGATACTCGGCTCGCAGTCGATCTCTAGATCGTCGATGCAGCGCCCCGGCAACGCGCCAGGTGCCAATTGCGACCACTGCTCGGGCAGCAGCAATTCGATCGCCACCGGCGCGCCCGCGGCCGCCGACAGATCGACAGCGATGCGTTGTGCCACGGCATCGGAGGAGGGCATGCGCTCGCGCGCATAGCTGTTCAAATAGAGCTTGAAGCTCTTCGATTCGATCAGCTGCGGCGAATCCGCCGGCACGCAGGCGCGCAGCACCGCCACCCGCGGCTTGCCCCCCGGCTGCAGCCAGCCCAGTTCGAAGCCGGTCCAGCGATCGCTGCCGACAAAGGGCAGCGCATCGCCCAGGCCCAGCTCCGCACGCGCCTGGGCGCGGGCGATGGGCATCAGCAGATCCGGGCTGTAGCCGGGTTCATGCTCGACCGTGCGGCCGAGCAGGGTATGGGAAAGGTCGGGCATGTTGCTGTTGCCGGTCTGGGTCGTAGCGCTCAAAGATAACCGGACGGAGCTGAGTGAGGCGTCATGGCCAGTGGAATGTAGGCCGAGGGTGCCGCGCAGCGGCTCCCCGGCGCTCTCGGGTCATGCTTGCCGGGGAACGCGCCTGCGGCGCGCACCCTCGGCCTACCCGGGGTTCGCTTTTCCACCATGCGTACCAGAGCGTCCAGGCCAGTCTGGACCTGCAAGAGCTCGTGCCCTCAGGATCGAAACGACCGCAGATCTGCCGGTGTATCAATATCGACCGCCAGTTGCGGCGCGGCCACGCCGAGAACGGAAGGATCGCCGGCGCGTAGCAGTGCGCGGGCGCCCTGATCGCCGCTCAGGGCGGCCAGGCGTGGACGCCAGCTGGCTGGAAACAGCGCCGGTATGCCTAGCGTATCGGCATAGGCGCTGGCGACCGCGCAGTCGGGTTGCTGTCGTCCCCGCGCGAGCAGCGCCCGCAGATGCGCTGCGTCCAGCGCCGGCTGATCGACACCCAGCAGCAGCAGCGGCAGCGTGGGATCGGTGATGGCACGCACGGCGGCGGCGATGCTGCGGCCCATGCCCTCGGCCCAACCCGTCACCTCTGCCTCGCGCCAGCGCAGCCCTGCAAGCGCGGCGCGACAGCCCTCGATCTCGGCGCCGAGCGCGACCATCAGTTCTGCCGGTTCGGTGGCCAGCGCGGCCAGCGCCATGCGCCGGATCAGAGGGATACCGTCGATCGGCAGCAGTTGTTTGGGCTGCCCCAGACGGCGCGAGCCGCCGGCCGCCAGCAGCAAGGCGAGATGTGCAGGCTCAGGCACCGGCGAACACCTGCGTCAGTCGCGCTGCAATCGACAGCGCCACCGATTCCGGTCCGTGGCTGTGCAGCATCAGACCGACCGGGCCTTCCAGACGATCCTGCAGGCGCGCGGCCAGCGCTGGCTGCAACTCGCCCAGCAACTCGTCGCGGCGCACGGCCGGGCCGAGCAGACCAACGAACGCGATCGCAGACTCCGCCAGTCGGCTCAGGCAGCGGCCATCCTCGTCATACAGATGGGTGGCGCATAGCGCCGCGTCATAGGCAGACAGATCAAGCTCCGACAGCGCATCACCCGGTCGCGCCTCGATCAAGCGATCGGCGCTCTCCAGGCGAGCGTCGGCCAGATAGCGCGCCCGATGTTCGATCAGATCCACATGCCATCCCAGCGTGCGCGCCAGGGCCAGCAGCGGAGGTGCCTCCGGCCCGCCGCCCAGCAGCAGCAGCCGTGGCGGCGGGGCGATGCGTACGCAATCGGCGGCGGTGGTATCGGCGGTACTCGACAGGATCTGCGGCAGTTCGGCGCCGGCAGCTACCCACTGCACCCGATGGGCTTTGTCGGCGGCGACCAGCGCATCCAGCAGCGGATGCTGCGGGCCGGCCGACGGCCACAGCAGGACCTCGGTTTGACCGCGACAGCCGCTTTGCGACCCGAACCAGCGGTCTTCATCACTGCGCGTATCGAAGCTGGCCCGGCGAATCTCCCCGGCCGCCAGCGCTGCCTGCGCCGCCGCCACCAGATCGGCCTCCAGACAGCCGCCGCTGATGCAGCCGGCGCTCAAGCCCTCGGCATCGATCAGCGCCAGCGCCCCGGGTTTGCGATAGCTGGAACCACGCGTGGCCACCACCAGCGCCGCCACCGCCGCTCGCGGCCGCGCATGCCAATCGGCCAGCAGATGGCGCAGGCTGTGGTGCACAGGGTAGGACAGCACGCCGCACTCCGGATGAAAGCAATCTGCGAGCAGGATAGGACAGCAGGCCGCGATCCGGGGTGAAGCTGGAGTCGGCGGCGACGCGGGCGTCAGCCGTTCCCGGCCGCGTCCGCTGTCGCGCCATGCCGACCACCCACGCTCAGCAACTCCCCCGGGGCCGACTGGATCCATCGCCCCGCCAAAGGCCGAAACTGCCGCCGTCCGCCCGAATTGTGCCCGGCCCGATTCGGCGGTCACGGTCAAAGTCGCGGGCAGCCAGGGCAATGGAGGCAGACATGCGAGTCGGGAAAATCCTGAAGTGGTCGTTGTTGATGCTGGTCGGTCTGTACGCCGCCATCTATCTGTTCAATCGACCCTTCCGCGCGGCGCCGGTGGTGACCGACTTTGAGTGGATATCCCATCGTGGCGTGTACCAGACCTACCGCACCGAGGATCTGGACAATGACACCTGCACGGCCACGCGCATCCATCCGCCCACCCATGCGCTGCTGGAGAACACCCTGCCGTCCATGGCGGCGGCCTTCGATCATGGCGCACACATGATCGAACTGGACATTCATCGCACGCAGGACGGAGAGCTGGCGGTGTTCCACGACTGGACCGTGGACTGCCGCACCGAGGGCCAGGGCGAAACGCGCAATCACACCCTGGCGCAACTGCAGGCGCTGGATGTGGGCTACGGCTACACCGCGGACGGCGGCGCCAGCTTTCCCTTTCGTGGCCAGGGCGTGGGCCTGTTGCCGAGTCTGCGCCAGGTGCTGCGAGCCTTTCCCGAAGGCCGCTTCATGATCAATCAGAAGGATCGCTCGGCGGAGACCACCCGGCTGCTGGCGCAAGTCCTGGCGGACGAGTCCGCCAGCCGGCGGGTCTGCCTCAACGCCATCCCCGAGCTCAATCACGTGTTCGGCGAACTCGTCGATCAGGCCTGTGTCATGCCCGGACGCGTGGGCATCAAGCGCTGTCTGATAGACCATCTGAAGACCGGCTGGACCGGCCAACTGGCGCAGAGCTGTGCCGGTGAGCGCCTGGTGCTGCCCGACTGGACAGCGACACGTCTGGTCTGGGGCTGGCCCGGCACCTTCATCGAACGCGTGCATGCCAGTGGCGGCAAGGTCTATATCTGGAGCAATGATCCCGAGCGGGTGCCGGCGCTGCGTGCGCTCGGGATCGACGGCATACTGACCGACCGTATCGAGCTGATGCCGACCGGGAGCTCGACATGAAGCACCATCGCACGTTGTCGATGGTTCATTGCGGGGAGCGTGCCCCTGGTAGGTCGGGTCCGCGCGCCCGGTCACTTGAGCGCTCCGCATCACGGCAAGCGCGCGGCGCCCGGCAAGCGAAGTCGCGGCCGCCGGCGCGAACAACCCTGGCGCACCATTCCAGCCGTCGCGCGCCGGAGCCGCGCCACCGCACAACAGGGGTCATGTCTAGGATGCCGTACGGGCGGCAAGGTCGGTGCAGAAGGACTCGCCCCTGCCACGCCGAGA
>JBFWOF010000041.1:0-56742 GCA_050250665.1 Lysobacterales bacterium | reverse complement strand
GTAAACGACAAAGGCGTGAAGCTTTGCCCCCAGATTTCGGGATTCGACGTCTTCACTGCGCCAGGTGCCGCCAGCACCACGGGTTCGCGCGCGCCTCAGTGCTTGCCGGCAAACAGCTCGCGGCCGGCGTCATAGTCCTCGGCCACGCGATAGGCGTAGGCGCGTGCCGATTGCAGCGAGGTGTACATGTCGGCGAGTTTGGCCTGCATGATGCCGAAGCTGCCGATCGGCTGATCGAACTGCTTGCGCTCGCGCATGTAGCCGAGGCTGAGTTCGAACCCGGCCTGCATCAGCCCCAGAGGTCCACCGGTGAGCACCAGGCGTTCGGTGTTGAGTCCGCTCATCAGTACCTTGACGCCCTGATCGACTTCGCCGAGCACGTTTTCGTCGGGGATTTCGCAGTTGTCGAACACCAGCTCGCAGGTGCTGGAACCGCGCATGCCGAGCTTGTCCAGCTTCTGCGCTGTGCTGAATCCGGGCATGCCCTTTTCGACGATGAAGGCGGTCATGCAGCGCGAACCCCGGTCCTTGGGCGCGGTGCGCATGTAGACCACCAGCACTTCGGCGTCCGGTCCGTTGGTGATCCACATCTTCGAGCCATTGGCGACCCAGACATCGCCACGCTTCTCGGCCCTGCAGGCCATGGAGCCGACCACATCCGAGCCGGCGCCGGGCTCGCTCATCGCCAGCGCACCTACCCATTCGCCGCTGCAGAGCTTGGGCAGGTACTTGGCCCGCTGGGCGGCGTTGGCGTTGTTGTAGAGGTTCTGCACGCACAGATTCGAATGTGCGCCGTAGGACAGACCGACCGAGCCCGAGGCTCGCGAAATCTCTTCCAGCGCCAGCAGATGCGCCAGATAACCCATGCCACTGCCGCCGTATTCCGGGTCCACGGTGATGCCGAGCAGGCCGAGTTCGCCGAGCTTGGGCCAGAGGTCACGCGGGAAGTCGTTGCTGCGATCAATCTCCTCGGCCCGCGGCGCGATCTCGGCGTCGGCAAAGCGGCGCACCGTATCGCGCAGCAGATCCAGGTCTTCGCCGAGTGAGAAGGGGGTCATGGCTTTGCTCCGCGTTTGCTGAGTGAGATGAAACAACCGATTGACGCAGGATAGCTTGGGCAGCGTCGTGAAACCGGGAGGACCGGGGGTGACTGAATGGTGCCTGCCGGAATATGGGTTCTCTTCGTTGTTGCGAGCCACCTGTATTGGCCCGACACTGCCGCCGGGTCATGAACCCCCGGCGTCATTGCGACCCCGGGCATGATCCGGGGAAGCAAGCCAGACACTCAGCCGCAGAAGCACTGGATTGCTTCGTCGCTGCGCTCCTCGCAATGACGCATCAACACTTACGACATGTGTTCATGGAGAGGAGCAGGTCGCCAGGAGCGTCCAGACAAGTCTGGACCCACCAGAGCCCGGAACCCGCAGCCTTTCCCGGGTCCCGGGTCCCGGCTCCCGGGTCCCGAGTCCCGAGTCCCGAGTCCCGAGTCCCGGGTCCCGAGTCCTCAGCCCCGCGTACGCCCCTTGAACATTGGCCGCGCGCTGCCCATGTACGGCAGCTTGACCTTGCCCATGGTGTTGATGCGCTCTTCGGCCATGCGGTCCGCGGCCTTCCAGCTGCCGATGCCGTCGCGCTTGGCGATCTTGAAGATGGTGCCAACGTTGTAATAGATCGAACGCAGCATGCGCATGGCGCGTTCACGGTCGTAGCCGTCGAGCTCGATGGAGACATTCATCAGGCCACCGGCGTTGACGGCATAGTCAGGCGCGTAAAGGATGCCGCGGCGTTCCAGCTCATCACCACATTCGTCGGTGGCCAGCTGGTTGTTGGCGGCGCCGCACACGATCTTGAACTTGAAGCGGTCCATGGTCTTTTCGTTGACCGTTCCGCCCAGCGCGCAGGGGCTGTAGACGTCAGCGTCGACGTCATAGATGTCATCCAGGGCCACTGCTTCACAGCCCAGTTCCTCGACGCAGCGCTGCACCGAAGCGCGGTTGATGTCGGTGACGAAGACCTTGGCCTTCTCCGCACGCAGCAGCTTGGCCAACTCGTAGCCGACGTGACCTACGCCCTGTATCGCATAGCTGTACTTGCCGATGTCTTCATTGCCGAAGCGCACGTGCAAACTGGCCATGATGCCCTGCAGCGATCCGGCCGCCGTGAACGGCGAGGGATCGCCGGAACCGCCGTGCACCTGGTGCACGCCTGAAACATAGTCGGTCTCGTGGAACACGTATTCCATGTCGTTGACATCAATGCCCACGTCTTCGGCGGTGATGTAGCGGCCGCCCAGGGAATTGACGAAGCGGCCGAAGGCACGGAACAGACCTTCGGACTTGTCCTTGGACGGATCACCGATGATCACGCCCTTGCCGCCGCCGAGGTTCAGACCGGCGACCGCGGCCTTGTAGGTCATGCCGCGCGACAGCCGCAGCACGTCGTTGAGGGCTTCCTGTTCCGTCTTGTAGGGCCACATGCGCAACCCACCCAGTGCCGGACCCAGGGTCGTGTTGTGGACGGCAATGATTGCCTTCAGGCCCACGTCCTTGTTTTGGCAGAACACGACCTGCTCGTGGCCCAGCGTCCCAATCGACTCGAATACCATGGCTTTCTCTCGAATTAGATTCACGGGCAGCGCGCCGACATGCGCACTGGCGATGGAGCGAAATGCAGGGAAGGCTGGGCGCGCGATCAGCTCTGCGCGGCACCGGTGCAGCGGACGCTCAGCATCGCCCTCCCGGGATGCAAGCGGCGCGGACTATACCCCCAAGTGTGATGGCGCCCAAGACAGATTTGTGACAATCGTGAATGTAGTTCAGCCAAGGGCTTACATACGCCGGCGTAGGGTTGGCGGTGGCAGTCAGCACATCCGGATGGTCCTGCAGCGCGTGCCATCTGTCCTTGTTCTGGGTCAATCCATGGCGACGGGCTCACCCCGAGGAGGAACGACAATCGGGTCTCTTGCCGCTGGCCTGGGCCGCCTGGAACAAGGTGACCAGTTCCGGCATAGCCGCACGCAGCTCGGCCAATCGGGCCGCGGGATCGCCATGCAGGCTGACCCAGGCGGGACGGCTGTCGGTGCTGGTGGCGGCCAGTTTCTGCCACCATGCAAGCATCTGCGCCGGGTCATGGCCTGCCCGTGCCGACAGCTCCAGGCCGGCGCGAAAAGCCGCTGATTCGTCGGCACTGGTGTAGGCCAATGGCAGACCGACGCGGGAGCCCAACCCCAGCAGCGCATACAGGGTGAGCGACTGCTGCGGACCCTGCGCGCCGCGATAGGTCTGCACTGCGGCGATCGCGGTGTCTGCCGTGAAGGCCCCGGATACCCGGGCTGCAGCATGTTGCAGCTGCAGATGGGCGAGGTCATGGCCGAGCACGGCCGCCAGTCCGGCCTCATCATCGATCAATGCCAGCATGCCGCTGTTGATGCCGACCGCAGCGCCGGGCAGGGCAAAGGCATCGACCGCAGGATCATCGAAGACCAGCGTCTGCCAGTCCCAGTCGCGGGCATTCTCAGGCAACTCGGCGGCAAGCAAGCCGACCACGCAGCGCAGACGGCTCTGCGATTCGAAATCGGTACTGATCGTGCTCTTGGCCTTGACTTGTTCGAAGGCCGCGCGACCGATGTCAGCCATGTCTTCGGGGCTGATCATGGCCGGTTTGGGTCGCTCTGCACGGTCGCCGCCGCAAGCCTGCAGCAGGGCTGCGGCCATGATCATTAGAGCCAGTCGCTGGACTATCTGCATCGTGTTCCCCTCACTGGAAAGGCATTCTGCGGCAAGCACTGCGGTCCTGACCGCCAAGGCGCCGGCCGCGAGCCGGTTGAAGCGAACCGCGGTCCGCAGAGAACGCAAACTCAGCTCGCCGCGGACGTAGCTCACGTGGTCCGCATCGCGGACTACGTGGCGGTGGCGCTGCGGTGCCTCAGCTCATCAATTCGGGCCCCGGCCGACCGTCCTCGACCCTGTAGCTCGCCTGGGTCAGGAATTCCGGATTGCGCACGCGCACATCGCTGACGACCTGCATCCTGGCCTGCATCGCGCTGGTCTCGAAGTCGAGCAGCGTATAGCCGCGCTGGTCGCTGCGGATCTGCTGAATGTGCGGATTCTCGGTGCGGCGCTCGTCATAGTAGGACTGTGGGCGGGCATCGGCGGAGATCGAGGTGGCCACGAATTCGCTGGCAACCGGGCGGGAATCGAAACGCCGGGAATCGCCGGGTACGGCTGCGACGATGCCGGCGTGCAGATCGCCGCCGCCGATGATCGGATTCTTCAGCTGACTGCTTTTCAGTTGCTCCAGCAGTCGCTCTCTGGCCAGCGGATAGCCATCCCAGCCGTCGGTCCATGAACCACGGTCCGGGCCCGGATCCTCATCCAGGGGCGCGAACAGGGTTTGTTGTCCGATCAGATTCCAGCGCGTGCGACTGCTGCGGAAACTCTGACCCAACCATTCCTCCTGAGCACGACTCAACAGGGTCTGCTCGGGATTGCTCAGCTCATCGCAGTGGCTGAGCACCTGGGAACCGTGGCGATTGAGTTTGGGGCAGGCTTGCGGCGTACGGTACTGACGGTCATCCAGCAGATAGATGCGCAGCAGATCGCCGATATCGAAGTGCGTGTACAGGCGCATCTCGGCGGCGCGCGGAAACATGCGTCTGGGCACCGGCATATGCTCGAAATAGGCCTGGTAAGCGGCGGCGCGGCGCAGCAGGAAGGCCGGGTCCAGATTCTCGGACTGCTCGCCGGCATAGTCGTTGTCGACCTCGTGATCATCCCAGGCAAACACCCAGGGCCCACGCTGATGGGCGGCCTGCAGGTCGGCATCGAGCTTGTATTGGGCGTGCCGCTGGCGATAGCCGTCCAGGGTCGCCGCTTCGGCGCCGAGATGGCGTCGAATCGGGTCATCGCCCCACTGACTTTCGTAGATGTAGTCGCCGAGGAAGAGCACCAGATCCGGTTGATCCCGCTGCATCTGGGTGTAGGCGCTGAAGTAGCCATGTTCGTAGTTCTGGCAACTCGCGAGCGCGATGCGGTAGCGCGCCAACGGCGATCCCTCGGCGGGGAGCGTATGCGTGCGACCGACCGGGCTGACGGCATCGCCGCTCAGGAATCGATAGAAGTAGCTGCGCGCCGGATCCAGACCCTGGATGTCCAGATGCACGCTGTGGGCCACTTCCGGCGCGGCCTCGAAATCAAGCGACTGCCGAATCGATGAGAACTGCTCGTCATCGGCGATTTCGCAGCGTACCGGGACGCGCTCTTCACCCATGCCGCCATTGGCCAGTGACGGCGCTGGTGCCAGACGCGTCCACACGCTGAATCCGTGCGCATGCGGATAGCCGCTGGCCACGCCCAGCGTGAAAGGATCGGCGACGAAGCGCACCCGAGCCGGGGATTGCGCCGCCAGCGGTCGGACCATGCCGCCGCCGAGCGCGATGGCAGTCGTAGTCCAGACGGCCTGATGCAGGAATCGACGGCGGGCGAGGGGGTCGCGCGGCAGCGTCGTCTGCCGTGAGAGATGGCGTATCCACTCGGTGAGCCTGTGCATCGTTCCGCTCCGAAAAAACGAGTCCGGAGTTTGCCAGCGAAGTGTGGCAAGAAGAAATCGCGATGACGTGGGTACAGGGCTCTGGTAGGTCCAGACTTGTCTGGACGCTCTTGCTGCTGTGCCGAACAAGCGTCCCGACAAGTCGGCGTGCGCTGGCGCAAATCGGCCTTTCGTAGCCCGAAGTGCGCGCAGCGCTCTCCGGGCGGTGACGCGAAAGAGCCCCGCTGAGCCGCTGCGCGGCACAACGGGCTACACACCACGGCGTGCGCCGGCGAGGGCCGGGTCCTTCGCGTCGACCGGATTTGATAGCGTCGCAATCCACGCACGCAAAGCGGCTTGTCGTAGCCCGAAGTGCGCGCAGCGCTCTCCGGGCGGTGACGCGAAAGAGCCCCGCTGAGCCGCTGCGCGGCACAACGGGCCACGCGGTCCAGCCTTTCCCGTGCGACGTGCCCCGTGCCCCGAAATCCATTCACGCAAACAAAACGAACGATCGTGCTAATATTCTCCCATGAGCCCAGAAGCCAATTCCAGCAAAGGTGCCGCGACCCGGGAACTGATTCTCAGCCGGGCGCTCGAGATGGCTGAGGCCAAGGGTCTGGATGCCTTGACCATAGGTACCCTGGCCGAGGCGGCCGGGATGTCCAAGAGCGGCTTGTTTGCTCACTTCGGCTCGCGCAAGGACCTGCAGCTGGCGGTGCTGGAAGTTGCGGTACGCCAGTTCACTGCCGAGGTCTTTGCGCCGGCCGTGCGCGAGCGTCGCGGAATGCCGAGATTGCGGGCCATCCTCGCGAACTGGATTGCGCGTACCTTGCGCTACGGTGAGGATCGCGGTTGCCCGATTGGCGCTGCGGTACAGGAGTTTGATGATCGTCCGGGTCCGGTTCGCGATCGCGTGATGGGCTATGTCTCGCACCTGCGACGGGAAATCTCGCGCGCGGTGGCCATGGCGGTCGAGCAGGGCCACACCCGTACGGACGTCGATCCGGAGCAGTTTGCTTTCGAGATACACGGCTTGATGCTGGCCTTTCATTACGAGGTCAAGCTGGTAGGCAGAACACGCGCGCTGCCGCGCGTGGAGGCAGGCGTGAATCGTCTGCTCGATTGGCTGACGGCAGTTCCCCCCTCTACAGCGCTCTGAGATTGCGCTGACCTTTCGAAGGAAGACCTGACATGGCTGCGTCTCAAAATAGAACGACCGTTCGTAATGTCACAGTACCGTGGCCGCTGCGGGCCGCTGTCAGCGTGGGTAGCGTCGTCGCGCCTCGCGCTACTGCGACGCGGGCCATGAAGCTGTTCTGCACGCCCTTCGGCAGCTCGCGTCAGCGCGCCGCCGATGCCGAACTTGGCGGAGCCACGATGCAGCGTATGGACCACGCCGGCGAGTCGATCGCGGTGTATCACTGGGGCGAGGTGGGCGTCGCGCCGACGGTGTTGATCTCTCACGGTTGGTCCAGCTTTGGACTGCGCTTCCTGCCCTGGGTGCAGACGCTGCAGGCTGCGGGCTACGCGGTCGTGGCCTTCGACCAACCCGGGCATGGGCGCAATCGTCCAGCGCGGATCACCCTGCCGGGTTTCGCCAGCACGGTTCAGGCCGTGGCGGCGCAGACCGGACCTTTGGCCGGGGCGATCGGTCATTCGCTGGGTGGTGCTTCTGTCGCCATCGCCATGGGTCGCGGCATGCAGGTCGATAGGGCGGTCATGATCGCGCCCGCGGCCGATGGTGCTGCCGCACTGCGACGCTTCGCCCACGCCATCGCGCTTCCCGAGCATGGTCGCTCAACCTTGCAGCGGCAGCTGGAGATGGAGACCGCACAGGCGATGGATGATCTGGCCATCCACCGGGTGGCGCCGCACCTGACCCAGCCGGCACTGATCGTGCACGATCTGGTGGATCACGACGTGCCCTGGGAGGAGGGCGAGCGTTATGCGCGCTTCTGGCCGGATGCACGCTTGCTGACAGTTGAGGGTCTGGGTCATCACAAGATCGTCAACGATGCCGGCGTGATCGCCGCCGGCATGGCTTTCCTGGGCGGTGAGCCCATCGGCGAGCGCGTGGTCTCGACGCAGGAGCTAGTGTACGGGTACGCCTGAGCGGGTCGACGGCGTTCCCTGGGTGCCATTGCCGGGACAGCGCTGCGGGCCCTTGGTAGGCCGGGTCCGCGCGCCCGGATTCAAGGGCTGTGCGCAACGACGGCAAGCGCGCGGCGCCCGGCAAGCATTGCCGCGGCCGCCGGCGCGAACCACCCGGACGCAGCAGTCAAGCCGCCGCGCGCCGGAGCTGCGCTACGTCCAGCAGGTTGCCTGAAAGTTGTTCAGGCGAGAGCTGTCGCTCCCTCCCCGATGTTCGGGGAGGGCTGGGGAGGGGTTAGGCAAGAAACCCTATGCAACGGTCATGGCACCAGCGACTTTCATGATTGCGGGTGGCTCGCAGCCATGACCGCTGGGCAAAGCGCAGCGTGCCCAACACACCGCCTTTGCGTTGGGCACGCTGCGCTTTGCCCAACCTACGGCGGGTCTCGGACGGCGGCGTGCTTTCACCAACAACCAACAACCGCTCCTCACCGCCAGCGGCACAGAATTTCTTCGCGATTGAAGCCGCGGCGTACCCAGTAGAACAGCCCCAGGGTCAGGGCCAGCCCGCCGATGCAGGCGCCGAGCAGCGCCCGCAGGTCGAGCACCAGGACCGGGCCGATCACGGAGAACAGGAGCAGCAGCAGCGGTACCAGAATCAAGGCCGTCACCTGATTGGCGGCTTGGGGATCCTGCATGCGCGCCGAGACCCTCAGACACACCAGCGCGGTCATGGCACCGATCTCTGGCGCCAGCACCAACACCGCCAGCCAGTAGAAGATGTCCGGCCACACCAGCACGCCGTTGGCCCAATAGAAGCTGACCACCGAGGCTACTGCGCCGACCAGCGCCGCAATCCATGACATCAGGGTTGCCGGCACGGCGACGGCCAGCATCTTTGCCAGCAGGAAGTGATTGGTCGACATCGGCGTGGCCAGCACCGGCTCCAGTGTGCGCTGTTGCTTCTCGCCAACGATGGCATAGGCGCCGGCGATCGAGACGATGGCCAGCGGCATCAGCAGAAAATAGCCCGCCGACATGCGCAGCAGCAGGGTCGCCGCCGCCAGTTCCAGATCGGTGCCATTGGCCGAGGCCAGCATGCGCACCGCATTGACCATGGCTTGCATCTCCGGCTTGATCGGCGCCTTGCCGGCGAGCATGGCGGCACTGCCCAGCGCCAGCAGCGCCGGCAGCGCGGCGCCGATCAAGGGCATGATCAGGTACACCGGCCACAGCATTCGGTTCTGGCGCTGGTCCAGAAACTCGCGCCAGAGCATCCAGCGCAGGGCATTGGTGGCGGCGTTCATCGATTCAGCAACTCCAGGTAACGTTCGCGCAGTCCACGGCGCACCGGTTCCACCGCCAGGATCGGCACCTCGGCCTTGACCAGCGCCGCAATCAAGGCCGGTGTCTCGCGCTTGGGATCCGTCAGCTCGAAGCGGGCGAGGCCGGTGTCGGCATCGAGCAGCTTGCAGCCCGATGGCCAGAGCAGATCATCAGGCAACTCGCCGAGCATGCGGATCTGGATTTCCAGCTGCTGTCGCGGCTGCAGATCCTGCGGGTGGCCGTAGAACAGCGTACGGGTATCGATCACCAGAATCTCGTCTGCCAGCGACTCGGCCTCTTCCAGCGAATGGGTGTTGAGCACGATGCCGCAACCCTGCGCGCGCAGATCACGAATCAGAGCATGCAGCTCGGCGGTGGCTCTGGGGTCCAGGCCCGCGGTGGGCTCGTCCAGAAACAGCAGTTGTGGCTGATGCAGCAGCGCCCGCGCCAGACTCAGCCGCTGCTTCATACCCTTGGAATAGGTGCCGACGCGGTCCTTGCCGCGATCCTGCAGATTGAAACGCTGCAGGCCGGCGCTGACCCGCTCCTCGATCACCCTGGGTTCCAGGCCATGCAGCCCGCCAAAGAAACGCAGATTGTCGGCAGCGCTCAGGCGCTCATAGAAGCCGGGCGCCTCGGGGACCACGCCGCAGCGGGCGCGGATAGCGTCGTTGTCCTGATCGCGCCGGCCCAGGGCATGACCGCAGACCACGGCGCTGCCGGCGCTCGGTGCCAGCAGTCCGGCCAGTACCCGCATCGTGGTGGTCTTGCCGGCGCCGTTGGGCCCGAGCAAGGCCAGCACCCGCCCGGCTTCGAGGGTGAAGGACACGCGGTCCACCGCAAGGCGTTCGTCAAAACGCCGCACCAGCTCCCTGGCTTCGATCAGAGGCATGGGCGCGGCTCAGCAACCCTTGAACTCGGGCGCGCGCTTTTCCAGAAAAGCGCGTGTGCCCTCGTGCATGTCCTCGGTCGACGCGGTGACCGCAAAGCCCTGGCTTTCGTATTCCAGGCCCTGGTCCAGCGCCATGTCGGCGCCATGGATGACGGCATCGAGAATGCCGCGCAGCGCAATCGGAGCGGCCTTGGCCAGCTGTGCCGCCACTTTCGCTACTTCGGCGTCCAGATCTGCCGCCGGGACCACGCGATTGACGATGCCGAGCTGGAAGGCACGTTCGGCCGAGATCGGCGCACCGAGCAAACACAGCTCCAGCGCCGCCGCCCGTCCGGTAAGCCGCGTCAGGCGCTGGGTGCCGCCAAAGCCGGGAATGATGCCGAGGTTGATTTCCGGCTGTCCGAGCTTGACCTGTTCGGCGGCAATGCGCAGATGGCAGCACATGGCCAGTTCCATGCCGCCGCCCAGCGTGAAGCCATTGAGGCGGGCAATCACCGGCTTACCCAGGGTCTCGACCTCGCGCATCATGCGTTGGCCGATCAGCGAAAACTCGCGCGCACCGACCGCACTCTGTTCCGCCAGCTCGGAAATATCGGCGCCAGCCACAAAAGCCTTGGGCCCGGCGCCGGTCAGTACGACTACCCGCACGCTGGCGTCGCTGCGAGCCTCGGTGAAGGCCTGGCGCAATTCCAGAATAGTGGCCTGATTCAGCGCATTGAGCTTGTCGGGACGGTTGATGGTGATGGTGCGTACCGCGTCCTGATCGTGGATCAGCAGATTGGCGTAGGTCATGGCTGAAGCAATCCTCAACGAAAACTGGTGTGAGTCTAGCCCGCATTTCTCACACCTGTTGCGGAAGCTCGGGTGGGCTAGCAGGCTGTTGAAAAACAGACTGCTAGCCCGGCCAGGGATGGCCGGGACGACGAAGCAAGCGCGTAAGCGATTGATTTGTCGGGAGGCGGTACGGACCTGCGCCGGACCGCCGACTTGAAAAACTCCCCGGAAGGGAGTTTTTCAACAAGCTGCTAGACCTGCCGTCCACAAGCGGGTCGCACAGACATCACCCACCGGGCATTACTGTGCGAGTCCGTGCACCATCGCCCTGAGGCGTGATTTGAACGCGAACTCGCCCTGTCGTCTGCTGTTATCCCTGCTCACCCTGCTGTTGAGCGCCTGCGCCAGTGCCCCGAAGCTGGAGCAATCCGGCTTTTCGTCGCCGGTCGAGCTGAGCCCGGTGCGCGAGGACAGTCACGCCCGCGTCAATCGCTATCTGCAGCCCTCGCTGCTGGCGGCAGCTCGCAGCGTTGCTCCTCCAGAGGTACTGTCCGGCACAGATCTGGCCGACCCGGCAATCAGCGCCGAGCAGAGCGCGCTGGTGGCAAATCGCGCTGCCCGTGATCTGTGCCGGCGCTTGTCCAGTCATTTTCTGATTGTCACGGGTGAGCAAGCGGCCGATCTGCGCATTGAACTGCTGCCCATCGGCATGCGCGCAACCGGTCGCGGTGCTGCCGGATTCTCGGCGCTGGCCGACATCGTGGTTCCCGGCCCATTCCGTTTGCCGGCGGGCCTGGGCGGTCTGGCGATGGCGGCGCGGGTCATCGGCTCGGACGGGCAGCCGGCCCTTGTGGAAACCTGGTCGCGCGGTGCCAACGCCGTGACCGACAATGCCCAGATCAGTTCCATCGGCGATGCCTACCAGCTCGCCGGCACCTACGCCCGTGAACTGGCCCGTGTGCTGACAACGGCTGGATTCGACCAGGACGCGCCACGGCCACGATTGGCGCAAGACCAGATCAAGGCGGGCAGGGCGCTGTGCCAGGAGCGCTTCGGAGCGGCCAGCATGGCCGGACGGGGTGCTGCCTGGTTGTTGCCGCTGGCGCCGGAAGCCATCGATGACGGCGCGGCGAAGGCTGATGATGTGTCGATCGGTGACGATGCTGACAATGAGTGACGGCGGCGATTGCATACCAAAGGACAGTTGCTTCTGCGCGGTCAAATTGCCAGTCTGGGACTGAAGGCCAACGACATCCGTCACGGCCAAGTCTGCGAGGTCTGACGATGCGAATCTGGATGCGCCTGAGTCTGTTGCTGTGCTCGATCCTGGCCTTTAACCCCGCCAGGGCGCAGACCACGCCCGATCCGGTCAATCTGACCGCGCTCTGGTATGACCAGTCGCAGGCCGGCCATGGTCTGAACGTGGTCCATCAGGGCAGCATCCTGTTCGCCGCCTGGTACGTCTACGGCGCTGACGGCAAGGTCTTGTGGATGATCACTGCGGCCACGCGTCAGGCCGATGGCCGCTATGTCGGCGCCGTCAACAGTTTCGATGGTGTGCCCTTCAGTCAGATCGCCAACGCCCAGGCCAACACCAATACCCACGCCCGCGGTGAAGCGCGCATTTCCCTGGACACCGACGGCAAGCTGGTTTTCGATTACACGCTCGACAACATCAGCCAGGTGCGGCGACTGGAGCGCGCCGCACTGGTGGCCAATCCGCCCACCTGCACCTTCGTCACCGGCTCGCGCGCTGGCGCCAGCAACTACACCGATGTCTGGTGGCGACAGAGTGAATCGGGCTGGGGCATCAGCATCATCCATCAGGGGGATCTGATCTTCATCGCTTGGTACACCTACGGCGCCGACGGCAAAGCCATGTGGGTGACCGGTCTGGCGACACGTCAGGCCGACGGCAGCTTCAGCGGTGAACTCAATCGACCGGCTAGTGGCACGCCCTTCAACATGATCAATGGCCCGGCCACGAGCTTCCCGGTGCCCACGGTGGGCAACTTCACCCTCAGTTTCAGTGATGGTCAGACCGGCAACTTCAGCTACACGCTGGATGGCAGCACCCAGAGCAAGGCAATCACCCGACTAGTCTTCGTCGGTGACAGCACCCCGGTCTCGGTGTGCGCCGACAGCACCGGCGGTGGTGGTGGCGGTGGTGCCGCCCTCACGGTGTGCGATCCGGGCTTCAATGCCGGCGATTTCCGTACCAGCCTGCCAAACAACGGTGTCGGCGAAGTGACCGAGCGCGTGGTCGGGCCGGGCACCTTCCAGGGCCAGAGCGTCACGGTGCTGGAACAGTTCGATGGCAATGGCACGCTGACCAATCGCTATTACCAGCAGGTGACGCCCACCGAATACCGCACGCTGGGCAACGAGGCCTTCCAGAATGGTGCCGTGGTGTTGACCACCGTGTTCAATCCGCCGGCACGCTTCACCCGGGTTCCCGCGGTCAATGAGACCTACACCGTCACCTATACCGGCACTTCCAGCGGATCGGGACTGAACTACACCACGCAGTATCAGGAAACGATCAAGCGCGAGGCCGACGAGGTCAAGACCGCCACGGCCGGCACCTTCAACAGCTGCAAGTTCAAGCGCAACATCGTCACCACCACCTTCGGCGTGACCGCAACCGTGGACACGGATCTGTGGCTGGCACCGCAGGTCGGCACCATCTACACGCGGGCGACCACGTCCACGCCAGGTGCACCGCCGCAGGTGTTGATCGATCTGCTGCGGGCGCGGGTGAACGGGGTGAATTATCCCTGACAGGGGCCGACTGCCGGGATGGAAGTAGGTCACGTTGCCCGCGCAGCGGGTTACGTGACGCTTGGTTAGCGGGGCTTTGGGCTACACCGTGTCACGTAGTCCGCGGTGCGGACAAGGTGACCTACGGGCGCTGCTGAACCGTTTCGGTGGCCATCGGGACGCTGTCATCGCTCTGAACAGCGTCATCCGTTACACTTGTGCTTCCGCCCCACTGGGCTTGTTGCAAGCTGTAGATGAACGAAGATTCCCCTAGTAGCAGCGGTTCCGCGCAGCGCTCGTGGTTGGAGCGACTGGGTCAAGCCTTCTCAGGCGAGCCGCGGAACCGCGAAGAATTGATCGAAGAACTGCGTCACGCACGCGATAACGGTCTGGTCGATGCAGACACTCTGGCGATGCTGGAAGGCGCGCTGAGTGTGTCCGACAAGCAGGTCGAAGACGTCATGGTGCCGCGCGCCCAGATGGTGTGGCTGGATGTCGATGCCTCACTCGAAGACGTGCTGCGCATCGTCACCGAATCGGGCCACTCGCGCTTTCCGGTGCATGGCGAAGACAAGGATGACGTGCTCGGCCTGCTTCTGGCCAAGGATCTGCTGCGCCACTTTGCCAAGGGCGAGAGCGAATTCGAGCTGCGCAAGGTGCTGCGACCGATGACGCTGATCCCCGAGTCGAAGAAGCTGAATCTGCTGCTCAAGGAATTCCGGCTCAACCGTACGCATATGGCGGTGGTGGTCGACGAATATGGCGGCGTGGCTGGCCTGATCACCATCGAGGACGTGCTGGAGGAAATCGTCGGTGAGATCGACGACGAGCATGACGCTGAGGACAAGCCGGTGGTGTTGATCAATGCGCTGCCTGATGGTCTGTACTCGGTGCAGGCACTGACCCCGGTGGAGGATTTCAACGAGCACTTCTCGGTGGAGTTCGATACCGAGACGGCCGACACGGTCGGCGGTCTGGTCACGCACGCTTTTGGTCATCTGCCGACGACCGGTGAAACCGTCGAGATTGGCGGTTTCCAGTTCGAAGTCGCCAAGGCTGACGATCGCCGGGTGCATCTGCTGAAGGTGCGCCCGGGGCTGAGCGGATGAGTTTTCCCGGATGGCGGGCGCTGGCGCTGGTTGTGCTGTGCCTGGCGGCTTTTGCGGCGCCGGCACAGACTTCCTCGTCGGCGAGCTCGGTACCTGAGGGCGACGTTTCAGAGGTGCTGGCCGCGCCCGCGCCTCTGCAGGTGTATCTGGTGACGGTCGAGCCGGGCGAGCTGTATTGGCAGCGCTTTGGCCACAACGCCATCCTCCTGCGTGATCCCGACAGCGGCCGCAGCGTCAGCTACAACTTCGGCTATTTCGACTTTGCCCAGCAGGACTTCCTGCTGCGCTTCGTCCGCGGACGCATGCTCTATCAGGCGGTGGCGCTGGATGGCGATGCCGATCTTTCCGGCTACGTCGACGATGGCCGTCGGGTCTGGCTGCAGGAATTGCGCCTGGATGCGGCGGCCGTGGCCATCCTGGCTGCCTATCTGGCCGAGCAGGTGCGCCCGGAGAATCGCGACTACCGCTACGACTACTACACCTTCAACTGCTCCACGCGGGTGCGCGACGCCCTCGATCTGGCGCTCGGTGGCGCGCTCAGGAAGGCGACCCAGCACCGCTCTCACGGCTGGACCTACCGGCGCTTCACCCGTGCCTACGCGCAGGGTGTGCCCTGGCTCTACCTCGGCACCGATCTGGCGCTGGGCCAGCCGGTAGACCAGCCGCTGTCGATCTGGGACGAGGGTTTCATCCCCGGTGAACTCAAGCGCCAGATTCGCGATCTGAAACTCGCCGACGGCCAGCCCTTGCTGCTCAGTGAACGGGTGCTGCCTGCCACTGCAGACAGCGCTGATATCTGGCCGTTGCCGCCCGACTCGCGCGCACCCTTTGCGGCCATGGGTATCGTTCTGGCGGGCCTGCTGCTGGCCTTGTCGCGACTGTCCGAGCTGTATCCCTGGGGTCGTGTGGCGCTGGCGCTGTCGGGCTCCGGCCTGTCCCTGGTGCTGGGGGCTGCGGGTCTGGTGCTGGCCGGCCTGTGGCTGGGCACCGACCATGCTGCCGCCTGGCGCAACGAAAACCTGTTGCTGCTGTCGCCCAGCTGGTGGCTGACGCTGCCGGCCTGGATTCAGCTGCTGTGGCGCGAGCAGGTCACCGGCCGCACTGCCCTGATCGCGCGCATCGGGGCCTGGATCGCCTTCGGCCTGGTGGTGTTTGCGACGCTGTCCAAAGTGTTCCGCAGCTTTGACCAGTCCAATATCGAGTGGCTGTTGCTGCTCGGTCCGCTGGTACTGGTAATGCGTTTGGTGTTGGCGCGTCGTTGCCGGGCCGGGTCCATCTGAGCGCTTCAGGTTGAACCTCCGGCGACGGCCGCGCATGATGCCGGCGCCGAAAGATTCATCGAGGTGCCCATGGACGAGCTCAAGTCGCCTGTAGAAGCGCTGCCCCTGCCGACGGCCGTCTCAGCCACCGATCAGGGTCGCAAACCGGTGGTCAACTGCGTGGCCTATGCCAGCAGCGGCCAACGCGTTCGCGATACCACGCTGGATGAGATCAGCGATATTCTGGCGGAGCCCGATACCTTCATCTGGCTCGGTCTGCATGAGCCCGATGAGGCGATGTTGCTGAAAATCCAGGAGGAGTTCGGCCTGCACGATCTGGCCATCGAAGACGCCCAGCATGCGCATCAACGCCCCAAGATCGAGGTCTACGACGACACCCTGTTCATCGTCGTCCATACCTCGCAGTTCGTTGGCGGCAAGGTGCAGTTTGGCGAGACCCATATCTTCCTCGGCAAACGCTTTCTGATCACCGTACGCCATGGCGCCTCGCTCAGCTATGCCCGCGCCCGCGCCAGCTGCGAACAGACGCCGGAAATGCTGGCGCTGGGGCCCAGCTTCGGCCTGTACGCGGTGCTCGACTTCATCGTCGACAACTACTTCCCGATCGTCAGCAGTTTCGAGTCGGAGCTGAAAGAGCTGGAGCAGCGCATCTTCAACGACCGCTTTGACCGCGACACCATCGAACACCTGTATTACCTCAAGCGCGAACTGGTCACGCTGCGGCTGGCGGTGACGCCCATGCATGACATCCTCAATCAGCTCAAACGCTTCTTCCCGGGCCTGATCCACGAGGAAGTCCGACTGTATTTCCGCGATGTCTTCGATCACGCGGTGCGCATGAGTGAAGCCACCAGCACCCTGGGGGAAATGATTTCGGCTGCCTTGCAGGTCAATCTGGCGATGGTGTCGGTGGGCCAGAACGAAGTTACCAAGCGGCTGGCCGGCTGGGCTGCCATCCTTGCCATCCCGACCACGGTAGGCGCGATCTACGGCATGAATTTCAAGTACATGCCCGAGCTTGACTGGCACTATGGTTACGTCACGGTGGTGGGCGTCACGGTGCTGATGTGCGTAGCCTTGTACGCACGACTGAAGAAGGCGGAATGGCTATGACGGCACGCGATGCCATCCAGATACGCGTGGGCACCCTGGCCGATGGTGAGGCTGTTGCGCGCTTGCTGGTGACCATGGGCTATCCGGTGGAACTGAAATCGGCCGAAGAGCGCATGCGTGAACTGGTGGCGCATGCCGATGACAACCTGGTGCTGGTGGCGACCGTGGGGATTGTGGTCGCTGGTGTGGTTGCCGGTCATCTGATCCCGATGCTGCAGCAGGAACAGCCGTTGGGCCGCATCACCGCGCTGGCGGTCGATGAAGATCAACGTGGCCTGGGCGTAGGCAAACGCTTGCTGGCGGCTGCCGAACGCTGGTTTGCCGAGCGTGGCGTCAGTCGCATCGAAGTCACCAGCGCCGAACACCGCGAGCAGGCCCACGAGTTCTTCCGCAAGGCCGGATTCCGGGAACAGCGTCTGCGACTGGTCAAGAACCGGAATTGACCCCGATGCGCGTAGGAGCGAGCTTGCCTCGCGAAGGTCGGAGCGGGCCTGCCTCGTGAAATCGGCGTTCCTGGATCCGTCCTGGCCATGAGGCACATCGGCGCCAGGATTGGAGGTTCACCCGCCCGGAACGTCGGATTGGCTAGCTTTGGCAGATCTTCTTGAGGAAGCCAGACATGAAAACAGCATTGATCACCGGTGCCAGCGGAGGCGTGGCACGCGCGCTCGCAACCCGGTTGCGTGAAGCGGGCTGGAGGCTGGTGCTGGTCAGCCGCGATGTGACGCTGCTGGATCCGGCCGATGGTGATGTCCTGGTGCAGTCCGACGTGTCCACGCCCGGCGGCGCCGAGGCGGCCTTTGCCCTGGCGGTGGAGCGTGCCGGGATCGTGCCCGATGCCCTGATCAACTGTGCCGGCAACACCCTGATCGCACCTCTGGGACGGGTCACCGCCGAAGCCCTGCGCGGCTGCATGGCGGCGAATGTCGATACTGCCTTCTTCAGCGTGCAGGCCTACACCAAGGCGCTGGCTGCGGCCAGGAAGACGGGCGATATCGTGCTGTTCAGCTCGGTGGTTGCCGGACTCGGGGTCAGCAATCACGCCGGGATCGCCATGGCCAAGGGCGCCATCGAGGCCCTGGTCCGATCGGTGGCGGCGGACTTTTCGCATATGGGCATCCGCATCAACGCGGTGGCGCCCGGTTTGATGCGTTCGCCGATGACCGAACGAATGCTGGTGAACGAGCGCAGTCAGCAGAATATCGCGGCGCAATATCCCTTGGGGCATTATGGCGATGCGGCCGACGGAGCTGCCGTGGCGGCCTGGTTGCTGAGCAGCGACGCGCGCTGGATCACCGGTGAGGTCATTCATATGGATGGAGGATTCAGCGCCGTGCGTCCCCTGGTTCGAAGCGCAGGCTCCTGATGTCCGCGGCGCTGGTCTGGTTCAGACGCGATCTGCGGATTGCCGACAATCCGGCGCTGTGCGCCGCGGTCGCGGCCGGGCATACGCCGATTCCGGTTTACATCCACGCCCCGCATGAAGAGCAGCCGTGGGAGCCCGGAGCGGCGTCCCGGTGGTGGCTGCATCACAGTCTGCTGGCACTCGATGGGGATCTGAAAGCGCTGGGCAGCAGCCTCGTGCTGCGCCGCGGTGATACGGCGCTCGAACTCGATCGTCTGATCGAACAGACCGGCGCCGGTGCCGTTTACTGGAATCGACTTTACGACCCGGCGCTGGTGCGCCGCGATGCCAGCATCAAGGAGGGCTTGCGCGGCCGCGGCATCGAGGCTCACAGTCACGCCGCACACCTGATTGCCGAGCCCTGGGAGATCAAGAACGGCAGCGGTGAGCCCTATCGGGTGTTCACCCCGTTCTGGCGCAAGCTGAAGACCTGTCTGCCGCTGCCGGAGCCGCTACCCGCTCCGTCACGCTTGACCGCGCATGAAGTGTCGGGCGTTGAACTCGACAGCCTGGAGCTGCTGCCGCGGATCGACTGGGATCAGGGTTTCTACGGCGCCTGGTCGCCCGGTAGTGAGGCCGCCCGGGAGCAACTGGATGAGTTCGCCATCGGTGCCCTCGAAAACTACGCGCAGGGCCGCGACCGCCCGGATCGACCGGGTACCTCAAGGCTGTCGCCCGCTCTGCATTTTGGCGAAATCAGCCCGCGTCAGGTGGCTGATCGGCTGCTGCGCAAGGCATCTTTGGCCCAGCGCGAACTGGCCGAGCCTTATCTGCGCGAACTCGGCTGGCGCGATTTCGGGCACCATCTGCTCTATCACTTTCCGCATACCACCGAGCAACCCCTGCAGGCGGGCTTTGCCGATTTCCCCTGGGCTGAGGTGGATTCGGCTCAGTTGAGCGCCTGGCAGCGCGGACGCACGGGTATTCCGATTGTGGATGCCGGCATGCGCCAGCTCTGGAACACGGGTTGGATGCACAACCGGGTGCGCATGATCGTGGCCTCGTTCCTGACCAAGAACCTGCGCTACCACTGGCTGCACGGCGCCCGCTGGTTCTGGGACACCCTGGTCGATGCCGATCTGGCGGCCAACACCCAGGGCTGGCAGTGGACCGCCGGCAGCGGCGCCGATGCCGCGCCGTATTTCCGCATCTTCAACCCGATCACCCAGGGCGAGCGCTTCGACCCGCTGGGCAGCTATGTTCGCAAATACGTACCGGAACTGGCCCATCTGCCCGCCGAACACATCCATCAGCCGTGGTCGGTCGGCGGAGTGCGCGGCTACCCCAAACCCATCGTCGATCTCAAGCGCAGCCGCGAAGCCGCGCTGGCGGCGTACAGCGAGTTGCGCAAGGGGAGTTGAGGAAAGGGGCAGGGTGCAGGGGAAAGGCAGCGGGGTTCGGCACTCCTGTATAGGTCCGAACTCGGCGTCATTGCGAGCCGCGTGTGTCGGCCCGAAACTGCCCACGGGCCATGAACCCCCAGGCGTCATTGCGAACGTAGCGAAGCAATCCAGGGGCGTACGGCTCTACCTGGATTGCTTCGTCGCTCCGCTCCTCGCAATGACACATCTATGACTTGCGATCTGGGCTCCTGGAGGGCGCCGCGCTGCGGCGCCGCCGTGAGGCGGTAGACCCAGAGCGGCTGCGCAGGCGCGCGTCCCTCCTCAATGCCGCTTCTGTCCAGCCGATTCGTCTACCGACTATTGGCTTCACATAAATCACTTGGACAGACCCGGCTGGCCGCGAATGCGGGCCACGTAACGCGAATCCTGTGGGAGCGGCTTCAGCCGCGATTGCTGTCCGGATGACGCAACATCCATTCCTCGCCGTCCTCCGCAGGTGCTTCGATGGGTGTGTTCTCGCTTCATCGATGTCAGGTAGACCGCTGCGCGGTCAACATGACCTACGGCATCGCATGGATGCAAGCAACGGACAATTCTGGCCGAAGCCTATCCCCGTGCCCCGTGCCCCGTGCCCCGTGCCCCATTCCCCTACCGCCGAATCGCAATCACCGCCTGCGGCAGGGCCGCATAGACCTGATCGTCGGCGCTGGGTTGAATCGGGTGGCCGCCGGTGAATCCGCCGAAGGAGGGCAGGATCAGGCTGTGTGGCCGCAGCCAGAACACCGGCACGCGTTCGCGCATGCCGACACCGCTCAGGCGCATTACCGGGTGCAGATGGCCGGCCAGTTCCGGGGCGCCCGCGGTGACCGAGCTTTCATGCACGCAGCGCAGCGCGCCGATCTGCAGTGCCGGCATGCATTCGTCCAGCGGCAGCGCCTTGAGGTGCCGGTCGTGGTTGCCGACCACGGCGCGCAGGGCCAGTCGCGGATGGCGCTGGCGCCAGGCTTTCAGCCGGGTCAGCCACGGCGAATCGGCCCTGACCGCGCCGTGGACCAGATCGCCCAGGACCAGCAGCTGGACCGGGCGAAACTGCGCGATCAGCTGATCCAGCCGTGACAGATCGGCTTCGGTGCCGCCATCCGGTACGGCGATGCCGGCACGGCGGAAGATCTCGCTCTTGCCCAGATGCCAGTCGGCAATGACCAGGGCCGCGTGATCGGGTAGCAGCAGGGCGCGCTGCGGCAACAGCTGCAGCCGTTCTCCGTGCCAATGCAGCTCCACGCTGTCGGCTTCGGTCATTGGAGCCCACCCGTGCGCGAATATCTGGCCTCCATCGCCTCGGCCATCGCCCGTACTCGGGTCTGCCAGTCTTCCACGCTGAGCTGTCCGCGCAGGCGCTCGGCCCACAGCGGAAAGGCGAATGGCGTGAGGGACTTCGGCTGGCGCCACTCCACTCGACTCGTGCCCATGCGCTGCAGCACTGTCTGCAGTCGCTGGTACTCCAGTTGCTGTTCCAGCACTTCGCGCCGGGCGCAGCCCAGCAACACATGGCCGGGATCGTGTTCGGAGAGCACATCGAACAACAGCGAGCTCGACGCCTGCAGCTGGCGCACGCTGCGCTGGCGGCCGGGGGCGGCGCGGACCACCAGCCCGGCGATCTGGGAGATCTCGCGAAATTGCCGGCGACCGAGTTCAGCCAGGTTGAGGCTGGCTTCGATGTCCTCCATCAAGCCAGCCGGATCGAGCAGGGCGGCGACCTGCTCCGCCTGCAGCGCGATCGGCGCCCGTGAGCTCAGCATCAACCCATGATCGTTGACCGCATAGCTGAAACTGGCCGGGCGCAGCCGGGCTATGCGTGCGGCCAGCAGCGGCGCCAGTCCTTCATGCACGCTACGGCCGGCGTAGGGGTAGAGCGCCAGATGATGGCCCTCGCGGGTGCGCAGCATTTCGATCAGCAGCACGCCCGGGCGTGGCAAGGCCGACAGCTGCTGCTGCAAGGTCAGGATCGGTCCCAGCAGCGGCCATTCGGCCTCATCGCCAAAGGGATGAGCCAGCAGTTGCAGCACCTCATCGGCCAGATCGCTGCTGAGCGGCAGTTTGCCACCCATCCAGCGCGGGACGGCGCCGGCGCGCCCGTTGACCCGCCGCACCTGGGCCTGCATCTGGTGGATGCGTACCAGCTCCAGGCTGCGCCCGGCAAACTGGAAGCGGTCGCCGGGCTTGAGGCGGGTGAGAAAACTCTCCTCGACGCTGCCGAGGTAGCCGCCGCCGACAAAGCGAACCTGCATCTGGCTGTCGGCGACAATGGTGCCGATACCCCAGCGGTGGCGCTGCGCCAGCTTGCGATCCTCGATCCGGTAGCGGCCGTCCAGCAGCTGCACCCGCTGATAGTCCGGATAGCTGGCCAGACTGGCGCCGCCACGGGTGATCAGGTCCAGCACCTGATCGAATTCGCACTCACCGAGTTCGGCGAAAGCATGGCAGCGACGAACCTCAGCCAGCATCGGCTCACGCTCGAAGCCGCCGCCCAGCGCCAGCGTCACCAGATGCTGGGCCAGCACATCCAGACTGCGTGTCAGCGGCGGGCGGGCCTCGATGCGTCCGCGCGCCAGTGCCCGGCGGGTGGCCACGATCTCCAGCAATTCCAGCATCTGGGTGGGAACAAATCGAAGGCGACTGGCCTGTCCGGGACGATGCCCGCTGCGCCCGGCCCGTTGCAGCAGACGGGCAATGCCCTTGGGGCTGCCGATCTGGATCACCTGATCGACACTGCAGAAATCCACACCCAGATCCAGCGATGAGGTGGCCACGACCGCGCGCAGTCGGCCCTCGCGCAATCCCTGTTCGACCTCGCGCCGGTGTTCGGCGTCCAGCGAGCCGTGGTGGAGCGCCAGCGTCTGCGCTTCCAGCGGCCAGACCGCGGCCAGCGCCTGAAACCAAAGTTCGGCCTGCGCCCTTGTGTTGGTGAACACCAGCGTACTCTGCGCGGCGAGCACGCTGTCCAGCACCTGCGGCAACTGCCGCAAACCCAGGTGCCCGGCCCAGGGGAAACGCTCGGCTTGGGCCGGCAAGGACGAGTCGATGACGAGTCGGCGGTGCTCCGGTGCCTGGATCAGGGTGCCGTCGACGCTGGGGCCGAGCAAGACCTGCATGGCCTGATCGAGATTTCCCAGCGTGGCCGATACGCCCCAGATCTTCAGCTGAGGATTCAGCTGCCGCAGCCGAGCCAGACACAGCTCCAACTGCACGCCGCGCTTGCTGCCGAGCAGCTCATGCCATTCGTCGACGACGATGGCGTCCAGCTGCGCCAGTGCGGCCTGCTCATCGGCATGGGAGAGCCGCAGCGACAGGCTCTCGGGTGTGGTGATCAGCGCAAAGGGCGGGCGTTTGCGCTGACGGGCACGGGCGCTGCTGCTGGTGTCCGCGGTGCGCAGCTCGATCTCCAGCTTCAGACCGAGATCCAGCGTCGGCGCCCGCAGATTTTCCAGCGTATCGGCGGCCAGCGCCCTGAGCGGCGTGATCCAGAGCACGCGCAAGCCCGGCCCTGGTGGCGCCTCGGCATTCAGTGCATCCAGCAACACACCGCCCCACACGGCCAGCGTCTTGCCGCTGCCGGTCGGGGCGTGCAGCAAGCCGCTGCGACCCTCGCGCCAGGCCTGCCACAGCTGCAACTGAAAGGGCGCCGGTGCCCAGCCACGCTGCTCGAACCAGGCGTGCAGTCGCAGCCAGCCGGGGTCGCAGCTTGAAAGGGAGTGGGCCAGTGCGCGCATGGCCGAATTCTGGCCAGCGCGCAGTGAGCGTGATGTTCAGGAAAGGCCGCTCTGCGATTACAGAGCGGCCAGGGACGATCATCCGCTCACTCGAAGCCGTTACCGAAGACCTGGTCGATGCCGGCCGCGCTGATGGTGCCACGGGCAACCCCGGCTGTGCCTGCGCCTTTCTCGGTCTGCGGCGGCAGCGGCGCGTCGACCAGACTGAGCATGGCTGGCTGCAGAGTTTGTGTGTTCGGGTTGTAGACGGCAGCCTCAGCGCTGATCAGGGTGCCTGGCTGCACTGCAGCGAAGAAGGCAGCCGCGGTCATTGGCGCGTTGGCGGCGTCACGAAACGCGGCCAATGTGCTGTCGATGGTGATGCCCAATACCAGCAGTTCAGGCTCAGCCGCTGTCGTCACCGGACCGCGCAGCCGGGTGTCGGCCAGATCCGGATTGCCGCGCTCCCTGACTCGGGTTGCGTAGATCTGACCCGCGCTGTCGATCAGCCCGCGCACTTCCACCTGGCGCGCCGAGGCCAGTCCCGAGGTGGCGATTCCGTCTTCGTCGCGGGTCTGGGGCGTGAACTCCACCGGGTTGCCCATGATCGTGAGCGACTGCCCGGGGGTGACGACGGCCGGATCCACCGGAGCCTCAAAGCGAACCTGGGCCTGGACGAAGCGGACCTCGTTGGCCAGCAGCGTTCGTGCCAGTGCGTCATAAAAGCCGGATACGACGACCCGCACACCCAGATCGAGGTCGTCGACGGTGCCGCCGCGATACTCGGTCAGAACCGTGGTGGTGACTTCGGCGCCGAGCAGCGTGAACTGCGCCGGATCAGGCATCGGATCAGGCAGCGCCGAAATGATCCCTTCGACCGCCACCGGAACCGTGCCCGGTGGTGGATTCACCAAAAGGGGGTCCAGGCAGCTGAGGGCAGTCAACTGGGACAGCACGGTCGCCGGCGTGTAGGTTGGATTGGCCAGGGCAGAGATTTCCACATACTGGCCGTCCTGCAAGGCGGGCACGCAGTTGAGTGGTGTGACACCGGTGAAGTCCACCAACTGAGTGCCGATCGCCAGTTGGCTGCCGGCCAGACCTGAAACCAGGCCTGAGAGTTTCCAGTCGCCGAATCCAGAGGCACGAAAGCGGATACGGGCGGCCACGATGCTGTTGTTGGCATCGATGACACCGCTGACTTCCAGGGAATCACCCAGTGCCAGATTGGCCAGATCGCCGCCAGGGACATCGCGCAGTACGGTGTCTGCGGTGGCCGTGATCGGCTGGTTCAGCACGCTCAGCGGATCCAGGGAGGTGACCGGGCCCTTCAGCAGGTTGCGCAGCGCAATCAGATTGGCCGTGCCTGCTGCCGCGTTGGGCGTGACGTTGCTGGCATTGACCTGAGCATTGAAACCCGCACCTGCGCTGGCCAGTTCAGCGGCGCTGATCGGGGCGCCATCCAGGGTGATTATGGTGCTGGCGGTGATCTCGAACTGGTGCGTGTCGTTGAGGGTGATGCTCGCGGCTGACGCGTTGCCCAGGCTGGCAAGGCCCAGAGTCAAGCTGAGCAGCAGCGCGCGCCCGGCGTGGTGCCGTCCGGAAGGGTGGTGGTGGTGGCAAAGTCTGGAGTAGCTCATCGTGGACCTCCTGGTCGTCGGTGTCCTGCGTGCTCACGTCGTCCGCCGACTGAAGCGTGCGGGCTGAGCGCGTTCTGCAGTGAATCGACTTGCACCCTAAAGGCAGATAACGCCGCAGGACCGACCTTGGGCCATTTCACTCAGCCGTGCTGGGTGAGAGTCCCGATCTCCCGGCCGGCCGTGCAGGGTCTGTGGCCGGTAGCGCAAGAAACTCGCCGTGGGTCTGGGGGGAATCACCCATGGTCTGATTGACAGGGCCATGGCGCCTGCCGCTAAGCTGCAGACATGAACGCCAGACCCTCCAAATTTGCTCGGCTGCGATGTTTGTTGATGCTCATCGGGGCCTTGCTCGGCACCGCCGGATATGCCCAGACCCAAAGGCTGCTGGACGGTAATGGGCTCGCGGCAGAATCGGCCTATGCAGTGACCATCGACGGTGCCAATGTGGCTTCGGGCAGTCCTGGCGAGAGCTCCAATACCGGCGCGGTTTACGCGCGCAGTTGTAGTCTGGCCGAGTGCACGGCGCCGACGCGTATCGCGCCGGTCGATCTGGCGCCAGGTGACCTGTATGGATCGGCGTTGGCGATGTCCGGCACCACCATGGCAGTGGCGGCGCCAGGACAGAACCCCGCCTCGGTCTACGTTTACCTGTTCAGCGCCGGCAATTGGGTGCAGCAGGCGCGACTGCTGGCGCCGGATGGCGATGACAGTGCTGGCTTTGGTGGCGCGCTGGCCCTGCAGGGAGATCGGCTGCTGATCGGTGCGCCCAAGGCGCAGGCGGGTCGCGGTGCGGCGTACGTTTACTCGCGCAGCGGATCTGTCTGGGCTCAGGAGCAGCGACTCGGGGCTGACCTTCCGGCAGCCGGTGATCGCTTCGGCCACAGCGTCGCGCTCAGTGGCAACACGGCACTGATCGGTGCGCCGGGTCGGGCAGGGGTTGCGCCCGGCAGTTATGCCCTCGGTGCAGCCTACGTCTACGTGCGTAACCTTGGGAGCTGGGGCGCGCAGGCGATCCTCACGGCCGTTGGAGGCAATAACGGCGACAGCTTCGGTGCCGCTGTCAGTCTGGACGGTGATCGCGCTCTGATTGGTGCGCCGCTGTCCGCGGCAGGCGCCGGGAGCGTGTATGTGCAACAGCGTCAGGGCAGTGTCTGGTCGCAGCAGGCGCAGCTGGCTGCTGCTGGCGGCTTGCCGGGCGATCGCCTGGGCTGGTCGGTGGCGCTCGCTGGCGATTTCGCACTGGCCGGCGCGCCCTATGCCCGCGGATCCTGCGGCGCAGCGGTCGTGTTCAGACGCATCACCGGCACCTGGCTCGAGACGCCGGGCGCGGGGGTGGCCAATCCGGTCTTCGGTCAGCTGATCGGCTGGTCCGTGGCCAGTGACAGCCAGCGTTTCGTGCTTGGCTCACCCGGCTATGCCGGTGCCAGTGACCACCGCGGTGCTGCCTACTGGTTCGACCCGGTCGAGCAGTTGCTCGGCGACGGCTTCGATACCGAATCGGCAACGGCCTGCGTGGATCCGAATGCGTGAGTGGGAGTGGGGAGTCCCGGCTGCCCCTGATGGTGCACTCATTCGCGCATCAAACCGTGGAGGTAGGTCACGTTGACCCGAAGGGTCTACGTGACGGCTACGTCAGTCACGTAGGCCGCTTCGCGGCCAAGATGGCACCTACCTTAAAATCAATGGCTTGCGGTATGTTTGGTGCGAGCGGGCTCCGCCCGCGAGCTTTGGACGAATTTCCGGGACAGATCGCGGACAGAGTCCGCTCCCACAGTGGCGCCGCCAACGCCTACTCGAACAAGCCATGCTTGACCGCGTAGCGGATCAGTTCCGCAGTGTTGCGCACCCCCAGCTTCTCGATGGCGCGGAAGCGATGGTTCTCGGCGGTCTTGGTGCTGATGTCCAGCTGTCGGGCGATTTCCTTGGTGGTCAGTCCTTCGACCAGCAGATGAAAGACCTCACGCTCACGCGAGGTTAAATCCCGATAGGGGTCGTCGATGCGTGACTGCGGCTGATGTACCTGATGGGCCAGCACCTGCGAGGCGTGGGTGCCGTAGTAGGCACGCCCGGCAGCCAGAGCCCGCACCGCCTTCAGCAACTCGCTGCTGGCGCTGTCCTTCAGCAGAAAGCCGGCGGCGCCAGCGCGGACCACATGCAGCACGTACTCTTCCTCGGCATGCATGGTCAGCACCAGAATGCGGGTGTGGTCGAGTTCCTTGCTGAGGCGGCGGATGACGTCCAGGCCATTGAGCTTGGGCATGGACAGATCCAGTACCACCACATTCGGCTCCAGCTGCAGGGCCATCTCTACCGCTTGCATGCCGTCGGCTGCCTGTCCCACCACCTGGCAGTCGCCGCTGTGGTTGAGGAGCGAGACCAGACCCTCGCGCAGAATCGTGTGGTCGTCTGCCACCAGTACCCTGATCATGCTCATTCCAGTTGACCACTCCTGAAAGGTAGATTGACGCGTAGCTGCATGCCCTCGCCGGGTTGAGACTGCAGCGAGAGCTGACCGCCGAACAGGCGCACGCGCTCGCGTATGCTGGCCAGACCGGTGCTTTCGCCGCTGCTTGATCGGGCCCAGGCGCTGTCGAGATCGCAGCCCAGGCCATCATCGACGATCAGCAGCTGCAGCCGCCCGGCTCGCTGACTCAGCCGGATCACCACCTGATTGGCACGGGCATGCTTGGCGGCGTTTGTGAGCGCTTCCTGGGTGACCCGGAAAATCAGGGTCGACAGATCACTGTCGATGGTCTCGGGCAGTTCGCTGATCGACACTTCAACGGTGTATGGGCTGGATGCCGACGACTGCCGCGCCAGCCAGCGCAAGGCGGCTTCCAGTCCCAGATCGTCCAGGATCTGCGGCCGCAACAGCCTCGACAGCGTACGGGTTTCAGCGATGGCGGTGTCGCACAGCGCCAGGGCCTGTTGCAGGGATTCCGCCGAGGCCAGGGCATCGCCGTGGGCCAGACCGTCGAGACGATGGCGGAGGGCCGTCAGGTGTTGACCGATGCCGTCGTGCAGGTCGCGCGCCAGGCGTCGGCGCTCGTCCTCCTGGACTCGCCAGACCGAACGCGCCAGTCGCCTGAAATGTTGCTCGCCGGTCTGCAGTTGGGCCACCAGTTCCTGCTGCTGCCGGCCTAGCTGCAGCAGTTGCCGGCGCAATTCGTCCTGATCGTGCGGGTCTGAAGCTGCCTGTACCGACTCATCACTGTTCATGGCGCGCCGTCACCCAGTCCCAGAGATCGAGCTAGGCGCTCCAGCGAGGCCTGTTGCTCGGGGGGCGTCTGCTGTTGCAGTCGCGCCAGACTGTCGCGTGCGTCCTTGAGTGGCTGATCGCTGCTGGTGGCCGACGGTTCCTGTGCAGCAAGCGCATGGATACGAAAGGCTCGTCCGTAATCAGGCAGCCGGGCCAGCAGGGCTCTGGCTTCCTGATACGTGGCGGTCTTGCTGGCGATATCCACCTCCAGTTCCGTTTCCGCCAGCAACAGGCGAAAGGGCACACTGGCGTAGCGCGCACGTCCCTTGCGTACCGTGTTCAGCTCCTGAAGGGCTTCCGGTGTGCGCTTCAGGCTCATCAAGGCGCGAGTGCGCAGCAACCGGGCTGCCAGTTCGTTCCCCAGATTGCGCTGCTCACTGGCACTGGCGATGGCAGCGTCGGCTGCGCCAAGGGCGAGATCCGGCTGACCCTGCCCGAGCGCTATTTCCCCTCTGCGCCAGTCATACAGGCTCGCTTGCTCACCGCTGGCGGCATCTTCGGGGGAAAGCGTTGCCAGTGTCGATGCCGCCTGCGCCCAGTCATCGAGATCGCAGAACACCGCAGCTTGCAGCAGGGTCATTTCCGAGATGCCGCGTGCGTCCTCGCGTTGCCTGAAAGCCATCATGGCCTTCCCGGCATTGTCCAGCGCGCTCACCATGCGGCCTTCCAGGCGATCCAGTTCTGCCAGTCCCGCCTGGGCAATGCTGCGCTCCTCGGCCATCTGCAAGGACTCTGACTCAACCAGTATGTGGTCGAAGCTGCCGCGCGCCTGCTCCCAGGCGCCGCTGGCGGTTTCTGCCAGCGCCAGGCTCTCGCGGGCGTGGACCATGCCGATGCGGTCATCGGCCTGCTGGTAACTCGCCATGGCCTGTTGCCAGTAGGTCTGGGCGTTGTCGAATTCACCCAGTTGATAGTAGGCAAATCCGACATTGATCTGACTCTGGCCGATCTCACGCAGATTGCCCTGGGCCTGACGCAGACGCAGTGCGTCACGGTAGGCATCCAGGGCACCGCGGTAGTCGCCCTGTTCTTCGGCCAGCACGCCTACGTCATTCACCAGATCGGCCATGGCCACCGGATCGCCCAAGGGCTCGACCAACGATCTGGCAAGTGACAATGCTCCGGCAGCCGCTGCGTAGTCGCCCTGAATCGAGCGCACGGTGGACAAATTGCGCAGACTGGCGGCCTGTCCCCGTGCATCTCCGATTGCTTGGCGAATTCGGAATGAGGATTCAAAACGCTCGGCAGCGGCGGCCAACTGGCCTAGCAAGCGATAGCCGAGGCCCAACGCGTTGCCAACGTTGGCCTGCATGCGGACATCGTCGAGTCGATTGGCGAGCACCTGGGCGCGTACCAGATAGTCGTCGACCGCGCGCTTGGCGTCGCCGGACTGGATCGAGTACTTGCCGAGCAGATACCAGGCATGGATGTCGCGCTGGTCGTCTGCGGTTAGCTCCGTCAACTCGGCGATGGCGGCCTGAAAGTCGCCAAGTTCAGCCTGTGCCCGGGCCTTCAGCAGGGTGAGGGCCGGATCGCCCGGCGCGGCAGTGATCAGCACCTGCAATTCTTCGCGCGCCAGCTCGAAGTTGCCCAGGAGCAGCTGGGCGTAGGCGTGGGCGCGTCGGCCGGCGGAGTCTGCCGCCGATTCAGTGGCTTCAGAAGCGCGACGGGCCACTGCGGTAGCCTCGGCGGCGCGACCGACCCCGTCCAGGCTCTGCAGCAAGGCCCACCACAACTCGCTGCTGGCGCTGCTTTGGGCGAGTTGAGCCAGAGCGTCGACATCGCCCTCGGCGGGCGCCGTCGACTCCAATCGGCCGATGGCAGTCAGCACCTCCGGCGCTGGCCAGGGTCGGTTCGCGGCCACCGCCCCCAACTCACCTTGCAGCCCTTGTTGCAACTGCAGCAGCGCCGCTGGCAAGTCGGTCGGCTTGGCTGCGGATGCGCTTCGGGTCCATTGCGCCTGCGCCAGACCCGGCTTCCACAAGGCCAGTGTGATCCTGATCTGGCCGTCGTCGGAACGCTGCATCTGGCCGTCCAGGATCTGCGCCGCCCCGGTCACTTCGAACACGCGAGAGCGCTGGCGCTGGGCGGCCTCGGCATCGAATCCAAGCTCCGCCAGCACCCGCCTGACCTGCAGCCGGCTGGCGCTGTTGAAATCCGGGTCCTCAGCCAGGCGCTCGGTGAGCAGGCTGTCGATGCCAGCGCCCAACGGCAAATCCGCTTCATCCGAGCCAGCCACCTGCAGTGGCAGCGTCACCAGGTCCAGATTCAGCGTGCTGGTCGCGGCCGCCGAGGTGGCGCCGGCGGGCAGGCCGGAACGCCACTGGTATAGGACCAGGGCCGCTGCCAGCGACAGCAACACGGCGGCAGTCAGCGCCAGCCGGCCACGCCGGCTCCGGACCAGGCCGGGCACGCGCCTGGAATCGATGGCGGCGATGACCTCCTCGGCGCTCTGGAAGCGATGCGCGGGCTTGAGTTCCAGCAAGTGTGCGCACAGACGCACGGCAAAGGCCGGCAATTCCGGTTTGATCGTCGCCACCGACGGCGGATCGCGGACGATCCGTTGCACCATCATTTCCGCTGGCGTACCACCGCGAAAGGGCAGGGTGCCGGTCAGCATTTCGAACAGGATCAGACCCAGCGCGTACAGATCGCTGCGACCGTCCAGCGGTTCGGCCCGTGCCTGCTCGGGCGAGAGGTAGGCCGGCGTGCCGATGATCACGCCGCTGTCGGTGATACCGGTGGTGCCGGCCGAGCGGGCCACGCCGAAATCGGTGATGCAGGCTTCACCTTGTTCATTGACCAGCACATTCGCCGGCTTCAGATCGCGGTGCACCACGCCACTGCGATGGGCGGCAGACAGGCCCAGTGCCAGTTGCCGGGTCATGGTGATGGCTTCTTCGACCGGCAGCGGCCCACGCTGATCGAGCAGGCGTTCCAGGGACTGGCCCGGCACATAGTCCATGCTGATCAGCCAGGCATTTTCGTGCTTGACCAGATCGTGGATGCGCACCACGTGCGGACTGGAAACCTGCCGCGCCAGCAGCAGTTCCTGACGGAATCGCTCGAAGGCGTCACGTCGACTGGCCAGCTCCGGGCGCAACAGTTTCAACGCGACATCGATATCGAGTTCCGTGTCGTGAGCCTGGTAGACCAGTCCCATGCCACCCATACCCAGGAGTCGCTCGATGCGAAAACGACCCGCTACCACCGTGCCGGGACTGAAGTCGGACGCCGCCAGCGCGCCGGTCATCGTGGCCTGATTGACTAGGGTGTCAGCTTGCACGAGGCGATTCGGATTGGTCATCGCGGCGATTCCGCGTCTGCGCCGAGTCTAGTCCATCGCGGTGCGCGACCAAGCTGGCTGCTTCCCTCCGGGCTGACCGCAAGACAGGCCGACAGCTGCGCGAGTTGCGCCGCCATGCGCGTCGCCGCCAGCACGGAGGCCGCGTGCCCGACCATCGCCGTCAGCAGTTCAGCGTCGAGTTCGGTGAATACGTGGGCTTCGTCGGTGGTGTCGGCATAGGCGAGCCCGAGTAATTCGCCGTGATGCACCAGCGGCAGGCAGGCGAGGGCGCTGATGCCCTGGGCAATCACGCTGGGGCGATCGGCCAGCCACAGTCGGTCGCGGCGATCACAGAGATAGATCGCTCTACGCTCGGCGATCACCCGCTCGATGGCACTGCGACTGCCCTGGAAGGTGGCTGCCGCCAGATCCGCTGGGTTCAGCCCGTAGCAGGCGGCGACCCGCAGCTGGCGCTCGGTATCCAGGGTCAGCAGGAAACCGCGCTGGCATTCAGCCACGTCGACCATGCCATTGAGCAGGTCGGCCAGCATCTGCTGCAGCTCGGTGTCGGCATGCAGACGACGGGTCCAGACGGCAGAGGCTTCGCGCCGGTCTGCAGCACGGCTCTCCAGCGCCTGCAGAGCGCTTTCATCGATGATCTCGAACTCGCAATAGACATCGCCCAGCGCAAACCAGCGGCCATGGCTCAGTGGCTGCTGGCTGACCCGCTGGCCGTCGACCCGGGTGCCATTCTTCGAGTTCAGGTCCAGTAGTTGCCAGTGCCCGCCTTCGGTGAGCGACAGACGGGCGTGTTGTCTGGAGACCGACGTGTGGCGCAGTGGGATATCGCAAGCCGGATCGCGCCCGAGCACGATGTCCCGGTCGTCAGCCAGCAGATGCAGGGCAACAGCTTGATCAGGGATATGCGTGCTGAGCTTGACCGGCATGCCGACGCGCCCGGTCTCAGGGGACGCCGTTGAGGCGGCCGAGCAGGAACTTCAGGTGATCAGTCTGACCGACGATTTCGCCTTCGACATTCTGCAGATCGCGCAGCGAGCGCCAGCGGTTTGGCAATGCCGGACCACCCAGCGCACCGCAGTGTAAGGTGAGATCGTCAAGGCGCGCGATCGCCTGGGCATAGTCGTTCACTGCGACGGCCGAGCGGCTGACCGAGGCATCGGTCTGAAGAGTCTGCTTGGCCGTCGGCCCAATCGCGATGTTCGCCAGTTGCGCATCCAGCATATCGAAAGCCTGTTGCGCCTCCGTGGCGTAGGCCTGGACCGCGTCCAGCACCATCACGAACTCGGAGAAGGTGCCACTGCTGCCGCGCGAGCGCACGCTGCCGGCGGTCACCGAAGCAGTGATGTCCCGAAAGCTGCTGCCGACAGGCGCCTTCATCAGGCGATAGGGCGAAAAACCGGTGTAAACCAGATCTGCGGTGTCCAGCTCGATGTCCACTTCGTCTTCAAACTCCAGACCACACCCAGCCGGAGGTTCCACGGTGATCTTCACCGGAAAGGCCGGATCGATGGTCTGGTTGACCGGGTCCGGCAGTCGCGCCTGCACACTGGCGATGGCGGCGGCATCGAGCACCTCGGCGCTGATGCCCAGGCAGGCCGACGTGAGATTGACCGGATTATGGAACTCCAGTTCGAAATCAGCCGTGTAGTTGCCGCCGCCAGGCTTGGGCAGGCTGATGCTGGTGTGGGCCTTGCGTCCATCGATGATGATCGTGTTGACGCCACCGGCCATGAGCGGTGCGGTCCAGACCCATAGACCCAGGATGCAAATCAGTAGCTGGCCAGGGCTGCGCACGTTGATTCCTCGGTGTCCTCAAATAGTCGGGGCGCGAAGCCGCATGTGGCTGTGGCCTGCTCCGATTGTAGATCTCGCCCCGGATTCTTGTTTGCCTCCAGATCAAGCCCGACTGCAACCGAGCCGGTTGACTAGGGGTCTGCGCTCTCGCTCAGGGACAGGTGATGCCGTCCAGGCTGTCCATGCCGCGGGCGTAGTCATAGCTGCCGCTTTCGCCGCTGTTGGCACTCCACTGAAAGCGCATCTGTGCACAACTTGGAAACTGCACGATCGCACTGCCCCAGGGATTGACCACGACCTGATTCGGATCGAAGGCGCTGCCGAACTGTCCACCGGTGGTGACCACCAGCGGCACGCTGATCGAGGTGGCGCCCGCACTCAGATCGGCGCTGCCCACGATCCAGCGCTGTTGCCCCTGGAAATAGGTATACCAGCTCAGGAACAGCACGCGACGCGTGCCAACGCTGCCGATCTCGACCAGAATGCCCTCGCCATTGCGCGCTGCGGAGTAGTAGCTGCCGCTGAACTTGCCGGCAATGACCGCATTGCCACCGATACCGGCGTAGAGCGCAGGATCAAAGGCGGGAATGGCGATACTGGCATCGGGCGCGACATCGCTCTCGTACACGAGCGTGAAGGCGGCGTCGTCGTCAAAAGCGAAGGTGCTGTCGAACTCATGGATCACGAAGGAAGCCGTGCTCGGCAGATTGCTGCAGAAACTGGTGCCGAGGCCGTCGTTGGGATCGGTGTCCAGAAACAGATCGTCGGTACGCGCTGCACCGATCATGATCTCCATCTCGGTGCCGCAGACAAAGGGCGTGCCCTGGATAGGCTGCAGCGTCAGGATCAGCTGGGCGTCATTACCACCGCAGGGCACGCGCCAGGCTGTGCCCCGCAAACGTGCGGCAGCGGCCGTCTGTACTTCGAAGGTCCAGCTTGGGCCGCTCGGGGTGGTCGAAATGGGCGTAGGTACGCAGTTGCGCGTGATCTCTTTCAAACCCAGTTCGCGCTGCTTCGGAGGCAAACGCAGCTGTTTTTCGGCGCTGAGCCATTGTCGTTCTGCTTGGCTGGCTGCGCTGGACGACTGACTCCAGGCCGGCTGGCTCATGAGCAGACACAGGGCGGTCAGCAGGCTCGTGAATGTGGTGGTCTTCATGTACGTTGACTCCGCTTTGCGGGTTTGAGTCTCACTCTAGATCAAACAGTCGTTGCCGATCACCCGGCTGAGGAACCCGCCTGGCCGACGCTGGGTGTTTTTACCCAGCAGCCACTTCGACACACACTATGATGGACAAGATGGCGTCGCCCGTGTCTAGTGTGTTGTTCGGCAGATGCCTTCAGCTGTTTCCGCATCTTTCGGCCCGAATGCTGCGTAGCTCGGCGGCGCCATGGCGCTGCCATGGCTTCTTCTCGCGCCATGCCGCGGACCGAAATCCATCGGAGTCCTTCAACTTGCTGACAGAACACCACAGCAGATCAACGTACATCGAGGAGATGCCACCAGCGCGATGACTCCTAAAGCACAACCGCCGATCAAGGACCCCGGAACTCGATTGTCCGCCCTTCTGGATGGCGGCATCCGTCGATTCGGGCGGGCTGCCCACCTGATCGCCGTGCTGCTGGTGTATCTGATCGTGGCCGTTGCCATCGGCCTGGCGCTGGCTCCCGCCCTGTGGATGCTCAGCGACTGGCTGCCGTGGGCGCTGGCGCATGGTTCCTGGGTGCGCTGGCCGCTGGCGGGGCTGGGTTTCGGTCTGGCTTTCATGATCGCTGGCTTTTCGCTGCTGATCGTGGTGCCGATCATCAACTGGATCCTGCCCACGCGAATCCGCAGCTATCACGGCGCCTATTACTCGGTGGCTGCAGTGCCCTGGTTCCTGCACAACGCGCTGTTCTATCTTGTGCGCTACACCTTCCTGCTGTACGTCACACTGACCCCTTTCGGGCCCTGGTTTCTGCGGGCCATGGGCATGCGTCTGGGCAAGCGCGCCTTCATCAACACCGAGCTGATCTCCGATCCACAACTGATCACGCTGGGCGATGACGTGGTCATCGGCGGCAGCGTCACCCTGTTTGCGCATTGGGGCGGCGGCGGGCACCTGTCGATCGAACCGGTGCTGATCGAAGCGGGCGCCACCATCGGCGAGAAAGCCACGGTGATGGGTGATGTCCACGTTGGCGCCGGGGCCACCATCCTGCCGCATTCCGTGCTGCTGCCCGGCGCCCGGGTCGGCGCCGGAGAAACCTGGGGCGGCGTACCGGCGCGGCGGCTCGGTCCCGAGGAAATGTTGGCGATGGGATTGCATGGACACCACCAGCCGCGAACACACTAGAACCCCAACCGTAGGTCACGTTGGCCGCATAGCGGCCTACGTGACACGGTGAAGCCGGAAGCCCTCGCAAGTGCCATTGCCTGAGTGGGTCACATTGGCCGCAACGCGGCCTACCTGACACGGTGAAGCCGCATCGCACCCAGGAACCCAATCAGAACGCATTGATCCCGGTGATCTCGCGGCCGACCACCAACTGGTGCACGGTTTCCGTGCCTTCGTAGGTGATCACGCTTTCCAGGTTCAGGCCGTGACGGATCGGGCTGTACTCCACGGTGATGCCGGCGCCGCCGAGGATGTCGCGGGCTTCGCGGGCGATATCGATGGCCATGCGCACATTGTTCCACTTGGCCAGACTGACCTGAGTGGGCTGCATGTTGCCGGCATCCTTCAATCGACCAAGCTGCAGCGACAGCAGCTGGGCCAGCGTGATCCGCCGCGCCATGTCCGCCAGCTTCAGCTGCACCGCTTGCGTGCCAGCGATCGGCTTGCCGAAGATGATCCGGGTCTTGCTGTATTCCAGTACATCGCGATAGCAGGCGATGGCCGCACCGATCGGGCCCCAGGTGATGCCATAGCGGGCCTGGGTCAGGCAGGACAGCGGTCCTTTCAGGCCGCGCACATTCGGCAAGCGCTGGCTGTCGGGTACCCGCACATCATCAAAGAACAGCGCACTGGTGACCGAGGCGCGCAGACTCATCTTGCGTTCGATGTCCTGGGTGGCAAAACCGGGCGTGCCTTTTTCGACGATGAAGCCCTGGATGCCTTCCTCGGTCATCGCCCAGACGATGGCGATATTGGCCACGCCGCCGTTGGTGATCCACATTTTCGAACCGTTGATGACCCAGTCACCGCCATCGCGCTTGGCATGGGTTTTCATGTTGCCGGGGTCGGAGCCGCCATGCGGCTCGGTCAGACCGAAGCAACCGATGATCTCGCCCCTGGCCATGCCCGGCAGGTACTTCTTGCGCTGCTCATCCGAGCCGAAGGCGAAGATCGGGTACATGCATAGGCTCGATTGCACCGACACGAAGCTGCGGATGCCGGAATCGCCACGCTCCAGTTCCTGGCAGATCAGACCGTACATGACGCTGCTCATGTTGGCGCAGCCGTATTCCTCCGGCAGGCTCGAGCCGAGCAGGCCCATCGAGGCGATTTCCGGGATCAGTTCCGACGGGAATCGGTGTTGGTCAAAGCAATCGCCGATGATCGGAATCACCTTCTCATCGGTGAAACGCGCCACCGTGTCCTGCACCATGCGTTCCTCGTCCGACAGCAGCGAACGCACATCAAAGAGATCGGAAGGGTCCAGCGAGGAAGGCTTCTGCGCCATGGGTGAGCACCGAGGTTCAAAGAGCAGCGCAGTATAGGGGCTCGAATGTGAATGGATCAGCGCCATTGAGGGGCTCGGGCCGAGGCACGCACGCCGGCAAGAGGGCGGGAAAGAGGGCAAAGCGGGAGAGGGCGACAATATCGTGCGGCGTCATTGCGAGGAGCGCAGCGACGAAGCAATCCAGTGATTCTGAAGCTGTGCCTCTGGATTGCTTCGCTGCGCTCGCAATGACGCCGGGGGTTCATGGCCCGTGCGCAATGTCGGGCCGATACACGCGGCTCGGAATGAGGCTTGCGAATGTCCCGCGGGCAGGACCTGCCTGGAGCGCTCACGGGTGGGTTCAATACACACGCGTGGTGCTGTCACGTAGCCCGCTGCGCGGCCAACGTGACCTACCAGTTAGCGCACCGGATCACTGGCGGCGCGCCTTGCCTTGGCCCGTGCGATGGCGTCTGCCAGGGTGCTGGCGCCGGTCTCGCGCTTGAGCTCGGCGCGTTTGGCCTCGATCTTCTCCGCCTGCTCGGCGCGCCGGCGCGCCGTTCGGTCCTGGTGGGCGTGGTAACGCTCCCGAAAGTGCGCGGCTTCGACGGTGTCTATGGGCCCCCGCGCCGCGCCGTCCAAGGCCGTGTCCGGGACCATGATGATGCAATCGACCGGGCAAGGCGCAAGACACAGCTCGCAGCCATTGCACTCGCTGGCGATCACCGTGTGCATGCGCTTGTTGGCACCGAGAATCGCATCCACGGGGCAGGCCGGCAGGCATTTGGTGCAGCCGATGCAGTGTTCCTCCAGGATGAAGGCCACTTCGCGCGGCTTTTCCAGGCCATTGACCGGATTCAGGGGCAGCGCCGGCCTGCCGGTCAGCGCCGACAGCGCTTCGATGGTCGCCGCGCCACCGGGCGGACACTGATTGATCTCGGCTTCACCAGCGGCGATGGCCTGCGCATAAGGCAGGCAGCCCTGATAGCCGCAGCGCGTGCATTGGGTCTGCGGCAGCAGGGCATCGATGGCGGTGGCGTCGGGGTGCAGCGGCATGGGTCCTGTCTGGTTGTACCTGAGGCCTGGGCGGACACGATGCCATGAACCGCAGGTGGCGGTCATGCTCTGGAAGGCCGCGCGTCTGCGCGGCCGCGCTGGCGGGTGCCCCGGAAACGTGCCCGGGTATACGAAAGCAGCGCCGCAGGCGCGGCGCCCTCCATGGGGGCGGTCCAGGCTGGCGGGGCGACTACTTCACCCGCATCCCCGGCTGCGCGCCGTCATCCGGCGCCAGCAGGTAGGGTCCGCCGCGCTCATCCGAAGCGGCCAGCACCATGCCCTCGGATAGCCCGAAGCGCATCTTGCGCGGGGCCAGATTGGCGACCATGACCGTCAGGCGCCCGACCAGACTGGCCGGATCGTAGGCACTCTTGATGCCGGCGAAGACCTGTCGCGTGCCCATCGCGCCGATATCGAGCTGCAAACGCAGCAGTTTGTCGGCCTCGGGCACGGCTTCAGCGGCAGTGATGCGGGCGATGCGCAGGTCGATGGCGGTGAACTGGTCGATTGTAATCGGCTGGTCGGGACCGGGGACCCGGGACCCGGGACCCGTAGAAGCGGGCTCGCCCCCTGTGGGAGCGGCTTCAGCCGCGACTGCCTTCGCCGCAGCCTTCTTCGCCGCCTTGGCCGCTTCCGGTGCTGCCGCCAGGGTGTCTTTCGAGGCCTCGATCATGGCCTCGACCTGCTTCGGGTCCACGCGCGTGGCCAGCGCACTGAAGGGCGCAATGGCATGGCCCTGCGGCAGCGGATCGGCGACGTCGTCGAAGTGCCGGATTTCCGCGCCCAGAAACTCCTCGCAGTCGTGGGCCAGGCTGGGCACGATGGGCTTCAGCCAGGCGGCAAGCAATCGGAACATCGAAATGCCCAGCGAAACGATGGCGTGCAGCTCTTCGCGCCTGGCCTCGTCCTTGGCCAGCACCCAGGGCGCACGCTCGGCGATCTTGGCATTGACGGCATCGGCCACGGCCATGGTCTCGCGCAGCACCAGGCCAAAATCGCGGGCCTTGTAGGCATCGCCGCAGCGGGCATACAGGCGCATCGACTGCTCGTGGTAGAAGCTGCGGTCGTCGTCATTCAGGGCCGCCAGCCGGCCATCGAAGACCTTGGCGACAAAGCCGGCGCAGCGGCTGGCGATATTGACGAACTTGCCGACCAGATCGGCATTCACGCGCAGCGCGAAGTCGTCGAGATTCAGGTCCAGATCCTCGACGCCACCGCTGGATTTGCCGGCATAGTAGTAGCGCAGATACGCCGGATTGAGGCCGGCATCGAGGTAGGTGCGGGCCTGGATGAAGGTGCCGCGCGATTTGCTCATCTTGGCGCCGTTGACGGTCAGATAGCCGTTGACGTGCAGTGCCGTGGGCACCCGATAGCCGGCGCCATAGAGCACTGCCGGCCAGAACAGACCGTGGAAATTGACGATGTCCTTGCCGATGAAATGATGCAGCTCGGTCTTGCTGCCGGGCATCAGATAGCGGTTGTAGTCGACACCGGTGCGATCGCAATAGGCGCGAAAGCTGGCGAGGTAGCCGATGGGAGCATCCAGCCAGACGTAGAAGTACTTGCCCGGCGCCCCCGGAATCTCGAAGCCGAAATAGGGCGCATCGCGGGAGATGTCCCAGGCTTTCAGGCCAGAATCCAGCCATTCACGCAGCTTGGCGCGCACGCCGGGGTGGGCCACGGTGTCCTGTGCCAGATATTCGGTCAGGAAATCCTGGTACTGCCCGAGCTCGAAGAAATAGTGCTCCGATTCGCGCAGTTCGGGCTGCGCTCCGGAAATCACCGAGCGCGGATTCTTGAGGTCGGTCGGCGCATAGGTGGCGCCACAGTTCTCGCAGTTGTCGCCGTACTGATCAGCCGTTCCGCACTTGGGGCATTCGCCCTTGACGTAGCGATCGGGCAGAAACAGCGACTTGACCGGGTCGTAGTACTGCTCGACGCTGCGCGAGCTGATCGATCCGCGCGCCTTCAGGGCCGCATAGATCGACTCGGTGATCAGCCGGTTCTCTTCCGAATGCGTGCTGTGGTAGTGGTCAAAGCGAACCGAAAAATCCTCGAAGTCGCGTTCATGAGCGGCCTTCATCGGCGCCACGAACTGCTCCGGCGTGGTCCCTGCCTTCTCGGCCGCGAGCATGATCGGCGTGCCGTGGGTGTCGTCGGCGCACACAAAATGCACCGTGCTGCCCATCAAACGCTGCGCCCGCACCCAGATGTCGGCCTGGATGTACCCCACCAGATGGCCGAGGTGCAGCTGGCCGTTGGCATAGGGCAGGGCGTTGGTGACCAGAATGTCGCGTGCTTCCATGTTCTCTTTTCAGCATCCGTGGCAAGACCGGGATTATGGCAGGGGCTTGGCCGGTTGTCGGTTGCTGGTTGTTGGTTGTTGGCACGAGCTGTTTCACGCGGAGGGCGCGGAGGGCGCGGAGGGCGCGGAGGGCGCGGAGAAGAGCCGCTGATGGCTCCTGCGGGTCCAGACTTGTCTGGAGGCTCCAGGCCCATTGATGGACAAGCTCGCGTCATTGCGACCCCGGACTTGATCCGGGGGAAGCAATCCAGTGCTCTATCGCGGGATGCCATCGAATTCTGGATTGCTTCGTCGCTACGCTCCTCGCAATGACGCTTTGTCCTGCCGGGTCTGGAACCCCACCACCGACAACCGACAACCGACAACCGACAACCGACAACCGACAACCGACAACCGACAACCGACAACCGACAACCGACAACCGACAACCGACAACCGACAACCGACAACCGACAACCAACCCCGGCTCCCGCATACTCCCGCGCCTGAAGCTTGAGGAGAACGGACATGACTGACTTGACCCAGGATGTGGTGCGCGAACTGCTCACCGGATTTGTCGACCCGAATCATGGCGAGAACCTGATGGCCTGTGGCTCGGTACGTGGTGTCGGCGTCGATGGCGCCAACGTGGCGGTTGAGATCGCGCTGGGTTATCCGGCCGAAAGCTGGGCCGACACGCTCGCCGCGCAGGTGCAGGCTTTCCTGGAAGCCGATCCGCGCATCGACCGTGCCGTGGTCGACGTCAGCTGGCATGTGATCGCGCACAAGGTGCAGCAGGGTCTGACGCCGCTGCCGGAAATCAAGAACATCATTGCCGTCGCCAGTGGCAAGGGCGGCGTCGGCAAGAGCACTACCGCGGTCAATCTGGCGCTGGCGCTGCAGGCCGAGGGCGCGACGGTGGGCATCCTCGATGCCGATATCTACGGCCCCAGCCAGCCGCGCATGCTCGGGATCAGCGGCAAGCCCGATACCCGTGACGGCAAGGTCATCGTGCCGAAGCAGGCTCACGGCCTGCAGGTGATGTCGATCGGTTTCATGATCGAGGAAGACACGCCGATGATCTGGCGCGGCCCCATGGTCACCCAGGCGCTGCAGCAACTGCTTAACGAAACCGACTGGCAGGGCCTGGATTATCTGGTCATCGACCTGCCGCCAGGCACCGGCGATATCCAGCTCACCCTGTGCCAGCGGGTACCGGTCTCCGGTGCGGTGATCGTCACCACGCCCCAGGACATTGCCTTGCTCGATGCGCGCAAGGGGCTGAAAATGTTCGAGAAAGTGGCGGTGCCGGTGCTGGGCATCGTCGAGAACATGAGCACCCACGTGTGCTCCAACTGCGGCCATGAAGAACCGATCTTCGGCAGTGGCGGCGGCGAATCCATGGCTGCCCAGTATGGTGTGCCGCTGCTGGGAAGGCTGCCACTGGACATGCGCATCCGCGAGGAAGTCGATTCCGGCAACCCCACCGTGATATCGGCGCCGGATTCGACCATTGCCGCGACCTACCGCGAAATCGCCCGCAAGGTCGCCGGTCAACTGAGCCGACAGGCTCGCAACAAGTCGATCGGCTTTCCGAATATCGTCATTCAGAACACCTGAGACCGGCTTCAGCTCGCGGAGTGTGAGAAATGCCGAGTTCAGCTCGGCGACCCGGGAGGTCGTTCTTGCCACTGAACATCGCCATCGTCACCAAGTGCAATCGCCGCGGGTCGGAGCTATCTTGTAGGCCAAGACAGTAGTGGAGACCCGCCATGTGGCAACGAATCCTTCTGACGGCATTGCTCGCGACCAGCAGTGTCGTTCTGGCTGAAACACCTGCCGAGATACCTCTCAAGGACTTCTGGCGACATTCCGAGTTCGAGCAGATCCGAATTTCGCCTGATGGCAAGTACCTGGCGGCTACCGTCCCGGATGAAGACACCCGGGCGCTGGTGATCTTCACCCGCAAGGATCGCAAGATCACAGGCGTGGCACGATTCACCGACAAGCGCCAGGTGGGTGGCTTCACCTGGGTCAACAATGAGCGCGTTGCGTTTACGATGAGCGATCGACAAGGCCGATTGGTGCGGCCCCTGCAGCGCGGCGAACTCTTGTTCATGCGCGCCGATGGCAAGGAAAAGGCGGCCTACGCCGGGGGGCGACGCAGCACTCAGTTGACAACGACGTTGCGCGATGGCGGTGATTACGTGATCGTCACCGACTACCTCTGGAGCGGCCGCGAAGACGAGTTCGACACGGTGCTTTACAAGGTCAATGCCAAGACCGGCAAGGGTCAGAAGCTGGCGTTCTCGCCGGTGCCCAACGCCTCGCTCGTGGTGACGGCTGACGGCGAGGCGCGAGTGGCCTTGGGCCAACTCGGCTACCACAAGTCGGAGGTCCACTATTACGACGCCGACGACAAGTCCTGGCGCAAGATCTGGAGCGAAGAAGAACCCGGGTTCACCATGACCCCCTGGGTCATGCACGGCGATGGCCAGCGCTTCTATGCCACCATGTCGGAGAAGACCGGTCCTGATGGCCTCTACCTGGTGGACCCGGACGGCAAGCGCGAGTTGGTTGCCCGCGACGAGGTCAGCGATCCGGCCAGCGTCATCATGTCGCTGGACGACAAGGACGTGCTCGGCGTGGTCTTCAATTCGACAGTTCCCAAGATCCAGTGGTTGCTGCCGGACCACCCGGATGCCTTGATCCTGAAAGCCTTGCACAAGAGCTTCCCGGACCAGTGGGTGAGTTTCTCCAACGCCACGGATGACGGCAACCTGATCGTCTTCACCGCCCGCAGCGACCGCAATCCCGGTGAGTTCTTCCTGTTTGACCGCAAGGCCGGCAAGGCCACCTATCTCGCCAGCGTGCGCCAGTGGATGGATCCGGAACAGTTGTCCACCATGAAGGACATCGAGTTCAAGACCCGCGACGGCCTCACCATCCACGGCTGGCTGACGCTTCCCAAGGGCTCGGACGGCAAGAATCTACCGCTCATCATCAATCCGCACGGCGGACCGCACGGGCCTTATGACGAATGGGGATTCAACCCCGAGGTGCAGCTGTTCGCCTCACGTGGATACGCGGTGCTGCAACCGAATTTCCGCGGTTCTGGCGGTTTCGGCAAGCACTTCACCGAGATCGGCTATCGCCAATGGGGCGGCACCATGCAGGATGACGTCACCGATGCCACGCAATGGGCCATCGAACAGGGTATCGCCGACCCGAAGCGAATCTGCATCTACGGCGCCAGCTACGGCGCCTATGCGGCGCTGATGGGGGTGGCCAAGGAACCCGATCTTTACCAGTGCGCGATCGGTTTCGTCGGAGTTTACGACCTCAAGACCATGTTCAAGCGTGGCGATATCCAGGAGCGGGATTCCGGCGTCGACTTCATGGAAGAAGTACTCGGCACCTCCGACAGCGATCTCAACGCCCGTTCACCCTCACGCCTGGCAGAACGCATCAAGGTGCCTGTGGTGCTGGTGGCTGGCGCCGAAGATCGCCGGGCGCCGCCGGTGCAGAGCGAGGTCATGGCTGAGGGTCTCAAGAATGCCGGCAAAGAAAAACTGATCGAAGAGTTCTATGTGCAGAAAGGCGAAGCGCACGGCTTTTATCGGGTCGAAAACAACGAGAAGCTCTACTCGAAGATGCTTGCATTCTTCGACAGGCACATCGGTCCGAAGGCCAGCGTTGCGGCGACGGACGCGCCCTAGAGGTCTGGGTTCCTGACAGTGGGAGCGGCTTCAGCCGCGATCGACAGGCCTCGTGTTTACCGCGACCCTGTTCGCGGGCAGAGCCCGCTCCCACAGTTCCCTGCTCCTGACATCAGCTCGCCGGCAGTTCCGATGATCGGGATGGCGCTCGCGACGCAAGGTCGCGCCGACTGTGGGAGCGGACTCCGTCCGCGATCAGCGACACTCGGGCAGCCACCTTCGCACCTTTGAGTAGGAGCGCCCTTGCGGCGCGACTCTTAACCAGCCGCTGTGGTCGGTGCAAAGGTCGCGACGCAAGGTCGCTCCTGCAGGAGAGCGCTCAGCTCGCGCGCAAGCGATCGAACACGTCCTTGACCTCGCTGTGCACGAACAGCACCGCCAGATCGCCCGGCTGCAGCCAGTCCAGCGTCAGGTTGAGCGCCTCGATATCGGTCTCGCACCTGTGGATGCGCTCCTCTGGCAGGCCCCGGCTGAGGGCACCCGCCCGGAGCAAGTCCGGAATTTCGCCGGTGTCACGTCCACGTCGGTATTTCGGCATGTCCTTGAGGATCAACAGATTCGGGTTCTGCGCCGCCGACAGTTCCCCCAGCGAGCGGATGGCCTGGTCGGAGCGATCTCCGGCCTGACCGATCGAGATCAGCAGACGCCGGAACGGCAGGCCGTGCGCGGCGGCGAAGATCGCGCTCAGGCTCTCCGGGTTGTGGCCGAAATCGGCGAGCACACTGGCGCCGTTGGCCAGGCGGTAGAGATTGGCCCGGCCGGGATTGTCATCCACCGACTGTCCGAAACTGCGCAGCGTGGCGCGGATGGCCGTCAGCGGCAGTTTCAGCTGGATGGCCGCGGCTGCAGCCGCCAGGGCATTGGCGATGTTGTGACGGGCACTGGCGCCGCCGGGCAGGGCCATCTCGTGCACGCCGATCAGATCGATGCAGCGATGCGCCTGCTCGTAGATCAGCCGAGCATCGCGCACCGTGGCCAGGCCGCGCTGCAGCCTGATGCCGCGCAGCACCGAAGGGTGGGGCGGGTCCACTGCAAACCAGGCAACTTCGCGCCCGCTCAAGCGTGCCTGCTCGCGGCACCAGGCATTCTCGGCATTGGTCACCAGCACGCCGTGCGGCTTCAGGGCCTTGGCCACCAGAAACTTGACCTCGGCCAGCTGCCCCAGCGTATGGATGCCCATGTCGTTCAGATGGTCGTCGGCGATATTGGTCACCAGCGCCACATCGGCGATGCGTACCGACAATCCACGCCGCAGCAAACCGCCGCGCGCCACTTCCAGCACCGCAAATTCGGTGCGCGGATGGCGCAGCACCTTGCGCGCACCGCCGGGTCCGGAATAGTCGTCGCGATCGAGCACTTCACCACCCACTTCCACCGAGTCGGTACAGCAGTGCCCGGTGATGCGACCGGCGGTGCTTGCCATGCGCGCAATTAGCCGCGTGCTGGTGGTCTTGCCATTGGTGCCGGTGACCAGCGCGATCGGCAGTCGGTGCCGCGCTGATGGCCAGTCGATGCTGTCGGGATCCGGCGGCTGCTCCCAGGCAAAGGTCTGCGACTGGCTGCCCTCGCCGATGCTGAGATCGCCATCGCCCACCAGCAGTTGCACGCCTTCGCGCAACGCGCGGTCATGGAAATCCACCAGTTCCGGGATGGCGGCGCGATCGCGTTGCCGCGCCAGCCGCGCGCGGATGCGCGAGCGTCGCGGCACCTCGTGGTCGATCAAGCCCGACAGCGCCAGTTCCCACGACCACTCGGCCACATAGGTGGCCAGCATCAGCTGGTCGATCGGTGCTTCCAGCGCACAGTGCAAGGTGGGCTCGAACCAGCGTGTGACCCGTGCCACCTCACCCCAACCCAACGCCACCGAAAAGCGTCGCACCTCGCGTCGCCACCGCGCCCCCAGATGCGTGCGAATCTCCGGCGGTGGCCGAGTCTCGATCACCGCGCCGGGACCATCCAGCAGGATCGTGCGTCCCGTGAGCCGTCTGGAATCAATGAGGTAGGGGATGGACATGGGGTCGTCTGATCAAGCGCTCGTTGAGAGTCCGGGAACGGCAGGCCTTCGACTCTATCGGTGATCGTCATTCCCGCGCACAACACAAGCTCAATCCGCCTCCTCCGCGGCAATGAACACCCCGCGTTCATCCTGACGGATGTCGACCATTTCCGGCTCGGCATAGTCATCCAGTCCACCCAGCGGGGAAATGGCCGGCGCCGACAAGGACGTCAGACTGGGCTTTTCGCTCGCGGCCTGGACTTCCGGTTTGAAGTAGATGATCTGCTTCCAGCTACGCGGAATATTGTCGGCGAACACCACCACCAGATCACCCGGCCGCGCTCGTGACAGGCCGGACACGATGGCTTCCTGTTCGTCTTCGATGATCTCGACCTGGTCGGGATGCACGCCGGCGTCGATCAGGCCCTTGCGCAGCAGTTCGGGCACCTCATTGCCGCGGCGCCCGCGGGTGTGATCGTCGCGCTTGCAGATATAGGTGTCGTAGTGACCAGCCGCCGCCTGGGCCAGCTCCACCACATCCTCGTCGCGACGATCACCGGGGGCGGCCATTACCACGATCCGTTTGCCGACCACATTCAGCTGATCGGTGAGTGACGCCATCGCATGCACGCCGGCGGCGTTGTGGGCGTAGTCCATGATCACCTTGAAGGGGTGCTCATCGAAGACATTCAGCCGTCCCGGCGCCTGGAAGAAGCTGGTGGTGAAGGTGCGCAGTCCGTGCTCGATGTTTTCGCGACTGATCTTCATGCCGTAGGCCAACGCCGCCGCAAACATTGCGTTCTGCACATTGTGCATGGCCCGGCCTTCGATGGTGGCCGGGATCAGATGTGTCCACATCAGCGGCAGATGACTGCCCTTGTCGTACAGCGCAATCATGTGCCCGTTCATGCCCTGCTCGAGCACCACCGCACGGCCGCCGGCACGGATATGCGCCTGCACCAGCGTGTGCTTGGGGTTCATGGTCACATAGCAGACGTTCTTGGCCCGGGTGTAGGCGGCCATGCGCAGTACCCGCGGATCATCGGCATTGAGCACGGCGGTGTCGTTGGCGATCTCGACCACGGTGCGCTTGACCTCGGCCAGTTCGTCCAGGGTGTCGATGCCGCGCAGGCCCAGATGGTCGCTTTGCACATTGAGCACGCAGGCGACATCGCAGTCACGCACCGCCATGCCGCGCTTGAGCAATCCGCCACGCGCCGTCTCCAGCACTGCCGCGTCGACAGTAGGATCGCGCAGCACCATGCTCGCAGCGATCGGCCCGGTCATGTCGCCCTTCACGGTGAGCTTGCCATCGATGTAGACGCCATCGGTGCTGGTCAGGCCCACCGTGTGCCCGGCCATCTTCAGGATGTGCGCCAACATGCGCGAAGTGGTGGTCTTGCCGTTGGTGCCGGTGATGCAGGCGATGGGAATGCGCGAGGGCGATCCGGCCGGAAACAGCATGTCCATGACCGCGCCGCCGACATCGCGTGATTTGCCTTCTGCCGGGGCCACGTGCATGCGGAAACCGGGTGCCGCATTGATTTCGCAGATGCCGCCGCCCGAGGTCTGATAGCTCTGGGAAATATCGTCGGTGAGAAAATCCACGCCACACACGTCCAGGCCAATGGCCTTGGCCGCACGGATGGCCATGGCCCGGTTGTCCGGGTGCACGATATCGGTGACATCGATGGCGGTGCCGCCGGTGGACAGATTGGCGGTCGAGCGCAGATAGAAGATTTCGCCCTCGGGCAGCACGGTGTCCAGGGTGTAGCCCTTCTTGGCCAGCAGGTCGTCGACCTGATGATCCAGCTGGATCTTGGTCAGCACCTTCTCGTGACCAATGCCGCGACGCGGATCACTGTTGACGATCTCGATCAGCTCCTTGATGGAGTGCTGGTTGTCGCCGATGACATGGCCGGGCACGCGCTTGGCCGCGGCCACCAGCTCGCCATTGACCACCAGCATACGGTGATCGAAACCGCTGATGTAGCTTTCGACCACCACGGTCTTGCTGACCTTGCTGGCCACCTCGTAGCCGCGCGACACCTCTTCGGCGCTGCGCAGATTGATGCACACGCCACGACCGTGATTGCCGTTGAAGGGCTTGACCACCACCGGGTAGCCAATGCGCTCGGCGGCCCGCAGGGTTTCGCGTTCGCTGGATGCGGTCATCTGTTTCGGCACCGGCAAGCCCAGATCCTCGAAGATCTTGTGCGCCATTTCCTTGTCGCAGGACAGCTCCACCGCGATATGCCGGGTTTCGCTGGTGATGGTCGCCTGGATTCGCTGCTGGAACTTGCCGTGACCCAGCTGCACCAGACTCTGATCATTCAACCGCAACCAGGGAATGCCGCGCATTTCCGCGGCCTTGACCAATGAACCGGTGCTGGGCCCGAGTTCGCGCCGCTGCGAATAGCGGATGAACCAGTCGCGCTCGCGTTCAAAGTCGAAATCCTTGTCGGCATATTTGCTGCGCAGTTCTTCCGGCAGCAGCGACAGGAGCAGGCGCAGCGCCAGTCGACTGGCTTCCAGGCCCACATCCTTGTCCTGAATCTCGAACACCACGTTGTACTGTCCCGGCAGCTTCGCCGAACGGGTCTTGCCGAAACTGACATCGTGTCCGGCCAGATGCTGCACCTCCAGCACCACATGCTCGAACACGTGTCCGAGCCAGGTTCCCTCGTCTTCGCGCATGCGCCGCAGAAAACCACCGGCCTCGCCGTAGGAGCAGCCATGGTCAGCCAGCGTCGGCAAGGCCTTGATCAGGCCCTCGATGAAGCTCTCGCCCAATTTCACCGTAGGCCATTGCTCCAGCTCCTGGAGGTCGACCACATGCAATACACACGGAAACAGTGCGAACCGATTCGGCCCGCCGTAAACATCGGTGCTCAGAATGCGCATTGCCACTCCCCGAAAGTCCAGACCCCGCCCAAGCATGCCCCAAGAATCCGCCCAATGGGGAGCGGGGGAGCCAAAGTTTTTGTGGAGTTTCCCGGCCGTCATAGAGACCGGCCTTTTGCAGGGTCTGATGCGAGGCGCCCGGCAGGACCAACCGCCGCCGCCAGAGCGACAGCCCGGGTCGTTTACCCCGTAACCTTCGTGCGCCGGAGCCCCGCTACTTCGACACGGCCACGGTTAACCGGCCACCGACAACCGACAACCGACAACCCCTTACCCCGGCGTCACATCCTCGCACCGCCACGGATGCCCGTCCGGCAAGTCCACCAGCTCCGCCACCGCCGTCAGAAAGGCGCCCCGCGACCACACCGTCGCTCCCAGACTCATCAGATGCGCCGTCTCCTGCTGGCAATCGATCAGCGGCCAACCCCAGCCCGCCAGTCGCTGGCACAAAGCCCACAGGGCCACCTTCGAGGCATCCGGCACCAGACTGAACATGGATTCTCCGAAGTACATCCGTCCGATCGACAGCCCGTACAGCCCGCCGACCAGGCGCTGCTCCTCCCAGACCTCCACGCTGTGGGCAATTCCGGCGCGATGCAGTCGGGTGTAGGCAGAGATCATTTCGGGCACGATCCAGGTACCGTTCTGGCCCGACCGCGGCGTGTGCGCACAGGCGTGAATCACCGGCAGAAAGGCGGTGTCCACACTGATGCGCCAGCCAGCGCTACGCACCCGCTTGCGCAGACTGCGGGTCAGCCTGAATTCGTCCGGGTGCAGCACCAGGCGTGGATCTGGCGACCACCAGAGGATTGGTTCGCCCTTTGAAAACCACGGGAAAATGCCCTGTCGATAAGCCGCAGTCAGCCGCTCCGGCGACAGATCTCCACCGATCGCCAGCAAGCCGTTCGGCTGCCGCAAGGCCAGCGAAGCGTCCGGAAATGCCCAGGGGTCTCGCCCCAGCAGCGCAGGAATCTTCATGCGCCCCGACCACGGTGAGCCAGGTGACGAAGACCCGCACGTTCAAAGTAGGTCACGTTGCCCGCACAGCGGGCTACGTGACGAGGCCCCCCATACGCGAAGTAGGTCACGTTGCCCGCGCAGCGGGCTACGTGACGAGGCCCCGCACACGCGAAGTAGGTCACGTTGCCCGCACAGCGGGCTACGTGACGAGGCCCCCCAAACGCGAAGTAGGTCACGTTGCCCGCGCAGCGGGCTACGTGACGATCTCTCCCTCGTCCGCAGCAAGTCACTGCGACCGCGCCGAAGGCTGCGTGAGACCACATCCGCCACCCTCCGCGCGCACTCATTCCGGCAGATCAAAAGCCAGGATCGAAGCGTCGTCACTGGGCATGCTGCCACCCGCAAAAATCTCCATGCCCGCAATCACGGCCGCGACATCATCACTGGGCAGCCCGCCGCGCCGCAGGATCTGGTCCAGAACCGCGGGCGCAAAAGTGTCGCCGCTGCTGCCCTTGATCTCGGCGACGCCGTCTGAATACAGGATCAGACGGTCGGCGATGTCCAGGAAAAGCTCCTCCATGTCGAACTGCGCTCCGGCGTCGATCCCGAGCGGAATCGCGCCGCGTCCCTCCAGCTTGTGCGGCTCACCGCCTGCACGCATATGCCGACCATGGCCATGCCCGGCATCCACATAGCGAATCCGGCGATCTCGCGCATCGACAACACCGATCCAGGCTGTCGCAAAATGACCACCACCGATCCGGCTGATGTAACGATTGCAGCGCGTGGCCGCCAGCGCCGGATCCCGCGTCACCAGCAACTCCGCATGCAGATAGGCCTGCACGCTGGCCATCAGAAAGCCGGCGCCCACGCCATTGCCGGCCACATCGCCCAGCACCACCGCACAGCGGTGCTCGTCCAGCGCAAACACGTCGACCAGATCGCCGGCCACCATCCGCCCCGGATGTACATGAAAGGCGTAACGGGTACCCGCGCAGACGCCGTGTGCGGGCGGTGAGATCAGTCGTTGCACCTCGCGGGCCTGGTCGAGGTCGGCATGCAGTCGCTGAACCCGTCGCTCCATGTCCCGGCGTTCGACATTGCCCAGCGTCAGTCCGGCCAGCCGAGCCAACGCATGCACGAACTCAGCCGCATCCGAACGCGCGCGCGGATCAGGCCTGCTCAGTTCCACCAACAGCGAGCCCCGCGTTTCCTTGTCCACCCTCAAAGCCACGGCCAGCACCGGTCGCGCACCTGAAGTGCCCGGCAATTCGATGTCCGCCTGAACCACACCGCCCTGACTGGCGCCGTCACACAACTCGGCGACACAGGGAAATGCCGACTCGGTCGCCGGCACCGAGGCCGCCAACACCATGTCACCGTCCTCCTGCAGCCAGACACTGGCCACACGCGCCGCCGAGCCGCGCTGGGCGAAGTCCGCCAATTGCGCCACGATGGTCTGCACGTTGTCGGCGGCCACCGTGGTTGCAGCGAACTCGACCAGCAATTCCAGCCGCCGTTCCGCCGCCAGCACCGGCGCCCCGATACGAGTGGCCGAACCCAGCGACACGGCCGACATCACCCCGGTCATACCGCGTGCAGGCGCAGATTCCAGCCGACGCACACGAAATCGCCACGGGCCGATGCGCAAACGGTCGTGTTCGCTGAGCGGCACCGGGCAGTTCGGATCCACCTGCTGATCGTTGACGAAAGTACCCGCCCGACTGCCGAGGTCGCGCAGATACGGAACCGACCCACGCGTCTCGATCCCAGCGTGCCGCCGCGAAACCCCCGCGTCCGCCAGCACCCAATCCGAGTCCGGATGCCGACCCAGCACGCGCGGCTCATCCAGCGTCAACTGCCGCGAGGGCAGGGCGGGGCCACTCAGGATTTCCAGCACCAGGTCATGCATCGCATCATTCTAGGCGAACTGAGATGCACGCCGTCATTGCCAGCAGCCATATCGGCGCGTTCAAACGGTCGGCCATGACCCCTCGGTCGTAGGAGCGCCCTCGCGGCGCGACCGGTGACGCGACGGACAGGCTTTGCGTGAAGCCCGGTGTGCCGCAAAGCGACTCACCGGGATTTTTCTGTCTAACCGCGCCGAGAGCGAGGGGCGCGATTCGGGCTATCCGACGCGGGCTATTTCCGGAATGAACAACGAATTGAACCGGCAAAACGGGAGAAAAAAACCGTTGGTCCAGTCAATGTATACCCGCGAGCCATCCATCAGCCACGTCATTGCGAACGTAGTGAAGCAATCCATAGCTATTCCAGTGAATCTGCGAGCACAGTTCATACGGACTATCGGCTTGACAGATCCTGTTGATCGAAGTGTGCTGAATGATTATCGAAACAAATCATCAGAATCGGCACATTCATCGATCCAGCGGACTCAATACGCCGCCTGCGCCGCGATTCAGGACGTGTGTGTAAATTTGTGTGGTCGTGACATCTGAATGACCCAGCAGTTCCTGAACCGTACGGATATCGTATCCAGATTCCAGCAGATGCGTGGCAAATGAATGGCGCAGCGTATGGCAAGTAGCCAGTTTGATGATTCCGGCAGCGCGAACGGCAGAGCGGACGGCACGTTGCAATACCTGCTCGTCCAGATGATGACGGCGCTCGCGTCCGCTTCTGGGGTCCAACGATCGTTTCGCCGATGGAAACACATACTGCCACGCCGGGTCACGCGCAGCCGAAAGATACTTTCTTTCCAACGCATTGGGCAGATAGACCTCGCCGAACCCGGCAGCAAGATCCTCACGATGCTCGTCCCGGACTCGCGCAATTTCACGCGTCAGCGGTTCAACGAGCGAGCTGGGCAACATGGTCATCCTATCCTTGGCGCCTTTGCCATCACGTATCGTGATTTCCAGTCGCGAGAAGTCCACGTCCTTGATTCGCAACCGGACGCATTCCATCAGCCGCATGCCAGTCCCGTAAATCAGACTCGCCATCAACCAGTTGCGACCGTCAAGTTGATTGAGCAGCCGTCTGATCTCGGCCCTATCCAGAACCACCGGCAACCGACGCGGAGCCTTGGCACGGGTGACGTTCTCCAACCACGGCAAGTCCACGCCAAGGACTTCCCGATACAGAAACAACAGGGCGCTCAAGGCCTGCGCCTGGGTAGACGCCGCCACACGGCCATGGACAGCAAGAGCTGTCAGAAACTGCTCGACCTCGACGCCTCCCAGGTCACGGGGATGACGATGACGGAAGGCCAGCATGAAGCGCTCGATCCAACCCAGATACGCGTGTTCCGTGCGAATGCTGTAATGCTTGAGGCGAATTCGCTCACGGACCGCGTCCAGCAGACGGGTCTCAGGCAGTGCAGCAGACACCCGCAGCGGAGGTCCGGGGACGATGTCCGTACCAGCTGTCGGAAAGGCAGTTTGCGATCGTGGCGCACCCTGATCGCGAGCTGGGATCAGCGCGGTAGAGCTCTCCTCGCGATCTTCAGAGTGCTGGACTGCGGCCGAACCGGCGCCTCCGGGAGTAATATCATCAGAGGAGGTTGCAGCTGAAGGACGATGCCGAAACGACGGGGACGACAGCAGTTGCTCTCTCAGCGCCAAGCGGTCATCGCGGCCGGTCATCTCGCTGAATCGCCGCAAGGCAGCCTCCACAGCATCCCAATCAACGTCGCTGGACCCGACGAAGAAGGGCGTAACCCACCAGCACAACACCCGATATTGCATCGCAGAGCTCCCCGAAGTGAGTCACCACAAGCTAACGGCGGCTTGGCGTGCTTGTCTGTGGGAGAACAGCATCAGCGGATGTAGGAAAAATCTGACAGGTGCCGACAAGGAGCGCGTCAGATAGAACAAAGCAGAACGCGAAGAGGGCCCCGTGTGCCAGGACAGCCCACCCAGTGTCGCGGTGCAACATAGTGAAATAGCACGCGCAGCCATTCCAAGATTGCCCAGTACTCGTAGGAAGCACGAGAGCCCGATGTGCTAGTGCATATCACGTCAGACTTGCGTCCTTTGGGGTGGCTCTTGGGCGACTTCTCTGCCCCGAAGTGCTTGATTCTTCGATGAAACTCTCGCAAACTGGCGGCAGACGCGATATCCCATCGCACCTCAGAAGTGACGTATAACGCATGTTTATTACCTCACAACTGACGTCTACTTGTAGTTAGGCTTCCATGGCTCGATCTACGCGAATCGTTGTCTTGCTATTTGGGGCGTGGTGGCTTGGTTGGCTTGTTATTGGGCTTGCTGATATCGGTGATGGATTTAAGGCTGCCCATATAATTCTCTTGTGTTCCGCGCCTCCGCTTTCGCTCCTTTCGCTCTATCTGTCGCATGGCTCGGTCAACGCCACAATTCTGGCAGGGCTCCTGGGAATAATTCAATGGGGAATGGTTGCTGAGTTAAGAGCAAGGTATCTAACATGGCTGGCACGGCGGGAGGATGTGTGATTTATAGGTATAATTTCCGCTATAGCTCCGTTATTCCGTTCGCAATTTGTGAATGCCAGGTGTCCGTGTTTCTAAAAACCGGCGTAGAAGCCTAACTATATGTTCAAGCCGACGCCGGAAATGTCTCTTCGCTTACTCTGGCTTGGCGGCCGGCGCGGCTTAACATGGCGTTAGATTTCATGAAAGCGCATATGGCTAGGTTGTGGGGTAGGTGAGTTGGTTTCCAGTCTGGCCGCGCTGTCAGCGCGCGGCTGGTACGGTGGGATTGAGGTCTTGAGCCGCGCGCTGGTTGGCTGGCGGTCGGACCTGGGTCGCCACCAGATGGCAGCAGAAGGTCTATCGCAGGCGTTTCATAGGAAAGTGCGTTCTTTGTCTGCTGTTGCGGGTCGGTTACCGGATCGTTTGTGACAAGATTGCCGCGTCAACGCGCGGTCTGCTGGGTGAGTGGGTCTGCTCTGGTTGTTCGCGCGGGTCGGCGGGCGGTTGGACCTTCAAGTCCTGGTTGTGGTCTGTAACGTAAGCTCCTGTTTTGGTACTCATCGGGCCGGCTAGCATGAAATCTAACTATCTGTTCAAGCCGACGCCGGAACTGTCTCTTCGCTTGCACTGGCTTGGCGGCCGGCGCGGCTTAACATGGCGTTGGGCCTCACAGGGAAGATCGCCGTGATCCGCATCATTCTCATATTTGTCGTGCTTCTTGCGGGATGCGTCACCACGAGGTTTGGAGGTAACCCTGTTCGGCAGATTAATGAACAATCGCGAGCTATTGATCTTGGAAGCCGTGTCGGTGATCCTTCTCCGGAAGTCGAAGAAAAACTGCGACAACTCTATTCCGATCGTCCGGAGCTGCTTGATTCGGCAGCCCCTCCTCCGTCGTTACTCGACGGAATAATGCCGCGTGTCAAATCCATGACTCCCCCGAAGTATCCTATTAATCTTTTTTATGGCAAGGTCGAAAGCCAAGTAACTGTTGCCTTCGTTGTTAATGAAAACGGTAAGGTTACTGATCCTCGCGTATTTGAGGCGGCTGATGGTAGATTCGTTGATGCCGCATTGGATTCCGTAAAAAAATGGAAATTCACTCCGGGTACGGTAAAGGGAAAGGCAGCGAAGTTCCTACTTATAGTTCCAATACGTTTTCGTATTCAGGAGTGAGGCCCAACTATATGTTCAAGCCGACGCCGGAACTGAATCTTCGCTTGCTCTGGCTTGGCGGCCGGCGCGGCTTAACATGGCGTTAGATTTCATGTCGAGGACTAACGTGATTCGTAATTGGATGATTCTGGTTGTCGCATCGCAGATGTCTGGTAGTGCGCTAGCGTGTAGTCCGTTTCAGGAAGAGCCGTTTCAGATTGAGCCTGTCGCAGTTACAGGCGAGATCCTTCCATCACGAGCACCGGTGGTCCGTGTCGCAGAGATCCATAGAGGTCGCCGCGCTTCAGCTGGAGGCGATTCCTGCGTAGAGGTAGCATATGTGTCGTTGGCGATTGAAGATGCGAGCCCCTCTGCACCTTTTGTTTATTCCTTCAAGCAAGTTAGTGGTAATGCCCCGGACGAGATATTTACACACGGCCTTTATCTCGGGCAGGGCAATGATAAGGGCGAACGCCAGTTCAATTTCTATTGGGCGGAACTTAGTAATGAACCCAAACCGTTCACTATCGAGGTTCAAGTTACTCCGTACTCGAGAAACGGGACACCTGGGCCAAGCACCACTTTGGTTGTGAGGAGTGAAATCTAACTATATGTTCAAGCCGACGCCGGAACTGACTCTTCGCTTGCTCTGGCTTGGCGGCCGGCGCGGCTTAACATGACGTTAGGCTTTGTTTCCTGCCTTGATTTGGTTCTGGTGATTGATCGTCGGTTGTTGGTTGCCGTTGGTCGGTGCGGTAAAGGCAGGCGCTTGTGGCTGTTGGTGTTGAAGAGCAAAAGCAGTTGAGGTCTTTCGGGTTGGGGTGAAGCCGAGTCGTGTGGACTTCTCGGATCGGAAGAACATCCGGGCTGACTTGTCGTAATCTTGTCGGACGAGCGTTGTGGGCTTTGTCTGGGAGTGGAGGAGAGCAGTTGTTTGTCCCTCGGTGTCTGGCAGAGCAAGATCAAGAGCGCCGGTGAATGCGTAAGGCATTAAAAGCAGGAGCATTTGTGAACCTATCGTGTGCTTGTCCTGGTCAAATTCTGTTCTCGGCAGCAAAGCCTAACTATATGTTCAAGCCGACCGCGGAACTGTCACTTCGCCTGATCCAACCTTGCCGCCGCGGCGGCTTAACATGGCGTTAGGCCTCATTCGCATGGAACCATTTCCGGGGCTAGAAACTGAGCGGTTGGTCCTTCGCGAAATTGTGGAAGACGACGCTGCGGCACTCCTTAGCGTGTTTGGGGATGAG